>NZ_CAJVAP010000025.1 GCF_910593785.1 Leucobacter soli | reverse complement strand
CCCCCGCCCCGTGCGCGCAAGTGCGCAGTAATGACGGGTGCGAGGCGATCCGACCCCGCACTACTGAGCACTTGCGGAGCGGCGACCCCGTGCCCAGGAGTAAACTTGCTCCTTATGACTCTCGGCCCCCTCATCGTGCAGAGCGACCACACCGTGCTGCTCGAGGTCGCGCATCCGGACGCCGAGGAGGCCCGCCATGCGCTGGCCGTCTTCGCGGAACTCGAGCGCGCCCCCGAGCACATCCACACCTACCGGGTGACCCGTCTCGGCCTCTGGAACGCGCGCGCCGCCGGCCACACCGCAGAGGAGATCGCGGCGACGCTGGACCGCTACGCGAAGTTCCCGGTGCCGACCCAGGTCTCGAGCGAGATCGCCGAGACCATGCGTCGCTACGGTCGGCTGACGATCGAGCGCGCCGACCCGGCAGACCCGGGGAGCGACCTCGTGCTGCGCAGTGAGGAGCCCGCGATCCTGCGCGAGGTCTCGAGCGCCAAGAAGATCGCGCCGCTGCTCGGCAACCGGCTGGACGAGCGTACCTACCCGGTCGAGGCCTGGGCGCGCGGGCAGCTGAAGCAGGAGCTCGTCGCGCGGGGCTGGCCGGCCGAGGATCTCGCCGGCTATACGCCCGGCGAACCGTACGAGATCGCGCTCGAGGAGAGCGCGGGCGAGGGCGGATGGCAACTGCGCGACTACCAGCGGAAGGCGGTCGACGCCTTCTCGGCGGGCGGATCAGGCGTCATCGTGCTGCCCTGCGGAGCCGGCAAGACCATCGTCGGCGCCGGCGCCATGGCGGCCGTCGGCGCGAAGACGCTGATCCTCGTCACCAACACCGTCTCGGCGCGCCAATGGAGGGACGAGCTGCTGCGCCGCACCACCCTCTCCGAGGACGAGATCGGCGAGTACTCGGGGCAGGTGAAAGAGGTGAAGCCGGTCACGATCGCCACCTACCAGATCCTCACCAGCAAGCGGAAGGGCGAGTATGCGCACCTGTCGCTGCTGAACGCCCACGACTGGGGTCTGATCGTCTACGACGAGGTTCACCTGCTGCCCGCGCCAGTCTTCAAGCTCACCGCCGAACTGCAGGCGCGCCGCCGCATCGGGCTCACCGCGACGCTCGTGCGCGAAGACGGGCGCGAGGGCGACGTGTTCAGCCTCATCGGCCCGAAGCGCTACGACGCGGCCTGGAAGGATATCGAGGCCCAGGGCTTCATCGCCCCGGCGGCCTGCTTCGAAGTGCGGGTCGAGCTGCAGGAGAGCGAGCGCTACGAGTATTCGGTCGCCGAGGATCAGGAACGGTATCGGATCGCGGCGAGCGCGACGGTGAAGCAGCGGCTCGCGAGGCAGATCATCGACCGGCACCCGGGGGAGAGCGTGCTGGTCATCGGGCAGTACATCGACCAGCTCGAGGCGATGGCCGAGGCGCTCGACGCCCCGCTCATCACCGGGCAGACCCCCGTCGACGAGCGCGAGCGGATGTTCCAGGCATTCCGCGAGGGCGAGATCAGGTTGCTCGTCGTCTCGAAGGTCGCGAACTTCTCGGTCGACCTGCCCGACGCCTCGGTCGCGATCCAGATCTCGGGTTCGTTCGGATCACGGCAGGAGGAGGCGCAGCGCCTCGGTCGCCTGCTGCGGCCGAAGGCGAAGGATCTCACCGCCTCGTTCTACACGCTCGTGACCCGCGACACCGTCGACCAGGACTTCGCGCAGAATCGCCAACGGTTCCTGGCTGAGCAGGGTTACGCGTACACGATCATGAACGCGGAGGAGTTCAACCAGCCGGCGGGCATGCCCTAGAGCCGTTCGAGCACGTAGTCGATGCAGCCGGTCAGCGCGCGCACGTCGGCCGGATCGATCGCGGTGAACGTTGCGATGCGGAGCTGGTTGCGGCCGAGCTTGCGGTACGGCTCGGTGTCGACCACGCCGTTCGCGCGCAGCGCCTTCGAGATCGCGCCGGCGTCGACGGAGTCGTCGAAGTCGATCGTGACGACGACGTCGGAGCGGTGGCTCGGATCCTGCACGAAGGGCGTCGCGACCGCGCTGCGCTCGGCCCAGTCGTAGAGCACGGCGGAGCTCTCGGCGGTGCGGGCCGCGGCCCACGCGAGCCCACCCCGGGCGTTGATCCACCGCACCTGCTCGTCCATCATGGCGAGCGTCGAGAGTGCAGGGGTGTTGAGCGTCTGATCCTTGCGCGAGTTCTCGATCGCGCCGGCCAGGTTCAGCGTCTCGGGGATGTAGCGACCCGACGCGGCGATCCGCTCGATCCGCTCGATCGCCGCGGGGGAGACCAGCGCGAACCAGATCCCGCCGTCGCTCGCGAAGTTCTTCTGCGGCGAGAAGTAGTAGACGTCGGTTTCGCTCGCGTCGAAGTCCAGACCGCCCGCGCCGCTCGTCGCGTCGACGACCGTGAGCGCGCCGACGTCGCCGGCCACGCGGCGGATCTCGGTCATCACCCCGGTGGAGGTCTCGTTGTGCGGGTAGGCGTAGACGTCGACGCCGGCGACGGCCTCGGTCTCGCTGCGCGACCCGGCGGGCGCCTCCCGGATGTCGGGGGTCTCGAGCCAGGGAGCGCTCGCCGCCGCCTTCCCGAACTTCGCGCCGAACTCGCCGAACGCGAGATGCTGACTGCGCCGCTCGATGAGCGAGTGCACGGCGGAGTCCCAGAAGGAGGTCGCGCCGCCGTTCGCGAGGAGGATCTCGTAGCCCTCGGGTGCGCGGAACAGCTCCGAGAGCCCCGAGCGCAGGCTTCCGACCAGGTTCTTCACCGGGGCTTGACGGTGCGAGGTGCCCAGCACCCCCGGCTGGATGGAGGCGAGGAAGCCGAGCTGCTCGTCGCGCACCTTCGAGGGGCCGCAGCCGAATCGTCCGTCGGCGGGGAGCAGGTCAGCGGGGATGGTGATGTCAGCCATTCCACGATTCTATTGCGTCGGATGACACCCGTCGGCGACGCCCGTCGCGACACCGACGGCGCTCGCGACGGAGGTCGGCGCGGCCATGCCATACACGGCGCAGCCATGCCATACACTGGGAGCAGCACGAGAGGCAGGTTGGGACTCTGACGGATCTCATCGATACGACCGAGATGTACCTCCGCACGATCCTCGAACTCGAGGAGGAGGGCATCGTCCCTCTGCGTGCCCGGATCTCCGAGCGCCTCGGTCATTCCGGCCCCACCGTATCGCAGACGGTGGCGCGGATGGAGCGCGACGGCCTCGTCGTGGTGACGGACGACCGCCACCTGGAGCTCACCGACGAGGGCCGTACCAAGGCCGTCCACGTCATGCGCAAGCATCGCCTCGCCGAGCGTCTGCTGGCGGATGTGATCGGGCTCGAGTGGGAGTACCTGCACGAAGAGGCGTGCCGGTGGGAGCACGTGATGAGCGAGCAGGTCGAACGCAAACTGCTCGGCATCCTCGACAATCCGACCGAGTCCCCCTACGGCAATCCGATCCCGGGGCTCGAAGAACTCGGTGCGCGGACGATCTCCGCGTTCCACACCGGTGTCGTGAGCGTCACCGAACTGCTCGACGTGCAGGGCGGGACGATCGAATCCAGGATCCGGCGTCTCGCCGAGCCGGTGCAGACCGACCCGGTGCTGCTGGCGCAGCTCGCGGAGGCCGGGATCCGGCCCGGCGCCACGGCGACGTTCTCGCTCTCGCAGGGCGGGCACTTCGTCCGCATCGAAGTCGCCGGCCATGCCGACAACGCGATCGATCTGCCGCGCGAGTCCGCAGCGCACCTCTTCGTCAATTCCTGACCTCTCCCCATCCCAATCACTGCTGCGGCGGGTCATGGCGGCCGGTCGCGGATGGAGCTGATAGCACCAGAAGGAGTCGATGTGTCGACCGCAACGCCCGAAGCGCACGTCCGCGAGATCACCGAGATCGTGGAGTACCGGAGCCGGAACGAACCCGAGTTCCTCCAGGCGGTGCACGAGGTGCTCGACACGCTGATCCCGGTGCTCGCCGAGCATCCCGAGTTCGTCGGGGCGAACGTGCTCGGGCGCCTGGTGGAGCCCGAGCGGCAGATCATGTTCCGGGTGCCGTGGGTGGACGATGCGGGCGAGGTGCAGGTGCATCGCGGCTTCCGCGTACAGTTCAACTCCGCGCTCGGCCCGTTCAAGGGCGGGCTGCGCTTCCATCCGAGCGTGAACCTCTCGGTGATAAAGTTCCTCGGCTTCGAGCAGATCTTCAAGAACGCGCTCACCGGTCAGCAGATCGGCGGCGGCAAGGGCGGATCCGACTTCGACCCGAGGGGTCGCAGCGACCTCGAGGTGATGCGCTTCTGCCAGAGCTACATGACCGAGCTCTACCGCTATATCGGTGCTCAGACGGATGTGCCTGCCGGCGACATCGGGGTCGGCGGCCGAGAGATCGGCTACATGTTCGGCCAGTACCGGCGGCTCACCAACGGTCACGAGTCGGGCGCGCTCACCGGCAAGGGCACGGGGTGGGGCGGCGCCGAGGTGCGCACCCAGGCCACCGGATACGGCACGGTCTACTTCGCCGAGGAGATGCTGGCGCGCGCCGGCGAAGGCATGGAGGGCCGCCGCGCCATCGTCTCGGGATCGGGCAACGTCGCGATCTACGTGATCGAGAAGGTGCAGCAGCTCGGAGCCAAGGCGATCACCGCATCGGACTCGTCCGGCTACGTCGTCGACGAGCAGGGCATCGACCTCGCGCTGCTGAAGCAGGTAAAGGAGGTCGAGCGCGGGCGGATCTCCGAGTACGCGGAGCGGCGCGCGGGTGCGCGCTTCGTCGAAGGCCGTTCGGTCTGGGAGGTGCCCGGTGACCTCGCGTTCCCGTGCGCCACGCAGAACGAGCTCGACGAGGCGGGGGCCCGCAAGCTGCTCGACGGCGGCGTGCGCGCCGTCACCGAGGGCGCCAACATGCCGACCACGCCGGCGGCGGTGACGCTGTTCCAGCAGGCGGGTGTGCTGTTCGCCCCGGGCAAGGCGGCGAACGCGGGCGGTGTTGCGACCTCGGCGCTCGAGATGAGCCAGAACGCCGCACGGGACCGCTGGGACTTCGAGCAGAGCGAGGAGCGCCTGCACCGGATCATGCGCGACGTGCACGATTCGACGTACTCGGCGTCCGAGCGCTACGGCCGGCCGGGGGACTACGTGCTCGGGGCCAACACCGCGGGCTTCGTCACCGTCGCCCGGGCGATGATCGACCAGGGCGTCGTCTGAGGCGTCCGAGCGGTGACGGATCGGGGCGCGTGCTGCCGTCGACAGGCCGGATCTGACCCTGACCGAGTGCCTCGGGACCGCCCCTGGACCTTCAACTCAGACTTGAGATTTCGCTCGGTGTCGAGCGACCAGTGCCCGCAGGATCGTTGGAATTGCGGGGGAGTCGCCGTGGATTCTGGGAATCGTGACCGGAGCGTGACAATTCCGTGATGTTCGGTTAGTCTTGACGAGTTGCCCGGCTCGGACGGGCCTTTTCCGACGCGAGAACGTAAACGTTAGGCGAAACTTTGACTCAGCTCCCCGGTACGGCACAGACTCCCGGCACTGCAGTAGTGGTTGCACCTCGCAAGCGATCCTCGTCGGCCAAGCGCATCGGCCAGATGGTCGGCGCCGGCGTCATCAGCGCGGGGCTCGTGGGCGTGTTCGCCTTCCCGGCCTACGCGACGCCCGAGACCGAGGAACTGCGCTTCACCACGCCCGTGCAGCAAGAGCTCGTGACCGCCGACGCCGAGGCCTCGGTGCAGACGCAGCTCCCCGAGGCGAAGAAGGAGGTCGTCGCCACGCCCGCCGTCGTCACGACCACCGATGACGCCGCCGAGGACACGAGCAACGGCGGCTTCGACGGGAAGGACCTGCCGGCCGGCGAGGGGGCTTCGGGCCTCGTCGCGGCCGCACTCGCCCAGGTGGGCGACTACCAGGACTGCACCGCGGTCGTCGAGCGCGCGCTCCGCGCCATCGGCTACTCCGTCGGCGACCTCGGCACGATCCCGTCGCAGTACCTCGCCTACGGAAGCCTCGTCACGTCCGGCGGTTACGCCCCCGGCGACATCCTCTTCTGGCCGGGCAGCCACGTCGCCGTCTACATCGGCAACGGCCAGGCCGTGCACGGCGGCTGGAACGGCAGCACCGTGGTCGCAGGCCTCAGCACGATCCACGGGTACCCGTCGGCCGTCGTGCGGCTCAAGTGAGCTGATCCCGCTTCGCGTGGGGGCGTCGCCTGAGGCGGCGCCCTTTTCGCTACACTTCTAGAGTTCGCCTTTCGCCTTGGTAGCTCAGTGGATAGAGCACTTCTCTCCTAAAGAAGGTGTCGGAGGTTCGATTCCTCTCCAGGGCACTCCTTCGCTCAGTCGTACCTCTGAACAGCCACCTGCGCAGCGTCAGAAATCTGCACAGCGTCAGTGAAATTTCGCATTTTTCACTGACGCACTGCAGGTTTCTTACCGGCTGCAGACTCCTTATCCGCCGGCAAGGGTGAGCCCGAGCCGCGGGCGCGGCACGCGCGCTACGTCGACCCGAGAGGCGGATCCGCCAGCAGGCCCACCCGCTCTGCGAGGTACTGCTCGAGCGGGAGAGCGCCGTCGAGCGGTGCGCCGGCCCGCCAGCGCACCCGCAGCTCGCCGTCGTGCACCCCTACCGGAGCGCCGTCGCCGAGCGCCAGCAGCCCGGCGTCGTCGGTCGGCAGCGGCGTCGCACCGTACTCGACCGCGGCGCCGACGGGGTAGCCGCCGCGCAGCGCGGCGGCGGCGATCTCGCGGCGATCCTCTCGCGAGGCCGACTGATAGCCGGGCCGCCCGCGCTCGGCCGCGCGGGTGGCCGCCCCCGCTGCGTACAGGCGCCCTTCGGCGTCGAGCAGCAGGGCACCCAGCCGCCAGGCCTCGCCCAGCGGGCGCATCCTCGCCGGGCGGGGGAGCACGCCGAAGCGGCGCCCGGCGGGCACGAGCTCGGCGAGCCCTTCAGGGGGTACACCGGCGGTGCGCAGCGCCTCCACGGCCGCGGCGGCCGCGCGCGCGGCGCGATCCGCCCATCCGCCCGCGACGGGGTCTCCGCTGGTCATGCGGTCAGTGTATTGCGCGATAACCTGAAGGGATGCCAGATCCCGCATCGCAACGCTCGTCCCGTAGCGCGATACGCACGGCGACCCGCACCTCCACCATCCGTGCCGTGGTGCTCGTGCTCATCGGCAGCATCGGCGTCCAGATCTCGTCCGCGCTCGCCTACGGTCTCTTCGACACCGTCGGCGCGATCGGCACCAGTTCGGCCCGGATGACGATCGCCGCCGTCCTGGTGCTTCTCATCTTCCGCCCGCGGCTTCGCGGGCGGAGCCGTGGCGAATGGGCCGGGATCGTGCTCTACGGCGTCGCGATGGCGGCCAGCAACATCCTCCTGTACCTCGCGATAGACCGGATCCCGCTGGGCATCGCCACCACGCTCGACTTCCTCGGGCCCTGCGTCGTCGCGCTCGCGTTGTCGCGGCGCCTGCGCGAGGGCCTGCTCGCATTGCTCGCCTTCGCGGGGGTGGTGCTCATCGCCGGCCTCGGCGGCCCGGTCGATGCGCTCGGTCTCGTGTTCGGCGCCGGTGCCGGGGCGGCCTTCGCCCTCTACACCGTGCTCGCCGCGCACATCGGCAAGAGCGAGGGCGGGATGCAGAGCATGGCGCTCTCCGTCGCGGTCGCCGCGATCCTCACCCTGCCCTTCGCGGCCCCGGCGATGCCACGCATGGAACCGGCCCACTGGCTGCCGCTGGTGCTCTCGGCCCTGCTCGGCACCGCGCTCGCCTTCACCGTGGACACGCTCGCCGGGCGCTTCGCCTCGGCGCGCGTCATCGGCGTGCTCTTCGCGTTCGATCCGATGATCGGCACCCTCGTGGGTGCGCTCTGGCTGGGTCAGTCTCTCACGCTGCCGGCGCTCGCGGGCATCGTGCTCGTGGTGGTCGCGGGCGCGGGCATCGTCTGGTCCGCCGGCCGGCGCAGAGCGGGCGACTCGGAGGCGGCAGGCAGTGCGGACCCGGCGCGCGAGGAAGCCGACGTGGCATCCGGCGAGAGCGTGGCCGCGGTCACGAGCGCAGTCGCGAGCCCCGTCGAGTCGCTCGAGATCGAGCGCAAGTACGAGGTCGAGGACGGGGCGGCCCTGCCCGCGGCGGAGGACTTCGCAGCGCTGGGGCTGCGCCTCGCGGAACCGGAGCATCACCGGCTCGAGGCCCGCTACTTCGACACACCCGACGGTGCACTCGCCGCGCAGCGCGTGGCGGTGCGGATGCGGGCAGGCGGCAAGGACGAGGGCTGGCACCTGAAGGAGAAGGGTGCCGAGGGCGCGCGGGAGCTGCTCTGGCCGCCCGCCGAGGAGATGCCCCAGGGCCTGCGCGCCGAGCTCGAGCGTCGGATCGGCGCGGACGGGGCCCGTCGCCTCGACGTGATCGGGCGGTTGCGCACGGAGCGCACGACGGTACGGGTGACTGCGGTGGATGGCGTCGAGGTGATCGAATTGGCCGACGACCGCGTCGACGCGACGAACGAGCTGACCGGCAGGCGCCAGCAGTGGCGCGAGTGGGAGGCCGAGTTGATCCCCGGTGCCGACGAGGGCCTGCTCGACCGGATCGAGCCGCTCCTGATCGCGGCCGGCGCGGCGCGCGTCCGGGGAACCTCGAAGATTCAGCGCACGATGAGCTGAATCGTTGCACTCGGAATTCGGACTCGCGGGAGACTCGCGGCTGCGCACCCCGTAGGCTGGGAGAGTGAGCAAGCCATCGGATCAGCCGACCCCCGGAGCCCGTCGCAAACAGGTTCTTCTCGGGTTGGCCGTCGGTGCCGTCGTGGGCGCAGGCATCGGCTGGCTCTCCGAATCCTGGTGGGCCGTGCTCGTCGGGCTGACCCTCGGGTTGGCGACGGGCCTCATCATGAAACCGCCCGCCGCGTAGGCGATCCGGCACGCGTCCACGAAACCACACACACGAGAGCACATTGATACGTAATGGAAACCACGGTTTTCGAAAGACAACGACCGGCCGCGAGGATCGTCGACGACTCCCTCGCCGAGACGAAGCACAGCTGCTTCTGGATCGATGACGTCGAGGGGAGCGCGGCCCGCTATCCGGCGCTCGAGACCGACCTCACCGCCGACTACGCCGTCGTGGGCGGCGGATTCGCAGGTCTCTGGACCGCGATCAAGCTGAAGACCGAGCACCCCGATCGCCGCGTCGTGCTGCTCGAGGGCAAGCGCGTCGGCTGGGCCGCGTCGGGCCGCAACGGAGGCTTCTGCGAGGCGAGCATCACGCACGGCGAACCGAACGCCGAGGCGCGCTGGCCCGATGAGGTCGAGTCGCTCGCTCGTATCGGCCACGAGAACCTCGACGCCATGGAGCGCTTCATCACCGAGCACGGCATCGACGCCGACTTCGAACGCACCGGCGTGCTGTCGGTCGCGAACGAGCCGTATCAGGCCGAGGAGCTCGGCGAATCCGACGACGAGCACCTCGTGCTCGACGCCGAGCAGACGCGCGCCCGGATCAACTCGCAGACCTTCCTCGGCAGCGTCTTCTCGCCGCGCGAGAACGCGAACCTGCACCCGGCGAAACTGTGCGCCGAGCTGGCGCGCCACGCCGCCTCCATCGGCGTCGAGATCTTCGAGCAGACCCGGGTCACCCGGCTCGGCGGCCGCAGCGACGAGCCGATCGAGCTCGAGACCGGGGGCGGTACGGTCTGGGCGAACCGCGTCGCACTGTGCACCAACGTGTTCCCTTCGCTGCTGAAGCGCTACACCTTCCACACCGTGCCGGTCTACGACTACGTGCTGATGACCGAACCGCTGACCGACGAGCAGATGGCGTCGATCGGCTGGGAGGGGCGCGAGGGTCTCGCCGACAACGCGAACCAGTTCCACTACTCGCGGCTCACGAAGGACAATCGGATCCTGTGGGGCGGCTACGATGCGGTGTACTTCGCGGGCGGGCGGATCAAGCCCGAGCACGAGGACCGGATGGAGACGCACCGCAAGCTCGCGGAGCACTTCTTCACCACGTTCCCGCAGCTGGCCGGGGTGAAGTTCACGCACCGCTGGGCGGGCGTCATCGACACGTCGACCCGCTTCTGCGCCTTCTGGGGTCAGGCGTTCGACGGTCGGGTGCAGTACGTCGCCGGGTTCACCGGCCTCGGAGTCGGCGCCACCCACTTCGCTGCCGATGTGATCGTCGACCGCTTCGCCGGCCGCACGACCGAGCGCACCGAGCTCGAGATGGTGCGGGAGGTGCCGCTGCCGTTCCCGCCAGAGCCTGCCGCGTCCATCGGCATCAACCTGACCCGTTGGGCGCTGAACCGCGCCGATCACAACCGTGGCAAGCGCAACCTCCTGCTCAAGACGCTGGACGCGCTGGGGCTGGGCTTCGACTCCTAGTCGGGCCGGCACGCGAGACGAAGGGGAACCGTGATGAACGAGTTGCTGCCGGAGGGCGCGAACGGCGTCGTGCACGCCCGTGGAGCGATCGTCGAGCTCGCTCCCGTTCCGTTCGATGAGGTCGACTCTGGCTCGCCCCGCCAGGGCGTGCTCGAGCTCGGGGCGCTGGGCGGCTGCGAGGCCGGGATCTGGGAACTCCGCGACGGCGCGGTGCGCGACACCGAGGTCGACGAGCTCTTCGTCGTGATCTCGGGCGGCGCCACGATCGAGCTGCTGGATGAGGGACGGGTCGTAGAGGTGAAGGCGGGGGACGTGATGCGGCTCACCGCCGGCACGCGCACCCGGTGGATCGTGGCGGATCACATCCGCAAGGTCTACCTCGCCGCCGGCGACTGAACCGACGACGGAGCAGCCGGCGATCGAGTCGGCGATCCAGCAGGACGCTTCCGCTGCCGCTCGAGCGGCATTCGCTGTGCGGGCGCACGGGATGACGGCATCGCCGTCAGGCCACTAGAGTCGTACCCAGTGCGCCCGCAGAGCGGGCCCCGTATGTACGCAGAGGAGCGCGCATGACCCAGACATGGAAACTGCACGGTGATGGAAAGGGCGTCGCATCCGACGCCATCGTTCTGCCCGAGGAACGGCTGAGCTGGCCCAAGACGATCGGCTTCGGCGCCCAGCACGTCGTCGCCATGTTCGGCGCCACGTTCCTCGTGCCGCTGCTCACGGGGTTCAGCCCGACGGCCACCCTCTTCTTCTCAGGCCTCGGTACGCTCATCTTCCTGCTCCTGACGGGCAACCGGCTGCCCAGCTACCTCGGATCCTCGTTCGCCTTCCTCGCACCCATCTGGGTGGCTACCGGCGTCGGACCGGGGGAGGCCGCCTCGCCGGAGGGCCTCGCCCGCGCCTCGTTCGGCATCCTGGTGATGGGCATCCTGCTCGCGCTCGTCGGCCTGCTCGTGCAGAAGACCGGCACGGGCTGGATCAACGCGCTCATGCCGCCCGTCGTGATGGGCGCGATCGTCGCCCTGATCGGCTTCAATCTCGCTCCGGCCGTGAAGAACAACTGGCTCGGCAATCCGCAGAGCAACCCGGCCGTCGACCAGGGACTCCACTCGACAGCGGCGGTCATCACGATCGCCGCGATCATCCTGATCACGGTCCTGTTCCGCGGCCTGATCGGGCGCCTCTCGATCGTGCTCGGCATGGTCGTCGGGTACATCGCCGCCGCGCTGATGGGCATCGTCGACTTCTCGGGCGTGGCCTCGGCCGACTGGGTCGGGCTGCCCGCCTTCCATCTCCCCGGGAACCCCTTCTCCGATCCGAGCCTGTGGGGCCTGCTGCCGGCGTTCCTCCCGGTCGTCCTGGTCCTCGTCGCCGAGAACGTCGGCCATATCAAGAGCGTCGGCCTGATGATCGATCGCGATCTCGACCCCAAGACCGGCCGGGCGCTGCTCGCCGACGGCGTCGCGACCGTGCTCGCCGGCCTCGGCGGCGGATCCGCGACCACCACCTACGGCGAGAACATCGGTGTCATGGCCGCGACCCGCGTCTACTCGACCGCCGCCTACTGGGTGGCCGGCATCATCGCGATCCTGCTGGGATTCTCGCCGAAGATCGGTGCGCTCATCTTCTCCGTTCCCGCCGGCGTGCTCGGCGGCGTGACGGTGGCGCTCTACGGATTGATCGCCCTGATCGGCGTGAAGATCTGGATCGATCACGGCGTCGACTTCTCGAAGCCCATCAACCAGTTCCCCGCGGCGATCGCGCTGATCGTCGGCATCGCCGACTTCAGCCTGACGATCGGCGACGTGGTGTTCAACGGCATCGCGCTCGGCACGATCGCCGCCGTCGTCGTCTACCACGTGATGGCGTGGGTCGGGAAGGCGCGCGGCACCTCCGAGGTCGCTACCCCGATCCCGGCCGAGGCGGACACGCCCTAACCGCTCGGCGGAGCGTGGACGCGGACAATGATCGCGCACACGCTCCGCCCGGCCCGGCGCGGCCGCGCGGCGCCGGGCGGCCGCAAAACACCGGGGAACCTCCGCGGAATCTCACGCTCCGCCCGTAATCTGGCCGTGTGTGGAGTGTGGACCGACGCCGGAGATCAGGCGAAGCCCCGGGGGATGACGTGACCTCCGAGGACGAGACCGCGCCGCCGCGGGCAGCCGCCCCGCCGAACGCGCGAGCCAAGTTCCCCGAGCCTTTGTCCGCTCCGGTCGAAGATCACCTCACCGGCCCCATCGGTACTGTCGACCCGTTCGCTCTCGAGCACGAGGAATGGCGGCGGCAGCTCGCCTCGATCGGCGGCCGCAGCCCGCTGACTCACTTCGAAGATCATGCGAGCACGCGGATCGAGCTCTCGAATGCGCACCCCGCCGGCCTGCCCCAGTTCATCACCGGCCAGAAGATCCTGCTCTCGGCACTGATCCGCGATGATCTCGCCCTGCGTCAGGCCCGGCTCGCGGCCGCGCGCGTCACCGACAAGGCGGTCGAGATGCGCACCGTGCGCGGGCTCGAAACCGTGCATCTCGGCATCGGGCTCGCCAGTTGGAGCTTCGAGGGCGAGGACTTCACAGCCCCGGTGCTGCTCCGCCCGCTCGCGATCCGGCGCTACGGCCGCGACTTCGAGCTGAAGCTCAAGAAGCGCCCGAGCGTGAACCCGGAGCTGCTCACCACGCTGCGTGAGCAGTTCGGGATCGCGATCGATGCGCGCTCCTTGCTCGAGCTGTCGCAGGCCGAGGGCGTCTTCAAGCCCCAGCCCGTGATCGACCGTCTCCGTCAGATGGTGGTGGGTGTCCCCGGTTTTGTGGTGCAGCCGCGCCTCGTCGCCTCGTCGTTCATGAGCGTCTCCCGCCAGATGCTGGTCGACGCGAAGGATCTCGACACCCCGGTGCTCTCGGCTGTCTGTGGCAGCGAGGTCGCGAAGGAGCAGCTCGACCGGAGCTATCGCCCGGTCACGGCGCCCAGCCCGAACGAGCGCTCGCCCGAGACGGATCGGGCGCTCTACGACGCCGACGCGGAGCAGGACGACGTGCTCGCCCAGATCGACGCCGGGCATTCCGTCGTGGTGCGCACTCTGCCCGGCACGGGTGGCACCCAGACCGCCGTCAACGCGATCGGCGCGCTCGTGGGATCCGGCAAGCGCGTGCTCGTGGTCTCGCCGCGTCGCGCGACGATCGACGGTATCTCCCACCGGCTGAACCGGGTCGGGCTCGCGGGGCTCGCGGTGACCCCGAGATTGCTGCGACGCAACCTCGTCGAGGCGATCAGCCGCAACGAGTCCGCCACGGCCAGCCGGATGCGCGACGTCGACGACGCGCTGCTGCGTCTCCGCGGCGTACTCATCGACTATCAGGACGCGTTGACGCAGCCCGACGAACGCTTCGCGGTCTCGCCGCTCGAGGCGCTGCGCGAGCTGACACGGCTCGCGCTGCTCCCGACTCCGCCGAGTACTACGGTGCGGCTCGACGACCACGCGCTCGGGCATCTCACCCTCGACCGCAGCAGCGTCGCCGAGGACATCACCGAGGCGGCGCGGCTCGGCCAGTTCCAGTACGGCCCCGAGGATTCGCCCTGGTACGGAGTGAGCTTCGACACCACGGAGGCGGCACGCGTCGCGTACACGCTCGCTGTGGATCTCGCCGAGACCGAGCTGCCGCGACTCGTCTCGATGGCGAACGAGATCATCGAGCAGACGACGCTGCGCCCCTACGAGACGATCGCCGAGCTCGGCGTCTACCTGCGGCTGCTGATGGGGATCCGCGAGACCCTCGACCGCTTCACCCCCGAGGTCTACGACCGCTCGCTCACCGAGGTGATCGCGGCCCATGCGCCGCGCGGCGGCGAGGAGATGTCGAGCGGCAACCGCAAGCGGCTGCGCAAGCTCGCCCGCGAATACGTGCGTCCGGGCGTGCACATCAGCGATATGTACGCCCGCCTGGTGCAGATCCAGCAGCAGCGCGTCCTCTGGCAGCGCTACTCGACCGTCGTCGGTGCTCGGCCGGAGGTGCCGCTCGGCATCTCCGACGTCGTGTCTGCCTACCAGGCCGCCTACCAGGACCTCGAGAAGCTCGATCTCGTGCTCGGTCACGAGCACGAGACCCAGAAGATGCGGGCGTTGCCGCTCGTGCAGCTGGCCCGCCGAACCATCGACCTCGCGCGCGAGAGCGAGGTGCTGCACAACATCCAGGAGCGCACCACGATCGTGGAGCGTCTGCGCGCCGCCCACCTCGAGCCCCTGCTCGCGGATCTCTCGTCCAGGCACGTGCCGGCCGAGCACGTCGCGAACGAGCTCGAGCAGGCCTGGTGGCAGTCGGCGCTCGAGCGGATGCTGCAGACCAACCAGGCGCTGCTCAGCGCCAACACCGGAGTGGTGGAGCGGCTCGAGGCGGACTTCCGGGTCGTCGACGACGCCCATGCGGGTGCGGGCGGGCCGCAGCTCGCCGCCAAGCTCGCCGACGCCTGGCGAGTGTCGGTGCTCGATGCGAAGCAGGAGGCGATCGCGCTCCGCGAGCTGCTGCGCGGGGGAGACGCCCCGCTCGCGCTGCTCGCGAAGCACGCGCCAGGCCTCATGGGCGTGCTCGCTCCGGTCTGGGTGTGCTCGCCGTACGAGGTCGCGCAGCTGCCCGACGCGCTGCGTTTCGACACCACGGTGCTGCTCGACGCCGGCGCCACGACCCTGGTCGAGAACGTGGGCGCGATCCGGCGCTCGGCGCAGGTCGTCGCGTTCGGCGACACGGTGACGCAGACGCCGTCGGCCTTCGACATCGCGGTCCGCATCCCGAGCGAGGAGTCGGCCCCCGTCGTCGACGGCGAGACCCTGCACGCGCGGTCCGCATTCGCGCAGCTGCGATCGGTGCTGCCGGAGCTCGCCCTCACGCACAGCTACCGCGCCGGTGGCGAGGATCTCACGAACCTCGTGAACACCCGCTTCTACGACGGCGAGATCGTGTCGCTGCCCTGGGCGGGGACGTTCCTCGGGCACTCGAGCCTCACGCTCGACTTCGTCGCGAACGGGCAGGGACTGCCCGACCCGCACACGGGCGCGGTCGAGAGCACCGACGCCGAGCTGGAACGCGTGGTGCAGCTGGTGCTCGAGCACGCGAGCGAGCGGCCGCGCGAGTCCCTCATGGTCATCACGGCGAGCGAGCGGCACGCGGTGCGCAGCTACCAGGCCGTGCTTCGCGCCTTCTCCAAGTTCCCGCAGTACCGGGACTTCCTGCTCGGCGACCGGGCGGAACCGTTCGCGGTGCTGACGCTCGAGCAGGCGATGGCGCAGAGCCGCGACCGGGTCATCTTCTCCGTCGGCTACGGCCGCACCCCCCATGGGCGGGTGCTCTCGAACTTCGGGTCGCTGGGGAGGCCGGGCGGCGAACGCCTGATCGCGACGGCGATGACGCGCGCGCGCCGCGCGATGACCATCGTCAGCTGCTTCCGGCCCGACGACCTCGACGCGACGCGCATCAAGTACGGGATGATCGAGCTCTCGGAACTCCTCGCGCTCGAGCATCCCGAGCCGGCACCGGCGGCGCTGCCGTCGGAGCGGGATCCGATGCTCGGCGAGCTCGCGGATCGCCTCGAGGCGCTCGGCCTGAACGTCGAGCTCGACTACCGAGGTGCGATTCCGCTCGCGGCCTCGCTCGGCGAGCGCGCGATCGCGGTGGATCTCGACCTCTCCGGCGGTGAGCAGAGCCTGCGCGACGCCCTGCGGCTGCGGCCGACCGTCCTGCGGCGGCTCGGCTGGCACTACCACCGCGTGCACAGCTTCGACCTGTTCGCCGACCCCGAGCGGGTGGCGCTGCGGGTGGCCGGGATCCTCGGCTACGAACCCGACGGTGAAACGGGGGCCGAGACGAGTGCCGCGGCGGAGGCCGCCGGGGCGCAGCCCGCCGGGACGCCGGCGACCACGCTGTTCTGATGTCGGACTCGGCCGGGACGAACGACGCGGACGACGGTGCGGACGCGGGCAGAGTGCGCCGCGACCGGCGTCGACCTCGGCGGGCGACGCGACCCGCGCCCGAGGGAAGCGATCCGGCGCCCTACGATCCGCCGGCCGATCCGCGCCCCTCAACCGAGAACGAGTCGCGCCTCAGAGACGACAAACCGCCGCACTGGGGGTGATCCGTCACCGATCCGCTCCGCCTCGCATCGCGACGAGGAGCGGGGCCCGCCTTCGCCGTGCGCGAGGCGCCGAGGCACCTGCGACGCCGGAGGGCGTGGGGCTGGGAAATCGATCCAGGAGATGGGCCTAGGAGGCGACCGAGGCGGCGGCCTGCTGGTCGGCTTTGAAATAGCGCACGACGATCGGCTTGCTGTAGACCTGCAGGTTCTTGTTGACGACGGTGCGCCCGCCGTTCCAGCCTCCGTGCACGGCCTTCCCCTTGCCCGTGTAGACCGCGACATGGCGGCCCGGCCAGATCAGGACATCGCCGGCGCGGTACTTGCCGGTGACCTTGCGGCCGCCGAGCTCCGTGTAGTCGCCGACCTGCGTTCCGAGGTCGCCCGCGTGGACGCCCGCCTTGCGCAAGGCCCGCTCCACGACTGCCGTGCAGTCCTGGAAGTCGCCCAGCTGCGACATCGCCGATCGGACAACCTTCTTCAGCTTCTTCTTCGCCTTGGTGGCCTTCTTCTTGACCGCGGCCTTCTGCTTCGCGGCGGCCTTCTTGAGCGCGGCCTTCCGCTTCTTGGACACGGTCGAGTTCTTCTTGGCCTCGGCCTTCCGCGCGGACTTCATCGCCGCGACGGCGCGCTCGGTCTCCAGGCGCAGCGTCTCGGCGACGTTCTCGCCCGCCGGAGTCCCGGGAGCTCCCGTGTCGGTGGTCTCGGTCGGGACTGCCGTTACGCCGGACTCGGCGGCATCCTGCGCCGGGGTCGAACCGGCGATCCCGCCGGCCTCGGCGTGCGCGGGGCCGGCGATGCCGCCGACGAGCGCGAGTGCCGCCACCGCGGAGACGCCCGCCCGCCGGAATCGTGCGGAGCGCTTCGGCGTCCGCGGGGCCCGGCCCTGGAGTCGGTGCTCAGAGCCGTGGTCCGGAAGGGTTGCGGTCAGCTGTTCAGCGGCGTGTTCTTCGGCTTCGCCGCGGGCGCGACTCGCCTGGAAATCGTTCTGTTTCAACATACGAGCACAGAACACTAACACGTATCGAGGCGATTTCAAGTTCGATCCCGGCATTCCGGACCGATCTCGCCGGGACACCCTCCGTTATCCCGTTGTTACATAAGGGATGTACGGATTTCGAAATTTTTCGCGAAATCAGGCCGCAGAGGAGCTGGAAGACGAGGATCCGCCGGTCGACGCACCTCCACCGCTCGCCGATGAGGAGCTCGTCGAGGAGCCCGATCCCGAGCCGGATCCCGAGCCCGCCGACGCTGTCGAGGAGGAGCCTCCGGAGGATGAATCAGACCGCGAGTCGGTGCGGTAGAAGCCCGAGCCGTTGAAGGTCACGCCGAGCGATCCGAACACCTTGCGCAGCCGCCCTCCGCACTCAGGGCACTCGGTCAGCGCGTCGTCGCTGAACTGCTGATAGATGTCGAACGCGTGGTCGCAGTCGACGCAGCGGTAAGCATAGGTAGGCACGAGAGTCGATTGTACCGTCTCGGCTGCGACCGGGGGTTCTGCGCCGGGGGTGCTGCGACCGTGGGTCCCGGGACTGGGAATCCGGCGACCGATGGTTCCGGAATCAGGCTGCGGACGGCTCGCGGGCGAGCCCGGCCGCCGCGCGCGGACCTCACCGGTCGAGGTAGAGGATCCGCTCCGGGGTCACCACTCCCGTGACGGGGATGTCGTGCGGCTCGTGCGGCAGTGCGTCGTGCAGTTCGCTCTCGTAGATGACGGCGAAGACCGGCGGGCGTTCGGTCATCGGACCGAGGCAGCGGTCGAAGTAGCCGCGGCCCCAGCCGACGCGGATCCCGTTCCGATCCACGGCACTCGCCGGGATGAGCATGAGGTCGACGTTCCCGACGGCGAGCGGGCTGAGCCGCTCGCCGTTCGGCTCCGGGATCCCGTAGGCGCCGACCACGGTGCCCGCGCCGCGATCGACGATCCAATCCATGAGGCCATCCGGCCGTGCCGCGGGGAGCAGCACCTCCACGCCCTCGTCCCTGGCCCAGGCGAGGAACGGGCGGGTGTCCGGTTCGGCTCCGACCGGGAGATAGCAGGAGACGGAGCGGGCCCCCCGGGCCGAGGCCAGTGTGACCAGCTGCGACGTCAACCCATCGGTCGACGCTGCGCGCTGCGTCTCGGTGAGTGCCGCGCGCGCGGACCGCACTGCGTCGCGGACGCGCCGCTTCTGGGCATCGATCCGGGAGACAGCACTGTTCTCGGGCATGCCGTCAGTCTAGGTGGCGAACTCCGGGCCCGTGGCAATTCACCATGAAACCTCTAAGGTTGGAGATATGAGTCCGACAGAGCAACGCGCAGGTCGCACCTCGAACGGTGCGCGATCCACCGTCACCAAGGCCGTCATCCCGGCCGCGGGGCTCGGCACACGCTTCCTCCCCGCGACGAAGGCCATGCCGAAGGAGATGCTCCCGATCGTCGACAAGCCGGCGATCCAGTACGTGGTCGAGGAGGCGGCGAACGCCGGCATGGACGACGTGCTCATCATCACCGGGCGCAACAAGGACAATCTGGTCAACCACTTCGACGGGGTGCCCGAACTCGAGTACACCCTGCAGCGCAAGGGGGACGACGGCAAACTCGACAAGGTGCACGAGTCGAGCGAGCTCGCGGAGGTGCACTTCCTTCGGCAGGGCCAGCCGCTGGGACTCGGGCACGCCGTCGGCCGCGCGCGCAAGCACGTCGGCGACGAGTCGTTCGCGGTACTGCTCGGCGACGATCTGATCGATGCGCGGGATCCGCTGCTCAGCCGCATGATCGAGGTGCACGATCGGGACGAGGTCACCGTCGTCGCGCTCATGGAGGTGCCCCCGGAGTCCATCCATCTCTACGGCTGCGCCGCGGTCGAGCCGACCGCGGATGATGACGTCGTGCGGATCACCGCGCTCGTGGAGAAGCCCTCTGCCGCCGAGGCGCCGTCGAACCTCGCGGTCATCGGTCGATACGTGCTGCGGGCCGAGATCTTCGATCTCATCGACCAGCTCGAACCCGGGCGCGGCGGCGAGTACCAGCTCACCGATGCGCTCAACGGGCTGGCCGCCGGGCGCGGGGAGCGACCCGTGTACGGGGTCATCTTCACCGGTCGTCGGTACGACACCGGGGACCGTGCCGACTGGATCAAGGCGAACCTGCTGCTGGGCGTCGACCATGACGAGCTCGGCCCCGAGCTGACCGACTGGGTGCTCGGCTTCACCGATCGGCTCCGCGCAGCCGGCGGCGCGGCGGAATAGCGCGTCACTGGTCCGACAGGTGAGCCCGCTTCCGCACCCGATCGAGTCGCCGTCTCCGCGCTCGGCGGGCCCGATCGGACTGCGCGTCGTGCGGCCGCGCGATGCCTCGGCTCTGCAGCAGCTGCTGACGTCGAATCGGGCCTGGCTGGAGCCGTGGGAGGCGACCTATCCCGGCGGCGGGGGAGCCGAACCCGGATCGGTGCCGATGCGCCCGGTCATCAGGAGGATGCTGCGGCAGCAGCGCGCCGGGCAGAGCGTCGCATTCGTGATGACGTACCAGGACGAGGTGGTGGGTCAGCTCACGGTCTCCGACATCGGTGGCGGAGCGTTGCGATCCGCCTCGATCGGCTACTGGATCTCTCAGCACGTCGCCGGCCGGGGGATCACGCCGACCGCCGTCGCGCTCGCGATCGACGTGTGCTTCGGCGAGCTGCGGCTGCATCGCGTCGAGATCTGCATTCGGCCCGAGAACTCGGCTTCGCTCCGGGTCGTCGAGAAGCTGGGGCTGCGTTTCGAGGGGCGCCGGGCCCGCTACATCTGCATCGCCGGGGAGTGGTGCGATCACGACAGCTTCGCCATCACCGCGGAGGAGGCGCCCAGAGGGATGCTCGCCAGGCTTGAACGCGCGGATCGATAAGGGGCCGCCCGGATTCGCTGCGCATGCGGCGCGCCGACCGTTCGGGGCGTCGCCGGAATCGTAGTGTGGCCGGTATGACGAGCGGAGTATTCGGGGGCGGGGTGATCTTCGTCGTCGCCGCGCTGCTCTGGGCGGCGGTGCTGGTGCCCTCCTGGGTGCGACGACGAGAGTTCAAGGCCGCCGAACGCAACGCGGTGCGCCTGCAGCGCACGCTGCGAGTGCTCGCAGAGACGGCCGAGGTGCCGACCGAGGTGCGGGTCGAAGCCACTGCTCGCGAGGCGCTGGCGCACGAACGCCTGCTGCGCACCGCGCAGCGGCAGCAGGAGGCCGAGCGGCGCGGTCGGCTCGCCGAAGCACGGGCCGCCAGGGTCCGGGCCGAGATGCAGGCGCAGCGGATGCAGCGCACGCACGTCGCGGTTCGCCGGGCTGCTCGGCTGCGCCGGCCGGTTGTCCGCCGCCTGCGTGCGCTCGCCGCACTGTGCGCCGTGCTCGCGGTCGCCGGGGCGCTCGTCGGAGCCGGGTTCCTGGCCGCCGGGCAGGGAGCAGTGGTGCTCGTCGTCTCCGGACTCGTGCTCGCCGCCGCCATCGGGGCGCTCGTGCTGATGGCCCCCGGGCGGGTGAAGCTCATGGAGATCCCGGCCGAGCGCCCGACGGTCGCACCGGCTCGGGTCGAGCCGGTGGCCGAGGCGCCGGTCTCGGATTCCGGCACCGACGAGGCCGCTGCCGCGCATGCCGCTGCCCAGGCCGCGGCCGCCGCGCAGATCGACCGTGCCCGGGCGATGGCCCGCGCGCGAGCCGCGCGAGCCGTGGCGCCCGAGATGCGGAACCGCCCCGAATCGATCCTGCTGGCACAGGCCGAGGCGCAGGCCCGAGCCCCCCGCGCGGCGTCGACCGCGGCGTCGGCACCGGCACCCGCGCCGATTTCCGCTCGTACGCCGGCGCCGATCTCGGACGTGCCAGCGGCGGCACCGGCACCGTCAAAGGTAACGGCGGCGGACGCGCAGCACGCGAGGCAGCGTGCCGCGGCCGAGCGCCTGCGCCGGATGGGCGTCGTCGGCGACACGAGCGACGGCAGTCTGGACCTCGACGCCGTGCTCCGGTCCCGCCGCAACGCGGGCTAGGTCTCCGGATTTCTCGGAGCCTCCCCGCGCTGCTAAGCTGGTCGGGTTCACGGGTCCTTAGCTCAGTTGGTAGAGCGCGTCGTTCGCAATGACGAGGTCAGGGGTTCAATTCCCCTAGGATCCACAATCTGATGAGTTGTGGCATGGGTTGCACCCGAGCCGCGTCGGACATTGCAGCGAGAGCCCGGCCACCGGCCGGGCGGGGCTCTCGCTGCGTGTCGGGCCAGTCGCGGATCATGCGGCTATCGGCTCAGAGCCCTCGGATCGGCCTCGGATCGCCGAGACCGCTGCACGGAACCCTACGGGACCGTCGAAACAGTACCGGGCCGTCGAAACAGTACGAGATCGTCCCTCGAAGGCGTACAGCGCGGACGATCACGTACTGTCTCGTGCGCGCCGGCTGGTGGCGACGAGGATCCCGCCGAACGCGGCGAGCGTCACCGCGTAGACGACGCCGAGCACGGCGAAGACGAGCAGGGGATGGATCGATGGCGCGGGCGCGTCCCAGAGCGCGTGCAGCAGCATGGGCGCCAGCAGTCCGAGCGCGGCGACGCGCCAGCGCGCCGGCATTCCGGCCCGGCGCCGGGCCAGCACGTAGGCCAGTGCAGCTCCCGAGATCCCGGTCCAGAGCGCGTGCAGGCCGAAGCCGATGCCGAGCCGGATCAGCGCCAGCTGCACGGTCCCGGCGAGATCCGTCGAGCTGAAGAGGAAGGCGAGATTCTCGGACACCTCGAATCCGGCGCCCACGAGGAAGCCGTAGACGAGGCCGTCTCGGGCGGTGATCCGGCGCTGCGCGGCCAGCGCCAGCACCCCGAGCGTGCCGACGAAGCGGAGCAGATCCTCGTCGACGGGAGCCGCGATGGACGCGGCGAAGGCGTGCAGGCCGAGGCCGTTGAGCACGCTGAAGTAGTGCGTGTTCGAGAACGAGGCGATCACCTGCACGACGGCGAGCCCCCAGGCCAGCGCGACGAGGCGCAGGCCGACCGGCCGCGGCCGGTCGCGAGAGAGCAACAGTGCGATCGCCCAGAAGAGCAGCACCTCGATCGCGCCCACCAGCAGCGAGATCCCGAGGACCTCCGCGGGCGGTTCCTGCTGAATCAGGCCGCGAAGCTGCAGCGGCACGCAGGCGAGGATCCCGACCGCCAGGATCCAGAAGGCCGGTTGCCGCGGCTGCCAGGACGCCGGAGCGCGGCGACGGCGCCGTGCCGCCCCGCTCATCGATCCAGCTCCACGCTCGCGAGCACGCGCACGAGCGCCTGCTGCGCGCGGTCGCGATCCGCCTCGTCGCCGGCGCTGAACGTGCCGAGCAGCGTCACGCAGTCCGCGGGCTCGGTGTCGGTGCACGCGATGATGCTGATCGCCGGGTTGTCACCGGCGGCGAGGTCGTATTGGAGGGCGGAGATCGAGAGCCCGTCGTGCGACAGCAGGCCGCCGGTGGGCAGTGCCACCGCGCCGAGCGGCACGCCGTCGCGCAGCAGCGCGTCGGGGTCGGCGACGTCCGTGCGGAGCGCCACGCGGATCGAATCCCGCCCGTCGTCGGTGGTGAAGAACCCGCTCTCGCGGCTCCCCACCCAGATCCATCCGGCCGGCGCGATGAAGCCGGCGTAGACGTCGCCCGCGGGCCCCGGCTCCGAGAGGATCACCCGCTCGTAGACGCCGACGCGGTCGCGCGGCAGGTCGGGCAGGATCGCCTCGAGCGCGAGCGGCGCTGCGACGATCGCGGCGAGCAGGCCGAGCATGAGCGCGGCGGGGCCCCAGATGGAACGCGCGCTCCCCGCAATGGGGAACGCATGATCCGGGGCCGTTCTACTCACGTTTCGTCCAGGTTCCCAATCCGTGCTCATCGAAGGAGTCGAGTGTGAGGGTCTGCCCGTCGTCGCTGAAGCGGGCGGAGGAGAGGGAACCCCATGGCGCGCTCTCACTGCTCGGCGAATACGAGAAGATCGTACCGTCCCAGGGGATCAACGCGAGCTCCGTGGTGAGTCCGGCCCCCAGCCGGATCAGCAGGTCACCATCGGTCTCGGAGACGCGGAGCTCCCCGAAGTACGCGCTGTCGTAGACCCCGATGAGCGACTGGGGATTCGGGGCCGGCTCGGGATCGGCCGGCGACGTCTCGTCGACGAGGTCGCCGATCGGCGTCGTGTAGCCGGCGAAGAAGCCGCGGGCGTCGGAGACCCAGTCGCGCGTCGGCTGCCCGTACTGCACCAGGTCGAGGAACTGGGCGGCGACGGCCTCCGGCACGCCGACCGGGGCACCGTTCGTGAGAACCACGATGCCGAGGTCGAGCGTCGGGACGATCTGGAAGCTGGTCGCCGCGCCGAGCACGAAGGCGCCGGAATGCGAGATCGCCATCCGTCCGCCGACCTGCGGGGAGGCGTTGAAGCCGAAGCCGTAGTGGGACGGCCGCCCGTCGATCCCGGGCCCCGTGCCCGAGACCGTCTGCGCGCTCATCGCGGCGGCCAGCGCGTCGGGGTCGGCGATCTGCTCGCCGTCGAGCACGCCCTCGGCGAGCAGCATCCGCACCCAGCGCGCGAGGTCGTTGACGGTCGAGGAGACGCCGCCGGCGGGGGCCTCGGCGTCGGGATCCCGGTCGTACTTCGCGACGAACTCGCCGTCCTCGAGCGCGTGCAGACGGGCGCGATCCTCGTGGGTGAGAAAGTCGTCGTGCCGGGCGGAGGACGAGGCCATCCCGAGCGGACCGAACACGAGTTCGTCCATCAACGCATCCCAGCTCTCGTGCCGCGACGCGGCGACCGCCTCGGCTCCGACGGTCAGGCCGAAGTTGGAGTAGTGGTAACTCGAGCGGAAGTCGTCGAGCGGTTGCAGGCGGAGGCGGTCGAGGATCGTCGCACGATCGAAGCCCAGATCCTCGAGGTCGTCGCCCGCGCCGGTGGAGAGTCCGGTGCGATGGCTGAAGGCATCGCCGACGGTGGCGCGCTCGGTGACGAGCGGGTCGGAGAACGCGAACTCCGGGAGCAGCTCCGAGATCGGCGTGTCCCAGCTCAGCGACCCGTCGCTCGCGCCGTTCGCCGCGGCCACACCGGTCGCCGCGAGGGGCTTCGAGACCGATGCCACCTGGAAGACGGTGTCCGCCGTGATCGGCGCGTCGGTGCCGGCTTGGCGCACGCCGTAGCCCTCGGCGAAGACGATCCGGTCCCCGTGCACCACGGCGACCGCCAGGCCCGGAACACCCGATTCCCGGAGCGCGGCCTCGGCGAGCCCGGGAAGCGCCTCCACCGCCTGCTCGATTTGCACGTCGACCTCGCCCGGCAGCGAGACGACATCCTGATTCGGCGTGTCGCCGACCGTCGTCGTGATCCCGGCGGAGCCCGCGGGCGCGCACCCGGCCAGAAGCAGCGCGAGGATCCCGAGTCCCGCGGCCGCGGCGAGGCGGTGCGAATGCCGGTAGTGCGAATGCCTGAGTCGCGAATGCCGGTGGTACTCCTGCGCCGGGACGGAGGCCGGCCGGCCGGATCCCGGCGCCTCGTGTGCATTGCGTATCGGGGGAGTGTGCGCACTCAGCGGCTCGTTCACGGGCCGACCCTCTCGTCTCGGTGCTCCGGTCATCGACTCGAGGCCGGTGCCGCAAGTATTGTCTTTATGCAAGAGTAGTGGAATTGCTACTCGAGCATAAAGTGCACGCACTTCCAAGTTGCAGTGCACGCACCTTCTAAGGAAGCAGAATGATGATGCAAGGCCCGGATCAGCCGGAAGCGGCACCCGCCGAGTCCCGTCATGCGCGCCGCAAGGCGCGGACGCGCGCCCGGATCACCGAAGCGGCGAATCGCCTCTTCGCCGAGAAGGGCTACCTCGAAACCTCGATGGATGACATCTCGGAGGAGGCGGACGTCGCGATCCGTACCATCTACACGCATTTCCCCTCGAAGGCCTCGATCCTGCTCGACTACTTCGATCGATGGCTCGATGCGCTGGTCGACGGGATCCTGGAGCGGCCCGTGGACGAGCCGATCGCCGAGTCCGTCGCCGCTTCGCTCGATGCGATGCAGGCCGCGGGCTGGGTCGATCGCTCCTACGACAACATCGAGGAGTCCCCGCCGTCGGCGCTCGGGCTGATCACCGGTCCGCCCGAGGTGGCCGGATCGATGATGCAGGCCTGGGTTCAGGCGCAGGATCGGATCGTCGCCGACAGTTTGGCGCGGGGAGGGTACCCCGAGGGGTCGCTCGTGCCGGTCGCGCGCGGTGCCGCGCTCTTCGCAGCCTGTATGGGGCCCATCATGGCCGCCCAGCTCTCGCTCAGCGGGCCGCGGCTCCCCGATGGGGCGACGACGAACGGTCTGATCGTGGAGTTCATGAGGCGTCTGACGCACGGCGGAATCTGATTTTCAACGACCACTTGTGTTGTTAATGCACTGCATGCAATACTACTTTTAATGCAAGAGTTTGGATCGCATCGCCAGGTGCGATTCACGGGTGAGAACAGGGAGAATCGATGAACCCGGAGAACCGGATCCGCCGAGGCGGCCGCTGGATCGGCGCCGTCGCACTCGTCGGCATGCTCGTGCTCGGCGTAGCCGGGTGCAGCGTCGAGAGCGCGGCTCAGGCGAAGAAGGCGGTGGGCGAAGAAGTCGACGCGCCGGTCGCCGAGCAGGTGGAAGACGTCGAGGCCGAAGACACTGCGACCGAACCCGAAGGCACCGCGACCGAGCCCGACTTCGCCGACACCGTCGATCCGATCGATGAGGAGAGCACGCCCGACACCGACCCGCCGGCCGCCCCGAAGGGCGCCGAGGCGGCGGAATACGAGGCCTCGATCTGGCCGCGCATCCACCTGCAGATCGTCAGCGTCGAGAACGACCTCGAGCTGAAGGGCGAGACGTTCAAGAACCCGGCCGGTGGCAGCGCGATCCGGCGCGAGCAGTGCTACAGCGACGACAACAGGCCGATGGGCTACCCGCAGGTCGCCAAGACGGTCAAGAAGGGGGAGGTGACCCACTCCTGCCTCGATGGCGAGGGGATACCTGAGCTCGAACTCACCTACAGTATCCCCGGGGTCAAGGATCTGCTGTGGATCTGGGTCAAGATCCCCGATATCGGCGACAACAAGCTCAAGTGCTCGGTCATCGATCCGGGCACGTGGGAGACGAACATCAACTCGAAGTACACCTGCGGTGCGGCTTGGTTGCAGGACGACGGCCACGGTCGTAACCCGATGCCCAAGGTGAAGCTCCAGCTGAAGAAGACCGAGGTCGTGGAGGACGGCGGCAATGCGCAGGAGATCATGGAGAAGTACTGCACCAAGAACCAGCCGAACTGCGACTTCACCGGGGCCAAGCGCAAGCTCGTGCCCTCAGAGAAGTCGGACTGGAAGGTGCTCGACGTCTACAACAACTGCGGCCCCGACAAGAAGGAGGTCGGCCACCAGACCTGGGCGAAGGAGCGCAAGTTCGGCTGGGAGAACTCGGTCGGCCTGAGCTTCGAGGGCGAGGTCGAGATCCCCGAGACCAAGTTCAACATCGGCGGTGAGTTCGAGCTCGAGGGGGCCTGGGAATTCACCAATAGCTACGAGAACGAGATCGACAACCCCGTGCCATGGGGGTACGCCAACATCTTCTACCTGCAGGTCAACTACCTCGAGGTGACCGGCGACGTCGACGTCGTGACGAAGGACAAGAACTACCGGCTGAAGAACATCACCTACAAGCTCCCCCTCTCCCAGGCGTGGAAGGACGAGCGCGGGCGGACCATCCCGATGGCCTCTCACTACGCGGCCGGCTTCAAGATCGACTGCCCGACGAAGGCAGTGATGGGCAGTACCGGTACCAAGATGCTCGACGGCAGCCCGGCCCCGACCGCGGATGAATTGTGATGGGCGGGCGCACGGTGAACGACGCAGGATCTCGAACCTCTCGAACGGAAAGCACAGACGTGAACACGTCACGTGAACCGCGCAGGCAGTCGCGCAGCGCACTCTGGCTGACCGCCATCGCCATCGGCTCCGCGCTCGCGCTCGGTGTCAGCGGCTGCACGCCCGACACGGCGAACCTGGCGAAGAAGGCCGTCGGCGATGAACAGAGCGGGTTCGTCGGAATGGCCGGAGACGTCGAGCCCGTGGCCATCACCGACACGGCCCCGGTATCG
The DNA here is from genome assembly GCF_910593785.1 of Leucobacter soli. Taxonomy (GTDB): domain Bacteria; phylum Actinomycetota; class Actinomycetes; order Actinomycetales; family Microbacteriaceae; genus Leucobacter; species Leucobacter soli. Next base: position 14,073 of record NZ_CAJVAP010000025.1, on the reverse strand, counting down.
GAGAACGAGGTGCCGACCCTCGCCGACAAGTACGAGCCGATGGCCGCACTCGACATGCCCAAGGGGAAGACGGATCTCACCCAGGGCCTCAACGCCGGGCAGAAGCAGGCGCTGCAGTCGACGCAGGGGGTCACCGAGACCGTGGATCGGCTGCGCATCCACCTCACCATCGCGAGCCCGCAGGTCACCATCAGCCGCTTCGGCGAGACCTACGGCGGCAAGCAGCGCAACTGCCTGGATCTGCCGTGGAGCACCATCAACATTCCCGCGGGCACCACCGGCGAATCGTGCACCGAGATCACAGCGGGCACCTGGATGTCGGTGGAGCAGACCTATCGTCTGCCCGGCACCACCGATCTGCTGTGGATCTACGTGAAGAATCCGCTCATCGGCAACCCGGAGCTGCAGTGCAACATGTTCGACCCGCGCACCTGGAAGCCGGTCGATATCAAGAAGACGAAGTACACCTGCGACGTTCGCTGGATGCAGCACGGGTACTGGACGAACCCGATGCCGCGCGTGCGGGTGACGGCGAAGAACGTGGTCGAGGTGAAGGATGCGAAGCGGGCGCAGCAACTGCTGACCGAGAACTGCAGCAAGAAGCAGCCCGAGTGCGACTACACCTCGACGCGGCAGCGGGTCGTGAGCCCGCCGGAGTCGGAGTGGACGCTGCTCGATACGTATACGAACTGCGGCCCCGACCGTCACGAGAGCGCCGAGCACAAGTGGGCGCAGGCCAAGACCTTCCAGGGTGCGTACACGATCGGCGGCGCGATCTCGGGCGGCTACGGCAACCCTGCGCACGACAAGGTCTCCGCCAAGATCAAGGCCTCGTTCAAGCACATCTGGAAGATCGAGAACTCGTACAAGGCCGTCGTGAAGCAGCCGGTGCCCTACGGCAAGACGAACCTCTTCTACGCGCAGCTCTCGTACCTCGAGCTCACCGGCGATTTCGTGATCACCACGAAGGACAACGTCTACATCATCACGGACACGGTCTACAAGCTGCCGCTGAGCGACGAGTACAAGGACGAGGACGGCAACCGCTTCAAGTTCCTCGAGAAGCACTCGATGGGTGCTGACGCCGACTGCGCGAGCATCGCGAAGTGGGTGGAAGAGGATCACGGTCACAAGAAGACCGTGAAGAGCAGCAAGGTGCAGAAGCTGCTGAACAGCGGCGTGATCCCCTCGGCGAGCGATCTGCTGGCAGCCGGCGCGACGCTCGAGACCGTGGAGTAGGCCGACGATGGTGGATCGCATGACGCCCGGCGGAGAATGCTCCGGGCTTCGGATCGGTGCGCGCCGAGCCGCGTCGGCATCGGCCGCGCTCGCCCTCGCAGCCGCCCTGGCGCTGTCGTTCGCCGGGTGCAGTGCGGAGACCGTGATGCAGGCGCAGAAGGCCGTCGGCGAGAGCGAGGCGGCGCCCGCCCTCGCCGGTCAGATCGAGCCGTTCGGCGGGATCGTGTTCGACGAGTCCGCCGACGGCGGATCGGGCATGCCGAAGGCCGGCGCCGGCAATGAGACCTCTCGTGTACCGCGCATCCACCTGACCATCGCGAGCCCCGATGTCGAGCTGACGCGATTCGGCGAGACGAAGAAGGGCTACCCTGTCGAGTGCGTGAAGAGCGGGGGCGCCTCGCTCGGGCTGCCGATCAGCTCGGCCTCGGTCGCGGCCGGCGGCACGGCCGAGTCGTGCGTGCAGTCGAAGGGCAACGAGGTGATCTCGCAGGAGCTCACCTATCGCCTGCCCGGCACGAATCAGCTGTTCTGGGTCTACGCGAAGGCGACGCCGCTGCTCGGCGCGCAGGACGAACTGCAGTGCGCCATCATCGATCCCGGCACATGGAAGGCCGTGAAGAAGAGCGACTACCGCTGCGATCTGCGCTGGATGCAGGACGACCACCTGAATCCGATGCCCCGCGTCCGCGTGACCAAGAAACCGACGACCGTCATCACGGACGGGGCCGAGGCGCAGCGGCTGCTCGAGAAGTACTGCTCGAAGGGCGAGCCGGAGTGCAGCTACCGGGCGACCCGGCAGGAGATCGTCGAGACGCCCGGATCTCAATGGAACGTGCTCGACGTCTACAACAACTGCGGGCCCGACCGGCACGAATCGGCGAAGCACCAGTTCATCGAGGAGAAATCGCTGGGCATGCAGGCGACCTTCTCGGTCGAGAAGACGTGGACGTTCAACATCAAGATCGTGAAGCTCGCGGTGAGCACGAAGTACAGCCATGCCTGGTCCGCCGAGAACAAGGTGACGATCTCGGTGGAGAACTCCGTGCCGTGGGGCTACGCGAACATCTTCTATCTGCAGCCCACCTATCTGGAGATCGACGGCGACTTCACCATCAAGACCGACGATGGCAGCTACGTGATCCGCGATGCGAATTTCAGGCTGCCGGTGAACCCGGACTGGAGGGACGAGGACGGCCGCCGGTACTCCTCGGCCGAGAAGCACGCCCGCGGCGTCAAGATCGACTGCCCGGCGAAGCCGACGCAGGGCAGTTCGGGCACGAAGATGCTCGACGGCTCGGCGGCGCCGACGGCCGACACTCTGGCGCCGTGAGAGGCCGACACTCTGGCGCCGTGAGACGCTCGATCTCGCCGCGCGATCCGCATCGAGGATGCGGTGGCCGTGCTCGCGGGCTACTCGGTGCGGACCTCGGTCAGGGTGAAGGTCTCGGCCTCGGCGTCGTAGCGCCCGGTCAGGACGAACTCGCCCCAGCGCACCCCGGAGGCCGTCTCGAACTCGCCCTCGTGCTCGTCCCAGTTCCAGCCGATGAGCACGGGCCCGCTGCACTGCGGCGGGTACGACTCCATGACGCCGCCGAAGCAGACCTGGGCGCCCTCGCCGTCGCCGCCCGTATTGTCGAACACGGTCACGGGGTAGTCGGTCGTCAGCAGATCGCCGTCCGTCGGCATGGCGGGTGCGTGCGGCTCGGGCTCGCCGGGCGTCTCGCCGGCGCAACCGGCGGTGCTCGCTGCAGCAGCGAGGCCGAGCGCGAGTGCGATGAGGATCCGGGCCCCGCGCTGATATCGCCGGTGCATGATCGTGCCTTCCTCGCGGTGCAGGGCCGGCATTCGGCCCTCACTTCGGAATGTCGCGCGGCCGATGATCGTCTCAACCGCGCGCACCGTCGTCGACAACGCCATCGATATCGACAACGACATCGGCTCACGGCGCGGGCTCGACGACCTTGAGTTCAGACCTCACTCGTACTGCCCCCGCTCCGTAGCGTCGATCGAACTCCCGCTGCAGCGTGCCGTCGTCGTAGAGCGTGCTGACCCCGAGGTACTCGCCGTCTTCGGGAGCGGAACTGAGATATTCGTGCTCGGAGTGAATCTCGCGCTGCATCGCCAGTAACTCGGCCTGCGTACGCTTGCCCGTCGTGATGCAGAGCATGCCGCCCCAGATCTCGCGCAATGCGGCCTCCGCGGCCTCGACATCGTCGACGACCTTGACGTTCAAGATGCTGTGCTTCGGATCATTGCCCGAGTGCTCTTGCGCGTCCGGCGCCGCCGCGGTGTAGCTGTCGATCCAGGACATCGAGAAGCCGTCGATCCCCTCCGCGGCCTCGAACATCTCGTACATGGTGTCTTCGTTCGTCTTCGTCTCGTCGAGCACGCGCCAGCCGCCCTCGGGCTCCGGGCACGCCGTGGCGAACAGCTCCTCGTCGGGCACTTCCTCGGGATACACGTATTCGTCGGCGCTCCCCGCCTTCACCAGGGTGAAGGTGCCGGCGGTCTCGTCGAGGTACCCGGTCACGATGAACTGCCCATGGCGCCGCCCGGGGTGGCCTTCGTACTCCCGGTATTCTCCCGGGTGCTCGGCCCAATCCCAGCCGATGAGCAGCGGCCCCAGGCAGCCCGGCGGCAGCGAGAGCGTCTCGCCGTAGAAGCACACCCTGGTCTCCTCATCCGTGCCCATGACACCCACCGGGGTTCCGCTGGTGAGCAGCGGCCCGGTGGTCTCGACCTCGGACTCGTTCGATGGAGAGCCGCTCGCTTGCGTCGCGGGAGCCGCGGGTATCTCCGGCGCCTCCCGCGCGCAGCCGACGATGCCGAGTGCTGCGCTCGTGCAGAGGGCGAGCGCAACGACGAGTACGGGTGGCCGTCGATCCTTGATGGGGTTCATAGCGCAACCTCTCTCGTCCGCGAGACGGCCGAGACCCCGGCCCGCTTCTCACAGAGTAATGTCACCGGCGCCGAAAGCGTCTCGCCGACGATGCCCGGATCCGTGAGACGATCGCCGGGTTCGAGACAGTACTCATCGAAGGCGGGTGCATCCGCACCGCGCGCGCGGTCCCTGGAGGCAGCACCATGAAACGCACGGCAGGTCTCATCGCGGCGCTGGCCGTGCCGCTGCTCGCACTCTCCGCCTGCGCGACGCCCGATACGGAGCCGCCCGCGACGCCCGACGCGAGCGGCGAGCTGCGCGCGCAGAACGTCTCGATGCGCACGGTTGCGCTGAGCGAGGCCGAGGCGCTCGACGCCGCGGTCGCGGCGACCGGTGCGCTCGGGCTCCTCGCGCTCGAGGCCGCCCCGCACGAGGGCAACGTCGTGGTGTCGCCGGCCGGCCTCGCGACGGCGCTCGCGATGCTCACCGAAGGTGCGAAGGGGCGGAGCCTGGAAGACCTCGAAGCGGCACTTGGCGCGACGGGGGAGGATCGGCGCGACGCCTTCGCCGCGCTGCAGCGCTCGGTGCGCGAGCTCGAGGGCGACCCGGCGGAGGCCGTCGGCGACGAACTGCCCGAGCGGCCCATCCTGCACCTTGCGAACAATCTCGTGGTGAACGAGGGATTCGAGGTTCGGCAGAGCTTCGTCGATGCGCTCGCCGACGGCTTCGACGCCGGTATGCAGAGCGCCGATCTCAGCAGCGACGCCGGCAAGAAGGTGCTCGACGCCTGGGTGAACGAGCACACGGGCGGGCTTGTCGAAGAGTCGGCGATCCAGCCCGACCCCGATCTCGAGCTGGTGCTGCAGAACGCGATCCTCTTCGCCGCGAAATGGCGGACCCCGTTCGATGGGAACCGCACCATGGATCTGCCCTTCGTGCTCAGTGACGGCAGCAGCGTCGAGGTCGAGACGATGACCATGAGCCCGGGCGAGTTCGCCTACGCCGAACTCGACGGCGGCTGGATCGCCGTGCGACTGCCGTACAGTGAGGGCGCCCACGCAGATCTGCTGCTGCCGCCCCGCGGTACCGACCCCGCAGCGGCCATCCCGGGGCTGCTGGCGCAGGCCGCGGAGAAGCTGGGCGCCGCGCAGCCGATCCGGCTCGCGCTCTCGCTGCCGACCCTCGACATCCCCGCCGACGAGCCGCTCGATCTGATCGAGAGCGGCATCTTCGAGCGCGCGGGTCTCGGCTCGACGGTCTGCGGCAACCCCGGCGTCGACCTCTCGGGCATCGGCGATGGGCCGCTCTGCGTCGGCCAGGCCTTCCAGCAGGCCGTGCTGCGCGTCGACGAGGCGGGCACCGTCGCCGCCGCGGTGACCGAGCTCGGCGTCATGAAGGTTTCGCTGACGATGGTCGATGAGACGATCGCCTTCGACCGTCCGTTCCTCTTCACCATCGTGCACGACGAGACGGGCTGGCCGCTCTTCCAAGCCGCGATCCGCGACCCGCGGCACGAGTGAGAGGCCGGGGAATCGGGCCGTCCCCTCTCGTCATTCTGCGCGAGGGCCTATGTCTGAGTCGCAGAATTCGGAGCGGCGGTGAAGCGCGCCTCAGCGCAGCTCGCCGAGCCGTTCGATCGCGGTGCGGATCGTCGTCTCATCCTTGACGAAGGTGAAGCGCACCCAGTTCGCGAGCGCTTCGGCGGTCGCGGATCCTTCGCGGCAGAATGCCGAGAGCGGAATGCAGGCGACGCCCGCGTGCTCCGTCAGCCATCTCGCGAAGTCGGCCCCGTTCCGCACCTCTGCACTGGTGAACGGTGAGCCATCGGCTCGTTCGCCGTTGATGGGCGGTGAAGCGTCGGCTCGTTCGCCGTCGATGAACGGCGAAGCATCAGCGCAGACGAAATACGTGCCTTCAGGCCGCACGGTCGCGAAACCGGCGTCGTGCAGTCCGTGGATCAACAGCTCGCGACGCGCATCGAGCACGGTCTGCAGCGCCGCGACGTCGGCGTCGCCCTCGGTGAGCGCGCGGGCGATGGCGGGCTGGAACGGCGCTCCGCCCGAGTAGGTGAGGAACTGTTTGACGGTGAGTACAGCCTCGACGAGCCGAGCCGGTCCGGTCGCCCAGCCGATCTTCCAGCCGGTCAGCGAGAAGGTCTTGCCGGCGGAGGAGACGGTGAGGGTGCGCTCCCGCATCCCGGGGAGCGTCGCGATCGGGAGGTGCCTCGCGCCGTCGAAGGTGAGGTGCTCGTAGACCTCGTCCGTCACGACGACGGCGTCGACGCGCTCCGCGGCGGCGGCGATGGCTGACAGCTCGTCGCCGGTGAGCACGGTGCCGGTCGGATTGTGCGGGGTGTTGACCAGGATCACCCGCGTGCGCGGCGAGACTGCACGGCGGAGCGCCTCGAGGTCGAGGCGGAATCCCTCGACGGTCGGCACGAGTGGCACGGTGACGTGACGGGCTCCCGCCAGGGCGATGGCGGCGGCGTGCGAGTCGTAGAAGGGTTCCAGCGTGAGCACCTCGTCGCCGGGCCCGGCGAGCGCGAGGATCGCGGCGGTGAGTGCCTCGGTCGCACCGGCCGTGACCAGCACTTCGCGCTCGGCGTCGAGCTCGATGCCATACCGGCGACGCTGATGCTCGGCGATAGCCGCGCGCAGTTCGGCTGCGCCCCGACCGGGCGGGTACTGGTTGCCGCCGTCGCGGATCGCCGCGATCGCGGCCTCGCGGATCCACTCCGGGCCGTCCTCGTCGGGGAACCCCTGGCCCAGATTCGCGGCACCGGTCCGCGCGGCGAGGGCGCTCATCTCCGCGAAGATGGTCGGCCTCGTCGATCCGTCGGCTGCGGCCAGGCCCGTCGCCGCGGCCACCTCGCGCCAGCGTTCACTCATGGCCACAGACTATCGGCCGGGCGTCCAGTACCCCGGCACCTCGGGTTCCCGCCAGGCTCCCATCTTGCGCCGAGATTCGGGCGGTAGACTCGGGCATCATGGACAACTGGTGGGTGAACGCGCTCTGGTCGGTGACGCCGACCGTGCTGATCGGCCTTCTGTTCGCGGTCGTGCTGCGGTTCATCCTTCGCGCCGATCGGAACGAGCGCCGCATCTACCGCGAGATGGAGGCCAAGGAGCGCGAGCGTCTGGGGCTCCCGGCGCGCGACGACTCCTGAAGCTCGGGTCGACTGCGGAGCGCAGCGGCCGGATTCCGAGCGGCTCTTGCCCTGTTTCGGCAGGCCGCCGAAGCGACGCTTCCGCGCGCGCCGGTCGAGTGTCCGAGGCCACCCATAGAATGTGCTCATGCATACGTTCGGAACGCTTGTCGGCCAGACCGACACAGGGTTCTGGGCGACGCTCGACTGGCCGTGGGTGTGGGCGGTGGCGACGCTCGTCGTCGACAACCTGATCCGAATCGTGGCGCTCTTCGTCGTGCCGCGCAATCGCCGGCCTACGGCCGGCATGGCCTGGCTGATGGCCATCTTCCTGTTCCCGATCCCCGGCCTGCTGTTCTTCATGCTGATCGGCGGCAACCGGCTGCCCGCGAAACGCCGCCGCCGGCAGGACGAGGCCACCCGTCTGATCGGCGAGGTCGCCGATCGAGAGGAGGCGAAGCTCGGCACACCGCTCTCGACGCTCGCGCCGGGGATCCGCAACGCCGTGGTCCTCGGCCGCTCGCTCGGCGCGCAGCCCATGGTCAGCGGGAATGCGACCACCATCTCGATCGACTACGAGGGCTGCTTCGCGATGATGGCGGATGCGATCCGCAGCGCCGAGCACTACGTGCACGTCGAGTTCTACATCCTCGTCTACGACGAGACCACCGCCGATGTCTTCGAAGCCATGCGCGAGGCCGCGGCCCGGGGCGTCGAGGTGCGGGTGCTGCTCGACCACATCTCGGCCGTCCGCAACCCGGGCGCGAAGCGGACGCGACGAAAGCTCGACGAGATCGGCGCGCGGTGGGCCTACATGCTGCCCGTGCGCCCCTGGCGGGGCGAGTGGCAGCGGCCGGATCTGCGCAACCACCGCAAACTGATCGTCGTCGACGGCCGGCTGGGCCTGATGGGGTCGCAGAACCTCGTGGACTCCAGCTACAACAAGCCCTCGAACCGGCGCCGCGGTCTGCACTGGCGCGACCTGATGGTGCGGGTCGAGGGGCCGGCCGCGCTCGGGCTCGAAGCCGTGTTCCTGAGCGATTGGTACGTCGAGACCGGTGAGGCGCTGGGACTCGACGCGCTCGAGGCGTTGAGCGTCGATCAGCCCGGGGAGACCGACTGCCAGGTGCTGCCGAGCGGGCCGGGGTTCGGCGGCGAGAACAACCTGCAGGTATTCGTCTCGCTGCTGTACACGGCGGAGCACCGGATCAGCATCACCAGCCCCTACTTCATCCCCGAGGGGGCGATCATGCATGCGCTGCGTGCGGCGACGGCGCGCGGAGTCGAGGTCGAGCTCTTCGTCTCCGAGATCGGGGATCAGGCCGTCGTCTACCACGCGCAGCGTTCCTACTACGAGGAACTGCTGACCGCAGGCGTGCGCATCTTCATGTACAAGCCGCCGTTCATCCTGCACTCGAAGCACTTCACCATCGACGACCGCGTCGCGGTGGTGGGCTCGTCGAACATGGACCAGCGCTCCTTCAACCTCAACATGGAGGTCTCGATGGTCGTGCACGGCCGAGATTTCGTGCGCGACCTCGACGCGGTGACCGCCTTCTACCACCAGAACTCGCGGGAGCTCACTCGAGAGGAGTGGTCGCGGCAGCCGTTGCGGTGGCAGCTGCTCGACGGGCTCGCGCGCCTCACGTCCGCCCTGCAGTAGCGGGCAGGCGACGGGCGCGGGCCGGTCCCGGTTCGTCGGTGCCGGCTCGTCGGTACCGTTCCGCCGGGGTCGCATTCCGCGCGCCAGATATCGCCCGAGTCGCTCGGCGACCGGGGTCGGAACCACGTTTTGGCAATCCGCGAAGTTCGTGCGAATATGCCTCTACCGTACCCGACGGAGGGAAACGCAATGGCGCGTACAACTGCTTCCAAATCGACTCCGGCTGCCGCTGAGACCGCGGCGAAGCCGGCCAAGAAGAAAGCCGCGGCGAAGTCCGGCGCCGGGGCGGCGAGATCCGCGGCGGCGAAGACCACGAGGCCCGCGGCGAAGGCCGAGAAATCAGCGGCCGCGAAACCCGCGACCGCGAAGTCCGCGACCGCGAAGTCGGCTGGGACCAGGGCCGCGAGATCGACCGCGAAGCCGACGCGGTCGACGAAGGCGGCGACGAGAACAGCGACGAAGACGGCAGCGAAGTCGGCAGCGACCGGCAGCAAGGCGACGAGCACGCGGGCGAAGGAAACCGCGACGGCCGCCGAAGCTCGGACCGAGGCAGCGGCGGAGACAATGCCGGAGTCGGTGCCGGAGTCGGCGACCGAGGTAGCGAAGCCGGCCGCGTCCAAGAGCCAGTCGACGGCGAAGGGCGGGGCGGCGAAGCCGCCGAGCACGGCGAAAGGCGGCGGGATCAAGGGTGGCGGGATCAAAGGCGGCGGGTTCACGGGCGCGACGCCCGACGGGGACGCGACGGCGGAGCGCATCCTGCGGCGTCGGCCGCGGAAGGGGCCCAAGACCGGCCCCATCACGATCGGTCGCAGCAAGTTCACGAAGCTGAAGAACATCTCCGAGATCCGCCACTACCTGCGGACGAGCGAGGCCCCCGTCTTCTTCGTCGGGGCGACCGCGTTCAACCTGCTGGGCCTCGACCGCTGGGTGCGCGGTTTCTCCTACATCACCTACTACGACAGCTGGGACGGCACCCATCCGCGCGTGTTCACACCGGTCCACAAGCCGCACACCGACTTCGAGAGCGGCGAGGAGATCAACAACTGGCTGCTGCGCAACCACGAGGTGCGCGCGCACATCGAGCAGCGCACCCCGCCCGGGATGCGCCCCCAGATCGTCATGGTCTTCTTCGACGAGGAGACCGAGCGGATCTGCGAAGAGCTCGATTACGAACTGATCCTGCCGAGCCACGCCTTGCGTGAGCGACTCGATTCCAAGATCGTCACGACCCAGATCGCCGATTCGGTGGGCGTGCCGAGCGTGCCGAACATCCTCACGACCGTGGAGGACTGGGACGACCTGGTGCAGGAGACCGAGGCGGCGGGGCTGGGGCAGGATCTGGTGATCCAGACCGCGTACGGCGACTCGGGCAAAACGACCTACTTCGTGACGAGCGAGGCGGAGTTCGCCGCGATCGCGGATGAGGTCTCAGGCGTCGAGATCAAGGTGATGAAGCGGATCAACAACCGCCCGATCGCGATCGAGGCCGTGTTGACCCGGCACGGCACCGTGGTCGGCCCGTGCATGACAGAGATCACCGGCCATCGCGAGCTGACGCCGTACCGGGGCGGCTGGGCCGGCAATGAGATGTTCCCGACCGTGCTTGACGATGCGAGCCGGCACGCGGCCGTGCAACTCGTGCGCACGCTGGGGGATCGGCTGGGCAAGGAGGGCTACCGGGGGTTCTTCGAGGTCGATGTGCTGCTGGACACGGACACCGGCGACGTCTATCTCGGCGAGCTGAATCCTCGGATCAGCGGCGCCTCGGCGATCACCAACGTGACCGCGGGCGCGTACGCCGATGTGCCGCTCTTCGCGTTCCACCTGCTCGAGTACTCCGGCATCGACTTCGAGATCGACATCGATGAGATCAACCAGCGGTGGGAGGAGCTCGCGTCCGAGGACGAGTGGAGCCACATGGTGATCAAGCACACCGCGAACACGGTCGAGCGCATCGAGGCGGCCCCGCGCACCGGCCGCTACGTGATCGGCCACGACGGGGCGCTGGTCTACAGCAACCCGAATCTCGACTGGCATTCGCTGCGGACGGATTCGGAGATCTACTTCCTGCGCATCTACAACGCGGGCGACTACCGCTGGAAGGGATCCGATCTCGGGATCCTGCTGACGAAGGCGCACCTCGAAGCCGAGCACGGCGGGCTGACGCTCCACGCGAAGTACCTCGTCGACGCGATCCGGAGCATGTATCTCACCACGGTCCTCGAGAACGGGGAGGAGCCCGCGAAGGCTGCACCGGCCAAGGGGTAGCCCGTGAGATACTTCCAGGATGAATTCCGAGTACGCTCCGGCCCCCGCCGGGGCCGCGCCGATCGTTCCGGATGGAGCCGTGGCGCCTGAACCAGGCGCGACGACGCCCGCGGCCGGAACCGAGGTAGGGATCGACACCATCCCGATTCCGCTGCCGCTCGCAGTCCCGCTGCCGCTCGAGACCGAGCGCGGGTCCGTTTCGGCGACAGCATCGCCGGATCACGGTGGCGTCTACGAGCCGCCGCCGGTCACCGGTGCGATCACGGTCCCGGTCGAGCCGATCCTTCCGGCTCCGGTCTCGGCCGCACCTGGACCTGCTGCCCCGGGACCTGCTGCGCCGCCGCTCGCTGCCCCACTGCCCGCGGTACCGCCGTTGGACCAGTGGCAGTTCGCCCCTTACCTGCAGTGGTCGATGCAGCACATCGAGGACTTCCTGCCGGTGCACCCGATTCGACGCGGCGATCGCGCGGTCGACTTCGGCAGGCGCGACGCCGATATCGGCGGTCTGACGGTGATGCATCCCTGGGAGGATCGCAGCGCGTCGTTCTCCGAGGTCATGGCGTCGACGCATACCGACGGCTGGATGATCCTGCACCGCGGCACGGTGGTCGGCGAGGAGTATCTCGGCGAGTTCGGGGTCGGCGGGATGCATCTGCTGATGTCGGTGTCGAAATCGCTGACTGCGACGGTGGCGGGCCTGCTGGCTGAGAGCGAGCAGTTGGATCTCGACACCCTCGTCACGGCGTACGTGCCTGAGCTCGCCGGCTCCGGCTACGAGGGCGCGCTCGTGCGGCACCTCGTCGATATGCGCACGGGGGTGCGTTTCTCGGAGGAGTACCTGAACGACGCTGCCGAGGTGCGGTTGCTCGAGGAGGCCATCGGCTGGGCGCCGCGCCGGCACCCCGGGGTTCCGGATACGCTGCTCGGCTTCCTGGCGACCCTCGGCCAGAAGGGTCCGCACGGCGGTGCTTTCGACTACAAGTCGTGCGAGACGGATGCGCTCGGCTTCGTGATCCAGGGAGCCGCGGGCGCGCATGCGGCGGAGGTCATGTCGGAGCGGCTGTGGCGCCCGATGGGTGCCGAGTTCGATGCGCACGTGGGCGTCGACGGGGTCGGTGCGGGGATGTTCGACGGCGGCGTCTCGGCGGCGATGCGCGATCTTGCGCGGTTCGGTCATCTTTACGTGAACGGCGGCTGCGCGCTCGACGGTGCGCGGGTGCTGCCGGAGTGGTGGGTTGCGGACACGTTCACCGGCGGTCCGGACTCGCGGGCGGCGTTCGCCGGTTCGCCGGAGCCGACCTTCATGCCCGGCGGAATGTATCGCAACGGGTTCTGGTTCCCCGGCGAGAGCGGGGATGTCATGCTGGCGCTCGGCATTCACGGCCAGATGATCTACATGAACCGGCTGACCGGTGTGGTCGGAGTGAAGGTCTCGAGCTGGCCGACGCCGCAGGACGCCGAGAAGCTCTTCTGGACGGTGCGGGCGTTCGAGACCGCCTCCTGGGCGCTGGAGACTGGCGCGGCCTAGGTTCGCGGTTCCTCGGGCGGCCCTCCCCGCAATGCCGCTTCGCGCTGCTCGTCCGTGCTCCTGTTGCGCGCTTCGTGCCCTCCTCGCCGTTCGCTGTGGTTCGCGCTTCGTACCCTCCTCGCCGCAGTTCGGGCTGATCTCGCAGTTCTGGCTGACGTTCTGCATGGGTTTTATCCGCCCGAACTGCGAGATCAGCCAGAACTGCGGACGAGGGTCCGGCCGAGTGCTCGCCCGGACCCGTGACTGCCCGGCGTCGTCGGCTCAGGCGGCGGCGACCAGGTGCAGACCCTGGGCGACTGCGGTCAGGATCTCGTGCTGCACCGCAGGCCAGTCGTACAGGACCTGCGAGTACCCGACTCTGATCGTCGAGTAGCCGTTCAGGAGGAGCAGGGAATCCAGCCGGTTGTCCTCGGTTCGCTGACGGCCGACGTGATCTCGTCCGTCGAGTTGCAGGATAAGGCGGTCACCGATGAGGAAGTCGACTCGGTGCCCGTGCACCCATGCCTGGGCGAGGACGCGGATGCGCAACCAGCGCAAACGCGAGACCACGAGCGTTTCGAGGCCGGAATCCGAGAACGGCGTGCTTGCGCGCAGCAGCGTCTGCGCGCCGGACCGATACGGAAGCGCCCGCAGTCGGTCGTAGGCGACCAGCTGCTGATGGAGCGCCGACTCCCAGACCGCCAGCGCCGCCTCGTAGGGCTGGCATACGGCAACGTATCCGAGTACGTTCTCGATCGGATCCTCGAGAACCCACGGCATTCGGGGAACGGTCGGCTTCGCCCAATGGATCACGCACCCTGGGGCCTCGGCGCGCGACGTCGGCGTCCGGGCAGCCACATGCCGGGTCGGTTCCTCCAAGACCCAGAGTCCGAGCCGTTTGGCCTGGGTGATGCAGCTCAGCACGACACCGCGCCGTGCCGCGCCGAGCAGGTCAGGGTCGGCATCGGCGAGCGCGAGCCAGCCCTTCCTCGGACGTATGGCGGCGCCGGATCCGAGCGCGCGGTCGACCTCGACCCGACGCACGCCGAGCCGCAGGAGCTCGGCCGAACGGGCGACTCCCTCCGTCCGGCTGAGCGCTGTTCGCAGGTCCATGGATCCAGCGTGGCGGAGGTTCTCGCTGTTCGCGCCTCGGACGGCGAGTTTGTGGATAGCTCACCGCTCGCGGAGGATCCGCGGAACCTGGGAGCGCCGAATGGGCGGCGTTGCTCCGGCTGGATCGTGCCTTCTTCGCTGCAGTTCGGGCTGATCTCGCAGTTCTGGCTGACGTTCTGCGTGGGTTTCATCCGCCCGAACTGCGAAATCAGCCCGAACTGCAAGTAGGTGGGGAGGAAACGGGGCGGGATAAGCGA
>NZ_CAJVAP010000024.1 GCF_910593785.1 Leucobacter soli | reverse complement strand
GGCGGCATGCGGGCGGCGGGCGGCATGCGGGCGGCGGGCGGCATGCGGGCGGCGGGCGGCATGCGGCGCCCCGCCCGGCCCTACTCGGAGCCGAGCGTGGAGGTGCGGGCGACGAGCCGCGGCTGGAAGACGATCTGTTCGGGTCGGTGATCCCCGTCGGCCTCCCGCATCAGGAGTTCGACGGCGGTCGCGCCGATCTCCGCAGACGGCTGCCGGACCGAGGTGATCGGTACGACGGCCGCGCCCGCGAAGTCGATGTCGTCGTAGCCGACCAGCGCGATGTCCTCGGGGACGCGGAGCGAGCCGGTCATGACGAGCGCCTGGATCACGCCCATGGCGAGGAGATCGTTCGCGGCGAAGATCGCGTCGGGCCGCTGCTCGGCCGGCATGGCGACGATCTCCTCGCCGATGCGCCGGCCTTCCAGCACGGTGAGCGCCTGCGTCGGGTGCACGGTGAGCGAGACGTCCGCGTGGGCGGCGACGACCGCCTGCGTGCCTTCGAGGCGCTGGGACACCTGCTCGATGCTGAGCGGACCGCCGATGAAGGCGATCCGCCGCCGGCCGATGTCGATGAGGTGCTGAGTGGCGACGCGCCCGCCCTCGACATCGTCGACGGAGACGGACGAGAAGGATCGATCCGAGCTGCCGCGGTCGACGAGCACGACCGGCGTGCCGGACTCCCGCAGGTGCCAGAGTCGCGACAGGTCGGTGTGCACGGGGGAGATCAGGAGGCCGGCCACCCGCTGCTCCTCGAAGAGCTCGAGCAGGGTGGCCTCGCGCGAGCTGGACTCGTCGCTGCCGCCGAGGAGGATCGTGAAGCCGGACTCGAGCGCCCTGTCCTGCGCACCGTGGGCAAGGTCGGTGAAGAAGGGGTTGCGAGTGTCGAGAACGACGAGTCCGATGGTCCGGCTGCGGCCGGCGCGCAGTTGCCGTGCGGCGTCGTTGCGCACGAAGCCGAGCCGCTCGATCGCCGCGGTGACCCGCTCGACGGTGCCGGGGGAGACCTTGCCCGGATGGTTGAGCACGTTCGAGACCGTGCCGACGGAAACGCCGGCCTCGCGGGCGACGTCGCGCACACTGGCGGCCATGGAATCGGGCCTCCTTCGGCAATGGGCGGGTGGATCGAACGGCGCGAACAGTGCGAACAGTGCCGTGGTTCCGCAGTCTAGCGCGACTATTGAAACGCTTCAATAACGGTTGGCTTCGTAATGGTCCAGAAACTTGACCGAAATGCGATGGTGTGTTTACACTCGCAGTGTTCAAAGATTGAAACGATTCATTTCGTTTCTCGAAACTCCGCATGATCGCCGTCGCGACGGCAGAAGGCTCGTGAATTCGATGAAGAGATCACCAGTGGACGCCCCCGCTCTCGAGCTGCGGGGCGTCACGAAGGCCTTCGGGCAGGTGGTCGCGCTCCGAGACGGCGAACTCGCCCTGCGCTCGGGCTCGATCCACGCGCTCGTCGGCGAGAACGGCGCCGGAAAGTCGACGGTCGTGAAGATCATCGCCGGCCTCTACCGCCGCGACGCGGGCGAGATCCGACTCGCCGGCGAGCCCGTCGACTTCACCAGCACCGCCGAGGCCAAGAGCGCCGGCATCGCCGTCATCTACCAGGAGCCGACGCTGTTCCCCGACCTCTCGGTGACCGAGAACATCTTCATGGGGCGCCAGCCGCGCGGACGCTTCGGCCGGATCGACCGGGCGGCGATGCGCGCCGAGGTCGAGTCGCTCTTCGCCCAGCTCGGCGTCACGATGGACCCGGATCGCACGGCCGACGGCCTCTCGATCGCCGACCAGCAGATGATCGAGATCGCGAAGGCCGTCTCGCTCGAGGCGCAGGTGCTGATCATGGACGAGCCGACCGCGGCGCTCTCGGGCGTCGAGGTCCAGCGGCTCTTCCAGGTCGCCCGCTCGCTCCGCGACGAGGGCCGCGCGCTCCTCTTCATCTCGCACCGCTTCGACGAGGTGTTCGACCTCTGCGACACCATCACCGTCATGCGCGACGGCAGCTACGTGTCGACCACCGCGACGGCGGACACCGACCCCGATCGGGTCGTCGCCGAGATGGTGGGCCGTGAGATCACCGAGTTGTTCCCGAAGCTGGACGCGGAGATCGGCGAGCCGCTGCTCGAGGTCGCCGGGCTCACGAGCCCCGGCGTGTTCTCGGACATCGGCTTCACCGTGCGCGCGGGCGAGATCGTCGGCCTGGCCGGACTCGTCGGAGCCGGCCGCAGCGAGGTCGCCCGCGCGATCTTCGGCGTCGACGGCTACCGCTCCGGCAGCGTGCGCGTCGCCGGCAAGGCCGTGCCCAAGGGGCGGCCGACCGCAGCGATGCGCGCCGGCATCGCGCTCGTGCCCGAGGATCGGCGCAAGCAGGGCCTCGTGCTCGAGGAGAGCGTGGCCCGCAACACCGCCTCGGCGATCCTGGGCGCCATCGCCAAGCTGGGGCTCGTCACGACCCGCACCGAGCAGCAGGCCGCCCGCCCCTGGTCGGAGCAGCTCGAGGTCAAGGCCAACGCGATGAGCACGCTGGCCGGTACGCTCTCGGGCGGCAACCAGCAGAAGGTCGTGCTCGGCAAATGGCTCGCGACGAACCCTCGGGTGCTCATCATCGACGAGCCGACCCGAGGCATCGACGTCGGCACCAAGTCCGAAGTGCATCGGCTGCTCTCACGCCTGGCTCAGCAGGGCATGGCGGTGCTCATGATCTCGAGCGAGCTGCCCGAGGTGCTCGGGATGGCGGATCGTGTCGTCGTGATGCGCGAGGGCCGGATCACCGCGTCGATCGATCGCGCCGACGCGACGCAGGAGAACGTGATGCGCGCCGCCACGCAGGGCGCCGCCGATGAGACCGACGAGACGGAGCAGGCCGCATGAGCACCCAGACCGCGATCCGGCGACCCGAGCCGACCCCCGCACCGCAGCGAGGCGGCTTCGTCCGCGCACTCGGCCGCCTCGCCAGCGCGCGCGAGGCCAGCATCCTCCTCGCCGTGGTGATCGTGATCGCCGTCGTCACGCTCAAGAACCCGAACTTCCTGTTCTCGCCCGACGGCTACCGCGACCTCTGGCTGACGCCCTCGCTGCTGCTGCTCGTCGCGGTGGGGCAGGCGGTCGTGCTGATCACCCGCAACGTCGACCTCTCGGTCGGCTCGGTGCTCGGTCTCAGCGCCTACCTGACCGGGCGGCTCTTCATCGACATCCCGGGGATCCCGATCCTCGCGGTCGTCCTGCTGGCCGTCGTCTTCGGCGGCCTGCTCGGCCTGATCAACGGCGCCCTCACCGCCTTCGCGAAGGTGCCCTCGCTCGTGATCACCCTCGGCACCATGTATGCCTTCCGCGGCATCAACGTGCTCTGGACCGGATCCGACCGCGTGAACGCCTCCGACATGCCGAAGGCGTTCCTGCAGCTCGGAACCGCTCAGGTGCTCACGATCCCGGTGCTGACCATCATTGCCGTCGTGCTGCTCGTCATCGTCGCCTGGTGGATGCGGAACACCCGCGCCGGCCGCGAGTGTTACGCGATCGGGTCGGACCCCGGGGCCGCCGAGCTCTACGGCCTCCCCGTGACCCGTCGCGTGATCGGCGCCTTCATGCTCTCGGGCGCACTCGCCGGCTTCGCCGGCGTGCTCTACGCCGCCCGCTACGGCACCATCAACTCGCAGGCCGGCTCCGGCTGGGAGCTCGACGCCGTCGGCGCGGCCGTGATCGGCGGTGTCGCCATCTTCGGCGGTTCAGGCACCGTATGGGGCGCCGCCATCGGCGCCGTGCTGCTCATGACCATCAACCGCTCGCTGCCCGTGCTGGGCGTGCCCGATTTCTGGCAGCGCGCCGTGGTCGGCGTGCTCATCATCGGCGCCATCGTGCTCGACCGGATGCTCGCCGTCAGACAGCATCGACGACTCATCGAAGAACGGGAGACGAAGCGATGACCGCTGCGCCGAACACCGTGACGCCCGTCACCGCCACCGGAACGATCCGGCCCATCGCCGAGTTCGACCGGCCGCTCTGGCAGCGCTGGTTCGCCACCCGCGAGATGGCGATCATCGGGCTCCTCCTCCTCGTGCTCGTCGTGGCGGCCGCGATCGTGCCGAACTTCGGCTCCAAGATCACGATGACCTACCTGCTGCTCGACATGTTCCCGATCCTCATCATCGCGCTGCCGATGACGGCGATCATCGTGACCGGCGAGATCGACCTCTCGGTCGCCAGCGTCGTCGGGCTCTCGAGCGTGCTCACCGGCGTGCTCACGCAGGCCGGCGTCCCGTTCACCGTGGCCATCCTGCTCGCGATCGTGGGCGGCGTGATCTGCGGTGCGATCAACGGCTTCCTCGTGACCGCCGTCGGCCTGCCCTCGCTCGCCGTCACGATCGGTACGCTCGCGCTCTACCGCGGCCTCGCCGTCGGTCTGCTCGGTACGACCGCGGTGACGGACTTCCCTGAGTTCTGGACGTCGCTCGCGAAGGCGAAGATCGGGTCGACGGGCGTCCCCGTGGTCGTGATCCTCTTCGTGGTCCTCGCCGCCATCTTCGCGATCATGCTGCACTTCACCCGCTTCGGTCGCGGCGTCTTCGCCATCGGGTTTTCGTCCGGGGCTGCGCGCTTCACCGGCGTCGACGTCGCCCGCACCAAGCTGATCCTGTTCGTCCTCAGCGGCGCCGTCGCCGCCCTCGCCGGCGTCTACTACACGCTCCGCTACGGCAGCGCCCGAGGCGACAACGCCACCGGCATGGAGATGCAGGTGATCGCGGCCGTGCTGCTCGGCGGCGTCTCGATCTTCGGCGGCCGCGGCGCGCTCCACGGCGTCGTCGCCGGCGTGCTGCTCATCGGCGCGCTCGCGAGCGCGCTGCGCCTCGCCAACGTGACCTCGGATGTGATCAACATCATCACCGGCGTCCTGCTGATCGCCGCAGTCGTCTCTTCGAGCGTCTTCGCCGCATTCCGCAACCGGCGGGGCGCCAGGCTCAGACTCGCGGGAACGGCGCAGGCCGCCGCGAAATAGGCGCGGCGCTGAGCGACGGCGATCCGCCGATCCCGGTGCCATGACCCCCGACCCCGATACCCGACCGAAACCACCCACCCTCGCCCGCACGGCGGGACCTATGAAAGGAAACACGAGAACGATGCTGTTCAACTCCCACAAGAAGGCCGGTGCGCTGCTCGCACTCGCCGCGAGCGCCGCACTGCTGCTCTCGAGCTGCTCGAGCAGCGCCGACAACGGCGGCACGGATGACGGCGGCTCGGAGGGCTCGGCCTCGGGCTCGAGCATCACCTTCCTGCCGAAGAACCTGGGCAACCCCTACTTCGACACCTCGAGCAAGGGCGGCCAGGCCGCGGTCGCCGAGTTCGGCGGCACCTTCAACGAGGTCGGCCCGGCCGAGGCGACCCCCGACGCCCAGGTGAGCTTCATCAACACCGCGACCCAGCAGGGCGTCGACGCCCTCGCCGTCTCGGCGAACGATCCGAAGGCCATCTGCGACGCGCTGAACGAGGCCCGCGACGCCGGCGTGAAGGTCGTCACCTTCGACTCCGACACCAACGCCGAGTGCCGCGACCTCTTCGTGAACCAGGCCGATGCGGCAGGCATCGCGAAGGTGCAGGTCGACATCATCGCCGAGCAGATCGGCGACGCCGGTCAGATCGCGATCCTCTCGGCCGCCGCGAACGCGACGAACCAGAACGCCTGGATCGAGCTGATGGAAGAGGACCTGGCGGCGAACCACCCGGATATCGAGCTCGTCGAGGTCGTCTACGGCGACGACGACGACCAGACGTCGTTCGACAAGACCGCGGCCCTGCTGCAGACCTACCCGGAGCTCAAGGGCATCATCTCGCCGACCACCGTCGGCGTGGCCGCCGCGGCCCGCTACCTGTCGACCTCGGACGCCAAGGGCGAGGTCGCGCTGACCGGCCTCGGCACGCCGAACCAGATGCGCGAGTACGTCGAGGACGGCACCGTCGCGGAGTTCGCGCTGTGGAACCCCGAGGATCTCGGCTACCTGACCGCGTTCGCCGCTGAGGCGCTCGCGACCGGCGCCATCACCGGCGCCGAGGGCGACACCTTCGAGGCGGGCAAGCTCGGCTCGTACACGGTCGGCGCCGACGGCGTCGTGCTGCTGGGCGATCCCTACCGCTTCAACGCGGAGAACATCGGCGACTTCGACTTCTAAGCCGCCGACCACGCCCGCACCCCGGCCCCGAGCCGGGGTGCGGGATCCGGGGCCGCCCGACCCCCGGTCGGCCTCGGACCTCCTTACACCCCCCCCGCAAGACACGACACCACACCACACGACACGACTCACGGAGGCGAGCATGCGGGTCTGCTTCCAGATGCAGGTCAAGCCTGAACGGATCGACGAGTACGTCGCCCGGCATGCGGCCGTCTGGCCGGAGATGCTGCAGGCGATCGCCGATGCCGGCCGCCGCGACTACTCGCTGTTCCTCCGCGAGGACGGACTGCTCATCGGCACCTACGAGACCGACGACGACGCGGCCGCGCAGCTCGCCCTCGAGAGCGACCCCCGGACCGCCGCCTGGGAGGCCGAGATGGCGGACTTCTTCGTCGCCTCCGCGGGGCGCCCCGACCAGGAGGCCGAGCGCCTCACCGAGATCTTCCACCTTGAGACTCAGCTCCGAGCCGCCGCGGGCGGCGGCATCGCAGCACACGCAGCACCAGACACGACGCCCGCCGCCGAACCAGGAGAACGATGACCATGAGCACCCAGCTGACCCCCGACGCCGTGACGGTGCTCGATCGGCTCGCGATCGAGGTGCCCTCGTGGGCGTACGGCAATTCCGGTACGCGCTTCAAGGTCTTCACCACACCCGGTACGCCGCGCGATCCGTACGAGAAGATCGCCGACGCGGCCCAGGTCCACGCGCACACCGGCCTCGCCCCCGAGGTCGCGATCCACATCCCCTGGGATCTGGTCGACGACTACGATGCGCTCTCCGCGTTCGCCGCCGAGCAGGGTGTCGGGATCGGCACCGTCAACTCGAACACCTTCCAGGACGACGACTTCAAGTTCGGCGGCCTCACCCATGAGGACGCGGTGATCCGCCGCAAGGCCGTCGACCACCATCTCGCCTGCATCGACATCATGGACGCGACCGGTTCGCGGGACCTGAAGATCTGGCTCGCCGACGGCTCGAACTATCCGGGCCAGACCGATCTCCGAGGCCGCCAGGATCGCCTGCACGAGTCGCTGCAGGAGATCTATGCGCGGCTGAGCGGCGATCAGCGCCTCGTGCTCGAGTACAAGTTCTTCGAGCCGGCGTTCTACCACACCGACGTGCCGGACTGGGGCACCTCGTACGCGCAGGTGACCGCCCTCGGCGACCGGGCGATGGTGTGCCTCGACACGGGTCACCACGCCCCCGGGACGAACATCGAGTTCATCGTCATGCAGCTGCTGCGCCTCGGGAGGCTCGGATCCTTCGATTTCAACTCGCGCTTCTACGCCGACGACGACCTCATCGTGGGCGCCGCCGACCCGTTCCAGCTCTTCCGCATCCTCTTCGAGGTTATCCGCGGCGGTGGCATGGACGAGGGCACCCCGGTCGCCTTCATGCTCGACCAGTGCCACAACATCGAGGACAAGGTCCCGGGCCAGATCCGATCGGTGCTGAACGTGCAGGAGATGACGGCGCGCGCACTGCTCGTGGATCACGAGGCGCTGCGCGCGGCGCAGGTCGCAGGCGACGTGCTCGGCGCCAACGCGGTCTTCATGGACGCCTTCCAGTCCGATGTGCGGCCGGCGCTCGCCGAGTACCGCGAGGCGCGCGGGCTGCCCGCCGACCCGATGGCGGCGTACGCGGGGTCGGGGTACCGGGAGCGGATCGTCGCGGATCGCGTCGGCGGCACCCAGGCGAGCTGGGGCGCCTGAGCCCCGCTCTGCGAGCGGACCGTCTCCACCGCAGCCTCCCTTTTCCCCCGCTCTCCTCGCCCGGCCGCTCCGGCTGCCGCCCGCCTCCAGCCGAACGCGACCCGTTCGACGTATCATTGACTGGTTCAATGAACGAGAGGGGGTGAGCGGTGGTCAACATCCACGACGTCGCCACGCGTGCGGGCGTCTCCGCCGGGACCGTGAGCAACGTCCTCAACCGGCCGAGCTACGTCAGCATCGAGACCCGCCAGCGAGTGCTGGACGCGATCGACGCGCTCGGTTTCCGTCCGCGCCAGTCCTCCCGCCAGTACCGGCCGGGCCGTGAGCGCACCCTCGGGCTCGCCGTGGCAGACATGGGCAACCCCTACTTCGTCGACGTCGCGCTCGGCGCGGAGGCGGAGGCCAAGGAGCTCGGCGTCGGCGTCGTCATCGTGCACAACGGCGAGGACACGGCGCGCGAGGAACAGAACCTCGACTTGCTTGTGCAGCAGCGCGTCCAGGGAATCATGATCACCCCGGTCGACGAGCGCAACCCGCGGCTCGAGCAGCTGATCGAGCGCGGCGTCCCCATCGTCTACGTCGACCGGATCTCGGGCGATCGGCCCTGCTGCTGGATCGCGACCGACGATCTGGCCGGGGGCCGCCTGGCGGGGGAGCACCTCGCCGCCGCCGGGCATCGCCGGATCGGCTTCGTCGGCAACCTGTCCATCTCGCCGCAGGTGCGGCAGCGGTACCAGGGGCTGCTGGACTCCGTGCGGGATGCGGGCCTCGACGAGGGCGACGTACGGCTCATCCCGGCGGCCAGCTGGAAGGTCGCGAACGGTCGCGAGGCGATGCACCTGCTGCTCGACCTCCCGCCGGAGGAGCGCCCCACGGCCATCTTCTGCGCGAACGATCTGCTCGCGCTCGGCGCGCTGCAGGAGCTCGTGCGGCACGGGGTGTCCGTGCCCGAGGACGTGGCGATCGTCGGTTTCGACGACCTCGATTGGGCGAGCGCCTCGACCGTGCCGCTCAGCTCGGTGCGGCAGGCACGCGAGCAGCTCGGCCGGACCGCGGTGCGGATGATCCTCGACGAGATCGAGCAGGGCGCCGACCACGTGCACGAGCACGTGAGCTTCCCGCCCGAGCTGATCGTCCGCGAGTCGAGCGACTACCGGCGCGACGGGGCGACGCAGACACCGGCCCCGCAGCCGTAGGCCGCGCAGCGGGCCGCGGCTGCGCAGACGTCGGCCGCAGCGGTGCGGGCGGCGATCCTCAGCCGACCGACTGCCACGCCCCGTCATCGGCGGCCGACCGCTCGATCGCCGAGATCGTCCGCTCGATCATGAGCGCCTCGTGGAAGTCCGGCTTCGCGGGCCGGCCCTCCCGGATGGCCTGGAGCAGCTCCCACGCCTCGAAGATCTTCAGCTCGTGCAGGCCGACATTGATGCCGGACATCGGCCAGAGCGCGCCGAAGTGGCCGTGCTCGGGCCCGAGCTCGATCGTGCGGAAGCCGTGGGTGTCGAGGCCGTCCGAATCGAGCGAGACCTCGAGCAGGTGGCTCTGCTGCTGGCTGAAGCGGATGGCGCCCTTCGTTCCGGTGAGGACGAAGGACACCTCGAAGGCGCGGCCCGTCTGCACGCGGCTCGCCTGCATCGTGCCCATGGCGCCGTTCTCGAAGCGCAGCAGCGCCTGGGTGTGGTCATCGTTGTCGACGCGGCGGCGCACCCCCTCCGCGTCCGTGCGCTCCTCGACGACGGTGCGCGAGAGGCCCGCGACGCGGGACACCGGGCCGAGCACATGGCGTGCGAGCGAGATCATGTGGGAGCCGAGGTCGCTGAGCGCCCCGCCGCCCGCGCGGGATCGGTCGGTGCGCCAGGTGAAGGGGACCTCGGGATCGATCATGGTATCGGCGCTGAAGAAGCCCGAGAACGAGAAGATCTCGCCGAGTTCGCCGGCCTCCACCATGCGGCGGGCGAGGGCGATGCCCGGGTTGTGCAGATAGGTGAAGCCCGTCATCGTGACGATGCCCGCAGCCTCGGCGGCCCGGGTCATCTCCTCGGCGTCTTCCAGAGTCAGGCCCAGCGGCTTCTCGCACCAGATGTGCTTGCCGGCTCGGGCCGCGGCGACGGCGACCTCGCGGTGGAAGCTGTTCGGAGTCACGATGTCGACGAGCCCGATGCCGGGGTCGTCGATCGCCTTCTGCCAGGAGGTCGACCAGCGCTCGACGCCGTAGCGGCGCGCCGCCGCCTCGGCGCGTGCGGGATCGGGGTGGACGATGAGGGAGAGCCGCGGCTCGACGGGGGCGGCGCCGAAGACGGGCGCCACGTTGCGGAGCGCCATCGAGTGCTCCTTGGCCATGAGGCCGTCGCCGATGATGGCGACGCCGATGGGATGCTGCGTCATCGCGATCCTCCTGGTGAGTGTGAGGCGGCCGGGCCATCGGTGACGGCCCGGCCGCGCTCGTTGTACTGCGGTTGAAGCGGATGCTACATCGCGGGCTCGAGCGAATCGACGTTGCTCGCGTCGACCACGGTGTTCTCGAGCGGCACCATCTCGGCGACCGTCTCGCCCTTCATCACGGCGATGAGGGTCTCGATCGCCAGCTCGCCGTTGCGGAACGGGGGCTGGATGATGGTGCTGTACTGGGTGCCGGCCTTGATCGACTCGAACGCGCCCTTCTCGCCGTTGATGCCGACGACGAACGGGTTGATGTCGAGACCGCTCTCCTCGAGCGCCTGCGCGAAGCCCTTCGCCATGGTGTCGTCCTCGGCGTACACGCCCTTGATCTGGTCGCCGAACTTGGTGAGCAGGTCGCGGGAGGCGACGAGCGCCTTCTGCTGGTCGAAGTCCGCGTTGACCTTCGAGAGCACCTCGAGCTTGGAACTGCTCGCCTCGAGGGCATCCATGAACCCGCCGGTGCGGGCGATCTCGGTGCCGTTGCCCGCCTGGCCGGCGAGGATCACGACGCCGCCTTCGCCGCCCATCGCGGCGTCGAGCTGCTCGAAACTGATCTTGCCCTGATCGTACTTGTCGGCGCCGACGAACGAGGCGATGAGCTTCATCGACTCGTCGCCGGTCGTCGTATCGATGGCGACGACCGGGATGCTCGCCTGCTGCGCCTTCATGAGGCCGGGCAGATAGCTGTTGTCGTCGAGCGGCCACAGCAGGATGCCGTCGACCCCGCGGGCCACGCAGCTGTCGAGCTGCTCGGCACCGGTCTGGGGCGCGAACTCCTCGCTCACGATGGTGAGCTCGACGCCGGCGGCATCGGCCGCGGCCTGAGCTCCCTCGTTCGCGGGGGTCACGTAGGGGTGGGAGTTGGCTGCCGTGATGTAGCAGATCTCCTTGCCTTCGACGCTGCCGCCTGCTGCGGCATCATCGCCGCCCTCGGCGGGCGCCGGGGATGACGAGCATCCGGCCAGCGCGAAGAGTACGATCGCAGCCGCCGAGGCGAGTGCGGCTTTCTTCCGCAGAATAGTCATGCGTTCCTCCTGGTGTGTTCGGGGTTGGTGGTGGTGTTGTCACGGATACGGAGCGTGAGCGACGCCGGGCGCGACGTGCCCGAGACGAGTCGGTCGAGCGTGATGAGCACGATGAGGATGAGGCCGGTGTAGATCGCCTGCGTGTACGAGGGCACGCCGTTGAACTCGAGCATCATCGTGAGCGCGCCGAGGGCGACGACGCCGCCGAGGGTCGCGAGCGAGGAGCCGCGGCCGCCCTCGAGGCGGGTGCCGCCGATCACCACGGCAGTGATGGCGGGGATCAGCATGGTCGCGCCGGCCACCGGCGAGCCGGTGGCGGTGCTCAGCGACTGCAGGACGCCGGCGATCCCCGCGAACAGGCCGGAGATCACGAACGTGGCGGCGATGTACCCCTTCGAGCGCACGCCGGCCGTGGTGGCCGCCGACTCGTTGCTGCCGACCGCGTACAGGTTGCGGCCGCTCGGCGTGAAGCGGAGCCAGACGAACATGAGCAGCGCCGCCGCGATGAACATCGCCGACCGCGGCGTGAAGACCGCGAGCAGGTTGCCGGTGAGCGGGATGCCGAAGATCGGATCCGGCGAGCTGACCGGCTGCGAGTCGGTGAGGAGCAGCGCGAGCGAGGCGAAGATCAGCAGCGTCGCGAGCGTGGCGACGAGCGAGTTGATCCGGAACACCGTGATGATGATCGCGTTGATCGCGCCGATCGCCACGCCGACGCCGAGTCCTGCCAGCATCGCCGGGACGTTGCCGAGCGCCGGCTGCAGGCCGATGGTCGTGATGCAGACCATGGAGAGCGTCGAGCCGATCGAGAGGTCGATCTGCCCGGCGATGAGCACCGGGGTGAGCCCGAGGGCGAGGAAGCCGATGATCGTCGCGCGGTTGAGGACCGACTGCAGGGTGCCCACGGTGAAGAACTCGTCGATCGTGAAGGATCCCAGCACGGCGACGACGACGAGGAGGACGAGCAGCCGGTACTGCACGACCGAGCGGGCGACCCGTTGCGCGGTGAGCGTGTTCATTCGCGACCTGCCTTCCTGCGGGTGTACACGTCGAAGCCGACGGCGACGAGTACGATCGCACCCGTCACGAGGCCCGTCGACTGGGTCGGCAGGCCGCCCAGGATGATGAGGTTGCCGATCAGCGCGGTGATGATCACGCCGCCGACGGTGCGCAGCACGCTGCCGCTCCCGCCGAAGAGGCTGGTGCCGCCGATCACGACCGCGGTGATGGCCACGAACTCGTAGCCGGTGCCGATGATCGGCCGCGCCTGCCCGTTCGTCAGGCCGAGCAGCACGCCGCAGAGGCCGGCGAGGAACCCGGTCAGCACGAAGGCGCTGGCCTGCGTGAAGCGCACCGGCACGGTGCTCGCCTCGGCCGCCTCGTAGTTGCCGCCCACCGCGAAGTTCCAGCGCCCGAACGCGGTCCGCGAGAGCAGCGGGATCAGGATCGCCGCGACGACCGCGAATATCCAGATGAAGATCGGGATCCCCAGGGCGCTGCTGCGCAGGAAGTCCGCGAGCGCATTGGGCTCGCCGTAGACGATGCCGCCGCCGATCAGCAGTTGCGCGAGGCCGAGCAGCACGAAGCCGGTACCGAGCGTGGTGATGATGGAGTTCAGCTTGAGGTAGCCGATGAGGACCCCGTTGACGATACCGCCGAGGGTCGCGACGGCGAGCCCCGCCAGAGCGGCGCCGACCGGGCCGAGCGCGGGCTGGCCGCCCAGCGCCACGAGCGCCCCCATGGCGACGTTCGCCGGGACCGAGAGATCGGCCATGCCGCCGCAGACGGCGACGAAGGTCATGCCGAGCGCCACCAGGCCCACCGCCGCATTCGCGTTCAGCACGTTGGTGAGGTTCGAGACGCTGAGGAACGAGGGGGAGATCACCGCGCCGATGATCACCAGCACGACGATCGCCAGCGGGATGCTGATCCGGGAGACGAGCGCCGAGCGCGCCCCGCGCCGCTCCTCGGCGGTCGGCGTCGTGGTCGTGGTCGCGCTCATGCCGTCACCTGCCCCGTCGCCGCCCGCATGACGGTCTCCTCGGTCGCCTGCTCCCGATCGATGACCGAGGTGATCCGGCCCTCGTGGAGCACGACGATGCGGTCGCAGACCGCGAGCAGCTCCGGCAGTTCCGAGCTGATCATCAGGACACCTCCTCCGTCGCGAGCGAACTCGCCGATGATCTCGTGAATGTCGGCCTTGGCCCCGACGTCGACGCCGCGGGTCGGCTCGTCGAGGATGAGCAGGGTCGGATCGGCGAGCAGCCACTTCCCGAGCACGACCTTCTGCTGGTTGCCGCCGCTGAAGGCGCTGAGGGGCCGTTCGACGAGCGGCGGGTTCACCTTCAGGCGTTCTGCCCAGGTGCGCACCAGCGAGCGCTCGCGGCGCGGAGAGACGAACAGCCGCTTCGCGAGGCGCGTGATCGTCGGGAGGGTGAAGTTCTCGCGCACCGTCAGCATCGGGATGATGCCCTGGCCCTTCCGGTCCTCGGGCACGAGCGCCACCCCGGCCTCGCGGCCCTTGCGCGGGCTGCGCAGCTTGACCTTGGCGCCCTGGATGCGGATCTCGCCCGTGTCGATCGGGTCGAGACCGAAGATCGCGCGGGCCACCTCGGTGCGCCCGGCGCCGATGAGTCCGGCGAGGCCGACGATCTCGCGCTCGCGCACCTCGAAGGTGATGTCGACGAACTGCCCGGCCCGCCCGATCCCGTCGACCGCGAGCACCTCGTCGCCCGGCTCCAGATCGAGCTTCGGGAACATCTCGCCGAGCTCGCGGCCCACCATCAGCTGGACCATCTGATCCGGCGTGATGCCGGCGATGTCGCGGGTCTCGATGTGCCGCCCGTCGCGGAGCACGGTGACGCGGTCGCAGAGGTTCATGACCTCCTGCAGGCGATGGCTGATGTAGATGACGGCGATGCCGGCCTCGCGCATCCGCTCGATCACGCCGAAGAGAACCCGGGACTCCTTCTCGCCGAGCGAGGACGTGGGCTCGTCGAAGACCACGATCGACGGCTTGTCGGCCATGACCTTCGCGATCTCGACGATCTGCTGCTGGCTGATAGAGAGGCTCCCGAGCCGGGCGCCGGGATCGATGCTCGAGTGGAGCTCCGCGAGCACCTCCTCGGCCTGCCGTGTCACCGCGCGGTAGTCGACGAAGGGCCCGGTGCGGGGCATGCGGCCGAGCGCGATGTTCTCGGCGACGCTCAGATCGGGCACCAGGCTCAGCTCCTGGTAGATCATGCCGATCCCGCGATCCAGCGCCTCACGGGGCCCCCAATGGCCCATGGTCGCTCCGCCGATCTCGATCGTCCCGCCGTCGGGCTGGTAGGTGCCGGCGAGGATCTTCATCAGCGTCGACTTGCCGGCGCCGTTCTCGCCGACGATCGCGTGGACCTCCCCGGCGCGCACCTCGATGCTCACGTCCTGCAGCGCCTTCACGCCGGGGAAGTGCTTCGAGATCGCGGTCATCTTGAGCGCGCTCTGCGCCTGAACCGTCACGATGCCTCCTTCGATCGCACACCGATGCTCGCGGAACCGTCGGTGCCGACGGCGTCCCGGCGAAGCCGGACTTCCAGCGCGTAGGCGGTGCGCTCGCCCGGGCGCAGGATCGGCAGCTCCCCGGCGGCACGGGCGGCCGCGCGGCCGAAGAGATTCGGGGTGTTCGCGGGCTCGATGCCGAGCGCGTAGTGCGACTGCCCGGCCATCTTCCACTGGAACACCCAGGGGAGCTGATCCGCGTCGATCGTCAGTTCGAACGAGAGCCCGTTGTCGGGGTTCGTCACCGCGATCCGCGATTCGCGCTCGGGCAGCGCATGGGTGAACACCTGCTCCGCGAACCCGGGGGTCGGCGGGCCGAAGACCTCGCGATCCTCGAAGCCGGCCTCGGCGTCGGGATCCCGCGGGACGACGCGCGTGGCCGGGATCTCGATGCGGGTGCGCTCGCCGAGCAGCGGCCAGCCGAGGTTCATGTGGTAGAGGATCATGTGCGGCTGGTCGCGGTAGGACTCGTTCGTCACGGTGTCCTCGATCCGGAAGCCGTCCGACCCGATGCGCGAGGTGATGCGGCGGCGGAGCACGAGGTGCTCGCCGAAGACGCGCGTCTGGCGCACGACGCCCTCGACGATCAGCTCGTCGTCGGTGACCTCGGTACGGGTGATCTGCGCGCGTTGGGCGCCGATGCGCCCGTGCTGTCCGAGGCGCTCGCCGGCGTCCTCGGCGGGCACGCCGAACGTGTCCAGGCCGCAGGTCGCGAGCAGGCCGCCGCCGAAGGTGCGGAGCCAGCCGGATCCCTCGGGCTCGAAGGCGTCCGGGCCGGTCATGCCGGTGGGGGAGGCCCAGGCCACCGGCCAGCCGTCGACGGTCGCGTGACCGATGTCGAGCGCGCGGTCCGGGTGCAGCTCGAGTTCGAGGCCGCCGCCGTTCACCAGGCGCAGCCGCCTGGTGCCGTGCGCGACGCCGTCGGCCTCGATGAACGAGTCGATCCGCGCCGCTTGTGCGAGGAGACCGGTGCGCTCGCGCACCCGCTCCATCGTCTCGCCGAAAATCTCAGGCATGCCGTCCGAGCTCCCCGTTCTCGGGTCCGAAGTGCTTCAGGATCACCAGATCGTCGGTCTGAGACCGGTTGGTGATGCGCACGCCGTCGCGGGCCGCGCTCTCCGAGACGAAGAACTCGTCCTGGCTGAGCTGGCCGAAGCGGAGCAGGGTGGCGGCGGCGACCTCGTGGTCGCCGAGCGTCCCCTGGCCCTGCACCACGATGAGGCCGTAGGCGTCGGTGTCGGTGATCGTGACCGTCTGGCCGGGGCGCACGGTCAGCTCCTTCGCGCTGAACGCGGTGCTGCGGAACACGATCCAGCGCTCCGAGTACGCTGTCCCGCCGTCGGCTGCCGACTGCTCCGTCGCGTACGGGGTCATGAAGCGGTTGCTGACGAAGTAGGGGTCGACGTTGAGGTCCCACTCGAGGAGGCCGACGATGAAGTCGAGGTCGCCGTGGTGCGAGGCCGGCACGTCCTTCCAGAGCAGCGCCTCGTCGACCTCGCGGTTGTTGCTCCACGACTCGCACATGCAGAAGACGTCGCACGCGGCCTGCGGCTCGTAGGTGCAGACGCTCGCGGGGGCGTGCAGAACGCCGGCCGGGATGTCCCAGCCGGTGCCGAGCTGGGTGCGGTAGCCCAGCGCCAGGTCGGTGATGCGGTTGTCCCCGCCGTCGGCGAAGCGGGCGAGCCGCTCCTTGACCTGCTCCTTCGTCACCTCCGCCTGGAAGCCGAGGAACGAGATCGGCTGGAGGCCGAGGTGGTTGTTCATGTGCGGCGAGTAGTAGTAGGCCTCGGGCTTGCCGGGCTTGTCGACGAGCGCCGCCTTCTCGTCGGTGTGGTGCACGTGGAACGGCAGGGCCTGGGCGTTGTCGAAGAACTTCGAGTACATGGGCCACTTGTTGTGGCGATCCCAGATGCGGGATCCGATCAGCTCGGCCTTGTGGTACCCCACGAACTCGTCGAAGGGGATGAGGGCGCCGCCGTCGGGGTCGACGACGAGGCTCAGGCCCTCGTACGGGCCGGTCTTCGGGCCGTTGTCGGCTCGCACGGCGGAGGCGAGCCAGCGCTCGTCGATACCGCCGCGGCCCTGCTCGAAGGGGAAGTAGTCGTCCGGGTGCAGACGGATGCGCCGACCGGGGGTGCAGAAGGCCCGGGGTACCCAGGCCGGGGCGAGGCGGACGATACCGGCGCCGGCATCCAGCGCCCGGTCCATCGCCGAGGAACGTGCTGCCACCTGGTCGTAGGCGCTGTTCGTCATCTGTTGTTGCCCTTTCTGCGACGCGCAGCGAGGGCGGGAAGGCCGCGCTGCCTGATTTTGGTTCATTGAACCTTTCGGAAGCGAATGTAGCACCGCCGTCGCGGGAGTGTCAATCTCCGAGACCGAATAGAGACCACTGCCGCCGGGCTCCGGCGTGCAGTACGCTCGAAATGTTCGTTCGTGTTCATTTAGATTTCGGCACTCGGGGGAGGCGTCATGGCGACCCAGAGCAGCGTGGACGCTCAGCGGCGGCGGGACGCGATCCTCGAGGTCCTGACGGAGGATGGGGCCGTCGATCTGCACGCCCTCGCGCAGCGCTTCGACGTCTCGGCGATGACGATCCGGCGCGATCTCGAGAGCCTCGAGCGCGAAGGGGTGCTCCAGCGCGTGCGCGGGGGAGCGGTCGCCACCATCCGGCCGAGAACGTTCGGCGAACGCCGAGGGCTGGGCGCGCGCGCCAAGCAGCTCATCGCCTCGAAGGCGGTGCGCCTGTTCCCGAGATCCGGCGCGGTCGCCCTCGACGCATCGAGCACCATCGGCACGCTCGCGGGTCGCATGCGCGGCGCCTGGAGCGTCACCGTCGCCACGAACTCCTACGAGAACTTCACGGCGCTGGCTGCGATCCCGAAGGTCACGCCGGTGCTCGCGGGCGGCGAGCTCGAGCCCAGCACCGGAAGCCTCGTCGGCCCTATCACCTGCGCTGCGGCGGAGTCCCTGGTCTACCAGCGCTTCTTCCTCTCCGCCAGTGCGGTCGACGCCGTGCACGGCACCTCGGAGGTCTCGCTCGCGGAGGCCGAGGTGAAGCGGGCCTTCGCCGGGCGCAGCCGCGAGACCGTGCTCTGCGTGGATTCGACGAAGCTCGGCCAGCTCTCTTCGGCGGCCGGATTCCCGCTCTCGGCGATCGACGTGATGATCACCGAGCTCGCTCCGTCGGATCCGCGCCTCGACCCCTATCGGGGCCTCGTCGAACTGGTGTGATGCGGCATGCCGGCGGAGTGCGGACGGGTGCGGGTGCCACTTGTGCATCACGTTAGTTCGTGTTATTTTCACAGACAGTAACATTTCTGATGTGAAGGATCCTCGATGACGAAGCCAGCAGAGACCACGCCAGCGGTGAACCCGGCGGCGGCGGCGCTCCTCGCCCGCTCCAACCGCCTCGGCGGCGACAAGAAGAACACCAACTTCGCCGGCGGCAACACCTCGGCCAAGGGCGTCGAGCGCGACCCGGTCACCGGAGGCGACGTCGAGCTGCTGTGGGTGAAGGGATCAGGCGGGGATCTCGGCACGCTCACCGCGGCCGGGCTCTCCACGCTGCGCCTCGACCGCATGCGCGCCCTCGTCGACGTGTACCCCGGCCTCGAGCGCGAGGACGAGATGGTCGCCGCCTTCGACTACTGCCTCCACGGCAGGGGCGGCGCCGCGCCGAGCATCGACACCGCCATGCACGGCCTCGTGAACAAACCGCACGTCGACCACCTGCACCCCGACTCCGGCATCGCGATCGCGACCGCCGCGGACGGCGAGGCGCTCACCGCCGAGATCTTCGGCGACGAGGTCGTGTGGGTGCCGTGGCGCCGCCCCGGCTTCCAGCTCGGCCTCGACATCGCCGCGATCCAGGAGGCGAACCCGCAGGCGATCGGCTGCATCCTCGGCGGACACGGCATCACCGCCTGGGGCGAGACCAGTGAGGAGAGCGAACGCAACTCGCTCCGGATCATCGACACCGCGGCCGCCTACATCGCCGAGCACGGCGCGCCCGAGCCCTTCGGCGCCGTCGTCGCGGGCTACGAGCCGCTGTCCGAGGCAGAGCGCCGCGCTCGCGCCGCCGCCCTCGCGCCCACGATCCGCGGCATCGCCTCGCACGACAAGCCCATGGTCGGCCACTTCACCGACAGCGCCGAGGTTCTCGACTTCCTCTCGCGCGAGAAGCTGGCGCCGCTCTCGGCGCTCGGTACCAGCTGCCCCGATCACTTCCTGCGCACCAAGGTCAAGCCGATGGTGCTCGATCTCCCCGCCACCGCGTCGCTCGAGGATCAGCTCGCGCGGCTCCACGAGCTGCACGAGGCTTACCGCGCAGACTACCGGGCCTATTACGACGCGCATGCCGACGAGTCGAGCCCGGCGATCCGCGGCGCCGATCCGCTCATCGTGCTCGTACCCGGCGTCGGCATGTTCAGCTACGGCGCGAACAAGCAGACCGCGCGTGTGGCAGGCGAGTTCTACGTCAATGCGATCAACGTGATGCGCGGAGCCGAGGCGCTCTCGACGTACGCGCCGATCAGCGACGCCGAGAAGTTCCGCATCGAGTACTGGGCGCTCGAGGAGGCGAAGCTGCGGCGCATGCCGAAGCCGAAGTCGCACCAGGGCCGCATCGCGCTCGTCACCGGCGCCGCTTCGGGCATCGGCAAGGCCATCGCGACCCGGCTCGCGGCCGAGGGCGCCTGCGTCGTGGTCGCCGATCTCGATCTCGAGAAGGCGCAGGCCGCCGCGGCGGAGCTCGGCAACGCCGATGTCGCGGTCGGCGTCGCCGCGAACGTCGCCGACGCCGACGCGGTGCAGGCCGCCATCGACGAGGCGGTCCTCGCCTTCGGCGGTCTCGACCTCGTCGTCAACAACGCGGGCCTTTCGCTCTCGAAGCCGCTGCTCGAGACCACCGAGGCCGACTGGAACCTGCAGCACGACGTCATGGCGAAGGGATCCTTCCTCGTCTCGAAGGCTGCCGCCCGCGCGCTCATCGACCAGGGCATGGGCGGCGACATCATCTACATCTCGTCGAAGAACAGTGTCTTCGCCGGCCCCAACAACATCGCCTACTCGGCGACGAAGGCCGACCAGGCGCACCAGGTGCGGCTGCTCGCCGTTGAGCTCGGCGAGCACGGCGTGCGCGTCAACGGCATCAACCCCGACGGCGTGGTGCGCGGATCCGGCATCTTCGCCTCCGGCTGGGGTGCGAACCGGGCCGCCACCTACGGCGTCGCCGAAGAAGACCTCGGCCAGTTCTACGCGAACCGCACGATCCTCAAGCGCGAGGTCGTGCCCGAGAACGTGGCCGACGCGGTCTACGTGCTGACCGGGCCGGAGCTCTCACGCACCACCGGCCTCCACATCCCCGTCGACTCGGGCGTCGCGGCGGCGTTCCTGCGATGAGCGCGCGGGCGGACGGTGCCGCGAACTCGGTCGCGGCGGTCGATCTCGGAGCCACGAGCGGGAGGGTGATCCTCGGCCGCATCGACGACGGCAGGCTCGAGGCGCGGCACATCGCCCGCTTCGCGAACGATCCCGTGCGCACGCGGGACGGGCTGCACTGGAACATCCTCGGCCTCTACCAGGAGGTGCTCCGCGGGCTCGCCGCGGCCGAGCGCGAACTGCCCGGCGGCATCGCGAGCGTCGGCATCGACTCCTGGGCGGTCGACTACGGCCTGCTGCGGAGCGGTCGACTGCTCGGCACGCCCTACCACTACCGCGATGCGCGGAACGACGCCGGCGTCGCGGCGGTGCACGCGCGCGTGCCGGCCGAGCAGCTCTATGCGCGCAACGGGCTGCAGCACCTCGCGTTCAACACCCTGTTCCAGCTCGCGACCGAGGGGCCGCTGCTCGCCGAGGCGGATCGGATGCTGCTGATCCCCGACCTGCTCGCCTACTGGCTCACCGGTGCCGAGGTCGCCGAGCGCACCAACGCCTCCACCACCGGCCTGCTCGATCCCCGCACGGGGGAGTGGGACCGCGAACTCGCCGAGGCTCTCGGCGTGCCGGTCCGCCTGCTGCCCGAGCTCGTCGACCCCGGCACCCGGCTCGGGACGCTATCGCCCGAGGTCGCAGCCGTCGTCGGCCGCGACCTCGAGGTCGTCGCCGTGGCCTCGCACGACACCGCCTCCGCGGTCGCCGCCGTGCCCGCGACGCGCCCCGACTTCGCGTACATCTCCTGCGGCACGTGGGGCCTCGTCGGGCTCGAGCTCGACTCCCCGGTGCTCGACGAGGCCGCCCGCGCGGCGAACTTCACGAACGAGGGCGGGCTCGACGGCCGCGTGCGGTTCCTGCACAACGTCATGGGGCTGTGGCTCCTCTCGGAGTCGCTGCGCGGCTGGGAGCCCTCGGCGACCGACGCCCAGCGCTCCAGCCTGCTCGGCGAACTGCTCGACGAGGCCGGCCGGCTCGGGAGCGGCCTTCCGACCTTCGACGTCAACGACCCCGCGTTCCTGCCGCCGGGCGACATGCCGGGCCGCATCGCCGCCTGGTACCGGGAGCACGGCGAGCGCGTTCCCGAGGGGCGCGCCGAAGTGGTGCGCTGCATCGTCGAGAGCCTGGCGCAGGCCTTCGCCGACGCCGTGCGAACCGCCTCCGAACTCGCGGACCAGCCGGTCGGCGTGATCCACATCGTCGGCGGTGGCTCGCAGAACGCGCTGCTCTGCCAGGCGACCGCCGACCGCTCCGGCCTGCCCGTCTACGCCGGCCCGACCGAGGCGACCGCCATGGGCAACATGCTCGTGCAGGCGCGCGCGCTCGGCCTCGTCGGCAGCGAGGCAGAAGCCATCCGCGCCGTAGTCGCGCGTTCATCCGACGTCATCGAATATCTCCCGAGGTAGGTTCCAGAGTGGTCAAGCGACAGTTCCCGAAGCCGGGCGAGATCCTCGAGCTCATGCAGTTCAAGAAGCCCGAATTCGACGGCCGCAAGCGGCGGCTGGATCGAGCGCTCACGATCCACGACCTGCGCGACATCGCGAAGCGGCGCACGCCGAAGGCCGCCTTCGACTACACCGACGGTTCCGCCGAGGGCGAGCTCTCGCTGGCGCGAGCCAGGCAGGCGTTCGAGGACGTGGAGTTCCATCCGTCGATCCTGCGCGACGTGTCGAACGTCGACACGCGAGCCGAGATCTTCGGCGGATCCTCCGCCCTGCCCTTCGGCATCGCGCCGACGGGCTTCACCCGCCTCATGCAGACCGAGGGCGAGACCGCTGGCGCTTCGGCCGCTGCCGCTGCAGGAATCCCGTTCACCCTCTCGACGCTCGGCACGACCTCCATCGAGGACGTGAAGGCGGCCAACCCCGATGGCCGCAACTGGTTCCAGCTCTACGTCATGCGCCAGCGCGAGATCTCCTACGGCCTCGTGGAGCGCGCCGCCGCGGCCGGCTTCGACACGCTGATGTTCACCGTCGACACCCCGGTGGCGGGGGCGCGCCTGCGCGACAAGCGCAACGGCTTCTCGATCCCGCCGCAGCTCTCGCTCGGTACCATCGCGAACGCCATTCCGCGGCCCTGGTGGTGGTGGGACTTCCTCACGACGCCCAAGCTGGAGTTCGCCTCGCTGTCGACGACCGGCGGCACCGTGGGCGAGCTGCTCGACTCGGCGATGGATCCGTCGATCTCGTTCGACGACCTCGAGGTCATCCGCGGCATGTGGCCGGGCAAACTGGTGGTCAAGGGCGTGCAGAACGTCGAGGACTCGAAGAAGCTCGTCGATCTCGGCGTCGACGGGATCATCCTGTCGAACCACGGCGGCCGGCAGCTGGACCGCGCCCCGATCCCGTTCCACCTGCTGCCCGAGGTCGTGCGCGAGGTCGGCCATCACACCGAGGTCGTGATCGACACCGGCATCATGAACGGCGCCGATATCGTCGCGTCCATCGCGCTGGGTGCGAAGTTCACCCTTGTGGGGCGCGCCTACCTCTACGGCCTGATGGCCGGCGGGCGGGAGGGGGTCGACCGCATGATCGCGATCCTCTCCGAGCAGGTCGTCCGCACGATGAAGCTGCTCGAGGTCGCCTCGCTCGAGGAGCTGACCCCCGCGCATGTGACGCAGCTGCGGCGGCTCGTGCCCCGGGACTGAGCCTCCGGGGTCGGCGCTCCGGCGTTGAGCTTCAGGCGGAGGTCCCCGCCTGTCTCTCTCCTGACCAGTGGCCCCTTTCCTGACGAGCGGCCCGGTTCCTCCCGGTGCGTACGGGGGCCGCTCGCCAGGAAGGGGGCCGTTCGTCAGTGGGTTCCCATGGGGCCGAGCGCGGCAGCCCGAGTCATGGCCGAGTGCGCGAACTGCGGACAAAGCAGTGGGGCAGGGATGTGCCGGCCAGACTGCACCGCGGCGGCGACCGTCACGGCGGGGGAGGATCAGTGGGCCGTTGTCGTGCTAAACTGTAAGGCCCGGTACTCCCGGGATCTTGACAACTCCACAGCGCGTGATGTGAATGCCCAAGGGCGCCCGCTTGCGGGTGGCTCGCACGGGGCCGATCGGTTTCGACACGTCGATTTGAGACTGTGAGAAGCGGGTCGAGGACGCGACGTTATCTCGTTAACGCCCGTCGCAAACCATAGGTGCCAACGCTAAGCGCACCGACTTCGCTCTCGCTGCCTAAGCACGAGACCGAGTCCGTCAGGCCGGGTTCGCCTTCGCCCCGGTCCCTGGCGTCATTTAGAGGGCTTGCTGATGCGTCGTGTTTCAGGGCGCATCGGGACTTTCACTGAGACTGGGCCTGTCGTCCTAGGTGTTCGCGACAAAGGACGGGGCCGAGTAGAACGCTTTCACGAACTACACCCGTAGAAGGCATGGAATCATCGAAGTGGACAGGGGTTCAATTCCCCTCGGCTCCACAGGCACTCACATCACTCGCTTGGGGTTGTCCCATTCTTCTGCGCCTCGGGCGTCTGGTCTTCCGTCGTCTCCTGCGCCAGCCGGGTGTGCATGCGTTCCCCGGCGTCGTTGAAGATGCTGATGACCTGCGCGGGCCGCCGGCCGTCCGCCGACATGGCGTGCGGGATCCGGGTGTCGAACTCCGCCGCCTCGCCGTGCGTCAGCACCAGATTTCGTTCGCCCAGGCGCAGGCGCAGCCGGCCGGAGAGCACGTACAGCCATTCGTAGCCGTCGTGCACGCGCAGCCGCGGCAGCTCCCGCCCCGGCGGATAGGTGATCTTGTAGGTCTGCACGGGTGAGCCCTCGGGCGAGAGTCGGGCGATCAGCATGCCGTCGCGGCGCACCGCCGTTCCGGTGACGCGCGGATCGGGCGCCTGCGGTCGGATGAGGTCGTCGAGCCCGATGCCGAGGGAACGGGTGATCGGCAGCAGGAGCTCGAGACTGGCCTGACGCTTGCCCGACTCGAGCCGGGAGAGGGTGCTGATCGACACCGCGGTGCGCGCGGCCAGCTGCTCGAGCGTGAGATCGCGCCCGAGGCGGTAGGCGCGCAGCCGTTCCCCGAGATGGGCGAGTTCATCCATTGCGCGAACCTCCTGTTTGCCAATTCTGCAAAAGTATTTGCAATTATGGTCTCATACCGGTTTGCTGGCGACATGGAAGCGACACCGGACATGACCGAGACCCCGCTCGTGAACGAGGCAGAGCCCGAGAACACCGCATCGATCGCGGCACCACCCGCAGGTTCGGCTCCTGCCGCAACGGCGACGCGGGACACCGGTGCTGCGCGGGACACCGGTGCGATGCGGGATCCGCTCGACGTCATCGTGGTCGGCGGCGGGCCGGCAGGACTCGCCGCAGCGCTGATGCTCGGCCGTGCGCGGCGGCGAGTCCTCGTGATAGACGCCGGGCAACCGCGCAACCGCTTCGCCGACCGCATGCACGGCGTGCCCGGCTTCGAAGGGGTGCCGCCCGGCGAGTACCTCGAGCGCGTGCGGGCCGAGGTCGCCGGCTACGGGTGCGTGTTCGTCGACGGCGAGGTCGAGACGGTGTCGGAGCCCGAGGCCGGGATCGGTGGCGTCGTGCGGGTGTCGCTGCGAGACGGCACCGAGCTGCGTGCTCGGGCGTTGATCGTGGCCACCGGGCTCACCGACGAACTACCGGGCATTCCGGGCCTGGCCGAGCGCTGGGGCACGAGCGTCCTGCACTGCCCGTACTGCCACGGCTGGGAAGTCCGCGACCAGAGCCTCGGCGTGATCGCGCGCTCGCCGATGAGCCTCCACCAGGTGCAGCTGGTGCGGCAGTGGAGCGACCGGGTCACCCTGTTCTCCGCCGGTGCGGGAGATGTCGATGACGCCACGACGCGACGGTTGCGCGCGCGAGGGATCGCCGTGATCGAATCCCCGGTCGTCGAACTGCTGGGGGAGGCGAGCGGCGGATCCGGCGCGGATGCGGGGCGCCTCACAGGTGTCCGCACCGCGGATGGCGGGGTGACGGAGATCGATGCGGTCTTCACGTTCGGGGCCTCGACGCCCCACGATCACTTCCTCGCCGGTCTCGGCCTCGAGCGCGCTGAGACCCCGATGGGCAGCTTCCTCGCGGTGGATGCGGTATACCGGACCAGCGCCCCGCGCATCTGGGCGGTCGGGAACGTCGTGGATCCGAGCCTGAACGTACCGATGTCGGCGGGCGTGGGATCCTTCACCGGCGCGTCGGTGAACTGGGCCCTCGTCGAGGAGGAGTTCGAGCTGGCCGAGGCCAGCGAGGCCAGCGAGGGGTCCGAGGTCCACGATTCGCGGAGTGCCGGGGACGGGGATCCGGGCCCGTGGCCCGAGGTCGCACCGGCGGAATACTGGGAGGAGCGGTACGGCGAATCGGATCGGATCTGGTCGGGTCGCGTGAATCGCGTGCTCGCCGATGTCGCGGCGAGCCTGGAGCCCGGCCGTGCGCTCGACCTGGGGTGCGGCGAGGGCGGCGACGTCGTCTGGCTCGCCAGGCAGGGGTGGAAGGCCACCGGGATCGATATCTCGCGGACCGCGATCGGCCGCGCCGAGGCGGCGGCGCGCGCGGCGGGACTCGGCGAAGCGCAGGCCGGCTTCCGCGTCGCGGATCTCTCCGGGCTCGACGCGGGGGAGCGCTTCGACCTCGTCTCCGCCAGCTTCCTGCACTCGCCGGTGGAGCTTCCGCGCGAGCGGATCCTGCGTCTCGCGGCCGAGCACGTCGCGCCCGGCGGGCACCTGCTCATCACCGCCCACGCCGCTCCGCCGCCCTGGGCGAAGGCGCGACACGCACACGAGCACGAGCACGCGCACGACGGGCAGGATCCGGGCCACCCCTCGTTCCCGACGCCCGACGAGGAGATAGCGTCGCTCGGCCTCGACGATGCGGAGTGGGAGATCCTCCTGGCCGAGACGCGCGACCGCGAGGCGACCGGCCCCGACGGGGAGACGGCGACGCTCGCGGACGGCATCGTGCTGCTGCGCCGCCGGTGATCCGCATTCATTACCCCGGATTACCGCACGCATTCGCTCATGTGATGTTCTTCCTCTAAGTTGGACGGGTACCTTCACGCCGACACGGAGATCCCCCATGCGCGCTTTCGCCAAGACCACCCGACTCGCCATCGCCGCTGCGGCGGGCCTCGCCCTCGCGCTCACCGGTTGCGCTTCGGCACCCTCCGACGGGGGTGACACGGGCGGCGACGGCGCCACCGAGCAGCCCACGACGATCTTCGTCGACACGACCTCCGCGACCGGCGCGAACGAGATCGCGAAGGTCGGCGGCTTCTTCGACGAGCGCCTCGGCGAGCTCGGCATCTCGGTCGAGTACACCTCGCTCGGCACCAGTTCGCAGATGCTCGAGGGCATCGCCGCGGGCAAGCTGGACTTCACCGACATCGGCTACCCGGGCCTCCCCGTCGGCGTGGCCGCCGGGGTCGACTTCCGCCTGATCGGTGCGGCCTCCACCGGCGGCGGCGACGTCGTCTTCGTCGCGCCGGACGGCCCGCAGACGATCGCCGAGCTGGCGGGCAAGAAGGTCGCCGCCGCGAAGGGCAGCAGCGGCTGGGCGCTCCTCGTCCGCGCGCTCGCCGACGCCGGCCTCTCGAGCAGCGACCTCGAGATCGTCGATCTGAAGCCGGACGAGGCGCAGAACGCCTTCCTGCAGGGCGACGTCGACGCCTGGGCCATCTGGAGCGGACAGGCCACCGCGATCGACGACAGCAACGGCCGTCAGCTGACCAGCGGCGAGGATCTCGGGCTGATCCCCGGCGCCCTCGTCACCCGCACGGTGCACGCCGAGAACGACGCTCTGCTCGCCGCCTACCTGGGCGCCCGCCAGGACGCGATCGACTGGCTCGAGTCGGAGCCGGAGGCGGCGATCCAGGCCATCGCTGACGATCGCGGCATGGACTACGCGGTCGTCGAGAGCTTCCTCGGTGTCAGCGGACCGCTGAACCTCCCGCTCGACGACGCTCTCGTCGCCGAGTACCAGCAGGTCGCCGATCTCTTCTTCGCCGAGGGCGAGATCGCGACCGAGGTCGACATCTCCACGGTCGCCGCCACCGACGCCTTCGAACGAGCAGGACTCTGATCACGGCATGAGCAGGGATCACATCCGATTCGGGCTCCTGCTGGAGCCCACCGGCAACGCCGTCAACGGCTGGATCGACCCGGCGACCCCTCGGGGCGCCGCGGTCGATTTCGGCCTGATATCGAAGATCGTCGACATCGTCGAAGCGGCGAAGTTCAGCTTCGTCTTCGTCGCCGACAGCGTCTCGGTCGAGCCCGGAGCGAAGCCGTACTACCTCAACCGCTTCGAGCCCATCTCGCTGCTGGGAGCGCTCGCCGTGCAGACGAAGGACATCGGCCTCGTCGCGACGATGTCGGCGAGCTACACCGACCCGTACACGGTCGCCCGCCAGATCGCCTCGATCGACCTGCTCAGCGGAGGCCGCGCCGGCATCAATGTCGTGACGTCGGCCTGGGAGAGCTCGGCGGCGAACTTCAGCGACGCGCCGCTCCTGCCGCACGACGAGCGCTACGCGCGGGCCGATGAGTACGTGCGCGTGATGCAGGGCCTCTGGGACAGCTACGAGGACGACGCCTTCGTCGAGGATCCCGCGACCCGCGTCTACCTGGACGAGTCGAAGCAGCACCGGCTGGACTTCACGGGCGACTACTTCTCGGTGCGGGGGCCGCTGAACATCCAGCGCTCTCCGCAGGGCCATCCCGTGATCTTCCAGGCCGGATCCTCCCCGACGGGGCGGGCCTTCGCCAGCACGCACGCCGAGGCGATCTTCGCGAAGAACAACACCTTCGAGGGCGCGGCCGAGTACTACGGCGACGTCAAACGCCTCGTGGGCGAGGCCGGCCGCGACCCCGACCTCACGAAGATCTTCATGGGCGCCCACGTCGTGGTCGCTCCGACGCGGGCCGAAGCCGAGGACAAGTTCGAGCGGATCCTGAGCTACACCGACGACGCCGAGGCGCTCAAGTGGCTGAGCTTCTTCTACGATTACGCCGACCTCAGCGGCTACGATCTCGACGGGCCGTTCCCCGACCTGTCGCACCTCGGCGCGAACCACATGCAGGGCATCTCGAAGTCGTGGAGCGACCTCGCGAAGCGCGACAACCTGACGCTGCGCCAGGTCGCCCGGATCGCGGCGACGCCCCGCGAGGACTTCTTCGGCACGCCCGAGGAGGTCGCCGACGCTCTCGAGCACTGGTACCGCGACGGCGCCGCCGACGGCTTCCTGCTGAACCCCTGGTTGCAGACCTCTGGGCTCGAGGACTTCGTCTCGCTCGTGCTCCCCGAGCTGCGCCGGCGCGGGCTCTACCCGGACGAGTAC
Source organism: Leucobacter soli (assembly GCF_910593785.1). Classification (GTDB taxonomy): domain Bacteria; phylum Actinomycetota; class Actinomycetes; order Actinomycetales; family Microbacteriaceae; genus Leucobacter; species Leucobacter soli. Next base: position 17,471 of record NZ_CAJVAP010000024.1, on the reverse strand, counting down.
GCGGGCGGCACGCTGCGCGAGAACCTCGGCCTGCCGTACGTGCCGAACCGCCACACGGTCGCACGCGGGGCCCGCTGATGGTCGATTCCGCGGTGCGGGGCCAGCCGGACTATCTGCGGCTGCACGGCGTCGAGAAGGTATTCCACTCCGAGAGCCGGGCCGTGCACGCGCTGAGCTCGGTCGATCTGTCGGTCGCCCGGGGCGAGCTCGTGACGGTCGTCGGCCCGAGCGGCTGCGGCAAGAGCACCCTGCTGAAGCTGGTCGCGGGCCTCGAGGCGCCGAGCGGCGGGACGATCGAGCTCGAGGGAACGGGGATCGCGAAGCCGGGGCCCGACCGCGCGGTCGTGTTCCAGGAGCACCGGCTGATGCCGTGGCTCACGGTCGAACGAAACATCGCCGCGAACCTCTCGCTCCGCAACCGCACGGTCCGGGCGGCGGTCGACGAACTGCTGATCATGACCGGCCTCAGCGGCTTCGCCAAGGCGTACCCGAAGGAGCTCTCGGGCGGCATGCTGCAGCGGGTCTCGATCGCGCGCGCCCTCCTGCGGGAGCCGCGGATCCTGCTGCTCGACGAGCCCTTCGGCGCGCTCGACGCCTTCACCCGCACCCAGATGCAGGGGGCGCTGCTCGAGATGTGGGAGCAGAACCACACCACGATGCTCTTCGTCACCCACGACATCGACGAGGCGATCACGCTCGGCGACCGCATCGTGCTCATGAGCCCGCGCCCGGGGCGCATCGACCGGATCCTGCCCGGTGTGGCCCCCGACGAGCGGGATCGCGACTCGCACGCGTTCGAGCAGCTGCGCGCGGAGATCCGCGGCCGCTTCGACGAACTGGGCCGGGCCGAGCACGGCCGGGCCGAGCGCGGCCCTGGTGCCGCCGAGCGCGGACGCGACGAGCGCGAGCCCGAACGCGACGAGGAGGCGGTCTGATGGCGATCCCGACGCAGGAGAACGAGGACCAGGAGCTCCGGCGGAGCGCGGTCGCCCCGCCCGGCGGCGCCAGGCTCGCCCGTAGCGCCCGCTGGGTCATCGGTGCGATCCTGCCGGTGGCGGTGATCGTCGTCTGGCAGATCGCCGCGAACATCGGCCTCATCAACACGCAGCTCTTCCCGGCGCCGTCGCAGGTGTTCGCTCGCCTGGTCGACCTCGCGGCGAACGGTGTGCTCGGCAAGAACTTCCTGATCAGTCTGCAACGGGCCGTCATCGGCACGCTCTGGGGCGCCGGTCTCGGCCTGGCCGTCGGCCTGCTGGTCGGGTTCTCGAGCCTCGCGGAGCGCGCGCTCGACCCGACGGTGCAGATGCTCCGCACCGTCCCGCTGATCGCGGTGACGCCGCTGTTCATCCTCTGGTTCGGCTTCGGCGAGGAGTCGAAGATCGTGCTGATCGCGGTCGGCGCCTTCTTCCCGATCTACGTCAATTCCTTCCTCGGCGTGCGCGCGGTGGATCGCAAGCTTTTCGAGATGTCGGCCACCCTCGGCTTCACGGCCTGGCAGCGCCTGCGGCTCGTCGTGCTGCCCGGCGCGATGCCGAACATCCTGCTGGGCCTCCGGCTCTCGATCGGCATGGCCTGGCTGTGCCTGGTGGTCGCCGAGCTGATGGGCGCCACCAGCGGCATCGGCTACCTGATCCAGGACGCGCGGTCGCTGCTCGACACCGCGACCGTGATGGTCGGCGTGATCATCTTCGCTGCGATAGGCAAGCTCTCCGACTCGCTCGTGCGGCTGCTGGAGCGCCGCACGCTGCGCTGGCGCGACACCTTCGCCGGTTGAGGCGACGTCAGGCCGGCCGCCTCGCGGCAGGATCGGACGGGGCGGGTGCGGCTGCGACGGTCGGCGCAGTGGTCGGTGAAGCGGCGGCGGTCGGTGCAGTGCCGGCACCGCCCGGCCGCTCGTCCGCGGGGGCGGCGAAGAGCGCGGCCACCCAGGTGGTGATCGGCACGGCCAGCACGAGCCCGATGCTGCCGCAGAGGGTCCGCACGATCTCGGTCGCGATGTCCTCCTGCGTGAGGAGCGAGAGCACCGGACGGTCGTAGAGGTAGAGCAGGATCAGCACGCTCAGCGCGGCGCCCACGTAGGCGAAGAAGACCGTGTAGACGGTCGAGGCGATGTGGTCCCGGCCGATCCGCATCGCCCGCGCGTAGATCTCGCCGCGCGACATCGATGGCGCCGCGGAGCGGAGCTCCCAGACGGCGGATGCCTGCGTGATGGTGACGTCGTTCAGCACGCCGAGCCCGGCGATGATGATCGAGCAGGTGAGGAGTCCTCGGAAGTCGATGGGCGAGGTGAGCGACGAGAGGATCCCGGAGGCCTCGTCGCCGATCCCGCTGAGCCGAGTCACCTGTACCGAGAGCAGAGAGATGCCGGCCATGATCAGGATGCCGCAGAGCGTCCCGATGAGCGCTGCGGTGGTGCGCATGTTCGGCCCGTGCACGAGGTAGAGGATGACGAACATGATCGCGCTCGAGCCGACGATGCCGATCAGCAGCCCGGGCCCGCCCGCGACGAGCGCCGGCAGGACGAACGCCAGCAGGACGCCGACGCTGATACCGAGTGCGATGAGCGCGAGCAGGCCGCGGATCCGGCCCACCGCGATCACGACGGCGGCGAAGAGCAGGGTGAGCAGTGCGAGGGGGAGATTCCGGAAGACCCCGGAGACATTGTACACGTTCGCGATGTCGTAGCCGGCGCTCGCGGATCCCGCTCCGCTCGCATCCGGGGTGGCGATGAGCTCGACCCGGTCGCCCGGTCGCAGCCCGGCGTTCGCGAGCGGGCCGCGCACCGGCACCTCGATCATCCGGCCCGCGTCCGGTCCGCTCCGCACTCCGATGCTCGCGCTCAGGCACGCGCCGAGCGTCGCCGCACCCGCGGCGTCAGCCTCGGAAGCCGTCCCGCCCGCTTCATCCTCGTCGGCTGCATCCTCGGCTCCCGGCACCGCCATCGGATCGTCGAACCGGGTGCAGTCGTCGTCGATGCTCAGGACCTCGCCCTGCTCGAGGTCGACCCCCTGCGCGGAGTACTGGGTCAGCTCGGCCACCTCGCCGACCTTCGCGTAGTCGGGCCAGAGCACGACGAGCCCGATCGCAGTGGCACCCGCGACGGCTGCGAGCAGGAGGATGGTGATGAGCCGGGTGAGCCGTGAGGTCGGGACCGCGCGACTGGAGAGGTGCGCGTGGGCGTGCGAGTGCGGGAGGTCGTCGCTCGAGAGCATGGCTCGAATCTAGCGGACGACCTCGGCACCGTCCGGGAGCGGGGCGCCCGCGGGGATCCTCACGGTCACGTACTCGCCGGTGCCCGTCTCGGCGGGTGCGTACGCCGCGGCCGGCGCTGCTGCGGCGGTTGCAGCGGGCGCGACGGTTGCGGGCCGGGTCGCCGTGTCGTGCTTCTCGTGCGGATCCTTGCTCATGCGGTCGATCCAGGCGAGCGCGAGCGCCGACACGATGAAGGCGAGGTGGATCAGCACCTCCCACATCACGCCGTCCGAGGAGTAGATCACTGTGCCGGAGGCGTCGGTGACGATGCCGCCGTCCATGCGGCCGACCTCGATGAAGGTCTTGAGCAGGTGGATCGACGAGATCGAGATGATCGAGATCGCGAGCTTGACCTTGAGCAGGTTCGCGTTGACGTGCGAGAGCCAGTCGGGCTCGTCGTGGTGGCCGGTGACGCGGATCTTCGACACGAAGGTCTCGTAGCCGCCGATGATCACCATGATCAGGAGGTTCGCGATCATGACGATGTCGATGAGGGCGAGAACGCTGAGCATCACGTCTGTCTCGGAGATGTGGCCCGAGATGATGGCGGTCTCGATGAGGTGCCAGAGCTCGACGAAGAAGAGCACCACGTAGACGGCCTGCGCGATGATGAGGCCGAGGTAGAGGGGGGCTTGCAGCCAGCGGCTCGCGAAGATGAAGCCGGCGAGCGTGCGCGAGGCGGGGCCGGGTCCCTTCGCGTCGCTGCGCTCGATCGGCGGTGCTGAACGGTCGATCACGGGCGTCCTTTCGCGTCTGGTCTGGATAAATGCTAGCGGGGGGCGGGGGCATCGCTGCTGGGAATCCGCGGCGGCGGGCGCCCATCCGATGCTCGCCCCCGTTCGAGTCCTCCGGGTCGCCGGTTCGGCGTCGGGGCGAGCGTCGATTCGGGGGATCCGAGCGCGGGGCTGTGGGTCGAGCGGCGGATCGCGGGGTAGGATGGTGGCCGCGAAGGGGAGTATTCCGTTTCGCCCGTATCGTCAATACGCCTTGCTCCGACGCGAGGCCGGTACGGGCGCGGCGAGCCGGTCCATGCGAGAGGGCCGGGGCGCCGGGAAGAGACTTTCGGACCTCCGCGCACCCCGCGCCCGACCGAAGGCGACTGCATGACACCGGTACTCCCGCTCTGGTTCGAGATCGGATCGATGATCCTGCTCGTGGCGATCCTGATCGTCGATCTGCTCCTCATCATCAAACGACCGCACGTCCCCTCCATGCGGGAGGCCAGCCTCTGGGTGGGCTTCTACGTGCTGCTCGCGCTGATCTTCGCCGGATCCATCTTCCTGCTCGGCGACGTGCAGCACGGCACCGAGTTCCTCGCCGGATGGCTCACCGAGTACAGCCTCTCGATCGACAACCTCTTCGTGTTCGTCCTGATCCTCTCGAGCTTCAAGGTGCCGCACGCCTACCAGCAGCGCGCGCTCATGATCGGCATCGTGCTCGCGCTCGTGTTCCGCGGGCTCTTCATCCTCGCCGGCGCGGCGCTCATCGAACGGTTCATCTGGATCTTCTTCATCTTCGGCGCCTGGCTCATCTGGACGGCCTGGCAGCAGGTCAAGCCCGGCGAGGAGGAGCACGCCGGTGACAGCTGGATCGTGCGACAGGCCAAGAAGGTCCTGCCGATCACGGACCACTACGACGGAGGCCGGCTGCGCACGACGGTCGACGGCAAGCGGATGTGGACGCCGTTCATGCTCGTGCTCATCTCGCTGGGCACCACCGATCTGCTCTTCGCGCTCGATTCGATCCCCGCGATCTTCGGCATCACGCGCAGCCCCTTCATCGTGTTCACCGCGAACGTGTTCGCGCTCATGGGCCTGCGGCAGCTCTACTTCCTGCTCGGCGGACTGCTCGATCGCCTCGAGTACCTGAAGTACGGGATCGCCGCGATCCTCGGCTTCATCGGCGTGAAGCTGATCTTCCACGCCCTGCACGAGAACGAGCTGCCGTTCATCAACGGCGGCAGGCACGTCGAGTGGGTGCCCGATATCAGCATCTGGTTCTCGCTCGGGTTCATCGTGACCGCGATGGCCGTCGCCACGATCGCGAGCGTCGTGAAGATGCGTCGCGTGGCACGTGCGCACGGCGAGCGGCTGCACCTCGGCGCCCACGAGGGCGCCCATGAGGAGGCTCGCGGAGAGGATTGAGGCGGGCGGGCGCCGGGGAGGCGCATCCGAGCCCGGCGCCGGGCTCGGTCGGGCGGTCGGCGTCAGCGCCGCAGGGTGCGCACGGTCAGCTCTTCACCTTGACCGTGGTCGAGCGGGTGGTCTTCGCGTAGCCGGTCCTGGTCGGCGCGACCCGTACGGTGATCTTCTTGCCCGCGTCGGCGGACTTGAGACGGTACTTCGTCTTCGTCGCCCCCGAGATAGCCTTCCCGTTCCGATACCACTGGTAGCGGATCTTGCTCGGCTTCGGGCTCCAGCCGCTCGCCTTCGCGGTGAGCGTCCGGCCGACCTTCGCGGTACCCGAGACCTTCGGCCTCGGGGCCTTCGCGTAGGCGATCAGCGGCACCTTGCGCGTGTCGGACGCGCGCACCGCCGTCGTGCCGTCTTCGAACCGACCGGTCACCCGCACCGAAATCCGCTTGCCCGCATCCTTCGCGGTCGGCTTGTACGTCGCCTTCGTCGCACCAGAGATCTTCGTCTTGAAGTTGCGCATCCACTGGTAGCGGTAGGTGACGGTTCCCGGCTTCCACTTCCCGGGCTTCGCGGTGAGCGTCTTCCCGGCCCTGGCCGAACCGCTGAGCGTCGGATCGAGGGCCGTGCGCGACGAACCGCCGGCGAAATCGCCGGACTTGCCGCCGGAGTACCCGGCGAAGGTCTGCGTGTAGTAGAGGCGGCCCTTGGAATCGAGGGCGATACCGATCCCGACGTGGGTGAAGGTGCTGCGGACCATGTTCGCGTAGTGGCCGTCGGAGTTCTTCCACGCCGTCACGACCGCCTTCGCAGAGGCGTAGCCGTAGGCGACGTTCTCGCCGGCGGTCCGCCAGCCCGAGGGGATCTGCTTGGAGTAGCTCGGGTTGTGCGACATCTTCTTCTTGCTCGCCTGCGCGCGGGACCAGGTCTGGGCGACGGTGTTGATGTCGGTGTTCATCTTGAGCGCGGGGACGCCCGCTGCCTTGCGCAGGGCATTGGTGCGGTCGAGGATCTGGGTGCGCATCTTCGCCAGATCCGACGGCGCCGACTGGGCCGCCGCCAACGGCGCCGGCGCAATGCTCGATGCCGCGCTCGTCATCCCGCTCGGCATCCCGCTCGGCGTCGAACTCAGCGTCGAACTCGGCGCCGCGGCCGGCATTGCCGCCGGCACCGCGGCCGCCGGAAGAACGACGGGTTCCGCCGCCATGGCGGGCACCGCGAACAGCGTTCCGGCTCCGAGCGTCGCCGCGCAGGCCGCACCGAGGAGGCGCATGCGTCGCGTCGCGTCCAGTCTCACCATCGGCTTGCGGTCCCCTGTGCAACCCGCTCCCGGAGGAGCGTCTCCCCGCACCCCGTGCGGAGCGCTGGTTCGACCGTACCCGGCGCGCACCGCGTCGCGCGATACCCGAAGGTCCATAATTTACTTCCGGATTTCCGGATCCCGGCACCGCAGATGTCTCGGCCGTGGACCCGAGCGTTCGCTGTGAGCGGGACGGCGATCGCCCGCGGCCGCGCCTGGTAGACTCGCCCCATGCATATGCGGCAGCTGCTTCTTCCTTGCCGCGACGGGGTGTAGCTTTTCGGCCCTCCCGTCGCGGAGTTCAGGCCTGGCCGAAGCACGCGCGCGTTCCGCGCACCGGAAGTCACGGAATAGAGAAGCATTAGGTTATGACTGAACAGACCAGGAAACCCCGCACACTGGCGGAGAAGCTGTGGGACGACCACGTCGTCGTCAAGGGCGAGAACGGCAACCCCGATCTCATCTACATCGATCTGCACCTCATCCACGAGGTCACCAGCCCGCAGGCGTTCGATGGCCTGCGCATGGCGGATCGCCCGCTGCGCCGGGTCGATCTGATGGTCGCCACCGAGGATCACAACACGCCCACGATCAACATCACGCGGGAGATCGAGGATCCGACGAGCCGGGTCCAGATCGAGACGTTGCGCGCCAACGTGGCCGAATTCGGCGTTCGCGCGCACCCGCTCGGCGACAAGGAGCAGGGCATCGTCCACGTCGTCGGCCCGCAGCTCGGCTTGACCATGCCCGGCATCACCGTGGTCTGCGGCGACAGCCACACCTCGACCCACGGCGCGTTCGGCGCACTGGCGTTCGGCATCGGCACCAGCGAGGTCGAGCACGTGATGGCGACGCAGACGCTGCCGCTGAAGCCGTTCAAGACCATGGCGATCAACGTCGAGGGCGAACTGCGCCCCGGCGTCACCGCGAAGGACATCATCCTCGCGGTCATCGCGAAAATCGGTACGGGCGGCGGCCAGGGCTACGTGCTCGAGTACCGCGGCTCGGCGATCCGCAACCTCTCCATGGATGGCCGTATGACCATCTGCAACATGTCGATCGAGGCCGGCGCGCGCGCCGGCATGGTCGCCCCCGACGAGACCACCTTCGCCTACGTGAAGGATCGCCCCCACGCGCCGCAGGGCGCCGACTGGGACGCGGCCGTCGAGTACTGGAAGACGCTGCCGACCGACGAGGGCGCGACCTTCGACCGGGAGGTCTTCCTCGACGCGAGCGAGCTGGAGCCGTTCGTGACCTGGGGCACGAACCCCGGCCAGGGAGTGCTGCTGAGCGACCGGGTGCCGAATCCGGCGGAGATCTCCGATCCGAACGAGCGCGCCGCGGCCGAGCGCGCGCTCGAATACATGGATCTCGAGGCCGGCGTCCCGATGAAGGAGATCCCGGTCGACGCGGTCTTCATGGGATCCTGCACCAATGCGCGCTTCGACGACCTGCGCGCGTTCGCCGACATCATCAAGGGCAAGCAGAAGGCCGAGGGCGTGCGCCTGATGGTCGTGCCCGGATCCGCGCGCGTGCGCCTGGAAGCCGAGAAGGCCGGGATCGACAAGATCGTCGAGGAGTTCGGCGGCGAATGGCGTTTCGCCGGCTGCTCGATGTGTCTCGGCATGAACCCGGACCAGCTCGCCCCGGGCGAGCGCTGCGCCGCGACCTCGAACCGAAATTTCGAGGGTCGGCAGGGCAAGGGCGGCCGCACGCACCTGGTGTCGCCGCTGGTCGCCGCCGCCACCGCGATCCGCGGTACGCTGTCGAGCCCGTGGGATCTGCAGGAGGACGCGGCGAAGGGCATCACGCACGAGCGGATCCCCGAGGTGGCGGACGCATCGCGTTCGGCCGGGATCGGCGCCGAGACGGGGGAGGCCGCGTAATCATGGAGAAGTTCACCACCCTGACCGGAATCGCCGCTCCGCTGAAGCGCTCGAACGTCGACACCGACCAGATCATTCCCGCCGTCTTCCTGAAACGCGTCACCAAGACCGGTTTCGAGGACGCGCTGTTCCACCACTGGCGGCAGGATCCCGGATTCGTCCTCAACCAGCCCGTCTACGCGGGTGCCGAGATCCTCGTCGCCGGCCCCGATTTCGGCACGGGATCCTCGCGCGAGCACGCGGTGTGGGCGCTGCGGGACTACGGTTTCAAGGTCGTCATCTCGGCGCGTTTCGCCGACATCTTCCGCGGCAACTCCGGCAAGCAGGGGCTGCTCGCGGCGCAGGTCGAAGAGGCCGACGTCGAGCGGATCTGGGAGGTGCTCGACGCGAACCCCGGCGCGCAGCTGACGGTGAGCCTCGAGGATCGCACCGTGACCGCGGGCGAACTCGTCGTGCCGTTCCAGATCGACGACTACACCCGTTGGCGTCTGCTCGAGGGCCTCGACGACATCTCCCTCACCCTGCGCAACGAGCAGGACATCACCGAATTCGAGGCGCGCCGGCCGGCCTGGATGCCGACGACGCTGCCCGTGAAGAGCGCCTGAGGAGTAGACGCGTGACCAACACCGAGATCGCCGCGCAGGACCATGCCGAGGGACTCAAGCAGGATGCGCGCAAGGCCGGCGCTCGTGTGGGTCTGACATCCGATGAGATCATCATCAACGGCGGTCGCCCGCTGACCGGCCGCATCGAGGTGCGGGGGGCGAAGAACCTCGCCACCAAGGCGATGGTCGCGGCGCTTCTCGGACAGACGCCGAGCGTGCTCCGCAACGTGCCGAACATCTCGGACGTGCGCGTCGTGGCGGGCCTGCTGGCCCTCCACGGCGTGCTCATCACGCGCGGCGAGGATCCGGGGGAGTGGCGCCTCGACCCGTCGAACGTCGAGCGCGCCCACCACGCCGACATCGATGCGCACGCGGGCTCCTCGCGCATCCCGATCCTCTTCTGCGGCCCGCTGCTGCACCGGCTGGGCGAGGCGTTCATCCCCGACCTCGGCGGCTGCCGCATCGGCGACCGCCCCATCGACTTCCACCTCGACGCGCTGCGCAAGTTCGGCGCCATCGTCGAGAAGCTGCCGAGCGGAATCAGCCTGAGCGCGCCGAACGGCCTCACCGGCGCGAACATCGAGCTGCCCTACCCCTCGGTCGGCGCGACCGAGCAGGTGCTGCTCACCTCGGTGCTGGCCGAGGGGCAGACCGAGCTGCGCAACGCCGCCATCGAGCCCGAGATCATCGATCTCATCTGCATCCTGCAGAAGATGGGCGCGATCATCACGGTCGAGCCGAACCGCGTCATCTTCATCGAGGGCGTGAAAGAGCTGCGCGGTTACGACCACGCGGCGATCTTCGACCGCAACGAGGCCGCCAGCTGGGCCGCCGCGGCGCTCGCGACGAAGGGCGACGTGTTCGTCGGCGGTGCGCAGCAGGAAGAGATGATGACCTTCCTGAACGTGTTCCGCAAGGTCGGCGGCGATTTCGACGTGCACGACGACGGCATCCGCTTCTGGCACCCGGGCGGCGCGCTCAAGCCGGTGACGATCGAGACCGACGTGCACCCCGGCTTCATGACCGACTGGCAGCAGCCGCTCGTTGTCGCGCTCACCCAGGCGGAGGGGGTCTCGACCATCCACGAGACCGTCTACGAGAACCGTTTCGGCTTCACCGACGCGCTCAACGAGATGGGCGCGAACATCGTCGTCTACAAGGACGGCCTGGCCGACGAGGCCCGACGGGTGAAGCGCCGCGAGTTCGAGCAGGCCGCCGTGATCACCGGCCCCACGCCGCTCACCGGATCCGACATCGAGGTGCCCGATCTGCGCGGCGGATTCAGCCACCTCATCGCGGCGCTCACGGCCAGCGGGCAGACCAAGGTGACCAATCTCGGCATCATCTCGCGCGGCTACGAGAACTTCATCGAGAAGCTGCGCCTGCTGGGCGCCGACTTCGTGTTCGAGGGGTAGCGTTGGACTATGCCCGAGACCGTGAAGCTCCGTGCCCGGCCGTCGCATGAGAAGCGACGGCCGAGCTTCTTCTGGCTGCTCGCCGTTCTGATCCTGCCGCTCTGGTCGTGCATGGTGCGGTACCGCTTCACGCGCGACTCGAAGCTGCCGCAGACCGGCCCCTTCATCCTCTCGCCGAACCACTACAGCGAGATCGACCCGATCGCGATGGGCGCGGCCGTCTGGCATCTGGGGCGCCTGCCCCGGTTCATGGCGAAGGCCAGCCTGTTCAAGATCCCGGTCCTGGGCTGGCTGCTGCGCGGCTCGGGCCAGATCCCGGTCGAGCGGCAGGGCGTCGTGCGCCGAGGCGGCGACGGCAATCCGCTGGGCGCGGCCGGTGAGCTGATCAGGCGCGAAGCCGGCGTGATCGTCTACCCGGAGGGCACGCTGACCCGCGATCCCGAGCTCTGGCCCATGCGGGGCAAGAGCGGCGCCGTGCGGCTCGCGCTCGCCTCGGGCATCCCGCTGATCCCGATGGCGCACTGGGGTACCCAGGAGCTGATGCCGCGCTACGGCAAGGGCATCCATCCGATCCCGCGCAAGACGATCCACGTCGCCGTCGGCGAACCGATCGACCTCAGCCGGTTCGCCGGCCGGGAGACGGAGCCCAAGGCGATCAACGAGGCCACCGCGCTGCTCATGGGCGAGATCACCGCGCTGCTCGCGGGGCTCCGCGGGGAGCAGCCGCCGACGGAGCTGTGGGATCCTGCCGACCACGACCAGACCGAGACGGGGCGCTTTTGAGCGCCGCCGCGGGAGCGCCTGCGGGCGCCGCCGGATCCGGCCCGGCGAGCCCCAAGCGCAATCGCGGCCGCAAGGTCGCGGTCATCGGGGCAGGCAGCTGGGGCACCACCTTCGCAAAGGTGCTCGCCGACGCAGGATGCGACGTGACCGTGTGGGCGCGCCGCCCCGAAGTGGCGCAGGAGATCCAGGTCGCCAAGCGCAACACCCAGTACCTTCCCGGCATCAACCTGCCGAAGTCGTTGCAGGCGACGAGCGAGCTGGAGCGGGCGCTCGCCGGAGCCTCGCTCGTCTTCCTCGCCGTGCCCAGCCAGTCGCTGCGTGCGAACCTCGGTGAGCTCGAGCCCTACCTCGAGCCCGGGGCGGTGCTCGTCAGCCTCGTCAAGGGCGTCGAGCGCGGCACGCTCATGCGGATGAGCGAGGTCATCGCCGACACCCTCGACCTCGAACCCGAGCGCATCGGCGTGCTCTCCGGCCCCAACATCGCGCTCGAGATCGCCCGTGAGCAGCCGACCGGCGCCGTCGCCTCCTGCGCCTCCCTCGAAGCGGCTCAGGATATCGCGACCGCGTGCGCGGCTCCCTACTTCCGCAGCTACGTGAACACCGACGTGATCGGCACCGAGCTCGGCGGCGTGCTGAAGAACCTCATCGCCCTCGCCATCGGCATCGTCGACGGTGTGGGCTACGGCGAGAACACCAAGGCCGCGATCATCACGCGCGGCCTCGCCGAGATGACCGAGTTCGCCGTTCCCCAGGGCGCCGATCCGACCACGCTCGCCGGCCTCGCCGGCCTCGGCGACCTGATCGCCACCTGCCAGTCCCCGCTCTCGCGCAACAACACGGCCGGGCGGCTGATCGGCCAGGGCTTCTCGCTCGAGGAGACGAAGGAGCAGATGCAGCAGACCGCCGAGGGCATCACCTCGGTGGCGCCGGTGCTGGAGCTCGCCAAGGAACGCGGGGTGCCCATGCCGATCGTGCAGCAGGTGCAGATGGTCCTCGAAGGCACCATGGCGCCGAAGAATCTCGCGCCGCACCTCGCCACCGAGGACGACGTGCCGCGGCCCGAGATGAGCTTCGGCTCCCGGCCCGGTCTCTGGGCCCGGCTGTTCGGACGGACGAAGGGGAACGCCGCATGAGCGGGGAGCCGGTGGGCGCCGTGACGAAGCGAACCGTCGTGCTGCTGTTCGGCGGCAGGTCGAGCGAGCACGGGATCAGCTGCGTCACCGCGGCCGGCGTGCTTCGCGCGATCGACCGCGACCGGTTCGACGTGATCCCGGTCGGCATCACGAAGACGGGCGCCACCGTGCTGCTCGACGAGGCGGAGCTGCAGGGCTACCGTCTCGATGCCGAGGGACTGCCAGAGGTGCCCGAGAACGGTACGCGCGTGCTGTGGCCGGCCTCGACGGAGACGCGCGCCCTCACGGTGATCGAATCCGACGGTCGATTGCGCTCACTGGGGCGCGTCGACGTCGTGCTGCCCACCCTGCACGGCCCCTACGGCGAGGACGGAACGGTGCAGGGCATGCTCGACCTCGTCGACCTGCCGTACGTCGGCTGCGGCGTGCTCTCCTCGGCCCTCTGCATGGACAAGCACGCACTGAAGGTCGTGCTCGATGCCGCCGGGATCCCGGTCGCTCCCTGGCGCACCGTGACCCGTTCGGAGATGGAGCGCGATCCCGCGCTCGTCTCGCGCCTCGACGACGGCCTCGAGTATCCGCTCTTCGTGAAGCCGAATCGGGCGGGATCGAGTGTGGGCGTGAGCCGCGTCGCTTCGGCGGACGAGCTGCCGGCCGCACTCGATGTCGCCTTCGCCGAGGACAGCCTGGTGCTCGTCGAGTCCGGCATCGCGGGGCGCGAGGTCGAGATCGCCGTGCTGCAGAGCCGTGACGGCGGCACACCGCGTACGAGCTCCGTGATCGGCGAGATCGTCTTCGACGGCCGCGACTTCTACGACTTCGAGGCCAAGTACCTCGGGGCCGCGGGCGTGAGGCTCGAACTGCCGGCGCAGGTGGCGGCGGCCGAGTTCGCCGCGATCCGCGACGCCGCCGTCACCGCGTTCGAGGTGGCGCAGTGCGCCGGCCTCGCGCGCATCGACTTCTTCCTCACCGCCGACGGGCCGGTGCTCAACGAGATCAACACCCTGCCCGGCTTCACGCCCATATCGATGTATCCGCGGCTCTGGGAGGAGTCCGGGCTCGGTTACACCGAGCTGATCACCGAGCTGATCGAGCTGGCGCTCGGGGCCTGACGCCCACCTGCATCCGGTTTCACCGAGCCTCGTCGACTCCGGTGCGCCGGCGAGGCTCGGCCAGTTCTCATCCGGATCTCACGCACCTCTCATCTCGGGCGGCTAGCGTCGGAACATGCACGCGTCCGCAGCTGCTGCCGTGCGACCGACGAGGGCTCCCGTACCGGCGCCGGTCGCGGGCTTCCGCCCGGACATCCAAGGCCTCCGCGCCGTCGCCGTCGGCGTCGTCCTGCTCTATCACGCGAACTTCCCGTTCATGCCCGGCGGCTTCGTCGGCGTCGACGTCTTCTTCGTCATCTCCGGCTACCTCATCACCGGACTCCTCCTTCGCGAGGCACTGCGCACCGGGCGAGTGCGCCTCATGGACTTCTACGCGCGCAGGATCCGCCGGATCCTGCCGGCGGCGACCGTGGTACTGGTCGCCACGCTGCTCCTGACCGTGCTCATCCTGCCGCGGATACGCTGGCAGCAGATCGGCATCGAAGCCGGCGGTGCCGCGCTCTACATCGTCAACTGGATCTTCGCGGGCACGACCGACTATTTGAACGCGGACCTCGCGGCGAGCCCCATCCGGCACTTCTGGACGCTCTCCGTAGAGGAGCAGTTCTACATCGTCTGGCCGCTGCTGCTCGTCGCACTGCTCGCTCTGCTCCGCCGACGAGGCGGACGTCACGCCCCGGCGTCGGCGGTCTCACGGTCGCAGCTCTCGGTCGCTGCAGGAGCCGGCGCCCTGCTGATCCTCGTCCCCTCGCTGCTCTGGTCGATCCGCTACACGGCCGACGCGCCGGCACCCGCCTACTTCGTGACGACGACGCGGCTCTGGGAACTGGCGATCGGGGCGGCACTGGCCGTATTCGCGCACTTCGTGGAACGGATCCCGGACTGGTTCGGCCGCCTGCTGGGCTGGGCGGGACTCGCGGGCATCGTCGCCGCCTCGCTCTGGTACGACTCGACGGCACCGGCGTTCCCCGGCGCTGCCGCGCTGCTGCCGACGCTCTCCACCGCGGCGGTGATCGCGGGCGGCATGGGCGGTCGAGCCGGGCGAGGCGTCGGCCGGCTGCTCAGCCTCGGCCCCATGCGCTGGATCGGGGACATCTCGTACTCGCTCTACCTCTGGCACTGGCCACTGGTCGTCTTCGGCACCTACCTGCTCGGCGGCGAGCTGCGAGCCCGATGGGGGCTGGCGATCGTGCTGCTCTCCGTGCTTCCGGCCTGGCTGAGCTATCGCTACATCGAGATCCCCTTTCGGGACTGGAACCGGGTGAAACGCTCGGTGGCGGCCTCGCTGCGGGCCGGCGGCCTGCTCGTGGCCGCGACGGTGGCCGCGGCGGCGACGGTCGGGGTAGCGCCGAAGGCGACGGCCCCCGTCGTCGAGCTGGGGGATCGTAAGCTCGGTGCGGAGGCGCTGACCGACGACTTCTCCGACGACTCGATAGCGAGCTTCTCCGACGCGGGCCGACCGGTGGACGTGGTCGCGGATGGCTTCCTCCCCGCCGCGATCGACGCTCGAGAGGACTACTCGGTCGTCTACCGGAACGGCTGCAGCCTGCGTCACGAGCACACCGAGCCGAACGGCTGCGTGTTCGGAGACGAGGAGAGCGACGACACCGTCATGCTCGTCGGGGACTCCCACACGATCAACTGGATCCCCACCATGATCGAACTCGCCGAGGAGCACGATTGGCGGCTCGTGACCCATACCAAGGCGGCCTGCTCGTTCGCCGACGTCCCCCAGGCGCGCGACGGGGTGGCCTACGAGGAATGCGACAGCTGGAACCGGGCGCTCATCGACGAGATCGACACGCTCGATCCCGACCTGATCATCACCGCCGGCGCGACCACCCGTGCCGTGATGGACAGCGGGGAGGTGGCGCAGGACGAGCATCGGGTCAGGCTGCTCGCCGAAGGCCTGGGCGAGCGCTGGGAGCAGATGGACGAGGCGGGCATCCCGGTCCTCGTGATCAAGGACACCCCGATGATGGCTTCGGACGCACCCGAGTGCGCGTCGGCCTACCCGGACCGTCTGACGGTCTGCGCCACGCCGCGGGGCGAGGCGCTCGACGAACGCGTGTTCCCGGAGCTCGAGGCGGCGGCCGACGCCGATGTCGAGCTGATCGACATGAACAACTGGGTGTGTCCGGACCCGCACTCCTGCGCGGTGGTCATCGGCAACGTGTTCGTCTGGCGGGATTCGCATCACCTGACCGCCACCTACGCCGAGACCCTCGCCGAGCCGCTCGAGGCGAAGCTCCGGGGCACCGAGGCGGGAGCCGAGATCCTCTTCGATGGCCGCCGAGAGATCAGTCGAGGTCGAGCGTGTCGATGAGGCTGGTGCAGGCGCGCTCCTGCGGCAGCACCTTCGCGATGGAGCCCAGGCTCGCCACCGCGTCCGTGCCGCTGGCGCGCTCCGCATCCACGTACACCGCCAGGCCGGGCGTGCGGCCGTAGGCCTCGAAGCGGTACAGGGGCGCCTGCGAACGGTCGATGATCCAGTCGACGTCGTTGACGCTCACGCAGTCGTCCGTCGTCGGGCCGCTCGGCGTCTCGCCGCAGATCAGCTGGACGCCGACGGGATCGCCCCAGGCGCCGGTCGACTGCGCGTTCGTCGTGCGCTTCTCGAGCCCCGCGAGCGTCTGCGGCAGACGCACGATCACGTCGGCGCAGGCCGGATCGTTCGCGTTCTCGGCCGGGGTCATCGGCACCTCGCCCGCGCATCCGGCGAGGCCGAGCACGAGGGCCGGGGCGGCGAGCAGGGAGGAGAGCACGGAGGCGATCGGAGCGGGGCGCGGCATACCTCGATGCTACCGGGGCCGCCGCCCGATACCTTGGGAGGATGCGGAGCGAAGAGACGGTCGGAGCACTGGGCGAGTCGGAGGTGCTGCGCCGGATCCTGGCGCGGCTGCGCCCGGCCGAGGCGACCCGTCTCGGGCCCGGAGACGACTGCGCCGTGCTCGCCTTCGCGGGTGAGGCGGTCGTCACGAGCGACATGATGATCGAAGGCCCCGACTTCCGGCTCGCCTGGCACAGCGGATTCGAGCTGGGGTGGAAGCTCGCGGCGACGAATCTCTCGGACGTGGCGGCGATGGGGGCGCGGCCCACCGCGCTGACGGCGGCCGTCGCCTGCCCGGCCGATACTCCCGTCTCGCTGCTCGAGGTGATCGCAGAGGGGCTCGACGCGGCCTGCACGGCGCTCGCCCCCGGCTGCGGCGTCGTCGGGGGCGACCTCAGCCGCGCGCCCGTGCTCACCGCGGCGATCACCGCGCTCGGTCAGCTGGAGGGGCGGCCCCCGATCCGCCGCGACGGTGCTCGCCCCGGCGACGTGGTCGCGTACGCAGGGGCGCTCGGCCTCGCGGGCATCGGCCTCTCGCTGCTCTTCGCCGAGTCTGCGGACGAAGGCGTCGCGCACGATCGCGGGCTTCTCGGGCTCCGCGACCGTCACCCCGCCGCGCTCCGCGCGCAGCTCGCACCCGAGCCGCCGATCGCTCTTGGCCTCACCGCAGCCGACGGCGGAGCGACCGCGATGCTCGACGTATCCGACGGCCTCTCCATCGACGCCGCCCGGATCGCCCGCGCGAGCGGGGTCTCGCTCGACCTGGACCCGGAGGCCCTGGCGGCAGGATTCGGCACGCAGAAGGGCGAGCGCGTGCCGCTCGACGCGATGCTCCACGGGGGAGAGGACCACGGACTGCTGGCCGCGTTCCCGCCGGAGGCGGAGCTGCCTGCCGGGTTCCTGCCGGTCGGCGCGGTGCGCGAACGGGTGGACGACGGCGCGCCGCTGCTGCTGGGGGGGGAGCCGGGCGAGCCGCGCGGCTGGGACCCCTTCACCGTTCGGCCCCCGGGATCGTAGCGAGTC
>NZ_CAJVAP010000023.1 GCF_910593785.1 Leucobacter soli | reverse complement strand
GAGCATCCGGAGCGCGCGTTCCCGCATCTCGGGCGAGTACTTCTGATTCATCGTGTTCCATCCTTGCTTGAAGAACGGAACGAAACCCAGGGCGATTCAGATTGCCAGTGGTGGAGGACAGCTACGAGGTGTTTCCACGCGAGGCCCTCCCGGGAGACAAGGTCACGGTGAAGGCAACCTGTCTCTTCGAAGGGGTACCCTGTACGAGACTATTGGTAGGGCTGTTCAGTACCACCGATGATTCCGAGACCGGCGAGCACTACTTGGCGACATCTGAGAGTCCTTTCGGCAAACATGGGAAGTTCGAGCAGGTCTTCACTATCCCTCGAAGCATCCCGCCCGGCGCATACGATTTCGGTCTTTCGGCATTTGCCGACGACATGGCTCTCGGTCTCCAGCTGTTCGATTTCACGGTGTTGGATCCGGACGGTGAGGAGCTGGCGGAGACCGGCTGGTACCCGGGCCGGAAGAAGACGGCAGTCGCTGCGGTGCTCGTGATCCTCCTCGGCGGCGCGCTCATGCTCGCCGCTCGTGGGTCACGACCCTACGCATCGAGGATCGCGTGAACCTCGATCACCACGACCGCGGCATCGTCGCGAGCCGAGCCGTCGGGGGCGCCCGTCACCAGCAGAGGCGCGATACCGGGCCCGAACACCGCGCAGGTCTCGACGCGTTCGCCGCCGCAGGCGCGTAGCCGGCCTGACGCCGGCGGCCGGCGGCACCGACCGCCTGGAGGCTAGACCTTCGGCACCTCGAGGGTGTCGTCGGCGTCGGCGTGCTCCATCCCGACGGGTCCGGCGGCAGCGGCACCGCTCTCGGGTGCGGCGCCGTCGACGGCCTGCGACTCGATGAAGCGGTGCACCTCGATCACGATCACGGTGATGTTGTCGCGGCCGGCGTTGTCGAGCGCGTGCTGCACGAGCGCGTGGGCGGCGCCCTCCGCGCTCTCCCCCGTCCGCAGGAAGTGCTCGATACCGGCGTCGGTGAGCTCCTTGGTGAGCCCGTCCGAGCAGATCAGCAGCCGCTGGCCCGGAATGAGCGCCACGCTGCTGAAGTCGGGCACGGGCGGCTCATTGAAACCGACCGCCCGGGTGATCACGTTCGCGTGCGGATGGTACTCGGCTTCCTCCTCGGTGATGGCTCCCGTGTCGAGCAGGTGCTGCACCACCGAGTGGTCGACGGTCAACTGGGTCAGTTCGCCGTCGAAGTACTGGTAAACGCGCGAGTCCCCGATGTTGAAGACGCGCCAGCTGGGCTGTTCCGGATCGTCGCCGAGCACGACACCCGTGGCTGTGGTGCCCGCACCCAGTTCGCTCTCCCCCGCTTCGAGCTCGATGTCGTCGACCGCGTCGCCGAGCGCCTCCTCGATGTCGCCGTCGCTGATCCGCGTAGCGCCGCCGAGCTCGGCGAGCCTGCGGACCGCGGCGGCCGAGGCGATCTCACCGGCCGAGTGGCCGCCCATGCCATCGGCGACGGCGAAGAGCGGAGGCAGCGTCACGAAGCTGTCCTGGTTCGTCTCCCGACGACGGCCGATTTCGCTGATCCCGTACCAGGAGAGTTCGACCGACGGAGATGCACTCCCGCCCAAGGGGACGCGTTCGCGGAGTCCGGCCTTTCCGCGCGTACTCACCATCGCACCTCGAGAATCACCCGATCAGCTTACCGCGCTGCGGAAGCGGCCGCCGCACCCGCGGTTGCGGGGGCGCCGAGGTCGGTCACCAGGGTCAGCTCGTCCTGCCCCGGGCCGGCAGACAGCTCGAGGTCTGCACCGCGAGCCCACGCGAGCAGATCCTCCCGGCTCCGGATCTCGGGCCGGGAGACGGCGAGACGCCGTACGAGGTCGCCCTTCGCCGCCTTGTTGAAGTGATTGAGCGCGCGCGTACGACCGTCAGGGCCGCGCTGCGCGACGAGCAGCGTGTCGCCGATGCCGGCGGGCAGGGGCGCGAGCTCCGCATAGTCCTTGGAACGCAGATCGAGGATCCAGCCGAGCGCGGGCCAGTCGATCGCGCCGTGCGCCTCGCGCCAGACCTGCTTGAGCGGGGCCGCAAGACCCGGGAGCCGGCTCCCCGCCGAAAGGCGGTAGGCCGGGATCCGATCGGCTGCGCCGAGCAGGCCGAAGAGGGCGGACTGAACGGAGACGTGGGCGGCGAGCCAGGATCGAGCCGCGGGGTCGAGAGACGACGCGTCGAGGGCGTCGTAGAGGACACCGGTGTAGCGGTCGATCGCCGGGAGAGTGCCCGAATCTCCGAGCTGCCGGTTGTGCGCGATCTCTCCGCGGGACTTCTTCCCGAGCTTCAGCGCCGCAGCGGCGGCGTCCTCGTCTGCGCTGAGCGCCTCGAGCGCTGAGCGGACCTCGGTGCGAGCGTCGCCCAGCTGCGCGCGATTCGCGAGTTCGCCGGGCGAGAAGACGCCGCCGCCCCCGGAGCGCTTGGTCTCCGAGGGCGGCAGCAGGATATGCATCGACGAGTACGGCCGAAGCCGACCCTAGACCAGGGCGGCCCGGCTCGCGACGATGGTCACGACGTCATGGTCGACCGAGAGGAATCCGCCCTCGGCGTCGACCGCGATCTTCTCGCCCGAACCCGTGGTCACGCGAACCTCGCCATGGGCGAGCAGCGCGAGCATCGGCTCGTGGCCTCCGAGGATGCCGATCTCGCCCTCGACGGTCTTCGCGACGATCTGGCTGGCATCGCCCGTCCAGATCTCGCGCTCCGCCGAGACGACGCTGACAGTGAGCTTCGCCATGATCAGGCGTTCTCCTTCTGGATCTGCGCCCACTTCTCCTCGACGTCGCTGATCGCGCCGACGTTGAAGAAGGCCTGCTCGGCGACGTGGTCGAACTCGCCCTTGGCGATCGCGTCGAACGACTCGATGGTCTCCTTGAGCGGCACGGTCGAGCCCTCGACACCGGTGAACTTCTTCGCCATGTAGGTGTTCTGCGAGAGGAACTGCTGGATGCGGCGCGCGCGCGACACGGTGATCTTGTCCTCTTCGGAGAGCTCGTCGACGCCGAGGATGGCGATGATCTCCTGCAGCTCCTTGTTCTTCTGCAGGATCTGCTTCACCGTGGTCGCGACGCGGTAGTGGTCGGCGCCCAGGTAACGGGGATCGAGGATGCGCGAAGTCGAGGTCAGCGGATCCACGGCCGGGTACAGACCCTTCGAGGCGATCTCACGGGAGAGCTCCGTGGTCGCATCGAGGTGGGCGAACGTGGTCGCGGGGGCCGGGTCGGTGTAGTCATCGGCCGGCACGTAGATCGCCTGCAGCGAGGTGATCGAGTGACCGCGGGTCGAGGTGATGCGCTCCTGCAGGATGCCCATCTCGTCCGCCAGGTTCGGCTGGTAGCCCACCGCCGAGGGCATGCGGCCCAGCAGCGTGGAGACCTCGGAGCCGGCCTGGGTGAAGCGGAAGATGTTGTCGATGAAGAGCAGCACGTCCTGCTTCTGCACATCGCGGAAGTACTCCGCCATGGTCAGTGCCGAGAGGGCGACGCGGAGACGGGTCCCCGGCGGCTCGTCCATCTGGCCGAAGACCAGGGCGGTCTTGTCGAAGACGCCGGCCTCGTCCATCTCGTGGATGAGGTCGTTGCCCTCACGGGTGCGCTCGCCCACACCGGCGAACACGGACACGCCGCCGTGATCCTGCGCCACGCGCTGGATCATCTCCTGGATCAGCACGGTCTTGCCCACGCCGGCGCCGCCGAAGAGGCCGATCTTGCCGCCCTGCACGTAAGGGGTGAGGAGGTCGATGACCTTGATGCCGGTCTCGAAGAGCTGCGTCTTCGACTCGAGCTGGTCGAAGGCCGGGGGCGTGCGGTGGATGCTCCAGCGCTCGGTCGCCTCGAAGGTCTCGCCCTCGGGCAGGTTGAGCACGTCGCCGGTCACGTTGAAGACCTTGCCCTTGGTGACGTCGCCCACCGGGACGGTGATCGAATCGCCCGTGTCGACGACCTCCTGGCCGCGGACCAGACCGTCGGTCGGCTTCAGCGCGATCGCGCGCACCAGGTTGTCGCCGAGGTGCTGGGCGACCTCGAGCACGAGCTTCAGCGGCTCCTGGCCGTCGCCGAAGTCGATCGTGGTCTCGAGCGCGTTGTACACGGCGGGAATGGCGTCGTGCGGGAACTCGATGTCGACGACGGGGCCGGTGACGCGAGCGATGCGCCCGGCGACCTTGGTGGTGGCCTGATCGGTCATAGTGTTCTCTCTCTTCGTATGCGTGGCTAGTCGGCGAGGGCGTCGGCGCCGCCGACGATCTCGGAAATCTGCTGAGTGATCTCGGCCTGGCGGGCGTTGTTCGCCAGACGCGTGTAGTCGCGGATCAGTGCGTCGGCGTTGTCGCTCGCGCTCTTCATCGCCTTCTGCGTCGCCGCATGCTTCGCCGCTGCCGACTCGAGCAGCGCGTTGAAGAGCCGCGACTCGATGTAGGCGGGAAGCAGACGGTCGAGCACGCTGTCGGCATCGGGCTCGAACTCGTAGAGCGACTCGGGGCCGGTCTCGACCTCGGCGACGCCCTCGACGACCTCGAGCGGCAGCAGACGGTGCACCTCGGGGACCTGGCTCACCATGCTGACGAGGCGGTTGTACACGAGGTGGATCTCATCGACCCCGCCCTCCGCGGCGTCCTTCCCGAACGCATCGAGCAGCGCGTCCGAGATCTCCTTGCCGTTCTCGAAGACCGGAGCCTCCGTGAAACCCGTCCAGGTCCGCTCGGCGGCCCGGTGGCGGAACGCGAAGTACCCCTGAGCCTTCCGGCCGATCAGGTAGTAGCTCACGTCCTTGCCCTCCGAGCGCAGCAGCTCGGTGAGCTCCTCGGCCTCGCGCAGTACCTGCGAGTTGAAGGCGCCGGCCAGGCCGCGGTCCGAGGTGAAGATCACGACCGCGGCGCGGCTGATCCTCTCGGGCTCCGTGAGGAGCGGGTGGTCGAAGTTCGAATGCGTCGCGACCGCCGAGACCGCGCGAGTGATCGCGCGGGCGTACGGCGTGGTCGCGTCGACGCGCGCACGCGCCTTCTGAATGCGAGAGGCTGCGATCAGCTCCATCGCGCGGGTGATCTTCTTGGTCGTCTGGGCAGAACGAATCTTCTGCCGGTAGACCCGAAGTTGCGCTCCCATGTCTCTCCTGTGGTGTTCGAAGCGTGTCAGTCGTGATGAGTGCCGGATCCGGGCGGGCGCCTCGCAGCGCCCGCCCGTTCGCCGTTACTTCTTGACGACCAGCTGCTCCTGCTTGATCTCTT
Source organism: Leucobacter soli (assembly GCF_910593785.1). Classification (GTDB taxonomy): domain Bacteria; phylum Actinomycetota; class Actinomycetes; order Actinomycetales; family Microbacteriaceae; genus Leucobacter; species Leucobacter soli. Next base: position 43,525 of record NZ_CAJVAP010000023.1, on the reverse strand, counting down.
CCTCGGCGAGCTCCTCGAACTGCTCGTTCAGAGCCTGACCGGCCGAGGTGCGGAACTCGAGCTTGAACGCTGCGATCTTCGCCTCCAGGTCGGCGACGGTGTCGTCGTCGAGCACGTTCGTGCTGCGCAGCGTGTTCAGCGCCTCGCTGTTGTTCCCGACGTAGTCGAGGAACTCGCGCTCGAAGCGGAGGATGTCCTCGACCGGGACCTCGTCCAGGTGGCCGTTGGTTCCGGCCCAGATGGAGACGGTCTGCTCCTCGACCGGGTACGGCGAGTACTGCGGCTGCTTGAGCAGCTCGGTGAGGCGGGCGCCGCGCTCGAGCTGACGACGGCTCGCCGCGTCGAGGTCGCTCGCGAACATCGCGAAGGCCTCGAGTGCGCGGTACTGGGCGAGCTCGAGCTTGAGCGTGCCGGAGACCTTCTTGATGCTCTTCACCTGAGCGTCGCCGCCCACGCGCGAGACCGAGATGCCCACGTCGACCGCCGGACGCTGGTTCGCGTTGAAGAGGTCGGACTGGAGGAAGATCTGGCCGTCGGTGATCGAGATCACGTTGGTCGGAATGTAGGCGGAGACGTCGTTCGCCTTGGTCTCGATGATCGGCAGACCGGTCATCGAGCCGGCACCGAGCTCGTCGCTCAGCTTGGCGCAGCGCTCCAGCAGGCGGGAGTGCAGGTAGAACACGTCGCCCGGGTAGGCCTCGCGCCCCGGCGGACGGCGGAGGAGCAGCGATACCGCGCGGTAGGCCTCGGCCTGCTTCGACAGATCGTCGAAGATGATGAGGACGTGCTTGCCGCTGTACATCCAGTGCTGGCCGATGGCCGAGCCGGTGTAGGGAGCGAGGTACTTGAAGCCGGCCGGATCCGAGGCGGGCGACGCGACGATGGTCGTGTACTCCATCGCACCGGCGTCCTCGAGCGCACCCTTCACGGACGCGATGGTGGAGCCCTTCTGGCCGATCGCGACGTAGATGCAGCGCACCTGCTTCGTCGGATCGCCCGACTCCCAGTTCGCCTTCTGGTTGATGATCGTGTCGATCGCGATCGCCGTCTTGCCGGTCTGGCGGTCGCCGATGATCAGCTGACGCTGGCCGCGGCCGACGGGGATCATCGCGTCGATGGCCTTGATACCGGTCTGCAGGGGCTCGTGCACCGACTTGCGCTGCATGACGCCGGGCGCCTGGAGCTCGAGCGCGCGACGGCCCTCGATGTTCGCGATGTCGCCGAGTCCGTCGATCGGGTTGCCGAGCGGATCGACCACGCGGCCGAGGTAGCCCTCGCCCACGGGGACCGACAGCACCTCGCCGGTGCGGGTGACCTGCTGTCCCTCTGCGATGTCGGTGAATTCGCCGAGCACGACGACGCCGATCTCGTCCTCTTCGAGGTTCTGCGCGAGGCCGAGCGTGCCGTCGGCGAAGCGGACGAGCTCGTTCGCCATGACGCCCGGCAGGCCCGCGACGTGCGCGATGCCGTCGGCGGCGTCGATGACGGTGCCGACCTCGGTCTTCTCGGCCTTCGCGGGCTCGTAGGACGACGCGAAGTCCTTCAGCGCGTCGCGAATCTCATCGGGGCTGATGCTGAGTTCTGCCATTTCGTTCTCTCTTGTCTCTTCCGAGGGCCCGGCCCGCGGGGTGAAAAGTCGTTAGCCTGCCAGCTGCAGGCGCAGGTCCTCGATACGCGACCGGACGCTGCCGTCGATCACGTCGTCGCCGATCTGGATGCGGACGCCGCCCACGAGCGCGGGATCGACGACCGTGGTCACGCGGACGGGTCGCCCCGCGCTCTGCTCGAGCAGACCGGCCAGCTTCTCCTGCTGCGCGGCGCTCAGAGGCGCCGCCACCGAGACGGTCGCGAGCTCGCTGCCGCCCTGGTCCGCTGCCACGCGTGCGCTCTCGCGGAGCGCGGCGCCGACGCGCCGACCACGCGGGTTCGCAACGAGATGGGCGATCACGCCGACCGCCGACGCCGAGAGCTTGCCGGTGAAGATGCGCTCCACGAGCGCGACCTTCGACGCGGGATCGCCCAGCTTGCTGCCGAGGCTCAGCTCGAGCTCGTGGCTGCTGTCGATCGTCGCGGCCGCCGCGAGCAGCTCGTCGGCCAGGCCGTCATTGGCGATCGCTTCGGCGCGCAGGCCGAGCTCCTCGACGCCGCCGACCAGCTCATCGGCGTTCGACCAGTTCTGCTCGACCGCGGCGACGAGTACCGCACGAGCGCCGGCCGAGATGCCGCCGAAGAGGCGCTCGACCAGGCCGCGCTTCGCCGCAGCCGCGGAGGAGGCATCGCCGAGGGCGCCCAGCAGGGCCGGCGATCCGGCGATCTGAGCGGAGGCGCTCAGCAGTTCGGCGCCTGCCGACTTGCCGAGTCTGCCGCTCAGAGCCGCCTTCGCCGCGGCCAGAGCCTCGCGTGACGCACTGCCCATTACTTCGCTGCCTTCTCGGATGCCTCGAGATCAGCGAGGAAGCGGTCGACCAGCGCCGACGCCTTGGTGTCGTCGGAGAGCGACTCGCCGACCACGCCGGACGCGAGGTCGATCGCGAGCGTACCGACCTCCTTGCGGAGAGAGACGACGGCGCTCTGGCGCTCGGCCTCGATCTGGGACTGGGCGGTCTGCGCGATGCGGGCTGCCTCGACGTTCGCGTCGTCCTTGGCCTTGGCCACGATCTTCGTGGCGTCGGCGCGGGCGGCGTCGCGGATGTCTGCGGCCTCCTGGCGGGCACCGGCGAGCTGCGCGGTGTACTCCTGCAGCGCGGCCTCGGCCTTCGCCTGGGCCTCGTCGGCCTTGGCGATGTTGCCCTCGATCGCCGCAGCGCGCTCGTCGAGCATCTTCTGCAGGCGGGGAAGGAAGACCTTCCAGAACGCGACCAGCAGGACGATGAAGATGAGCGCCGACCAGACGAGGTCGTAGACCTCGGGCAGCAGGATGTTCCGCGTCTCCGCAGCCGGCTCCGCAGCCAAACTTACTGCGTGAATCATCGGGCCTCCCTTTCGAGACTAGAGAAGGGTGGAGAGCTTAGACGGTGAAGATGAAGTGGGTCGCGATACCGATGAGCGCGAGGGCCTCGGTGAACGCGATACCGATCCACATCAGCACCTGGAGTCGGCCGGCGAGCTCGGGCTGACGAGCCACGCCCTCGATGGTCTTGCCGACGACGATGCCGAGGCCGATGGCCGGGCCGATGGCCGCGAGGCCGTAGCCGACGGTCGAGATGCTGCCCGAGACTTCAGCGAGAACAGACACAGTAGGTGTTTCCTTCCGTTGGTGAGCCCGGCGTGCACCGGGCCCGATTGAGGTTTAGTGCTCTTCAGCCAGCGCGAGCTGGATGTAGACGCCGGTGAGAATGGTGAAGATGTAGGCCTGCAGGAACGCGACCAGGATCTCGAAGAGGGTGAAGGCGAAGCCGACGACTAGCGTCACCGCGCCGAGCGCCCGCAGCGCGCCCGAGACCTCGAAGAAGAAGAACCAGGTGGCGCTGAAGAACAGCACCAGCAGCAGGTGGCCGACCACCAGGTTCATCATGAGTCGCAGCGTCAGGGTGACGGGGCGCAGGATGAAGGTCGAGAAGAACTCGATCGGGGTCACCAGGATGTAGAACGGGAGCGGTACGCCCTGCGGGAAGAGGGAGTTCTTGAAGAAGTTCTTGGGGCTCTTCTTGACGCCGGCGTAGATGAACGTGATGTACGAGACCACCGCGAGCACCAGCGGGACACCGACGACGGCCGAGACACCGATGTTGAAGCCCGGGATGATGCCCGTGATGTTGAACGCCAGGATCATGAAGAAGATCGTGGCGAGGACGGGCAGGAAGCGACGACCGTCTACCTTGCCGAGCAGATCCTCGGCGATGTTCACCCGGACGAAGTCGAGCGCCATCTCGGTCAGCGACTGGAAGCGGCCCGGAACGACCTTCATGTTGCGCGTGCCGGCCCAGAACAGGACGATCAGCACGAGGGCCATGATCACGCGGATGATCATCACGCGGTTCATCTCGAAGGGCGTGCCTTCGAAGAAGATCGCCGGCGGGAAGAAGTCGTCGATCGACGGCGGGTGGAATCCACCGCCCTCCGCAGCGAGAAGGGCCGGGGTCACGAGTTGCACAGCGTTAGAAAACAGCGCCATTCTCCTGATTCGTAGTGCAGCGCGAAGCCGCACGGCGTCGAACGATAGTCGTGCCCCCGAGGCACGTGACGCAGCACAGAAGGCCGCTCGGCCGGGAACATAACGATGCTATCAAGAACTCGGCTCACACGGAAACCGAGCCGCATCCTCCGCGCGCCGACCCCCGGATCCGGGAACGCTCAGGGGAGCTTCGGATCGGAGACGTAGAGCAGCCGGCTCTTCGTCATGATGAAGGCATCGATGACGAGCGAGACGATGACGCCGGCCACGAGGGAGAAGAAGAGGATCTTCGGCTCGAGCCAGGCCTGATCGCGCAGCAGCACCGCGGCGACGATGAACGCAACGAACTTGAGCACCCAGCCACCGACCACGATCCCGAAGAAGAGCGGGACGTAGAGGTCGCTCTCGATGAACCGGTTCGCGAAGGCGATGCTCCCGATCGTGAGTCCGAGGAACACTCCCGCGAAGAGCGCCCCCAGCACCCCGCCGATGAGGCCCGGGGATCCCGCGATCCACCAGCCCACGCCGCCGCAGGCGAGGATCAGCAGCACGGTCGCGATCGCGCCCCAGCGCAGGGCCCGCAGCAGCACCGGCTGCGACGAGGGCAGCCGTCGCTCGGCGCCATCATCGGGTGCGACGGCGTTCGGCTCGGGTTCGGTCACTTGGCGATCCTCTCGTCGGCGGTGTTCTCGCTCCGCGTCAACCGTAGCAAGCCGCGCTGGGTGAGCCATCGGCGCACCCGCACCGCCGGGGTCAGCGTGACGACGAGGCAGAGCACTCCGCCGGTCGCCGCGACGACCGCGGGCCAGAAGAAGCTCTGCGTCGTGAACACGAGCAGGCAGGCCGCGGAGATCATGGCCGTCCAGAGGTAGAAGATGAACACCGCCTGGACTGGCGAGTGGCCCATGTCGAGGAGGCGGTGGTGGAGGTGCCGCCGGTCTGCGGAGAACGGGCTCTTGCCGGCGCGCAAGCGCCGCAGCACCGCGAGCGTGAAGTCGGCGAGCGGCATCGCCAGCACCGCGATGGGGAGGATGATCGGGATGTAGCTCGCGAGCACCAGCTTCTGGTCGAGGGATCCCGGGTTCAACTGCCCCGTCACCGAGACCGTCGAGACCGCCATGAGCAGCCCGATCAGCAGCGCGCCGGTATCGCCCATGAACATGCGCGCGCGGTGCCAGTTGAACGGCAGGAACCCGACGGCCATCCCGACCACCGTGGCCGCCATCAGCGCGGCGAAGGTGATCGACGCGTCGCCGCCGGTCTCGGCGGCGAGGAGCTGCGTGTAGATGAAGAAGACCGCATTCGCGATGATCGCCACGCCGGCCACCAGCCCGTCCAGCCCGTCCACGAAGTTCACGGCGTTCATCACGAGCGTCATCAGGAAGACGGTCAGCACGAAGTTCAGGGCGGGTGAGGCGACGATGAGCGTGTTGCCGAACGGCACCGACACGATCTGCACCCCTTGCCAGGCCAGCAGACCGGCCGCGGCGAGCTGGGCCGCGAGCTTCAGCATCCAGTCGAGATCGAGCAGGTCGTCGAGGATACCGACCAGGGCGATGAGGCTGCAGGCTCCGAAGATCGCCCAGAGCCGGGGCGCTTCGCCCTGCCGGTCGACCAGATCCGTGAAGACGGTCGCCGCGATCATCGCCGCGAGCAGTCCGAGGAACATCGCGACGCCGCCCAGTCGGGGCGTCGGCGTGGTGTGCACGTCCCGCTCGCGCAGTTCCGGAGCGAGCTGCCAGCGGCGGCTGAGCCGGAGCACGCCGAACGAGGCGATCGCCGTCACCAGCGCCGCGACGGCCGCGACCAGCAGGAACGAGAAGAGCATCAGGGCTCGATCGTCACCCGGGGCAGCAGCTCGGCGATCCGTTCGCGGGAGACGCCGCCCTCGCGCAGCACGCGCAGACTGCCGCCCTCCGCGGTCAGCTCGGTGGCGTCGACGATGGTGGATGCGGAGCCGTCGCCGACGACGTCTCCGGCGTCGAGATAGACGGCGATCGAATCCCCGAGCATCTCCCGGGCCTGCTCGATGTTCCGCGCGGCCGGATCCCCGGTCGTATTGGCGGAGGAGACGGCCAGAGGTCCGGTCTCGTTCAGGATCTCGATGGCCAGCGGATGGTCCGGAATGCGCAGCGCGACCGTGCCGCCGGTCTCGCCGAGATCCCAGCTGAGGCTCGGATTCGCGGTGACCACGATGGTGAGCGCGCCCGGCCAGCAGGCCTCGGCGAGCACCGAGACGGGCTCGGGCACCTCTGCGGCGAGCGCCGCGAGCATAGCCGTGTTCGGGATCAGCACGGGCGGCGGCGACTGGCGGCCGCGCCCTTTCGCTTCGAGCAGGCGCTGCACCGCGTCGGAGGAGAATGCGTCGGCGGCGACGCCGTAGACGGTGTCGGTCGGCAGCACGACGAGCTCGCCCCGTCCGATAGCCTGTCGCGCCGCCCGAGCGGCACCGATCAGTTGCGTGCTGTCACTGCAATCGAAGACCTGGCTCACAACCCACGAGTCTATCCCCGAGGCCTGCGCCGCAGCGGCCGCCCCTCGACGCGCGTCCGTTCCTGCCGGATCCGATCGGCGTGCCTCCGCATCGGCCGGGGCGTGTACGCGCGGCCGCTTCCGCCCCGAGCGCAGCGGTGTTGTGCGGCGCTGTCGCGCAGCCCTCAGCGCACGGCGGTCGTCGCGCGATCCCGCAGGGTGAGATCGCGATGGGTGGCGGCGGCGCGCCAGCCGTCGGCCGAGAGGATCCCCCGGATCGCCTCGCCCTGCCCCTCCGCGTGCTCGAGCACGAGCGAGCCCCCCGGAGCCACCAGTTCGCGCCCGACCCCGCTGATCACCCGCACCAGATCCAGCCCGTCGGGCCCGCCGTAGAGCGCGAGATCCGGGTCGTGGTCCCGCACCTCGGGATCGCGCGGCACCATATCCGCCGGCACGTAGGGCGGGTTCGATACGAGCACCCGCACGCGTCCGACGAGCTCCGGCGGCAGCAGCTCGACCGCATCGGCCGCGTCGCCGAGGATCAGTTCGACGCGGCCGTCGCCGAGCGCGGCGACATTCCGCTCGGCCCAGGCGTGCGCCTCCGCGCTCTTCTCGATCGCCCACACGCGCGCGGTCGCCACCTCCTGCGCCAGGGCGAGGGCGATCGCCCCGCTGCCGGTGCACAGGTCCACTGCGATGGGCGCCGGATCCGGGACCGCCGCGAGGGCGTCGATCGCGAACTGCGCCACCGTCTCGGTCTCGGGACGCGGCACGAAGACGCCGGGCCCGACGTCGAGCTCGATGCCGCGGAACGGTGCGCGGCCCGTCAGATGCTGCAGCGGCACGCGGCGGGCGCGCTCGTCGGCGAGGTCGCGGATCCGCTCGGCCCGGCCCTCATCCAGCTCCGTGCCGAGCATCGCGAACGACTGCACACGCCCCCGGCTCTCCCCCAGCACGTGGGCGACGATCAGCTCGGCGTCGACGGCCGGACTCGCTATGCCGGCGCGCTCGAGCTGCTCGCGCACGTCCTTCAGCAACTCCTCGATCCGCACCCCTCCACTCTTCCACACCTCGTGACGTGCTCGGCACCGGTACTCGTTCGTTCCCGCTCCTTCCGTTCCTCTTCCCCTCTCCTCCAGCCCTGTCCTCCAGCCCTGTCCTCCAGCCCCGGCCGCGCCTCTTCCCCACCTGCTCCGCCTCACCCCGCAGTTCAGGAGGAGACCGCAGTTCGGGAGGATGCTCTCAGCCGAATAGGTCAGCCAGAACTGCGATCTCAGCCGCAACTGCTGGGCTTTGGGCCGCGTCGGAGCACGCACCGACTCTTCAGGTCCCGTCACGGCACTGAGGCGACGAGCACCCCGGGCTCGACGGGGTGACAAACGGGAGCGGGAAGTAAGGAGTGGAGACTGGCGTCACATTCATAAGTCACAGTGAATCCTCCGATAAGACTCCGATATAGTTTTGTTCTGTTGAAGTTTCACGCGTTAACGAAGGATCCCCGCACATGGCACGTACGTTCGAGAACATCACCCAGGCATTCGGCAACACCCCCCTCGTCCGCCTCAACCGCGTGACCGACGGCGCTCGGGCCGAGGTCTACGCGAAGCTCGAGTTCTACAACCCCGCCGGCAGCGTGAAGGACCGCATCGGCATCGCGATCATCGACGCGGCGGAGGCCTCCGGCGAGCTGAAGCCCGGCGGCACCATCGTCGAGGGGACGAGCGGCAACACCGGCATCGCGCTCGCCTTCGTGGGGGCGGCCCGCGGCTACAAGGTGATCCTGACCATGCCCGAGACCATGAGCATCGAGCGCCGCAAGCTGCTCGCCGCGTACGGCGCCGAGATCGTGCTCACCGAGGGGCCCCTCGGTATGAAGGGCGCGGTCGCCAAGGCGGAGGAGATCGCGGCGAACACCCCCGGCGCCATCCTCGCCAAGCAGTTCGGCAACCCTGCGAACCCGGCGATCCACCGTGCGACCACCGGCCCCGAGATCTGGAACGACACCGACGGCACCGTCGACATCCTCGTCTCGGGCATCGGCACCGGCGGCACCATCACCGGCGCCGGCGGCTACCTCAAGGAGCAGAATCCGAACGTCAAGGTGATCGCCGTCGAGCCGATCGACTCGCCCATCCTCAGCGGAGGCCAGCCCGGCCCGCACAAGATCCAGGGCCTCGGGGCCAACTTCGTGCCCGAGATCCTCGACACCGAGGTCTACGACGAGGTCATCGACGTGACCCTCGCCGACTCCATCGCCAAGGCGCGCGCCCTCGGCACCGACGAGGGCATCCTCGCCGGCATCTCGGGCGGTGCGGCCGTCTGGGCCGCGACCGAGGTGGCGAAGCGCCCCGAGAACGCCGGGAAGAAGATCGTCGTCGTCGTGCCCGACTTCGGCGAGCGCTACTTCTCGACCGTCCTGTTCGAAGACCTCGCGGTCTGAGCGACGCTCCGCGGAACTGGCGGTGTAACATCCCCACTCGCATCGGCGAAGACATCCGAGCGGCTCGCGCGCACGATCCTGCAGCGCGCGGGCCGCTCGAGGTGTTCTTCATCTACTCCGGACTGCACGCCGTGTGGTGGTATCGGATCTCGCATGCCCTCTGGCGGCGCGGTCTGCGCTTCCTGCCGCGCGCGATCTCGCAGCTGACCCGGTTCTTCACCGGCATCGAGATCCACCCCGGCGCGACCATCGGCCGCCGTCTCTTCATCGACCACGGCATGGGCGTGGTGATCGGCGAGACCTCGGTGATCGGCGACGACGTGCACCTCTACCATCAGGTCACGCTCGGGGGCACCGGCCACGATCGGGGCAAGCGCCACCCGACGCTGGGCGATCGGGTCGTCGTCGGAGCCGGTGCGAAGGTGCTCGGCGATATCGAGCTCGGCCACGACTGCGCGGTCGGCTCGAACGCCGTGGTCGTGCGCTCGGCGCCGCCGTGGTCGACGCTGACCGGCATCCCGGCCGAAGCCCGGCCGCGCCGCGGGGCGCCGCTCGCCGAGCTGCCCGACGAGGCTGATTTCTACGTGATCTGAGATCCGCGTGCCTCGACGGCCCGCAGCAGTCCGACTGATCCGGCCCGCGCGCAAACGCGAGCCCGCTCTCGGATCATTCCCCGCGCACGACCGCCGAGCCCTTGAAATCAATCACCTAGCGGATGCGCATCGCCTTGGTCTGATACTTCGGCGCGTACTTCACTTTGGCGACTTTCAGGTACACCTTGTCGCCGACTTTGCACCGACTCGGTAGTTTGATCCGGGCCATGGCCTTGTACGTCGCGCCCTTCTTGACCTTGGCCGTCGCCGCCTTGCGCCACTTCTTGCCCTGAGCCTTGCAGTATGCCGTCACCTTTGCGCCGAGCTGCCACTCGGGGGCGACCAGCACTGCCCGTCGGGGGCCGGAGAAGTAGCAGTCGGCGCACGTGATCCAGCTGTGGCTGTTGCTCCACTTCCGAGAAGCACTCGGGTTCGCCTGCACGGTGAAGGTGGCTCGCGTCTCTTTCACCGTCGTCGTGCCGTCGACCTGGTGACGCACCTTGACGCGCAGCTCGTACTTGCCCGGCCGCGCGGAGCTGTCGTACAGGATCTTAAAGCTGTTCACCCCCGCCTCGAGGTCTTCGCTGGGCCGCCACGGCTGCGGTATGCCGCTGACCCCGTTGCGCAAGTCGGCGCGGCGCCACTTCGCGCTCAGCTTTGAGGGATTGATGTAGTCGACCAGCTCGATCCGCACGTCGCTCGGCTTGACCCAGTATCTTCCGCCGTCGGCGGTCGGCGACCCCGAGACATTGACACGGAAGCGCGCCTGCCTATCTCGGCCCTTCGTCGGCTGCGTCAGCTTCGCGGGCAGCGAGCTGATCCTCACTCCGGCGAACTCCGCGCCGCCGTTCGCGCTCTCGTCGGCCGCTGCCGGAGCGACACCGCCGGCGGCGAGCGAAAAAGCGACCAGAATCGCTACCGCGTAGCCGGTCAGTCCCTTGACACCACGCATCAACTGCACCCCGTTCCCGCTCCATGCAATACGCCAGATCATAGCGGACCGGATTCGCTCACGCGCGTCGTCTTCGCCGTCGATCCGGAGTGCGACCTCCGACACCTGTTCCCGATACATTCCGCAGCAACCCGTACTCAGATCACCGATGGCGTACGACCGCTGAAACCTTGGCATCAACCATCTAGGAGTCTCGCGATTCGGTGCCGGACGATCGCAACGCGACGAGCACGGCTTTCGCGTGCGCCGCAGCAGGCATCGAATCGCGGAGAGGCGCCCTACCGCTTGTAGTCGGGGGCGGCCTTCAGCCCGCGGTACTGCTCGAGCGTGCGGATCTTCTTCGCCTTCATGTCCTTCGCCACCTTCTTCCCGACGTAGCGGAAGTGGTACGGCTCCCAGATGTAGCCCGTGATCTTCGTGTAGCCCTTCGGGTAGCGCATGATGAACCCGTACTTGGCTGCGTTCTTCTTCAGCCACTTGCCGGCGGCAGTGCTCGCGAAGCAGGTGTCGAAGGCGCACCCCTGGTTCCCGCCGAAGTCGACGGCGAGTCCGGTCTGGTGCTCGGAGTGGCCGGGACGCGCAGAGTAGGTCTCGGCGGCCTTCCGGCCGTCCCGCGCGACATACGCGTCGAATGTCTGCTTCTGCAGGGCGTAACTGCGGTAGGCGCTGAGGATCCGCAGCTCCACGCCGTCCTTCTGCGCGGCCTGGTGCATCTTCTCCACGGCGCGTGCCGCATAGCCGCGCATCGGCTGACCGTTGCCGTTCGCGATGCCCTTCGGAAGCCGCAGCCCGCTCGGCTTGTACTTCTTCGGCTTCAGCGGGCGATGCTTGTTCACGACCACCTGCGAGGACTTCGGATCATCGATCGCGCGCGGCCGAATCCTGATGCTCTTCGCCGACGTCTTCGTGACGCTCGCCTGCCCGGCGGCGCTCGCCCGGACGCGCACGGTTATCCGATGCGTACGATCCTTCGACTTCAGCGTGTAGGAGCTCGTATGCGCGCCCCCGATCCTCACGCCGTCGCGCAGCCAGTCGTAGTGCAGCTTCGGCTTGACGGTGCCGGTGGACCGCACCTTGGCGCGCATGGTGCCTCCCACCCTCGTGCTGCCGGAGAGCGTCGGCTTCGCGATGCCGAGGGCGGCTGCCACCACCGCGGTGGCCGGTGGAGCCGCGGTCGTCTCCGCCGCTGCCGTCTCGGCCGAAGGAAACACGGGGACGCGCGGCGCGGCGAGGGCCGGCGCGGCCCCGCTCGCGATGAGGGCGAGGGCGGCGACTCCCCCGAGCAGATCGCGTGAGAGAGTCCGGAATGTGCGCATGCAGCGACCCTAACGCAACGTGCGCCCGTGGCGCATCATCCATCGCTCCGTCCGCCGCCGCTCGACGGCGATCATGATCAGGCCGAGCAGCCAGATCGGGACCTGCATGAGGAAGGCCCAGCGGAAGGCGTCCATCGAGTAGTTCTCCGGCTCGCCCGCGCCCTGCAGATCGAGTGCGAGACCGATGAGCGGCATCGCGATCAGTGTCGCGATGAAGCCGCCCATGTTGGTGAACCCGGTCGCGAGCCCGAGATAGCTGCGCGGCGTATGCGACCGCACGACCTCGAAGGCGATCATCGAGGCCGGGCCGCCGACCGGGACCACGATCACGAGCATCAGCAGCGCCCAGAAGGGCGGCGTGCCCGGCCACAGCAGCGTCACGATCCAGGAGAGCATCACGCAGACCGTGATCGCCTCGACCATCCGCACGCGCCGCTCGACGAAGCGGGAGGTCAGCGGTCCGAGGCTCGCGCCGGCCGCCATCGACGCGAAGACGGCGATGCTGAGCAGGCCGGCCGACGCCGCGGGCGAGAGCCCGGCCCCGCCCGTCAGGAACGGCGTGCCCCAGAGCAGCAGCAGCACGTTCACGGCGAACGGCGTCGTGAAGTGCACCCAGAACGCCAGGCGCACGCCGGGGATGCCGACGAGCGAGCGGAGCTTGCGCAGGGAGCCGTCGGCGTGCCGGGTGGGTTCGGCCGGCTGCGTCGCGATCAGTCCGGTCGACGGCGGGGCGACAGCCGCCAGCACGGCGGTGCTCTCGTGTCCGGCGAAAGAACGGCCTTCCCGGGTGGTCCGGCCGTCGCGGCCGAGCAGGCGCTCGATCGCGGTGCCGACGCCGGGGCGGTCGCGCAGCACCAGGGCGCCGAGGATCACGACGAGCAGCCCCACGGCGGCGATCCCGAAGAAGCCGGTCGCCCAGCCGAGTGCTCCGACGGCCAGCGCCAGCGGGATCACCGAGACGAGCTGACCCGCCTGGCCGGCGAGCCCCGTCAGCTGGCTCACGATCGGCAGCTGGCGCAGGGAGAACCACTCCGGCAGCAGGCGCATCACGCTGATGAACGTGCAGGCGTCGCCGGCGCCCACGAGCACGCGCGCGAGGATCGCGAGCCGCACATCGTGCACCGTCGCCATGACCACCTGGCCGGAGAGCATGAGCGCTCCGCCGGCGAGGATCATCATGGTCGAGCCGAAGCGGTCGAGGAGCACCCCGATCGGGATCTGCAGCGCGGCGTAGACGATCAGCTGGATGACGGTGAACATCGAGAGCGTCGTCGCGTCGATGCCGAAGTGCTCCTGAGTGGCCGGGCCCAGCGCCGCCAGCGAAGAACGGTTGATGACGGCGACGATGTAGGCCGAGAGCGCGACGCCCCAGACCGCCCAGGGGAGGACCAGTCGGCGTTCGCGCATGGGTCAATCGTAGCGCCGCGGCGCCCCGTGGCCGGCGCCGAACACGCCCGGCGTTCGGCCGCCGTCGTCGCCCGGCGCGGGCCCGGTTACTGGCCGAGCGCCTTCAGCCGGTCCTCCTCGTCCATCACGATGCAGGACTCGATCACGGGCCCCAGCGCGCCGTTCATCACCTGGTCGAGGTTGTAGGCCTTGTACCCGGTGCGGTGGTCGGCGATGCGGTTCTCGGGGAAGTTGTAGGTGCGGATGCGCTCCGAGCGGTCCATCGTGCGGATCTGGCTCGAACGGTGCGCCGAGGCCTCGGCGGCGGCCTCCTCCGCCTGCTTCGCGAGCAGCCGGGCCCGCAGCACGCGCATCGCGGCCTCGCGGTTCTGCAGCTGCGACTTCTCATTCTGCATCGCCACGACGATGCCGGTCGGCAGGTGCGTGATGCGCACCGCCGAGTCGGTCGTGTTGACCGACTGGCCTCCGGGGCCGCTCGAACGGTAGACGTCGATCTTGAGGTCGTTCTGACTGATCTCGACCTCTTCTGGCTCATCCACCTCGGGGTAGACGAGCACACCCGTCGTCGAGGTGTGGATGCGCCCCTGCGACTCGGTGACGGGCACGCGCTGCACGCGGTGCACACCGCCCTCGAACTTCAGGTGCGCCCAGACCCCCTGCGAGGGGTCGGAGGCGTTCGACTTGATCGCGATCTGCACGTTCTTGTAGCCGCCGAGGTCGCTCTCGTCCTTCTCGAGCATCTCGGTCTTCCAGCCCTTGGACTCCGCGTAGTGCAGGTACATGCGCAGCAGATCCGCCCCGAACAGCGCCGATTCGGCACCGCCCTCGCCGCCCTTGATCTCGAGGATCACGTCGCGGGCGTCGTCCGGATCGCGCGGGATCAGCAGACGGCGCACCTTCTCCTGCGCGTCCGCGAGCTGCGCCTCGAGTTCCGGGACCTCCTCGGCGAACGCCTCGTCCTCGCGAGCCAGCTCTCGGGCGGCCTCGAGATCGTCGCCGAGCTGCTTCCAGTGCTCGTACGCGACCTTGATCCTGCTGAGCTCGGCGTAGCGCCGGTTCACCCGCTTGGCGCGCGAGGCGTCCGCGTGCAGCGCGGGATCCGCGAGCTCGTCCTGGAGCTGCGCGTGCTCGGCGATCAGACCTTCGACCTGTTCGAACATGGTTCCTCCGAAAAGTGTTGCTCCCCCGTCATCCTGCGCGAAGTCGCAGGATGACGGGAAGGGTCCGTGGCGGTCGCAGAAAGGCGTTGGACCGCTAACCCTGGGAGCGCTGGGTCAGCGCCAGGAACTCGACGTTCGACGAGGTGCCCTCGATCTGCTTCAGCACGGACTCGAGCGCCTGCTCGCGGTCCGAGCCGGCGAGCGCGCGGCGCAGCGAGTTCATCACTCCGGCCTCGGACTCGCCGGTGAGCAGCTCCTCGCGACGAGTCGCGGAGGCCCGCAGGTCGACCGCGGGGAAGACCCGGCGATCGGCGGCCTCGCCGCTCAGGCGCAGCTGCGAGTTGGCGACGGCCTCGAGCTCGCCGAGCAGTGCCTCGTCGACGGTCGAACCCGGCTGGGCGGACGCGGTCGCGATGATCGTCAGCGAGCCGCCGTTCTCGATGTTGCGCGCCGCCGAGAGCAGCCGCTTCACCGGATGTATCGCCGTGGCATCGAGCTGCCCGGCCGGGACGCGGACGCCGGCGGGTGCGTGCGCGTTGTAGGCCCGGGCGAGGCCGGTCACGGAGTCGAGGAGCACGACCACGTCATGTCCGAGCTCGACGAGGCGCTTCGCGCGCTCGATGGCCAGCTCGGCGATCGTGACGTGGTCCTCGGGCGTGCGATCGAAGGTCGAGGCGATGACCTCGCCGTTGATCGTGCGCTGCAGCTCGGTGACCTCTTCGGGACGTTCGTCGATCAGCACCAGCATCAGGTGCGCATCGGGCTGGTTCGCCGAGACGGCGGCGGCGATCCGGCGCAGCGCGGTCGACTTGCCCGACTCGCGCGGGCCGACGACGAGGCCGCGCTGGCCCTTGCCGATCGGCGCGAACAGGTCGATGACGCGCTGGGTGGCGCCACCGCCCTCGGTCTCGAGGCGCAGCCGCTCCGACGGGTGCAGCGGCGTGAACGAAGCGAAATCGACGCGCTCCTGGTTCTCCTCCGCCGGGCGGGAGTTGATGGTGTCGACCCGCACGATCGCGTTGTACTTCTGGCGGCCGCCGCCCTCGCCTTCGCGCGGCTGGCGGATCGCACCGACCACGGAGTCGCCCTTGCGCAGGCCGTACTTCTTGACCTGGCCGAGCGAGACGTAGACGTCGTTCGTGCCGGGCAGGTAGCCGCTGGTGCGCACGAACGCGTAGTTGTCGAGCACGTCGAGGATGCCGGCGATGGGCAGCAGCACGTCGTCCTCGGTGATCTCGGGCTCGAGGTCGTCGCCCTGACCGCGGCGCTTGCGCTCGCGCTGACGGGTGCGGCTGGACCGCTGCTGGGCGTCACCGCCGCGCCCCTGCTTGTCGGCGCCGTTGCGGTTCTCGGAGCCGTTGCGGCCCGACTCCTTCTCGTCGCCCTCGTTCTCGGTCGACGCCTTCGCCTCGCCGTCGTTCGCGGCCTCGGCCGCCGGCTTCTTGCTCCGGTTCCGGCTGTTTCGCTTCTTCGGAGCGGCCTCGGCGGGCGCGCCCTCCTCGCCCGTCGCGTCGCCGGTCTTCGCCTCGTTCTTGGACTCGGGCTGCTCCTCGGCCTTGGCCTCGTTCTTGGCCTCGTTCTCGGCCTCGTTCTTGGTGTCGGCCTTCGCATCGGTTCCGGCGGCCGACTCCGACTTCTCCGCGGCAGTGCTCGCGGCACGGCGCGAACGGCCGCGCGACGCCTTGGGCGCCTCGGCCGGGGCAGCCGAGGCCGACGCGTCGGCGTCGGCCGCCGGTGCGGGCTCCGCAGCAGCGGGCTCGGCGGCAGCGGGCGCCTCGGTGGACTTCTCAGAAGACGCTTCGGGCGCGGGATCGGCCTTCTTGCGCGAGCGCGTGGCGCGCTTCTTGGGTGCGGTCTCGGCGGCAGCAGCGGCAGGCGCGGCGTCGGCGGCCGGCGCGGCGGGCGCCTCCACGGCCTCCCCCACAGCCGCACTGGCACGGCGCGAGCGGCGGCGCGGCGCGGCCTCGGCGGTGGTCTGCGCCTCGGCGGCGGTCTCTGCTACGGCCTCGTTGCTTTCGATGGAGTTCTGCTCCACGGTGTTCCTTTCGGCGGTGTGCCGTGGTCGACGCGCACATACGGATCGCGTTGCTCCACGGCGGCGCCCTCTCGCGATTCGGAGAACGGCGCAAAATGAATCGCCGGGTGACCCGGCGAAGGAATGATCCGCGAACTCAGGCCGACGACGATGTCGCGGCTACTGGCGGATCCCCTCTACTGTAGCACCCTTGATGTCCACGGCGAGCAGCAGCGGCCGCCAGCCGCCACCGTGGGACTCGGCGATCCGAGCGGCTTCCAGGCGCTCGGCGGGGTCGCAGGCGAGGACGAGGATCGACGGGCCGGCGCCCGAAACGACCGCTGCGTGTCCGGCACTCCGCAGGGCGGCGATCAGGTTCCGGGTCTGCGGCATGGCCTCGCCCCGGTAGTTCTGGTGCAGGCGGTCCTCCGTGGCCTCGAAGAGCAGTTCGGGGCTCTGCGTCAGTGCCGCGACGAGCAGCGCCGAGCGCGAGACGTTGAACACCGCGTCCTCGTGCGGCACGTGCTTGGGCTGCAGGCTGCGGGCGAGCTCGGTCGACATGGTGAAGTCGGGGACGAGGACCAGCGGAGAGATGCCGCGGTGAACCATCAGCCGCTTCACGCGGGGACCCTCGGCCGTCGTCCAGGCGATGGTCAGGCCGCCGAACAGCGCCGGGGCGACATTGTCGGGGTGGCCTTCGAGCTCGGTCGCGTAGCGCAGCCGGGCATCGTCGTCGAGGAGCAGCGGAGCGTCGGGGTCGCGCGCGAGCAGGCCGGCCGCCGCGGTCACACCGGAGACGATGGCCGCGCCGGAGGACCCCATGCCGCGGCCGTGCGGGATGCGGTTGTTCGCCTCGATGTCGAGGCCGGGCATCGCACGTCCGACGCGCTCGAACACGTGCGCGATCGAGCGGGCGACGAGATTCGTCTCGTCTCCCGGGACCTCGCCCTCGCCCACGCCCGAAACGGCGACCGTGATACCGGGGGTCGGGCGGGTTCTGACGACGAGGTCGTCCCCGTAGCCGAGCGCGAGACCGAGCGTGTCGAAGCCGGGACCCAGGTTGGCGCTCGTCGCAGGGACGTGGACGCGCAGTGCGGTCATGCGCCGCCCTCCAGTCGGAGCACGCTGGTGACCGCGGTCACCACGGCGCTCCCGCGCAGCGCATCGACGGTGGCGGCGAGATCCGCCTCACGGGAGATGTGAGTACCGATCACGAGGGTCGCGGTTCCCTCGGCACCGTCGGCGACCGTCTGCTCGACGCTCGCCGCGGAGACGCCGTGCTCTGCGAGCAGGCCCGCGATCTCCGCGAGCACGCCGGGCAGATCCCGTACCTCGAGCATGATCTGGTAGCTGGTGCTCACCTCGCCGATGGGCAGGACGCAGAGGTCGGCATGCGAGGATCCGGGGATCCCGGGGCCGCCGATGACGTGGCGTCGCGCTGCCGAGACGAGGTCGCCGAGCACAGCCGAGGCGGTCTCGACGCCACCGGCGCCCGCGCCGTAGAACATCAGCTCGCCGGCGGCCTCGGCCTCGACGAAGACCGCGTTCTTCCCGCCGTGGACCGCGGCCAGCGGATGGTCGCGGCTGATCAGCGCCGGGTAGACGCGTGCGGAGACGCCCGTGGTCCCATCCGCTGCGGTGAGGCGTTCGGCGATCGCGAGCAGTTTGATGACGTAGCCCGCATGCCTCGCGGCCTCGATCTGGGCCGAGGTCACTCCGCTGATGCCCTCCCGGTACACGGCGTCGACGGGGACCACGGTGTGGAACGCGATGCTCGCGAGGATCGTCGCCTTCTGCGCGGCGTCGTAGCCCTCGACGTCGAGGGTCGGATCCGCCTCAAGATATCCGAGTTCGCTCGCGACGCGCATCGCATCCTCGGCGCTGTCTCCGAAGCGGTCCATGCGGTCGAGGATGTAGTTCGTCGACCCGTTCACGATCCCGAGCACGCGGGTGATGTGATCGCCGGCGAGGCTCTCGCGCAGCGGCCGGATGATCGGGATCGCTCCGGCGACAGCGGCCTCGTAGGAGAGCTGCGCACCGACCTGCTCGGCGGCGTCCGCCAGCTCCGGGCCGTGCTCGGCGATCAGCGCCTTGTTGGCGGTGACCACGTCGGCGCCGCTCTCGAGGGCGCGCAGGATCAGCTCCCGCGCGGTCTCGATGCCGCCCATGAGCTCGACCACGATGTCGGCGCCGAGCACGAGCTGCTCCGCGTCCGTCGTGAAGAGCTCGCGCGGGAGGTCGACGTCTCTGGGCGCGTCGAGATCGCGCACCGCGATACCGGTCAGGTGCAGCCGCGCTCCGACGCGGGCGGCGAGTTCGTCCCCCTGCTCGAGCAGGAGCCGGGCCACCTGGGCGCCGACCGACCCGCAGCCGAGCAGCGCGACGCGCAGATCTCGGTAGCCGTTCACTTGGTTTCTCCGTTCGTGTGGTCCGTCGTGTTCGATGATCGTTCCGGGATGACGCTGCGGGCGAGCAGATCGTCCTCGGTCTCGCCGCGGACGATCGTGCGAGCCTCACCATCCCGGATCGCGACCACCGGGGGCCGCGGCACGTAATTGTAGTTGCTGGAGAGCGACCAGCAGTAGGCGCCGGTCGCCGCTACCGCGAGCAGGTCGCCGGGCGCCACGTCACCGGGCAGGACGTCGCGGTTCACGACGATGTCACCGGATTCGCAGTGCCGCCCCACCACGCGGACGAGCGCCGGATCCGCCGCCGAGCGGCGGTTCGCGAGCCGCACCTGGTAGTCCGCCCCGTAGAGCGCCGGCCGCGGGTTGTCGCCCATGCCGCCGTCGACGCTCACGTAGAGGCGCTCCGCGTAGCCGAGGTCGGCCGGATCGCCGCCCGCGTCGCTGCCGGAGAGCCGCACCGCCTTCGTGGTGCCGACGGTGTAGAGCGTCACGCCGGCGGGGCCGATGATGAGGCGCCCCGGCTCGAACGCGAGCCGGGGGATCGCGATCCCGGCCTCGACGCAGGTCTCGGCGACGATGTCGGCGAGTTCGCGGGCGATCCCCTCGATGGCGGGCACCTGATCGACATCCGCCGAGGTGTAGGCGATGCCGTATCCGCCGCCGAGGTTGAGCTCCGGGATCGGCGCGCCCACGGCCTCTCCGAGTTCGCGGTAGACCCCGAGCAGGCGCCTGGCCGACTCGCGGAAACCGTCGGTGGCGAAGATCTGCGAGCCGATATGGCAGTGCAGCCCCAGCAGCTCGAGGCTCCCGTGCGCCGCGATCCGCGTCCCGAGTTCGACGGTGCGCTCGAGCGGCAGGCCGAACTTCTGGTCCTCGTGCGACGTGGCGAGGTAGTCGTGGGTCGAGGCGTGGACGCCGCTGTTGACGCGTAGCCGCACGCGCTGACGCACACCCGCAGCCGCGGCCGCGGCCGCGACCCGGTCGATCTCCTGCTCGCTGTCGAGGACGATCGTCCCGACACCCGCGTCGACGGCGCGCGCGATCTCCGCCTCGGACTTGTTGTTCCCGTGGAAGCCGATCCGGCCGGGTTCGACGCCGGCTGCGAGCACGACCGCGAGCTCTCCCCCGCTGGCCACGTCGAGGTTCAGCCCCTCGTCGGCCATCCAGCGGGCCGTCTCGACGCAGAGGAACGCCTTGCCCGCGTAGTAGACCGTCGCCTCCGCGCCGACGCGGGCGAACTCGCGCTGCAGCGCCTCCCGGGTGCTCCGCGCGCGCTGCCGCGCGACGTCCTCGTCCACGACGTAGAGCGGCGAGCCGAAGCGCTCGACCAGATCGGTCGCACGGATCTCGCCGATCTTCAGGATGCCGCAGTCGCGGCCGCGGCGCGCGGTCGCGGGGAAGACACGGGGATCGATCGCGTTGAGGTCGCTGGGCACGGCGCTCATCGTTGCTCCTGGCTGGTCGGTTCGGCGTCCGCGGCACTCGCTCGGCCGCGCATCGGCGGCCTGCGGCGAGCGGACCCGGATTGGCCCCTGAAGCCGGCGAACGGAGAGACCGGCTCTCGGAACGGACTCGACCAGTTTAGCCAGTCGCCGTGCCGTCGCGGGAACATGGTGCGGTGAGCGATCGGCGGCTCGGCACGGGGCTCGTACGACCGCCGGTATCGAGCGCGCGGTTCAGCAGCTGCCGGTCTCCAGCTGCGCCGGATTCGAGAGGATGTCGGGGGCGACCGCGACGGTCAACCGCGCCGCGCCGGTGCTGAGCAGATCGATGCCGGTGAGCTCCAGGCCGGTCGGCAGGCGATCGGCCACGCACACGTCGTGCGGGCTCAGCATGCCGTCGAAAGTGCCGCCCGTGAGCTCGCGCAGTCGATCCGCGCTGAGGTCGAAGCCGGCGGCCCCGACCGCGCGCGGCTCGATGACCACATCGCCGTCCGCGACCGAGAGCCCGAGCGTCGCCTCGAGCCTGACGTCCGCGCCGAACAGGGCGACCTCGCGGGAGACCACGAGCTCGCCCCCGCTCACGACGCCGCCGTCGGCGACCCCGGCGGTGAAGAGGCCGATGGCTGCGGGCAGCTCGTCCTTGCCGATCATCAGCGAGGCCGACGCCCCGCGGATCTCGCCCTCGCTCACCGCGAAGGGCACGGAGTCGGCGCGCAGGCGCACCGTTCCCGTGAGCCCGTCGATCAGTTGCGCGTCGTCGACCTCGACCTCGACCGTGCTCAGCCTGCCGGTGAGCACCGAGGGCAGCTCGAAGGCGCCGAGCCGCACCTCCACCGGGTGCTCCTCGCTGAGGCTCAGGTTCTCGCGCACGACGGAGGAGACGATGCCCGGGACGATCAGCCGGATGGCGAGCTCCGCCGCCCCGATGACGAGCAGCAGCACGACGACCGGGACGGCGATCCGGAGCCAGCGGCGCCGACGGCGCGGCGGCTCGAGCGCCTCGGGCCGGTCATCGTCGCGCGGCGGGATGGAGTCCGGGAGCGGCACGGTATCGGCGGATGCGGCGACGTCGGGTACGGTGCGGCTGGATCCCGGCATCCCGTTCACAGCCGCTCGGGCGCCGAGACGCCCAGCAGGTCGAGCCCGTTCCGGATCACCTGGCCGGCGGCGTCGTTCAGCCACAGTCGGGTGCGGTGCAGATCCGTTACCGGCTCGTCGCCGAGCGGGATGACCCGGCAGTTGTCGTACCAGCGGTGGAACGCACCGGCGAGCTCCTCGAGATAGCGAGCGATCCGATGCGGCTCGCGCAGCTCGGCGGCACCGGCCACGATGCCCGGGTACTCCTGCAGCTTCCCGAGCAGTTCGGTCTCGGTCTCGTGCGTCAGCGATCCGGGTTCGAAGGCGCTGCGGTCGATCCCCGCCGCGGCCGCGTTGCGATCCACCGCGCAGGTGCGGGCGTGCGCGTACTGCACGTAGAAGACCGGGTTGTCGTTGGTCCGGCTGCGCAGCTTCTCACCGTCCAGGGCGAGCGGAGAGTCGGCCGGATAGCGCGCCAGCCAGTAGCGCAGCGCGTCGGATCCGAGCCACTCGAGCAGGTCGTCGAGCTCGACGATGTTCCCGGCGCGCTTCGAGAGTCGGGCCCCGTTCAGATTCACGAGCTGGCCGATGAGCACCGTGATGTCGGTCTCGATGTCGTCTCCCGCGGCGCCCGCGATCGCCGTGAGACGCCCGATGTAGCCGTGGTGGTCGGCGCCGAGCAGGTAGATCTTCTCGCCGAAGCCGCGATCCTGCTTCGACAGGTAGTAGGCCGCATCGGCCGCGAAGTAGGTGAAGATGCCGTTCCCGCGCGTGAAGACGCGATCCTTGTCGTCACCGAAGTCGGTTGTGCGCACCCAGATCGCATCGTCGGCCTCGAACACGTGGCCCTGCGCCCGCAGACGGTCGATCGCAGCCGCGATGGGGCTCTCCTCGCCGTCCGGGCCGGGCGTGTGCAGGGTCCGCTCCGAGAAGAACACGTCGAAATGCACGTTGAAGCGCTCGAGCGAATCCTTGATCTCGACGAGCTGCTGCTGGTACGCCGCCTCCTGCGCCTCGGCGAGCGCGGCAGGGCGATCGTTCGCCGCGAGCTCGGCGAGCCCCGGTACCTGCTCGACCACCTTGCGACCCAGCTCCTGGATGTACTCGCCCGGGTAGGCGTCTTCGGGCGCGGGCTCGCCGAGCGCGGCGGCCAGCACCGAGCGCCCGAACTTCTCCATCTGCGCACCGGCGTCGTTGATGTAGTACTCGTTGGTGACCGCGGCCCCGGCCGCGCGCAGCACGCGCGAGATCGAATCGCCGAGCGCCGCCCAGCGCGTATGGCCGAGGTGCAGCGGACCGGTCGGGTTCGCGCTCACGAACTCCATGTTGATGTTCTGGCCCGCCAGCATGTCGCTGCGGCCGTAGGCCTCGCCGAGTTCCACGACGCGGCGGGCCGTCTCGCCCGCGCTCGCGGCGTCGAGCGTGATGTTGATGAAGCCCGGGCCCGCGACCTCGGCCGCGGCGACCCCGTCGACTGCGGCGACCGCCGCCGCGATCTCCTGCGCCAGCTCCCGAGGGTTCGCGCCGATGCGCTTCGCGAACTTCATCGCGGCGTTCGACGCCCAGTCGCCGTGCTCGCGGTTCTTCGGCCGCTCGACCGCGGTGTCCGCAGGAGTCACGGCGATCCCGACCTCGGCGCGCGCACCGATGATGTCGGTGAGGATCCGGGCGAGCTGGGCGGCGAGTTCTTGAGGCGTCACGAGCGTCAAGTCTACTCAGCCGCAGGCGCGTGGGCCGCCCCGGCCGCGGAACGGAACGGGAGAAGGGGACCGCGCCGAGACGCGATCCCCTCCCTGCTCGGGCGAACCCCTACTTCAGGCGCACCTTCGCCGTCTTCACGGTCTTCTTCACCGTGTAGACCGTCGAGGCGCTCGAGGCCTTCGATCCGGGCAAGGACACCCGCACCGTGACCTTCTTGCCGGCCTTGAACTTGGCGACCTTGGGCAGTTTGACCGTGCCGCTGCCGTTCTTGAGCTTCACCGTGTAGCTGCGCTTCGCGCCAGTGGTCTGCACGGTGACGGTCGCCGTCTGCGCGGCCGGCTTCACGCCCGTCGCGCCGGCGAGCGACACGGTGAGCTTCAGCTTGCGGCCCTTGAGCGCCGTCGCCTTCACCTTGGCGCTCGCACTCTTCTGCAGCTTCGCCGCCTTGAACGTCGCCGCGGTCGAGTACGATCCGGCTGCCGACCAACCGTTATCGGGGACGAACCAGGCGATGATGGAGTGGGAGCCGGCCGAGAAGGTG
Source organism: Leucobacter soli (assembly GCF_910593785.1). GTDB lineage: Bacteria > Actinomycetota > Actinomycetes > Actinomycetales > Microbacteriaceae > Leucobacter > Leucobacter soli. The sequence continues at coordinate 19,888 of NZ_CAJVAP010000023.1, read as the reverse complement.
CGGGTGAGCTTCGCGGTGCCGGTATCGGCGTTCACACGAGCGGCGCCGACCCACTCACCGCGATCGGCGAAGATCACCGAGCCCGCGATGCCCTTCGACACCGTGGCGGTCAGGCTCTGCTTCAGGCCGGGCTGCGTCTTGATGGCCAGGCTCGTCGTGGTCGCGATCGGCGACCAGGTCGCATCCTTCCCGTCCTTACCGTCGGCACCGTCCTTGCCATCGGCGCCATCCTTACCGTCAGCGCCGTCCTCACCATCGGCGCCGTCCTTACCGTCGGCACCATCCTTGCCATCGGCGCCGTCCTTGCCGTCAGCGCCGTCCTTGCCGGGAGGGCCTGCCGGGCCGGGCTCGCCGGTGCCACCGGTCGGGATCTCCACGCCGGGCTCGGTCACGTACTTGGCCCCGCTCGCGTACTTGGTCACGGTGACCTCGTCGAACAGCTCGCCGACGGCCGGCACGGTCGCAGCCGCGTACGTCGGGCGCTCGCCCTCGGTCTCGGGCACGACCTTGAAGCTCTTCGCGCTGCCGGTCTTCTCGGCGACGTAGGAGCGGTAGACCAGCTGATCCTTGCTGACGTCGACCACCTGGTAGGTGGTGACGTACTCGCCGCGGAGCACCTGGGTGGCGCCGTTGTTGGTCCACACATTGTTCGCCTCGGTGGCGAGGTTGTAGTGCTTCGCGCCAGAGTTCGAGACCGCGTAGACCGGGCCGCTCGTCAGGCCGGTGGTCTCGGTCTTGCTCGTGTTCTTGTAGCCGCGGGCGTAGGTGTGATCGTGGCCCATCAGCACGAGATCGATGTCGTTCTCCTCGAACACCGGCACCCAGTACTTGCGCAGCACCGGCTCGTCACGGCCCGACGAGGTCGAGTAGACCGGCTGGTGGAAGGTGACGACGTTCCACTTCGACGGGCTGTTCTTCAGCACGTAGTCGAGCCACTCGGCCTGGTACTGCGTCCAGAGATCGGCGACCTTGGTGCTCGGGCAGTCGGCGCCGGAGCAGCTCGGCAGCACGGTCGGCCGCAGGAAGGTCGTGTCGCGGGTCGCGTTCAGCGTGATGAACCGCACGTTCTGGTAGTCCGAGTAGTAGACGGTCTCGGCAGCGAACTCGGCCCAGTGGGCGTAGTACGCGGCGTACTGGCGCGCCACGTCGGTGTCGCCCACGGCGAGGTTCGCGAGATCGCCGATCGAGTCGTTGTCGGGCTGGTTCAGCGGGTACTCGAAGTGCGCCTTCCACGACTTGAGCAGGTTGTCGCCCGAGTACTCGTGGTTGCCGGGGGCCGCCATCACGTTCGTGCTGGTGGCCGAGTGCTCCATGCCCTTGAACCAGTTGCGCCACTGGGTGTCGTTGCTGCCGGTGTCGATCAGGTCGCCCGCGTGCACCGAGCCGATCGAGCGGGGCGCCTTGGCCTCCGCCTGCGCCACGACGCCCGGCCAGGTGGTGTCGAGGCCGATCTGGGCATCGCCGTAGTAGACGAACTGGAAGTCCGTCTTCTTCGGGTCGGCAGTGGTGAACTCGAACCACTCGCTCCAGCTGCCGGGCAGCCCGACGCGGTACTTGTAGGCGGTCGCCTTCGTGAGGCCGCCGATCGTCGCCGAGAAGTGCTGGTTCTGGTTGCCGTTCACCTTGCCGACGGCGGTCGCGTCGACGAGGCGGCTCGCGCCGCCGGCGACCGGCACGATTTCGACCTTGCCGATCTCGTGCGAGACGTCGCCCGCGGTCCACGAGAACGACTGCGAGGTCGCGGGGTTCTTGGTGGGGGTGAGGATCACGCGGGTCGGCGCCGCGACGACGACGGTCGGGTCGCCGCCGGGCTCCTCCTCGTCGTCGGCCTTCGGGGTGAGCGTGAGCGAGTCGACATCGAAGTAGGCGTCGGATGATGCGGCGCGATCCTGGTACAGCGCGACCGCGACGGTGTTGGCGCCGTCGCGCAGCAGGTCGGCCGGCACGGTGAAGCTGCCCTCGACCGGGTTGCCGCCGTTCTCACCGGCGTACTGCAGGTTGCTCTCGAGGGTGTCGTCGACGCGACCGTCGCGGAAGTTCGCGACCTTCTCGCCGTTGACATAGATGCGTACCGCGTCGTCGTAGACGATGTTGCCGACGGCCGCTTCGAGCTGGTCGGCGACGCCGGTATCGAGCGTGAAGGTGGTACGGAAGAAGTAGGTGGGGATGGCGGGCTGGAACGTGCCGTCGATGTAGTGGTCGAGCTTCGTCACCGGCGTGTACGGGCCGACTGCTCCGAGGGCGTTGTTCTTCACCCCGAAGGCGCTCGCTGCCTGCTTCCAGGCGCTGTCGTCGAAGCCGGGCGCGGCCCAGCTATTGCGATCGGCGTCGCCGGCGGAGGGGTCGACGTTGGTGTCGAGGTACTTCCAGGTCGTGCCGGTGCTGATCACCGGCGTGGTGGGGATCTCGACTTCGGCTGCCGAAGCCGCACCCGTTACGGGTACGACCAGGGCTCCGCCGAGCAGAGCGGCGAGCGCGAGGGTTGCCCCGCCGCGCGTCGCCCACGGTGCACGGACTTCGTTCGTCATGTCTTCCTTCGTTCGCTGCGTTCACATGCATCGACCGCACTGCGAGCGGCCACGAACCAGCACACCGAACTCAGGTAGCGCCGCGACCCCGAATACATGGCCGCTATGGGAAGGGCAGGTTAAATTCTTCGAATCTTGATAGCGATAATTCTTATCATTCAGGAGAATGCCGGCACACTGCCGGCCCCGGCTCTGGCCCCGATCCAATGAAAAGCGGGGCCGGCCGGCCATTTCTGACCAGACGACCCCGCTTCGAACGAGTGCCCCCGGAGGGATTCGAACCCCCGACCTACGGTACCGGAAACCGGCGCTCTATCCCCTGAGCTACGGAGGCGCACCGCACAAGCTTAGCGCACCGGAGCCGGTCCTCAGGCCACCACCCGGGATCGCGCTTACCCGCCCGCCATCGTGCGGGCGATATCAGTGCTGGAGTCGCCCGCGCGCTTCAGCACGATCGCGACGATCGCGAGCGCGATCAGCGTGAGGAGCAGCATCAGCGTCGACACGGCGGCGATCTCGGGCCGGAGCCCACTGCGCAGCGCGCTCAGCACGTACACCGGCCACGGCGTCGACCCCGAGACCTGCACGAACGACGCCACGATCGTGTCATCGAGCGCGAAGGTGAACGACAGCAGGAAGCCGGCGAGGATCGCCGGCATCGCCAGCGGCAGCGTCACCTTGCGGAAGGTCCGCGCGGGGGGCGAGTACAGGTCGGCCGCGGCCTCCTCCAGGTTCGCCGGCATGCCGACGAGGCGTGCGCGCACGATGTAGGTCACCACGGCGATCGAGAACAGCGAGCTGCCGACCGTGAGGCGCACGATGCCGTCGTTGAAGACGAAGAGGCCGAGATCCTGCCCCAGGAACACGAGCCAGGGCAGCAATGCGACCGCGGCCACGATATCGGGCGTCACCGCGACGAGCAGCAGGAACGCCACGAACCAGAGCGTCCACTTGCCGGGCCGGCGCGCGAGCGCGATACCGGCGAAGGTGCCGAGCGCGGCCGCGAAGATCGAGGCGATCAGCGCCACGCGCAGCGAGACCATCACCGCGTCGCTCAACACGTGCTTCTGGAACAGCGCGGCGTAGCTGTCGAGGCCGAACTCGTCGAAGGCGACGAGCAGGCGGCCGGTGTTGAAGGAATAGATCACGATCACGAGGATCGGCGTGAAGAGGAAGATGAAGACGAGGATGCTCCACCATTTCAGCAGCCGATCCGTCAGCGGCTTGCGCACCCGGTGCACCGGAGGCGCGGTCTCGGTATGCGACTCGGGAACGCCGAGCCGCTGGGCCCCATCGATCGCGGTCATGCCGCCACCCCCTCGAGCTTCACCTGGTTCTGGTACTTGAACGGCAGCGAGATCAGCCACGCCAGCAACGCGCCGACCGCGATGGTGATCGCGATCATGAGGATCAGCATGATCGCCATCGCCGAACCCAGCGCCCAGTTCTGGGCGGTCTGGAACTGCGAGGCCAGCATCTGCCCCACCATGTTGCCCTTCGCACCGCCGAGCACGACCGCGGTGATGTAGTCGCCCATCAACGGGATGTAGACGAGCAGCACGCCGACCACGATGCCGGGACGCGCGAGCGGGAAGGTGACCCGCATGAAGGTACGGATCGAGTTCGCACCGAGATCCTTCGATGCCTCCCGCGTCACCGCGCCCACCCGGTCGAAGGCGACGAACAGCGGCAGGATCATGAGCGGCAGATAGTTGTAGACCACGCCGAAGAGCACCGCGGAACGCGTGTAGAGCATGCTGATCGGGTCGAAGCCGATCGCCTGCAGCGCGGTCGAGAGCCACCCCTCGGGCGAGAGCACGACGAGCCAGCCGATGGTGCGCACCAGGAAGTTCGTCCAGAACGGCACGAGCACGAGCGCCAGCAGCAGGCCCTTCATGTTCGCCGGCGCCTTCAGCGCCATCCAGTACGCGATCGGGGCACCGACGATGAAGCACAGCAGCGTGCCGAAGATGCCGATCCACAGCGTGTTCGTGAACGTTCCGAGGAACGTGGGCGTGAACACCTCCGCGTAGCGGTCGAACGAGAGGACGTCGTTCGCATGCGTGCCGAACAGCCCCGGCTTGTAGCCGAAGCTGTACCAGAACACGACCGCGACCGGCACCAGGAAGAAGACGAAGAGCCAGATCCAGGCAGGGAGCGCGAGGGCGTAGCCCGGAGTGCGCAGTTTACGCACTGGCGGCTGCCTTCATCTTGTTGTAGATGTCGACGACGCGCTCGGTGGCTTCGTTTACCTCGCCCTCGTGCATGGTCGCGATCTGCTCCGGGGTGAAGAAGATCAGGTCGAGCATCGGCAGCTCGGCATCGCGGGCCTTCTGCTCGATGTCCTTCGCGCCCGTGTGGTAGCCGATGTAGCTCACGTTCAGCAGCTGGTTCTCGGGTTCCAGCACGAAGTTGATGAACGCGTGCGCCGCCTCGGGGTTCGGCGCGCTCGATGAGATCACCCAATTGTCGACCCACAGTTCGGTGGCGGGGGCGCCGAGCACCCACTGCCACTTGTCCGGATCCTTCGATTCGAGAATGCCCTGGCGCGCGTCGCCGTTCCACGCCTGGAACAGCGCGGCTGTACCCTGCGAGATGGCGCCGCCGCCGGGGTAGGAGTCGAACGTCGAGATGTGCGGCGCGAGCTCGTTCACGAGGAAGTCCTCAGCGGCCTGGAGCTCGGCCTCGTCGGTCGTGCTCCAATCGATTCCGTTGGCCCAGAAGTACATGCCGGTCAGCTCGGCCGGGTCGTCGAGCACGCTGGTCTTGCCGCTGGCCTCGTTCTTCGCTGCGTCGAGGAAGTCGTTCCAGGTCTTGAGATCCCGCTTGATGACGGTCTTGTCGTAGACGAAGCCTGTCGTGCCCCACGCCTTGCAGATCGAGTACTCGCCGTTCGGATCCCACGCGAGGTTCAAGAACTCGGGGTCCATGTGCTCGATGTTCGGGATCAGATCCATATTGAGCTTCATCAGCAGGCCGTGCTCGATGAGCTGCGGGATGTAGACGCCGGTCGGCACGAGGATGTCGTAGCCGGCCGTGCCCTTCGCGGCGATCAGCTTCGAGATCATCTCCTCGTTCGAGCCGTACGAGTCGAGGATGATCTTCGGGCCCAGCTCTGCGGTGAAGCCCTCGAGCACCTCCGGCGCGTCGTAGTCGCCCCAGGTGAAGATCGACAGCTCGTCCTCGAGCGGGCCACCGGTGGCCGTGGAATCCCCGCCGCCACCGGTGCTCGTTCCGCCGCCGCCGCTCGAGCAGGCGGCGAGCAGTGCGCTGCCGCCGACGATCGCGGTGGCCGAGAGCAGTCTCCGGCGCGAGAGGTTGCGCACGACACCGGGTACCTGCGAGGCGTCGGCCAGAATACGGATGGGAGTGTGTTCGGTCATGATCTTCCTCTGTCTCTCTGTGCGTCGTCGCTGCGTCGTCAAGTCGTGGGGATGGCCGTCGTGGTGGGCGGCGCGCTGAAGCCGTCTTCGGTGATGGCCTCGTCTTCGGCGAACACCTGGACCGAACCGGGGCGCCAGGAGCACCACACCCGATCGCCGACGCCGACGGCCGGCGCGTTCGGGGTCGGCAGCCGAGAGATCAGCGACATCTCGGGGCCGAGCTGCACGAGGAACTGCTGCGTCTCCCCCAGGTGGGAGACGCCGATCACCTTGCCTTCGACGGCGTTGGCGTCGACCGCCGGGCGGTCCGCCGTGATCTCGATGAACTCCGGCCGCACGGCTGCTCGTGCGCGCTGGCCCGGGCCGACAGCGGTGACGGCTGCTGCCGGCCGCAGCACCCCGTACTCGCTCGCGATGCCCGAGCCGTCGGCGGAGACCGTTCCCGAGAAGAAATTCTGCTGGCCGACGAACGAGGCGACGTAGGCCGACACCGGGTTGCTGTAGATCGTCGTCGAGTCGGCGAGTTGCTCGATCCGGCCCTCGCGCATCACCGCGATCCGGTCGCTCATCGAGAGCGCCTCGCCTTGATCGTGGGTGACGAAGACGAAGGTGATGCCGAGCTTCGCCTGGATCAGCTTGAGCTCGAGCTGCATCTCCTCCCGCAGTTTCCGGTCGAGCGCGGCGAGCGGCTCGTCGAGCAGCAGCACGCTCGGGCGGTTCACGAGGGCACGGGCGAGCGCGACGCGCTGCTGCTGGCCGCCCGAGAGCTGAGTCGGCTTCCGCTCGGCGAACGAGCGCATCTGCACCATCGCGAGCGCCTCGGCCACGCGCTCGCGCACCTGCGCCTTCGGCACCCGGCGCTCCTGCAGCCCGTAGGCGACGTTCTGCGCGACCGTCATGTGGGGGAAGAGCGCATACGCCTGGAACACCGTGTTCACGTTGCGCTTGTACGGCGGCACGCCGAGCACCGACCTGCCGGAGATGCGGAGGTCGCCGGCGTCCGGCTGCTCGAACCCCGCGATCATGCGCAGCGTCGTCGTCTTGCCGCAGCCCGACGGCCCGAGCAGCGAGAGGAACTCGCCGGGGCGGATATCGAGCGAGAGATCGTCGACCGCGGCCATCTCTCCATAGCGCTTGGTCACTCGATCGAGCACCACCGAGCCCTCCGCTTCGCGGGGCCCGGAGGCATCCGCCTCGACCGTATTCGACACCGTTGTCGCCATTCCAGACCCTCTCTTCAGACGTCTGACCGCTGGTCACCGGGGCCATTCCCGGTACAACCCGAGGCTATCGCATAGCCTCCGTGGTACCGGCGGAGCACCTCGGATCATGTGATCGAAGCGTTATCCGATGCCGGATCGCGCGGGGCACTCGAAGCCCTGCGCCGGGTACCCGGCGCAGGGCGGCATTGCAGGAGACTCCGCGAGCGCTTGCCGATGATTCGAATATATGTTCGAATGGTCGGCATGAGGTGGAACGGGCAGCGCGCAGCCGGAACGGCGGACGACGGAGCATTGCCGGGGCTCGCCCTCGCCGAGGTGGCCGCCGTACCGGGGCACCTGCGCTCGGTGCGCACCCCCGAGTTCCAGGGCGCGGTGTTCCACGAGGTGCTGGCCAAGAGCGCGCTGAACCGCGTGCCCGGGGGATCCTCGATGCCGTTCTCATGGACGGTCAACCCCTACCGCGGCTGCTCCCACGCGTGCGTCTACTGCTTCGCACGCGGATCGCACCGCTATCTCGAGCTCGACACGGGCCGGGACTTCGACTCGCAGATCATCGTCAAGGTCAATGTGGCCGAGGTCCTGCGCCGGGAGCTGCACCGCCCGAGTTGGGCGCACGAGCATGTGGCGCTCGGCACGAACACGGATCCGTATCAGCGCGCCGAGGGGCGGTACCGCCTGATGCCGGGCATCATCCGCGCGTTGTCCGAGAGCGGCACCCCGCTCTCGATCCTCACCAAGGGCACCCTCCTCCGGCGGGACCTGCCGCTGATCTCGGAGGCGGCGGATCGCGTGCCGGTCTCGCTCGCGATGTCGATCGCGGTCGGCGATCCGGCCCTGCAGCAGTCGATCGAACCCGGCACGCCGAGTACGCGCGCGCGACTCGAGACCGTCGCTACGGCGAGCGCGGCGGGGCTCGCCTGCGATGTCTTCCTGATGCCGGTGCTGCCGCGCCTCACCGACTCCACCGCCCACCTCGCCCGCCTCCTGAGCGAGATCCGGGAGGCGGGCGCCCGCTCGGTGATGTACGGGCCGCTGCACCTGCGCACGCACGTCAAGCCCTGGTTCTTCGCCTGGCTCGAGCGGGAGCACCCCGAGCTGCTGCCCGCCTACCGCTCGCTCTATCCGGGGAGCAGCAGCCGGGCGCCGCAGGCGTATCGTCGCGAGCTCGCCGCGCGGATCCGGCCGTTGATCCGCCGGTACGGGCTCGAGCGGGGCGAACGGCCGGCTCCTCCGCCCGCGCTCGCCCGCGCGGCGGGCTCCGGGCCGTCGTTCTCCCCCGAGACTCCGACACTGTTCTGATCTGATCGTGTCCGGCCCGGGATCGTCCTTCGCTCGGGCATCCGTCACGCCGGATCCCAAGGCACGATCTCGGACAGAGCCCGAGTCGGGACCATTCCTGATCCTGATCCCGATCCTGAGCGCGATCCCGATCCTGAGCGCGAGATCAGCGGCATCGGTTAGCGTGGGCGGCGCACGCGTTGAAGGGGGTTCGTCATGATGTCGCGCATCTGCGCACTGCTGCTCGCCTCGGCGATGACGGTCGCGCTCGCGGCCTGCGGCGGGACGGCGGAGCCGCCCTCGGAGGCCGAGGATCTGCCGACGATCGCCCCGCCCGAGACCGAGGAGCCCGATACACCGGAGCCCGAGGAGACGGCCGCGGAGCCGGCCGGCCCTCGCGAGGCGACGACCGGTCTCGAGGCGCCGTGGTCCGTCGTCTTCGTCGGCAACACCGCGATCGTGAGCGAACGCGACAGCGGCCGGATCTTCGAGCTCGCCGAAGACGGCTCGAAGCGCCGGATCACGACGGTCGCGGGTGTGGTGCACGGCGGTGAGGGCGGCCTGCTCGGGCTCGCCGTGCGGAGCTCCGCCGATGACGACGCGGTGATCGATCCGCAGACCGGAGAGGTTGCCGACGGCACCTACCTCTACGCGTATTCGACGGCGGCGAACAGCAACCGCGTGCAACGCTTTCCGCTGCGGGGCGAGCCGGGGGCGCTGAAGCTCGGCAAGGCGCGGACCGTCATCGACGGCCTGCCGAGCGCGGCGAGCCACAACGGCGGCAGGATCGCCTTCGGCCCCGACGGCAAGCTCTACGTCACCGTCGGCGACGCCGGGCAGCCGGGTCTCGCGCAGGATCGCGACAGCCTCGGAGGCAAGATCCTGCGCCTCACCGCGACCGGCAAGGTGCCGAAGGACAACCCGTTCTCGGGCTCCCCCGTCTACAGCTACGGGCACCGCAACCCGCAGGGCATCGCCTGGGATGAGGACGGCACGATGTACGCCTCCGAGTTCGGCCAGGACACCTGGGACGAGCTCAACGTGATCGAGGCGGGCGCGAACTACGGCTGGCCCGTCGTCGAGGGCGTCTCGGGCGACGACCGCTACACGGACCCGGTGCAGCAGTGGTCGCCGTCGGAGGCGAGCCCGAGCGGCATCGCCATCGCCGACGGCAGGATCTACATCGCGAACCTGCGCGGGCAGCGGCTGCGCTCAGTGCCGCTCGCGAATCTCGGCAAGGACAAGGACTACTTCGTCGGCGAATACGGACGCATTCGCGACGTGACCCTCACCCCCGACGGCACCCTGTGGCTGCTGACGAACAACACCGACGGCCGCATCGAGCCGCGCAAGAACGACGACCGCTTCATCGACACCGAGATCCTCTGATCTTCCGATCCGCCGCCCGCAAGTGCTGAGTTGTGCGGGGTCGGGCGCGGGCGAACCCTGCACGACCGAGCAACTGCGCACTCGCGTGGGTCGAGGGCCGGGCTCAGCCCGCGAGCTGCCGCACGAGACGCTCCAGGGCGAGGCGGAAACCGGCGGCGGCGAGCGCCTCGCGAAGAGGCGCGGCGCGCGGCGGCACCGGGATCTCGACCAGGATCGTCCACAGCCCCGAGCTCTGCAGCGCGGCGAAGAGCAGTTCGAGTTCGCGGATCGTCCATGCGCTCTCCGCCTCGACGGGCGTGAGCAGGGCGAGCCGGTCCGGTGACACCCAGGTGTCGTCGGGGCCGGGCAGGAACTCGAGATCGAACCCGCTCCTCGCCGCGAGCTTCACGAGCGAGCCGTCGAGAAACGTCACCCGCCCGGCGCCGGGCTCCTGAGCGGGAGGGGTCGAGCGCATCCAGGTCTCCGAGTACGGCAGGTGGCCGCTGCGCAGGTAGAGCGCCTTCGCCCGGTCGTTGCCGCCCATCACGTCGATGATCCCGAGCTCGGCTCCGCGCCCCGCCGCCTCCTCGAACACGAGCCGCATGAGTTCGCTCCCCGCACCCGTTCCGCGCGCCTCGGGCAGCAGGCTCAGCGTCTCGAGAACCGTCGCGGCACGGAAATCGAGCTCCGTCTCGAAGGCAAGAGCGTAGCCGATCGGCCGATCCGCGCCGGAGCCGCTCGCGTCGTCTCCCCGCGCCAGCCAGACACCGGCCCACGGGTGCCCCGCGAAGATGCGTTCGTAGTGGGCGGCGCGCAGCGGCCAGCTCTGCTCGCGCGGGATCGTCGCGAGCCCCGCGGCGCCGACGGAGACGTGGTGATCGAAGAGCGCCTCCCAGAGCGGCCGCAACTCGTCGAACAGCTCGCCGCCGCCGAACTCGATCCTCATACCCGCTCCTCGATCAGCATCGGATATCGCTCAGAGCTGGATCTGCGTGACCGGCAGCGTGGAGTCCGCCCCGAAGCCGAGCCCCGAGGGCGCGCTACCGGCGGCGACGAGCTGCGCCCCGAGCGAGGCGATCATGGCGCCGTTGTCGGTGCACAGCGAGAGCGGCGGGACGCGCAGCTCGATCCCGGCCGCCGCGGCGCGCTCGCCGGCCAGCTCCCGCACGCGCGCGTTCGCGGCGACTCCGCCGCCGAGCAGCAGGCGCGGCACGCCGAGGTCGCGGCAGGCTGCCACCGCCTTCGCCGTCAGCACGTCGGCGACGGCCTCGCGGAAGCTCGCCGCGACGTCGGGAACCGGCACCGGCTCACCGGCGGCCTCGGCCTTCTCGACCCAGCGCGCGACCGAGGTCTTCAGCCCGGAGAAGGAGAAGTCGTAGCGGTGCCGCGCGAGGTCCTTGGGCAGCGTCAGACCGCGCGGGAAGCGGATCGCGGCAGGGTCGCCGTCCGCGGCGACCCGGTCGATGTGCGGCCCTCCCGGGTAGGGCAGGCCGAGCAGCCGGGCGACCTTGTCGAAGGCCTCCCCGGCGGCATCGTCGATCGTCTCCCCCAGCAGCTCCACATCGCTCACGAGGTCGCGCACGAGCAGCAGCGAGGTGTGCCCTCCCGAGACGAGCAGCGCCACGGTCGGCAGCTCGAGCTCGCCCGCCGTCCCGGCCACCTCGCGCAGCCCCTCCCCCTGCAGCAGGTCGGCGCCGACGTGGCCCACCAGATGGTTCACCGCGTAGAGCGGCTTCCCGAGCGCGACGGCGAGCGACTTCGCCGCGGCGACACCGACCATGAGCGCGCCGGCGAGACCCGGGCCGCAGGTCACGGCGATCGCGTCGAGGTCGTCGAGGCGGATCCCCGCGTCGGCGACCGCGCGGCCGATCGCGGGCGTCAGCGCCTCGAGGTGCGCGCGCGCGGCGACCTCGGGCACGACCCCGCCGAAGCGGGCGTGCTCGTCCATCGACGAGGCGATCGTGTTGGCGAGCAGCGTGCGCCCGCGCACGATGCCGATGCCGGTCTCGTCGCAACTCGTCTCGATGCCGAGGACCAGGGGTTCGGCGACGGTCATCGACGCTCCTCCATCATCAATCTCATCACCACGGCATCCACATCGTCCGGCTGATAGTAACGGGGCCGCACCCCGATCTCGTCGAAGCCGAGCGAGGCGTAGAGTCCGCGCGCGACCGGGTTGTCGGCGCGCACCTCGAGGAACACTTCGTGCACGCCGCGCCGGGCGGCCTCGTCGAGCAGCACGTTCATCATCGTTCTCCCCAGGCCGGCGCCGCGCGCCTCGGGGGCGAGTGCGATGGTCTGGATGTCGCCCTCCGTGCCGACCGAAAGCAGCCCGGCGTACCCCAGCACCGCACCGTCTTCGCCCTCGAGCGCCAGGTAGGCGCGATGATCGGCGGTCAACTCCTCGCGCAGCATCTCGCGGCTCCAGGCCTCGGCGCCGAAGACCGCCGCCTCGATCGTCCAGATCGCGTCGAGATCGTCGACCGTCGCCGCGCGCAGCAGCGGTACGGCGCTCACGTGGAGACCCGCTTCCGCACGGCGGGCGGAAAGACGTCGGGGGTGCGGAGGTAGAGCGCACGATCCGATTCGAATCCTCGGCCTGCCGCGAGCCGCCGCGCCGCGAGCCGCACGAGACCGGCCGCCGGGATCCGTTCGGGCCAGACGTCTCCGGGCCGGGCCGCGAAGCCTTCGCGTGCAGCGAGGTGCGGATCGACCGTGCGCACCGGAATGCCCGCCCAGTCGAGCCCGGCGTACTCGGTGACGAAGAGTTCGCGCCGCTTCGCGTCCTGCACCACGCGCAGGCCGGGTGCGGCCGCACCTGCCTCGAGCACGGCGAGCGCGACGGCCTCGTGGCCCTGCAGCGGCAGCAGCGGCACCCCGCGGCCCGCAGCGAAGGCATGTGCTGCGGCGATGCCGACGCGCAACCCGGTGAAGGGGCCCGGCCCGATCCCGACGACCACCCCCGTCACCTCGGTCGGCGACGACTCGGCGATCTCGAACACCTGGGAAATCAGCACGCCGATGGCCTCGGTGTGCCCGCGCGGATCATCGCTCGCGACCTCGAAGATCCGGCCACCGGGTGTACCGCCGGCTCCTCCGCCGACGCCGAGCGCCACGCTGGTGCCGAGCGCCGTGTCGATCGCGAGCAGCGTCTGCGCGCCGAGCTCCGGTGCGCTGACGCCGCGCGGCGCCGGGTCCTGGATCTCCGCCCCGTCGTTCGGCGCCCCGTCGTTCGACGCCGTCCCGCGCAGCGCTCCCTCGTTCACGGCAGCACTCCGTCCGCCCAACGCGGCCCGTATCCGGCGATCGTCATGACGCGCGGCTCGATCAGCTCCTCGCCGAGATCCTCATCCTCGAGTGCCCCGCCCGCGGCGGTCGATCCCGTCGGCCGTTCGATGACGATCTCGATCCAGGATCCGCGTTCCTCGAGCATCCCGGCTCCCCACTCGGCGACGACGACCGAGCCGTCGAAGTCGAGGTCCAGGTCGTCGAGTTCTGCGGCGTCGGCGAGGCGGTACGCATCGAGGTGGATGAGCGGCGGCCCGTCGACGAGAGATGGATGCGTGCGCGCCAGTACGAAGGTCGGGCTCGTCACCGGACCGCGGACGCCGAGGCCTTCGCCGATGCCGCGGGTCAGCGTGGTCTTGCCCGCTCCGAGCGGGCCGGTCAGGATCACGAGGTCGCCCGCCGCGAGACGCCCGCCGAGCTCGACTCCGAGCTCGTGCATGCGCTCGGGATCCGAGACGTCGAAGCGCTGCGAGACGGGCTCGCCGCTCCGGTCACCGGCCGCCGGCACGAGCACATCCTCGTCCGGAGCACCGGGCAGATGGTCGACCGCGACTCTGAGCACTCGGGGGCCGATGCCGACGACGACCTCGTACACGATCGTGCCGAGCACCTCGGACCATACCTCGGCCGGCGGCACGCCCGTGCTCGGATCCCCGAACAGCACGACCGGCTCCCCCACGCTGACCTTGCGCGCGAGCGAGCCCACATCGACGATGCACTGATCCATGCCGATGCGCCCCACGATCGGGCAGTGCGTACCTGCGATCGCGACGGTCGCTCCGGCGCCGTTCAGTGCGCGCGGCATGCCGTCGGCATAGCCCATCGGGACGAGGGCGAGCGTCGTACCGCCCTGGGTGACATGGTTGTAGCCGTAGGAGACGCCGGTACCCTCCGGCACCGCGCGCAACCCGACGATCTCCGAGCGCAGCGTCATCGCGGGGATCAGCCCGAGCTCCGCCGACGTCCGGTCGGGGAACGGGCTGCAACCGTACACCGCCATGCCCACGCGCACCGTGTTGTAGTAGAGGCCGGGCCGCGCGAAGGTCGCTGCGGACGCCGCGAGGTGGATGAACTCGGGCTCGATGCCGGCGCCGCGCAGCAGCGCCAGCGCCTCGTCGAAGCGGGCGGCCTGCACGAGGTCGTGCTCCTCCCCCGCGTTCGCCATGTGGCTGAAGACGCCGCGCACCCGGATCTCGCCGGACCGGACGAGCTCGGCGCCGCGCGCGAAGAGATCGGTCCACTCCTCCACGCCGGCTCCGTTCCGGCTCAGGCCGGTGTCGAGCTTGAACTGTACGTCCGCCGTTCGGCCGGCGCGTCCGGCAGCGGCCGCAACGCCCTCGAGCTGCGAGAGGTGACTGATTCCGACCTCGATGCCGGCGTCGACCGCGGCGTCCCAGTCGACCCGCACACCGTGCAGCCAGCACAGGATCGGCCCGTCGATGCCGGCTTCGCGCAGGGCGAGCGCCTCCTCGAGGTCGGCGACCCCGATGATCGCGGCCCCGGCCTCGATCGCGGCCCGTGCGCAGTGCACGGCTCCGTGGCCGTAGCCGTTCGCCTTCATCACCGCGATCACGGCGCCTCCGGTGAGCTCCCGGATTCGGTGCACGTTGTGCCGGATCGCGGGCAGGGAGATCTCGGCGACGCGCATGGATCCTGTTCTCACTCTTCCGCTCCGTCCGTCGTGCGCTCCAGGATAACGAAGGCGGTCGCGAAGCCGCCGTCGTGCGTCATCGACAGATGGGCCCGACCGGCACCGCGGGAGCCGAGCTCCCGCCGCAGCCCCGGCGTCGGCGCGAACGAAGGCGCGCGGTCGGCGTCGCGCACGATCTCGATGTCCTGCCAGCCGAGACCGCCGGATCCGCCGATCGCCTTGATGAGCGCCTCCTTCGCGGCGAAGCGCGCCGCGAGCGAATGGACCGGCAGCTCCCGCTCCGCCGCGGTGAACAGGCGCGCGCGCAGTGCGGGCGTCCGCTCGAGCCGTCGTGCGAAGCGCGGGATGTCGACCGTGTCGACGCCGATGCCGTGCAGCACCGCTACTCCACCGTCACCGACTTCGCGAGGTTGCGCGGCTGGTCGACGTCGAGCCCCTTCGCGGTGGAGAGTTCGAGGGCGAACCACTGGAGCGGCACGACCTGCACGAGGGGTTCGAAGAGCGCGTCGGTGAGCGGGAGCCGGATCACGTCGTCGGCGTAGGGCAGCACCGCGGTGTCGCCCTTCTCCACGATCGCGATCACCCGCGCGCCCCGCGCCCGGATCTCCTGGATGTTGGAGACCACCTTGGAGTGCATCACGGGCGCCTTGCGCGGCGACGGCACCAGCACGAACACCGGCTGGCCGTGATCGATGAGCGCGATAGGGCCGTGCTTCAGCTCGCCCGCGGCGAAGCCCTCGGCGTGGATGTAGGCGATCTCCTTCAGCTTGAGCGCGCCCTCGAGCGCCGCCGGGTAGCCGACATGCCGCCCGAGGAACAGGACCGATCGGGTGTCTGCCATCCAGTGCGCGAGCTGCGCGATCTGCTCGTGGGTCTCCACGGCTTCGGCCATGGCCGAAGGGAGCGCGTCGAACGCACGGATGGCTGCTGCGGCATCCGCGTCGCTCAACGTGCCCCTGACCCGGCCGAGGTGCAGCCCGATCAGGTAGAGCGCCGCGATCTGCGCCGTGAACGCCTTCGTCGAGGCGACCGCCACCTCGGGCCCCGCGTGCGTGTAGACGGCGGCGTCGCTCTCGCGCGGGATCGTCGCGCTCTGCGTGTTGCACACCGAGACGCTGAGCGCGCCCCGATCCTTCGCGTACTTCACCGCCATGAGGGTGTCCATGGTTTCGCCCGACTGGCTCACCGAGATCACGGCGGTGCGCTCGTCGAGCACGGGATCCCGGTAGCGGAACTCGTGGCTCAGCTGCACCTCCACCGGCACGCGGGCCCACTGCTCGATCGCGTAGGCGCCGATCTGGCCGGCGTAGGAGGCCGTACCGCAGGCGATGATGACGATGCGATCGATGTTCCGCAGCGTGTCGTCGCCCAGCTCGGTCAGCTCCGGGATCTCGACGCGGGCGCCGCCGGCAGCGTCGGCAGCGCCATCACCGTCGGCAGTGCCGCCCACGATCCGTCCGCGGACCGTGTTCGCGATCGCCTCCGGCTGCTCGGTGATCTCCTTCGCCATGAACGAGGGCCAGCCGCCCTTCTCCGCAGCGTCGGCGTTCCAGGCCACCTCGAACTCGGCGAACTCGACCGGGTCCCCGGAGAAGTCGGTGATCCGCACCTCGTCCGGAGTGATGACCGCGATGTTGTCCTCGTCCACCGCCACCGCGCGACGCGTGTGCGCGACGAAGGCGGCGACATCGCTGCCCAGGAAGTTCTCCCCGTCGCCGAGCCCCACGACGAGCGGCGAATTGTGCCGGGCAGCCACCACGGTGCCCGGGGCGTCCCGATGCAGGGCGAGCAGCGTGAACGTGCCGTGCAACCGCACGACCACCGCGCGGAACGCGCGCTCCAGGTCGCCGAGGCGCGCCACCTCGAGACCGAGCAGGGCGGCGACGACCTCGGTGTCCGTCTCGCTGATCAGCTCGACGCCGCCGGCCTCGACCTCCGCGCGCAGCTCGGCGAAGTTCTCGATGATGCCGTTGTGGATCACCGCCAGCTTGCCGCCGTCGCCCAGGTGCGGGTGGGCGTTCTCGTCGGTCGGCCCGCCGTGCGTGGCCCAGCGGGTGTGCCCGATCCCGGTGCCTCCCGCCGCCACCGGGCTGGCCTCGACCAGCTCGATCAGCCGCGCCAGCTTGCCGGCCCGCTTGCGGACCGCGAGCCCGCCCCGCTCGTCGAGCACGGCGATTCCGGCGGAGTCGTAACCGCGGTACTCCAGCCGTCTCAGGCCGCCGAGCAGGGCATCGACCGTGTCGTTCGGGCCGACATAACCCACGATTCCGCACATGCCGGCAAGTTTAGTGGCACCATGGATGTGCGATGACCGAGCCCAGCACACCCCCGACCGACGCCGCCGTCGGCGCCGATACCCAGGCGCTCACGCGGCACGATGCGACGAGCCCCTTCATCGAGATCGGCCGTGAGGAGTGGGCGAGACTCGCGGGCGAGACTCCGATGCCGCTCACCGAGGCCGAGCTCGACACGTACCGCGGACTCGGCGAGCCGCTCGACCTGACCGAGGTGGGCGAGGTGTACCGCCCGTTGAGCCGCCTCATCAACCAGTACGCGATCGCGGGCCGGGAGGTCCACCGCCGCACCCGAGGTTTCCTCGGTCGCCGCACCGACCGGCCCACCCCGTTCGTGCTCGGCATCGCGGGCTCCGTCGCGGTCGGCAAGTCGACGGTCGCGCGCGTGCTGCGCGACATGCTCGCCCGCTGGCCGGAGACCCCGGAGGTGCAGCTCGTCACCACCGACGGCTTCCTCTACCCCAACGCCGAACTCGAGCGGCGCGGCATCGCGCACCGCAAGGGCTTCCCGGAGTCCTACGATCGGCGCGCGCTGCTGCGCTTCGTCTCGCAGGTGAAGTCCGGTGTGCCCGAGGTCGGAGCGCCGCACTACAGCCACCTGATCTACGACATCGTGCCCGGCGAGTTCACCGTGGTGCGCCGACCCGACATCCTCATCGTCGAGGGCCTGAACGTGCTGCAGCCCGCCTCGATGGAGCATCCGCTCGCGGTCTCGGATCTCTTCGACTTCTCGATCTACGTCGACGCCCGCACCGCCGACATCGAGGCGTGGTTCACCAACCGCTTCCTGCAGCTGAAGGAGCAGGCCTTCACCGACCCGGACTCGTACTTCCGCGGCTTCGCCGAGCTCGAGGACGATGAGGCGCGCGCCCTCGCGCACGAGTACTGGAAGGGCATCAACGAGCCGAACCTGATCGAGAACATCCGGCCCACTCGCGCCCGCGCCTCGCTCGTGCTGCGCAAGGAGGCGGATCACCGCGTGCAGAAGGTCCTGCTGAGGAAGCTCTAGTGCCGGAGTTCCAGCCCGTGTACGAGGCCGCAGGGTCGCTTTCGGTGCGTCTGGAGGCCGCCGAGGTCGAGCATCCGCCGGGTCACCGCTATCGGCACCACCGGCTGGTCGTCGCGGACGGGCGGCCAGGCGTGGCCGTCGCGGCACGGCGCGGCGCCCAGCTACTGATGGTGCGGAGCGTGCGGGTCTCCACCGGCGAGGAGCTCTGGGAGCTGCCGCGCGGATCGAGCGAGGCCGTCGACGCCGTGGGAGGCGCTATCGGCACCGACGCCTTGGGCGGTGCTATCGGCACCGACGCCGTAGGTGACGCGGCCGGCACCAGTGCCGTAGGCGGCGCGACCGGCGCCTCTGCGGCAGGCGAACCGGACGATGCGTACAGCGACGCCGCGCTGATCCGCGCCGCCATGCGCGAGCTGTTCGAGGAGACCGGGTACACGGGAGTCGATCCTCGGGTCATCGGCCGCTACTACGTCGATTCGACGATGTTCCCGCAGCGCTTCGGCATCGTCGCCTGCACGGTCGACGAGTCGGTTCCACTCGGCACGACCGACGAGGAGGTCGAGGAGGCGCGCTGGTTCGAGCTGGCCGAGCTGCGGCGCCTCGCCGGGGAGTACGGGATCCGCGACGCGCATACGCTGGTGGCGCTCGGGCTGGTCGCCGGTCCGGAGGCGGATCCGCGCGAATCCGGTACCGGGCGCACGGCTTGACGCGCGCCCGGCGGATCCGCTCGAGCCGTTACGAGCGGCCGGAGTCGGAGTTGTTCGACGGCTGACCCACCGCCGGCGCCGGTGTCCGCGTCGGCGCCGGAGTCCGCGTCGGCGTCGGAGTCCGCGTCGGCGGGGCGGCCTGCGGCGTCGCGGGATCCGGCTCCGACCGAAGAGCGAGTAGAAACGACAGGATCAGCGCACCCAGGAGGGCGCCGAGGGTGTTGGCGATCACGTCTCTCGGGTCGCTGACGCGGCCGGGTATGACGCGCTGCAGCGATTCGATCCCGAGCGAGACGGCGAACCCGGTGAGCACCGCGAACCCTGCGAGCACCGCCGTTCGCCGCGGTGTGCGAGGAAGTGCGCTCCGATCGCCGCGCACACCGCCTACGGTGAGCGGCAGGAGGAGACCGAGCGGCAGGAAGAGCGCCGCGTTGGCACCGAACTCGATCGCCGCGAAGACCTGCGGGTAGGGCAGGCCCGTCGCCTCGGCGGCCCAGCGTGCCGCACGCGCGGTCAGGGTGAGCGCGGTGTGCCCGTCCGACGGCAGGAGCACGACGACTCCGAGCGCGACGGCGAAGACGCCGAGCAGGATCCGCGCGATGCGCACCGTTCGGTCACTGTGCTTCGACACACCCTCAGTATGCCGTTCGCGCGGCGTGCGGCGCCGCGGACCGGCCGGACAGCGATCCGCCCCGCCCGGCCGGAGCGGCTGGACGGGGCGGATGCCGGAGAATGGCTCGCCGTGGCGTGCCCGAGGACGCGCTACTGCGAGAGCACGTCGGCGCAGCTGATCAGCTGTCCGGCGACCTCTACGCTCTCCGCACCGTTCGCGCAGGCCTCGGCCGCGTCGAGCACGCTGCCGCCGATCGCCGACATGGCGGTGACGAAGAGGATCATGCCGATGATCCAGAAGAGCGTGAGCACCGCGCCGACGATGATCGCGGCGACGCCCAGCCCGTTCTTCGCGCCGGCCTTCTTCGACTGCACGACGGCGACGATGCCGAGGATCATGCCGATGACCGGCAGAAGGAACGCGAGGATCAGGCCGACGATGCCGAGCGTCCTGCCGGGCTGAGCGGCCGGCGCCGGCGCCGGCGCACCGGTGTAGGCGGGTGCGGCCGGGGGCTGCGGCGGAGGCTGGTTGGGGTCGAACTGCGGG
>NZ_CAJVAP010000022.1 GCF_910593785.1 Leucobacter soli | reverse complement strand
GTGCGGGTACCAGGGCGCGTGCGGGCGCGGGGCGGATACGGGCCCCGGGGCGGGTGTGGGCGTGGACGCGAGCGCGCGCGGTCAGTGCCCGCCGCCGGTGTACGGGCCCGTCTCGGCGAGGCGGCTCAGATGGGCGGGGAGCGCGAAGCGCGGATCGACCGTGCTCTCCTCGTCCATCGCCAGTTGCGCGGCCCACTCGCCGAGCTGAGGCGAGAACTTGAAGCCGTGGCCCGAGAGGCCCGCGATCGTCACGAGGCGGCCGCTCGCGGAGCGGTCGACGACCGGCAGGCGATCCGGCGTGTAGGCGCAGTGGTGCACGCTCTGGCGCACCGGCTCGGGGTTCACTCCTTCGAACAGCTCGGCGGCGCGCTGGCCGATCCGGATCAGCTCCTCGCGGGTGTGCGTCGTCGGCACCTCGGAGACGTCGCGGTAGACGGGCCACTCCGGGTTGGTGCAGGCCTTGAACGCGTAGCCGTCGAAGCTCGGCGCCCCGAAGAAGTGCACCGACCCCGCGTCGCGCAGGAACGCCGGGAACCGTTCGGGCGCGAACAGCTCCGGCTGCTTCGGCATGAACCAGGTGAGACCCAGCACCTGCAGGCGCAGCAGCTCGTTCAGCTCGGGGGAGAGCCGGGACGACCAGGATCCGGAAGCAAGGATCACGGTGTCGGCGATCCATGCCCCCTGGGTCGTCCGCACGACGACCCCGTCCGGCCGTTCCTCGACGTCGATGACCGGGGTGTTGAACAGCAGCTTCGCGCCGTTCGCCTCGGCGAGGTCCAGGGCACTCATCACCGCGACCTCGGGCCGCAGGCCACCGCCGTGCGCGTCGAGCAGGCCGACATCGCCGTCGTGGACGCGGTGCTGCGGGAACTCCGCGCGCAGTTCCTCGGTGCTCAGTACGCGGTGGGGCAGGTCGAAGTCGCGCACGGTGCCGAGTGCCGTCTCGAGATCCGGGAAGCCCTCGGGGGCGATGCTCAGGCAGCCGACCTCTGCGTAGATGCTCCGGCCGGACTCCGCCTCGAGCTCGCGCCACAGCTCGCGCGAGCGCTGGATCATCCGCACGTACGTGCCGCCCTCGTGCACCGCGGTGCGGAACACCCGCGACTCCCCGGCGTACGAGCCGTGGGAGTGCACGCGCCCGTACTGCTCGATGCCGACCACGTCGAGCCCGTCGCGCTTGCTCAGCTGCCACAGCGCCATCGAGCCGACGGTGCCGGCGCCGATCACCACGACGTTCGTCTTCTGGGTTTCCATGTCGATCCTTCTTGTTCTCGTCTTCCTGCGGCTCCGGGGGGGGATCGCAGGATCCAGGTTCTGAATGGGTGCGGATGGATCCTGCGACTTCGTTCGCTGCGTTCACTCCGCGCAGGATGAGGGGAGCGTGGCGGCAGCAGGATGTCGGGCGGCGGAGGCGCGATCCTACGCCAGGGCGGGCTCGTCCCAGAGCTTCAGCCTGGTGCCGATGCCCCGTTCGAGCGCGTTGCGGTACACCTTCGTCGCCCAGGCGACATCCTCGACCGGCATGCCGCCGACCGAGTAGATGAACACCTCGTCGTCGCTCGTGCGGCCCGGGGTGTCGCCCTCGATGATCTCGCCCAGATCCTCGAACTGCTCGGGGGCCATGCGCCCGTCGCGCACGCGGTCGACCAGGTGCATGCCCCAGATGCCGACGAGATCGTGGGCGGGGGCCGGGAGCTCGGATGCCCAGGCCTCGTAGATGCTGCGGGCGTCGGCGACGTGGCGGGAGCGCAGGGTCAGGCTCTCCTCGAGTGCGAGGTGCGCGGAGCAGAGGATGAGGGCGCCGGGCTTCACCCAGGCGTCGGCGACGTGCGGGTAGTGCTCGGTGCCCGAGGGGCTCGGGATCGCGATGCTGACGATGTCGCAGCCCTCGACCGAGGCCTGCAGGGAGTCGACCTGCTCGATGGAGGTGAGCTGGGGGAAGCGCTCGGCCGCCCAGGCGATGAACGCGTCGACGCCGCCCTGGCTGCGGCCGAACACCTTGATGGTGTCGATGCCGGGGCGCACGGCGATGAGGCCCTCGAGCGAGGTGCGGTTGACGGGTCCGGGGCCCGCGATGCCGACGACCTTCGCATCCTCGCGGGCGAGGTGGCGGGCGCCGATGCCGGGGATCGCGCCGGTGCGGTAGGCGCTCAGCAGATTGGCCGACATGTGCGCGAGGGGAGCCCCCGTGTCTTTGTCGTTGAGGGTGAACATGAGGATCGAGCGCGGCAGGCCGAGTGCGCGATTCTCGGTGTTGGAGCCGTACCATTTGCAGCCGGCCGTCTGGAAGCCGCCGCCGAGGTACGCCGGCATGGCCATGAAGCGCCGATCCGGGCCGTCGAGCGGCATGCCCGCGAACGGCGACTCCTGCGGGAAGTAGATCTGCGCGCCGTGCAGGTTGTTCTCGACGCCCGCCATGCGGTAGTCGCCGCGCTTGAAGTCCAGGAGCATCTCGCTCATGGTGTCGACGCAGGCGGCCATGTCGGTGACCCCGGCGGCGATCATGTCCGGCTCGCTGAGGTAGAGGAACTCGATTGCGGTGGAGCTGCTGTCGGTCACAGGGGTCCCTTCGTCGGGATGGGGGTGCGCGGATGGAGTGCGATCGGCCGCGGCGGCCTGGATGCCAGCGTAAGGCTATCCAAGTGGATAGTCAAGGAGGGGTGAAGGATCGCGGCGCGCGGGATCGCTCCGCTCGGTGGTGGGCTGCACCACTGAGCACCGGCGTACGGCATCGCACGGATTCGGCTCCGCGGATCGTCGCTTCGGCGCCGATGCCGCGAAAAGCCGGGGGAGCCGAGGCCGTGAGGCAGTGGCGGTCGGCCTCGTCCTGCGGATCAGCCCTTCGCGGCCGACTCGATCAGGGCGCGGATGCGGGTGAGCGCCGGCTCGACATCGCCCGGGTGCACGAGCTGGTTGAACACGAGCCCGTCGAGCGCGAACCAGACGAGCTCGGCCAGCCCCGGTTCGTCCACCCCGAGGCGGCGCAGCTGGGCGTCGATCGCCTCGCGGTAGCTGCGGGAGTAGCGCTCCGCCGTCTCCCGCAGTTCGGGCCTGCGCCGGGATTCGAGCAGCAGCTCGTACTGGAAGGCGTGGATGTCGCCCTGCCGCGCCGCGAGCGACTCGATGCCGGCCGCGAACTCCTCGACGGTCAGCTCGCTGTTGATCATGTTGGATGCGCGCAGGCTCTCCTCGATGCCGAAGTCCATGGCGTCGGCGATCAGCTGGTCGCGCGAACCGAAGTGGTGCCGCACCAGGCCGTGGGAGACCCCGGCCTCGGCGGCGACCGCCCGGTAGGTCAGCGCGCGCAGCCCGCCCCGCGCCACGATGACGACGGTGGCGCGCAGCAGCGCGAGGCGTCCGGAAGCATCACTCACGCCTCCGAGGGTATCGAAGCCGTGGCGGACGGGCGGCGCACCCGGCGGATCAGGCCGCGCCGGCGAGGTCGAGCGCCGCCGCGGCGATGGACTCCGTGTCGATCCCGTGGAGCCGATAGGCGTCGCTCGCGCTCGCGCCCTGCCCGAAGTGCGTTACGCCGAGGGTGCGCGTCCGATCGCCGCGCACCCCGGCGAGGAAGGCGAGCGTGTGCGGGTGGGCATCGACCGCGGTCACGAGCGGTGCCGGGTGCTCGGAAGGGAAGAGGCGCTGAAGAATGCCGGATCGGGCGCTCGCCGCCACGCGGTCGCGCTCGCGCAGCGCGCGGAACAGCAGGCTCGGGCTGGTCGCGCAGACGACGCCCGCGCGCACGCCGAGCCCCGCCAGCCGATCCGCCGCCGCGCACACCTCGGGCATGATCGCGCCGACGCCGACCAGCGTCACCTCGTCCTCCGGGGCCGGGTGCTCGCTCAGCCGGTATCCGCCCGCGAGCACCTCCTCGCGCCGCCGCTCCCGCAGCAGCGCATCCTCGGGCACGCGGGCGAGGGACTGGTCGACCGGTCGCGTCGAGAGGCGGAAGTAGGCGGAGCCCCCGGCCGGGTCGGCGACGTCGCGGATCGCCTCGAGCATCGTCCACTCGAGATCCTGCGCGAACGCCGGTTCCCAACTCGTCAGCTCGGGGATCTCGAGCGTGATCGACGGCGTGCCTATCGACTGGTGCGCCCCGCCCTCGGGCGCGAGCGTGACGCCCGAGGGCGTGCCCACGACGATCGAGCGCCCGCCCGCGTAGAGGCCGAAGGTCCAGGGCTCGAGCGCGCGGCCGATGAAGGGGTCGTAGAGCGTCGCGATCGGGATCAGCGGCTGGCCCCAGCGCGACCCCGTCAGCCCGAGCTCGGCGGCGAGGCTCACCAGGTTCACCTCGGCGATGCCGAGCTCGATGTGCTGGCCGCGGGCGTTCTCGTGCCACTTCAGCAGGCGCTCGCGGTCGTCGGCGAACCAGTCGTGCCGGCCGGCGAGCGACCACACCCCGGTCTTGTTGATCCAACCGCCGAGGTTCGTCGAGCTGGCCACGTCGGGGCTCGCCGTGACCACGCGCTCGGCGAGTTCGGGGGCGGCCCGGCGCAGGTCGGAGAGGAAGTGCCCGAGCGTCGCCTGGGTCGAGGTCACGGCCTTGTGCCGCCACTCGAACTCGCACGGCACGGGCGGCACGGCGACCGCGGGCGAAGGATCGCGCCGCAGACGCGCGGCTGCGTCGGCGCAGATCTGCGCGGCGGCGGATCCCTCGGGGAACCGCCGCCATGGCTCGTCGAGCGACATGCCCGAGGCGACGGCCAGCTCCTGCATCTGCTCGAGCGTCAGCTGCGCGGCATGGTTGCTGGGGTGCCCCTCGAGGGCGAGGCCGCGGCCCTTGATCGTATAGGCGAAGATCACGGTCGGCCGGGTGTCGTCGATCTGCGCGAAAGTCGACTGCAGCTCGTCGAGGTCGTGCCCGCCGAGATCGCGCACCAGCTCGGCGAGGTCGAGGTCGCCGTACGCGGCGAGCAGCCGATCGAGCACGGTCGCATCGCCCTCCGTCATGCCCGAGAGCAGGCGCCTGCGCACCTCCTCGGGGTGAGCGCGCAGAATGCGCTGGTACTCCTCGTTCGGCATACGGCGCATCCGCGCTTCGAAGACGTCGCCGCCCTCTGCGGCGAACGCGGTCTGCAGTCGCCGCCCCCAGGTGCAGGCGAGCACCTGCCAGTCGGCCGCCGCGAACATGCCGCGCAGGCGGCGGATCTGCGTGTCGGGGATCACCCGGTCGAGCGACTGCCGATTGAGGTCGACGATCCACACCACCTCGCCGAGCTGACGCACCTCGGGATCGATGATCGCCTCCCACACCGCGCCCTCGTCCATCTCGGCGTCGCCGAGCAGCGAGATGAACCGGCCGGCCGGCGGCGTCTCGGGGAAGCGGTCCGAGAGGTAGCGATGCGCGAGCGCGGCCCAGATCGGTGCGGTCGCGCCGATGCCCACCGAGCCGGTAGAGAAGTCGACGGTATCGGGATCCTTCGCGCGCGACGGGTAGGGCTGCAGGCCGCCGAGCGAGCGCAGCGTGGTCAGGTACGACTCGTCGAGCTCGCCGAGCAGATAGTTGATCGCGTGCAGCACCGGAGAGGCGTGCGGCTTCACCGACACCCGATCGAGCGCCGTGAGCTCCGAGAACCACAGCGCCGTCATGATGCCGGTCATCGATGCCGACGACGCCTGGTGCCCGCCGACCTTCACTCCGTCGGGGTTCGGCCGGCCGCGGTTCGCCGCGTCGATCATCGCGGTGGCGAGCCACAGCACGCGCTGCGAGATCTCGCTCAGGGCGTCGTCGCCCGACGATGCGGTCAGCGGACGCGAGTTCGTCGTCGGCGGATCGGCCTGGATCGAGGTCTCGAACTGACGCGCCGGGTCCTCGCGGTGCGCGGCGTCGCCGTCGCGTCGCCCTGCGTCGTCCCTGCGTTGTTCGGTCATGGCGTGCCTCCCGACTCCAGTGTCTCTCAGCTCGGCATCCCGCGGTGAAGTGCGACAGCGTCAGTGCCGCCGCGGGCTCAGTGTCGTCGAAGCCCCTGCTCGAGATCGGCGATCAGGTCGTCCGCGCTCTCGAGCCCGATGGAGAGGCGCACGATTCCCGCGTCGGGCTTCGCATCGCTCGCGACGGGGCGGTGGGTGAGCGCGGCGGGGTTCTCGATGAGCGAGTCGACGCCGCCGAGCGAGACGGCGTGCGTGAACACCCGCACGGACGACGTCAGGCGCTCGGCGGCCTCGGCGCCGCCCGAGAGCCGCGCCGCGACCATCGCGCCCGGGCCGGCCATCTGCGCGCCGATGATGCCGTGCGGGTCGCCGTCGAGGCCGGGGTATAAGACCTCGTCGACGCCCGGCTGCTCGGCGAGCCATGCGGCCACGCGTCCGGCGTTCTCCTGCTGGGCGCGCACCCGCACCGGCAGCGTCGCCAGGCCGCGGTGCAGCAGATATGCGGCGAGCGGGTGGAGGATCGCCCCGGTGATCGCGCGGATCGGCCGCAGCATCTCGGCGTGCGCCTCGGCGCAGGCGATGATGCCGCCCATCGCATCGCCGTGCCCGCCGAGATACTTCGTAGCGCTGTGCATCGAGAGCGCGGCGCCGTGGTCGAGCGGGTTCTGCAGCACCGGGGTCGCGAAGGTGTTGTCGACGAGCACCGGCACCTCGCCGGCCTGCGCGACGACCGCGGCGATGCTCACCAGCTCGAGCGTCGGGTTCGCGGGGGTCTCGACGATGACGAGCCCGGTGTCTGGGCGGCGGGAGGCCGCCACCTCGTCGGGTCGGCAGAAGGTCACCTCGGTGCCCAGCAGACCCGACGCGAGCAGATGATCCGTGCCGCCGTAGAGCGGGCGCACGGCGACGACGTGGCGCTTGCCGGTCGCGGAGGCGAATGCGAGCAGTGCCGCGGTGAGCGCGGCCATACCGCTGGCGAAGGCCACGGCGGCCTCGGCGTGCTCGAGCCGGGCGAGGCCCGCTTCGAAGCGCGCGACGGTCGGGTTCCAGAGGCGTTCGTAGACGGCGCTGCCGCTCGCGGGCACGGTTCCGCCGCTCGCGAGGGCGTCGTACGAGGTGCCGCCCTGCTCGATCGAGGCGAGCGGATTCGTGGTCGAGAGGTCGATCGGCAGCGCGTGCACGCCGAGCGGGGTCAGATCGTCGCGGCCCGCGTGGACGGCGAGGGTGTCGAGGTTCATCGGTGAGCCGGTCATGTCGACAGTCTCGCTCCCCGAGCATCTCAGGGGAAGCGAACTTGATCCTCGTGCAAGAATTGCGCACAAGAACTGCGATTCGAGCAAATCGACCGAGGAATCCAGGAGGGAACATGCCGAACGGGCAAACGGCCGACCCGGGGCTCGACCGCCTCGACTACGAGATCGTCCGCGTCCTGAGCGCCGACCCCGGCCTCACGAACAAGGCCATCGCCGCCGCCGTCGGCACCGCCGAGTCCACCTGCGCCTACCGCGTCCGCCGCATGCGCGATGCCGGCGTGATCCGCCCCCGCCGGCTCGAAGTCGACCATGCCCGGCTCGGCCACCCGCTGCACGCCGTCATCATGGTGTACCTCGCCAATCACTCCCGCGATGTCGTCGACCGCTTCATGACGAGCATGGTGCGCGCGCCCCACGTGATCCAGGTCATGAACCTCACCGGCCGCTACGACTTCATGCTCACCCTCGCCGTGGCGAGCAGCGACGAACTGCGGAACTTCGTGCTGGATCACATCACCGTCCACCCCTCCGTTCGCGGCACCGAGACGCACATCGTCTTCGACCGCCGCGACGGCGAATGGATCCCCGACGCGCCCGACTGATCGTCGTCCGGCGTCCTGCGGCCGCCGCAACCGCAGGATGACGGGGCGCCTACACCGGCCGAGCGAGCAATGCGACCGTCAGCGTGGCGATCGTCTCGCCGTCCGCGAGATCCACCCCGAGCAGCTCCTCGATGAGCGCGAGGCGCTGGTAGAAGACCGAGCGGGAGAGGCGCGCCCGGTTCGCGGCCAGGGAGCGGTTGCTCGGGTTCGTGAGGTAGGCGTCGAGGACGCGCAGCAGGTCACCGCTGTGCCCCGGGCCGGTGCTCGCATCGTGCTCGACGAGCGGGCCGAGGGCGTCGTCGGCGAAGCGCTGCAGCTCGGGCAGCCCGGCCAGCCCGCGGATCAGATGCGCGAGCGGCTGCCGCTCCACCTGCTGCACCGTGACGCGGCCGGTCTCCGCCGAAGCGGCCAGGCGGCCGGCCGCGCGGAGCTGCTCGAGCGAGGCCACCACCTGGCGCAGGCGCCGTTCCGGCGCGCCGAGCGCGAGATGGGTGCGCCACGCGTCCGGCGTCGGACCGGGCACCAGCATGTCGAGCTCGCGGGCGAGCCGGACGGCGAGCGGCGGCGCGGCGCGGCTCGGCGATCCCTCGGCGCGCGGATCGTCCTCGGGCAGGGAGATCAGCGCCAGCAGCGGCTCGCGCCCGGCTTCCGCCTCGGCTTCGATCCCCGGGGTGACGCCGGCCCCGGCCTCGAGCGCGGCGGCCGGGGCCAGCAGCACCCGCCCCTCGGGCGCGACGGAGCGCCGCAGCGCCGTCTCGATGGCCGCCCGCTCGAGAGAGGGGTGCGCACCGAAGTCACCGGTGCCGCGCAGCGTCGCGGCGATTACCACGCGCCCCTCGATCGGCAGCCCCGCAGCGGCGAGCTGCGCCGCGAGCTCGGCGTCGGTGCGATAACGGCCGCCGAGCAGCGTCTCGAACACCCGCTTCGAACCGAATTGCAACCACTGCTCTCCCTCGGCATCGGCGAGCCGTCCGAGCGCGAGGGCGAATGCTCCGAGTTCCAGCACGGTGCGCCGGCCGGCGGGGTGCGCCGGGCCCGGCAGCGCCGTGAGCGCGCCCCAGCGGGTGCCGCGCGCCTCGACCGGCACGCGTTCGGAGCCCGCCGGCACGGTCGGGGACCCCGCCGCGGGCACCGTCCCGGCCCACGGGGCGAGCGACTCCGTCACCGCCGATCCGAATCCGGCGAAGGCGACCACCCGGTGGGACGGATCCTCCAGCACGACCGGGGCCTGCAGCGTCCCGGCGAGCTGTTCCACCACGTAGTCGACCGGGCTGCGGTTCAGGCCCAGCTCGGTCAGCATCTCGTGCACCTCGGCGCGGGCGCGCAGGGCCTCGTTCTGGGCGCCGAGGATCCGTTGGTGCACCCGCTGCGTGATCTGCACGAAGCGCACCTCGCGGCGCAGCACGATCAGCGGTACGGCGTGCGCGTCGCAGCCCCGGATCAGCGCCTCCGGAGGCTCGGCGAAGCCCCGCCCGAGCTCGAGCACGATGCCGGAGATCCCCGCGCCGAGCAGTTCCTCGACGAGCGTGCGCAGCTCGGGGCCGCCCTGCGGCCAGCCGGCTCCGGTCGTGAGGATCAGCTCGCCGCCGTCGAGCAGGGCCGCGACGCCGCGACCCGCGGCGACGTGCGCCCAGCGCACCTCGCGGTCCTGGCCGCTCGCCCCCGCGACGAGCTCCGGCCGACCGGCCTCCACCTCGGGCAGCGCGAGGATCTCGCGCACCGTCGGGAGCGGCGAGTGCTCGGCGTAATCGGCTTGGTCGGCAGGATCCTGCATCCATCGATCATACGTTCTGTATGAATCCGACGGCAAGTGCGGATGGTCTGACTGCTTACAACGAGCCGAGCCCTTGAAATACTGGCAGGGATAGCGCCTCCGGGCCATCGAACACTTTGACCAATCGAGACATTCGAGAGAAGAGGGCCCAGCAGTCATGGCACGCATCCCCCACGTCATCGCCGGTGAGAAGGTCACCGACGCCGAGCGCACCCAGCCGGTCTACAACCCGGCTACCGGCGAGGAGCAGCACGAGCTGTCCATCGCCTCCGTCGCGACCGTCGAACAGGCCATCGCCGCGGCGAAGGCCGCGCTCCCCGCCTGGCGCAAGACCAGCCTGACGAAGCGCGCAGATGTGTTCTTCAACCTGCGCCAGCTGCTCAAGCAGCGCACCCCCGAGCTGGCCGCCATCGTCACGAGCGAGCACGGCAAGGTCCTCTCGGACGCCGCCGGCGAGATCGCCCGCGGCCTCGAGAACGTGGAGTTCGCCTCGGGCCTGCTGCACCTGCTGAAGGGCGAGCGCGACGAGCAGGTCTCCACCGGCGTCGACGTGCACTCCATCAAGCAGCCGGTCGGCGTCGTCGCGGCGATCACCCCCTTCAACTTCCCGGTGATGGTGCCGCTGTGGATGATCGCCAGTGCGATCGCCTGCGGCAACACCGTGGTGCTGAAGCCCTCCGAGCGCGATCCCTCCGCCTCGGTGTTCATCGCCGACCTCTTCCGCGAGGCCGGCCTGCCCGACGGCGTGCTCAACGTCGTGCACGGCGACAAGACCGCCGTCGACACCCTGCTGGACAGCCCGGACGTGAAGGCCGTCAGCTTCGTCGGCTCCACCCCGATCGCGAAGTACATCTACGAGCGCGCGGCCGCCAACGGCAAGCGCGTCCAGGCCCTCGGCGGCGCGAAGAACCACGCGATGGTGATGCCCGACGCCGAGCTCAACATGACCGCCGACAATGTGGTCTCGGCCGCGTACGGCTCGGCAGGCGAGCGCTGCATGGCGATCTCGGTCGTGGTCGCCGTCGGCGGCGTCGGCGACGAGCTCGTCGCGAAGATCAAGGAGCGCATGGAGAAGCTCGTGATCGGCGACGGCACCGATCCCGCCTCGGAGATGGGCCCGCTCATCACCGCCGAGGCGAAGGCTCGCGTGGAGTCCTACGTCGCCGGCGCCGAGGCGGAGGGGGCGACCGTGGTCGTCGACGGCCGCGAGGCGAAGTTCGAGGGCAACGGCTTCTTCACCGGCGTCTCGCTGCTCGACCACGTGAAGACCGACAGCAAGGTGTACCTCGACGAGATCTTCGGCCCGGTGCTCGCGGTCGTCCGCGTCGACACCTACGAGGAGGGCCTGGAGCTCATCAACACGCACCAGTTCGGCAACGGCACGGGCATCTTCACCCGCGACGGCGCGACGGCTCGCGCCTTCGAGTTCGACGTCGAGGCCGGCATGGTCGGCATCAACGTGCCGATCCCCGTGCCCGTCGGCTCGTTCTCGTTCGGCGGCTGGAAGGACTCGCTCTTCGGCGACACCCACATCTACGGCCCCGAGTCGATCAACTTCTACACCCGTAGCAAGGTCGTCACGACCCGCTGGCCGAACGCGGAGCAGTCGAAGGTCGACCTCGGTTTCCCGAGCAACAGCTGACGCGAAGCGTCATCCTGCGCGGAGGGCGCAACGCGCACGGAGTCGCAGGATCTCACGTTTCGATATGAGATCCTGCGACTCCGACGGCTTCGCCGCCTTCGCGCAGGATGACGGAATTACGGAGAGAGACAAACAATGAGTGATTACATCGACCTGCACGGCAATCCGCAGAGCTTCGGCGACACCGAGGCGCAGCGCGAGGTGCGCCAGAACGACCGCGACTACGTCTTCCACTCGTGGTCGGCGCAGAACTTGATCAGCCCGATGCCCATCGCCAAGGGCGAGGGCGTGCGGTTCTGGGACTACGACGGCAACGAGTACCTCGACTTCTCGTCGCAGCTCGTCAACCTGAACCTGGGCCACCAGCACCCCGGTCTGGTGAAGGCGATCCAGGAGCAGGCCGGCCGCCTGGCCACGATCCAGCCCGCCATCGCCAACGACGTGCGCGGCGAGCTCGCCAAGCGCATCGTCGAGCACTCCTTCGAGGGCGCGCGCTCGGTGTTCTTCACCAACGGCGGCGCCGATGCCAACGAGTACGCGATCCGCATGGCGCGCCACCACACGGGGCGCCAGAAGGTGCTGGCCCGCTACCGCTCGTACCACGGCTCCACCGCGACCGCGATCACCATGACGGGTGATCCGCGCCGCTGGGCCAACGGCGTGATCGACGCGAACGTCGTCCACTTCTTCGGCCCCTACACCTACCGCTCGGAGTTCCACGCCGAGACCCCGGAGCAGGAGACCGAGCGCGCGCTCCAGCACCTGGAGCACACCATCCAGCTCGAGGGCCCGAGCACCATCGCGGCCATCATCCTCGAGACCGTCACCGGCACCAACGGCGTGCTGCCGCCCACGCCCGGATACCTGGCCGGCGTGCGCGCGCTGTGCGACACGTACGGCATCGTGATGATCTGCGACGAGGTCATGGTCGGCTTCGGCCGCACCGGCGAGTGGTTCGCCTACCAGGGCTACGACGTGAAGCCCGACCTCGTCACCTTCGCGAAGGGCGTCAACTCGGGCTACGTGCCGCTGGGCGGCGTTGTGATCTCCGAGGCGATCCACGAGACCTTCGGCGACCGCGCCTTCCCGGGCGGGCTGACCTACTCGGGCCACCCGCTGGCCTGCGCCGCGGGCATCGC
Organism: Leucobacter soli; assembly: GCF_910593785.1. Classification (GTDB taxonomy): domain Bacteria; phylum Actinomycetota; class Actinomycetes; order Actinomycetales; family Microbacteriaceae; genus Leucobacter; species Leucobacter soli. The sequence continues at coordinate 40,401 of NZ_CAJVAP010000022.1, read as the reverse complement.
GACCTTCGACGTCTTCGAGGACGAGAAGGTGCTCGAGAACGTGCGCGATCTGGGCGAGCGCGTCGTGGCGCCGTGGGCAGCCGAGATGGTGGCGAAGCACAAGTCGGTCGGCGAGGCCCGCGGCAAGGGCCTCTTCTGGGCGCTGGATCTCGTGGTGGATCGCGAGACCCGTGAGCCGCTCGTGCCCTACAACGCAGCGGGCGAGGCAGCCGCCCCAATGAACGCCGTGATCGCGGCGTGCAAGCAGGCCGGCCTGGTGCCGTTCGCGCACTTCAACCGCATGCAGTTCGCCCCGCCGCTGATCATCGGCGAGGAGGATCTGGTCCGCGGTCTCGCCATCATCGACGAGGCGCTCACCGTCGCCGACGGGTACTACGTCGGAGCGTAACCCGTTCCAGGGTGCCCGAGGGCCCCGGTCCCGCGAGGAGCATCGCGAAGGATCGGGGCCTTCGCGCGTTCCGGGGAGGTGCCGATTACGGCGCCTCCCCGGTCGCGACGGGCAGCTCGGGGTGGTTCGCCCACTGCGACCAGGAGCCGGGGAAGAGCGCGCCCTCCCGCCCCGCGAGCGCGAGCGCGAAGACGGTGTGGCTCGCGGTGATGCCGGATCCGCAGTAGGCGCCGATCCGCGTACCGGGCCCGTGCTCCTCTCCCGTCTCGGTTCCCGGCTTCGTTCCGGCGGTCGCGAACCTCCGTCGCAGCTCCTCGACGGGGAGGAACCACCCGTCGTCGTCGAGGTTCCCGCCAGTCGGCAGATTCCGCGCTCCCGGGATGTGCCCGGCGCGCGGGTCGATGGGCTCCTGGCGGCCTGCGTAGCGCTCCGTCGCTCGCACGTCGAGCAGCAGGTGCTCGAGCGCGAAGGCCGCCGCATCCTCGAGCTCGATCCGCGGCAGGCGACCCGGCCGGAGCTCGACGGTGCCGGGCGCGGGATCCGCGTCGCCCTGCTCCAGCGGGAGCCCGGCGGTGACCCACGCGGGCAGCGCGCCGTCGAGCAGGCGCACCCGGTCGACCCCCGCGTCCCGCAGCAGCCACCAGAGGCGTGCGGCTGCGAAGTTGCCGCCGCCGTCGTAAGCGACCACGGCATCGCCCGGTCGCAGCCCCCAGCGGCGGGCGGCCGCGGTCAGTGTGTCGCCGTCGGGCAGCGGGTGACGCCCGGCCGTGGCGGGGCCGTGCATCGAGAGCTCGGTGTCGAGGTCGACGTAGACCGCTCCGGGAAGGTGCCCCTCGCGGTAGGCCGGTCGGCCGTCGGGCTGCGCCAGCGTCCAGCGCACGTCGAGCACGCGGGTGCGCGGTGCGCCGGGTGGGAGGCGCGCTTCCGCGCGGAGGAGCGCCTGCAACCCGGCCGGGTCGATCAGCAGTGCGTCGCGGTCGACCCGATCTGACCGGTGCGCCGCGGTGCCACGGGATACAGCGGCATCGGACACAGCGGCATCTGGCACGGCGGCATCGGACACGGAGCCCTCAGGCATCGCCGCCGCCCTGTTCTTCCATATAGGAGTCGGGGCCGCGCTCGGCGGCTTCGGGTTCCATGTACAGGAACTCGAGCGCGTTGCCGTCGGGATCGGCGATGCTCCGCTGGTACATGAAGCCGTGTTCCTTGGGGTCGCCGAGTTCGGTGCCGCCCGCGGCCGCGCCCGCCGCGACCACCGCATCGACGTCGGCGCGCGAGGTGCGGCTGAAGCCCAGGGAGGTCTGCGCGCTGGTCGCCGGGTCGACGATCTGCTTGTCGGTGAAGGTCGCGAAGTACTCGCGACGCAGCACCATGAAGAAGATGTCGTCGCTCCAGACCACGCAGATCGCGTTCTCGTCGGTGAAGAGCGGGTTGATCGTGCACCCGAGCGCGGTGTAGAACGCTCGGCTGCGGTCGAGATCGCTCGCCGGCAGATTGACGAAGATCATGGTGCTCATGGGATCCTCCGGTCGTCGCGTGCCGCGCATGCTTCGCGGCACTGCACCTCGATGCTCGCGCCGGAGTCCCGCGAGGTCAAGGGGGTGGCGCCGGCGAGAGGCGGGTCGCCGCATCGATCGCGCCGTGCCGTTCACGCCGTGACGCTCATGGCGCCGATGCCCGCGAGCAGGCCGCCCCGCCAGCAGGCGTAGTCATGCCCGCCCGCGAACTCGACCAGTTCGACCCGGGCTCCCGTGTCGGCCAGCTTCGGGGCCAGTTCGCGGTGCGCCTGCAGGATCGAGGCCTCGCGCGTGCCCACCTCGAGTCGGAAGCGGGGTGCGGATCCGGCCTGCGATCCTGTTCCCGACCGGCCCGCCCTCGCAGGCGGAGCACCGGCCGGGGCTTCGTCTCCCCGAGCCGGCAGCGGCGTCTCGAGCCAGAGGGATGAGGACTGGGCGAAGACGAGCCCGAACGCGTCGGGGCGCCCGATGCCGCAGCGCAGCGCGGCGAGGCCGCCGAAGCTCTGCCCGGCGACGCCGGTGCGATCCGGAGCGAAGCGCTCGCCGAGGCGATGCTCGGCCCAGGGGAGCCATTCGTCCGCGAGGCGGTCGGGGAAGTCGTGCCCACTGGCCCGAGGCGCTCGCCGTCGGAGCCGCCCTCGCCCTCCTGGTCCCGCCGCTCATGCTGCTGGCGGGCCCGCTCGCGCAGCTGCCGCTGGGGGACGAGGCGGCGGCGGGCATCGGCGTGCGGCCGATGCGCAGCCGGATCCTGCTCGTCGTCATCGCCGTCGCCCTGATGGCGGTCGCCACCGCGTCGACCGGGCCGATCCCGTTCATCGCCCTCGCCGCCCCTCATCTCATGCGGCGTCTCACCCGCACCTCCGGCGTGCCGCTCGCGGGGGCCGCCCTCATGGGCGGAGTGCTCGTGCTCGTCAGCGACCTCGTCGCGCGGAGGCTCTTCGCCCCCACCGAGCTCGCGGTCGGCATCGTCACCGGCGCTCTCGGCGGCGCCTACCTGGTCTGGCTGCTCATCGTCGAGAGGAAGCGCCTGTGGACGCGAACGCCCCGCTACCCGCCGGTTCCACGGCCCCGCCGGCGCCCGCCGGGCGACTGCGCGGCGAAGCCCTGCGCGCCGGCTACGGGCCCGGTCACGAGATCCTGCACGGTGTCGACGTCGAGGTGCTCGAGGGGGAGCTCACCGTGATCGTCGGCCCCAACGCCTGCGGCAAGTCGACCCTGCTGAAGGCGCTCGCGCGGATGCTCAGACCGACGGGCGGCCGGGCCCTCCTCGACGGCCTGCCCCTGACCGACTACCACCCGAAGGCGCTGGCCCGGCAGCTCGGCCTGCTGCCGCAGTCGCCCACCGCGCCCGAGGGCATCACCTTCAGCGACCTGGTCGCGCGCGGGCGGTACCCCCATCAGAGCCTGCTGCGGCAGTGGTCGCCCGGCGACGAGCGCGCGGTGGCGGAGGCGCTTGCCGCCGCGAACGTCGCGGATCTCGCGGAGCGACGGGTCGACGAGCTCTCGGGCGGGCAGCGCCAGCGGGTCTGGATCGCGATGGCGCTCGCCCAGCAGACGTCGATCCTGCTGCTCGACGAACCGACCACGTTCCTCGACGTCTCGCACCAGATCGAGGTGCTCGACCTCGCCCGGCGGCTGCAGCGCGAGGGTCGCACGGTGGTCGCCGTGCTGCACGAGCTGAACCTCGCGTTCCGGTATGCGACGCACGTGATCGTGATGCGCGACGGCGGGATCATCGGCCGGGGGGCGCCCGCCGAGATCGTGACGGCCGAGCTGATCGAGCGCGCGTTCGACCTCCCCTGCACGATCATCCCCGACCCGGTCTCGAAGACCCCGCTCGTCATCCCCGGGCGGGTCTGAACTCCGAAGGCCGGAGCGCTCCGCGGCAGGGACGGTCCGCGGCCCGAGCGCTCAGTCCCGCTCGACCACGACGAAGTCGCCGAGCGCGTGCAGGGCAACGGTCTCCGCGGCCAGTGCGGCATCTCCGGCGCGGATCCGGTCGAGGATCTCGTCATGGGCCTGCTGCCGGCAGGTGTCGTCGAGCGCGTGATCGATGCGACCGCTCGCGAGGAAGCCGCCGAGGGCGACGAGGAGCGCAGCGTGCAGCGACACGCTGAGCGGGGCGCAGCCTGCCTCGACGAGGCCCACGTGGAACTCCCCGGGCAGTCGTTCGCGACCCTCGCGGGGAGCGGCGACCTCGGCGAGGCGATCCAGCACGGTGCGGTCGTCGGATCCGGCCAGTCGACGCGCGGCCTCGGCTTCGATCGCGGCCCGCAACTCGAGGCACTCGGCGGGCCCGCGGCCCAGCAGCAGATCCTGCAGCACGCGGTCGGTCGGGGTGCGCGAGCGCACGAAGGTGCCCCGTCCGGCGGCCGTCTCGAGCATGCCGAGCTCGGTGAGTCCGCGCACCGCCTCGCGGATGGTCCCGCGGGCGACGCCGAACTGCTCGGCCAGTTCCAGCTCGCTCGGGATGCGCGTGTGCAGCTCCCACTCGCCGGAGACGATGCGCCGTCGCAACCAGTTCCTCGCCTGCTCGGAGCGGCTCCGCGCCTGTGCGGCCATGTTCGCCGTGCTACTCGGCGAGCAGCGTCTGGATCCGGCGCACACCCTCGAGCAACGCCTCGTCGCCGAGCGCGTAGCTGAAGCGCAGGTAGCCGCTCGGCCCGAACGCCTCGCCCGGCACCGCCGCGACCTCGGCCTCCGAGAGGATCAGGTCGGCCAGCTCGAGGGAGGTTCTCGGCGTCGTGCCGCGGATCTCGCGGCCCAGCGCGCCCGTCACGTCGACATAGGCGTAGAACGCGCCCTCGGGGGTCGGGCAGTGGAAGCCGGGCACCCGGTTCAGCTCGTCGACGATCAGCTTGCGCCGGCGGTCGAAGGCGAGCCGCATCTCCTCGATCGGCTCCTGCGGGCCGTTCAGCGCCGCGATCGCCGCGCGCTGCGCGATGTTGTTCACGTTCGAGCAGAGGTGCGACTGCAGGTTGGCGGCGCCCTTGATGATGTCGGCCGGGCCGATCATCCAACCGAGGCGCCAGCCGGTCATGGCGTAGGTCTTCGCGACGCCGTTGACGAGGATCGTGCGATCCGTCAGCGCCGGCACCGCCTCGACGATCGACACGGCGCGCACGCCGTCGTACACCAGGTTCTGGTAGATCTCGTCGGCGACGATCCAGAGGCCGTTCGCCTCGGCCCACTCGCCGATGGCCGTCGTCTCCTCGGGCGTGTAGACGGCTCCGGTGGGGTTCGAGGGCGAGACGAAGAGCAGCACCTTGGTGCGCTCGGTGCGTGCCGCCTCGAGCTGCTCCACCGTCACCTTGTAGCCCTGGTCGGCGCCGGCGAACACCTCGACCGGCACGCCGTCGGCGAGCTGGATCGCCTCGGGGTAGCTCGTCCAGTACGGTGCGGGCACGAGCACCTCGTCGCCCGGATCGAGCAGCACCTGGAACGCCTGGTAGACCGCCTGCTTGCCGCCGTTCGTCACGATGACCTGCGAGGCGGGGACCTCCCAGCCGGAGTCGCGCGCGGTCTTCGCCGCGATCGCCTCGCGCAGCTCCGGCAGCCCGGCCGCCGCGGTGTAGCGGAAGTTCTTCGGGTCGTCGAGCGCGGCCCGCGCGGCGTCGACGATGTGGGGCGGCGTGGGGAAGTCGGGCTCGCCCGCGGCGTAGCTGATGACGGGTCGGCCCTCGGCCTGGAGGGCCTTCGCCTTCGCATCGACCTTGAGGGTGGCGGACTCGGCGATGGCGCCGATCTTCTTCGACAGACGGGAGATGTTGGTCACACGCCAATCCTAGTTGTGCGCGGGGGAATCGTGTCGTGTCCGATGGAGGGCGAGCCTCTGCCGGAACCCTCGGATCGGCGGCCCTGGATCGCGGCCTGGGGTCGCCGGCGCCGAGGTCGGCGGGGCCGCCGCACGGAACCGCACGGAACCGCGCGGAACCGTCGAGGTAGTGAGGCGCCGTCGAGACAGTACGAGATCGTCGGGACTGTACGGGATCGTCCGTCGAAAGGATGCAGCGCGGACGATCGCGTACCGTCTCGTGCGTGCGTGCGTGCGTGCGTGCGTGCGTGCGGGCCGGGGCGACCGCATACTGCTTGGTGCGTACGTGGGTGCGTGCGGTTGATGGCGATCGCGTCTCCGAAGCAGAATCGCACCGATCTGCAGAATCGCACAGGGATATCGAGCGGATCGGTGTTCTTCTGCGGATCGGTGTTTTTCTGCAGATCGGTGTTTTTCTGCAGATCGGTGCATAGCTGCAGATGCCGGATCGGTCCTGCAGGATCGGTCCCGCGCCGGCGAAGCCTCGGTGAGGGAGGCTGGCGCGCCCGATCCTCAGGCCTCGTACGAGCGGCCCGGCAACCATGCCCGCGAAACTTCTGCTGAACAACAGGGGTACTGTGCTACTTTTGTTGAACAATCTGGTCATCCGGATATGAGCATCAGGGTTCGGAGGTCACATGCGAAGCATCGACCTGAACAGCGACGTGGGCGAGTTCTCCGGTCAGTGGGTCGTCGGCGACGACGACGCGATCTTCGCCCACATCTCGAGCGCGAACGTGGCCTGCGGGGGCCACGCCGGCGATCCCACCATCATCCGGGCGACCTGTCGTGCCGCCGCCGGACAGGGCGTGATCGTCGGAGCGCACCCGTCGTACCGAGACCTCGCCGGCTTCGGCCGCCGGTTCATCGACGTGCCGGCCGTCGAGCTCGCAGACGAGCTCATCGCCCAGATCGGGCTGCTGCAGGCCCTCGCGCATGCCGAGGGGACGTCGGTGCGCTACGTGAAACCGCACGGGGCGCTGTACAACGCGATCGTGAGCCATCGGCCGCACGCCCAGGCGGTGGTCGATGCGATCCGGGCCGTCGACCCCGCCTTCCCGCTCGTCGTGCCGCCGTTCTCCGAGGTCCAGCGGCGCGCCGAGGATGCGGGGGTGCGGACGGTCGTCGAGGCCTTCGCCGACCGCGCTTACACGCGCGACGGCGGGCTCGTCCCGCGCACGGAGCCCGATGCCGTCATCCACGACTCGGCCCTGGTCGTGGAGCGCGCGCTTCGCATCGTGGACGGGCACGTGCTGGCGATCGACGGCACGCGCATCGACATCGGCGCGGAGACGCTGTGCCTGCACGGGGACACCCCCGGAGCCGTCGAGCTCTCCGCGAGCATCGAACGCGCGCTCCACGAGGCCGGGGTCGAGACGCGGAGCTTCGTGGACCGATGAACGTCGACGCGGCAACCGAACCGAGGCGCACGGTGAAGCGGTCGGGGGATCGGGCGTTCCTGGTGGATCTGGGATCCCTCGAGGGCGCGATGGGTCTGCGCGCGCAGCTGGAGGAGCATCCGCCGAGCGGAGTGTCCGACGTCGTCGCCGCGGCGAGGACGGTGCTGGTCGTCGCACGGTCGCCCCGGTTCGTCCGGCCGCTCATCGAGTACGTCGAGTCGCTGAACGCCTCCGGCCGCTCGGGCCGGATCGGGCGAACGATCCGGATCCCCGTGTCTTACGAGGGCGAGGATCTCCGCGAGACCGCGGCGCGGATGGGGCGGAGCGTCGAATCCCTGATCGGCTGGCATTCCTCCGGGACCTGGACGGCCGCCTTCACGGGATTCGCTCCGGGATTCGTCTACCTCGTCGGAGAATCGGGAGTCCGCGTCCCCCGCCGCGAGTCGCCGAGGACCTCGGTTCCCGCCGGGTCGGTCGGACTGGCCGACAACTACTCGGCGGTCTATCCGCGCAGTTCCCCCGGCGGATGGCAGCTGATCGGCCGGACCGATGAGACGCTCTGGGACGAGTCCCTGGCCGACCCGGCGCGCATCCATCCGGGCGACCGGGTCCGCTTCGTGCCGGTGCGTCATCCGATCACCGGGTCCGTGCCGCGGGTCGAACCCGTCGCCCCGATCGAACGGGATCGGGCCGACGTCGTGATCGTGCAGCCCGGCGTGGGAGCGACGATCCAGGATCTCGGCCGGCCCGGGCACGCCGTGCTCGGCGTCGGGCCCGCCGGAGCGATGGATCGGTCGTCGTTCCGCCAGGCGAACCGGCTCGTCGGCAACTATGCGGGTCAGGCGGCTATCGAGGCGCTCGGGGCAGGGTTCTCGATCCGCGCCGAGACGGATCAGGTCGTCGCGGTGACCGGTGCGGCCGGCCGCCTCGCGATCCGGAGCGCGACCGATCGAACCGCGCGGTTCGGTCCGCGGAACCCGGCCGTGCGGACGCCGTTCGTGCTGCTCGCCGGCGAGGAGCTCACGATCGCGGAAGCCGATCGGGGGATCTGGAGCTATGCGGCGATCAGGGGAGGGATCGACGCGCCGGCGGTCCTCGAGAGCCGGTCGCGCGACACGCATTCGGGCATCGGGCCTTCCCCGCTCGCGCCGGGTGACGGGCTGGTCATCCGTGCCGCGGACGTCTCGGCCGTGGCGTCCAACCCGGAGGGGGAGCTGCGCTCGACGGTGCAGGACACGGAGCTGCGCTCGACAGCGCCCGAGACGGAGCTGCGCTCCGCGGCGCAGGAGACGGATCTGCGCGTGATCCCGGGCCCCCGCGAGGACTGGTTCACCACGGATGCCGTCGACGCGCTCTTCTCCGAGACGTGGACGGTATCCAACCGGTTCAGCCGCATGGCCTCGCGACTCACGGGTCGACCCCTCGAACGCGCGGTGCAGGACGAGCTCCAGAGCGAGGGCATCGTCCGCGGCTCGATCCAGGTGCCGCCCGACGGGCAGCCGCTGATCTTCGGCGCCGACCACCCGGTGACCGGAGGCTACCCGGTGATCGGCGTGATCGTCGACGCCGACCTCGACACGGCGGCGCAGCTGGGCCCCGGGGCGAGGGTGAGATTCGTGCGAAACGCCCGCGCCGAGACGGACGACGGACAGCAAGAACGGAGGGCGGACTCGTGAGGAAGGTGCTCATCGCCAATCGGGGCGAGATCGCGGCCCGGATCGCGCGCGCCTGCGACGACCAGGGGCTGGAGAGCGTCGCGGTCTACGCCGGAGTGGACGCGGACGCCCCGCATGTCTCCATCGCCACCGAAGCCTATGCGCTCCGCGGCGCCACCCCGTCGGAGACCTATCTCGATGGCGCTCAGCTGCTCGAGATCGCCGAGCGCTCCGGATGCGACGCCGTCCACCCCGGATACGGCTTCCTCTCCGAGAACGGGGACTTCGCCGAGGCCGTCGTCGAGGCCGGTCTGACCTGGATCGGTCCCTCCGCGAAGGCGATCAGACTGCTCGGCGACAAGGTCAGCGCCCGCGCGGTGGCCATGGCGGCCGGAGCCCCCCTCGCACCCGGCTCGGACGGACCGGTTTCGACGGCCGACGAGATCCGGGAGTTCGCGATCCTGCACGGGCTTCCCGTGGTCGTGAAGGCGGCATTCGGCGGTGGCGGGCGCGGGATGAAGGTCGTCGATGATCTCGACGAGATCGATGAGGCGTTCGCATCCGCGGTGCGGGAGGCGCGCCTCGCCTTCGGCCGCCCGGAGTGCTTCGTCGAGAAGTTCCTGGAGCGCCCACGGCACATCGAGGCGCAGGTGCTCGCCGACGCGGCCGGGAACGTGCGGGTGATCGGTACGCGCGACTGCACGCTGCAGCGCCGCAACCAGAAGCTGGTCGAGGAGGCGCCGGCGCCGTTCCTCTCCGACGAGCAGCGCGCGGAGATCGTCGACTCCGCCGCGGAGATCCTCCGGAACGTCGGCTATGTCGGCGCCGGTACGGTGGAGTACCTGCTCGATCGCAACGGAATGCTCAGCTTCCTCGAGGTGAACACCCGGCTGCAGGTCGAGCACCCGATCACGGAGGAGACCTCGGGGATCGACCTCGTCGCCGCGCAGTTGCGCATCGCGTCGGGCGAGGCTCTGGACCTGACGGAGCCGGTGGAGCCGCGCTGCCACGCGTTCGAGTTCCGCATCAACGCGGAGGACCCGGGCCGCGGCTTCCTGCCGTCGCCCGGGCGCGTGAAGCGGGTGCAGTGGCCGACCGGGCCCGGGGTGCGCATCGATGCCGGCGTGCGGGACGGCTCGATCGTTCCGGATCAGTTCGATTCGCTCGTAGCGAAGATCATCGTGACCGGGCGGACCCGCGAAGAGGCGATCCGGCGGGCCCGGCGTGCGCTCGACGAGTGCGCGATCGACGGGATCCCGACCGTCCTCCCGTTCCACCGATTGGTGCTGAACCGGCCCGAGTTCACGGACGCGGGATCCTTCTCCGTCCACACGACGTGGATCGAGAGCGAGCTCGCCGAGCGCATCGAGGCGAACCCGGACTTCGGCGTCGCGCCCGCCTCCGGGGACCGCACGACGTTCACGATCGAGGTGGACGGACGCAGAGTCGAGCTCGGCGTGCCGGCCGCCCTTGCCGCCGCCCTCACCGGGGGCGGCGCGCACCACGGCGCCCACCACGGCACCCGCGCCGAGCCGGGCGCGGACGCGCGCGGTTCGGATCCGGGGGACGGGGGCGCGGTGCGCGCGCCTGCCCCCGGGATCCTGGTGAAGTGGTTGGCAGAACCGGGTGCCATCGTCGAAGCGCAGGAGCCGCTGGCGATCCTCGAGGTGATGAAGACGGAGACCTGGGTGCTCGCCCATCGGCCGGGCCGGCTGGGGGCGCACGAGCTGGAACCCGGTGCACCGGTACTCGCGGGAACTCGGCTTGCCTCCATTACGTCCGTATGAGTCGCTCCGGTGCGTGCGCGGGCGACTCCGGTGATCGGAACGGGTGAACGAATGATCCTCGAGGTATCGGCCGGCGAGACGAATGCCATGAAGCGGGCCGAGACCGCCGAGTGGGTCGCGGGGGTCCTCCGGAGCAGGATCGCGGCCGGCGAGATCCTGCCCGGGAGCAAGCTCCCCGAGGAAGAGCTCGCGGATCTCCTCGGGGTGTCCCGGAACACCCTCCGCGAGGGCTTCGCGAGTCTGCGCTCCGAGGGGATCGTCACCCGGGTGCCGAACCGGGGAGTGTTCGTGAAGCAGCCCACGGAGGCGGACGTGCGCGAGATGTATCGTGCACGGCGGATCATCGAGCCGGGCGCGCTCCTCTGGGGCACGGGCGCAACGGGTCGGCTCTCGACCTGGGTCGAGCAGGGACGGGAGGGCATCGAGCGGCGCGACGCGGCGGAGATGGCATCGGCCAATCAGGGGTTCCACCGCGCGATCGTCGCGCGAGCGGGCAGCGATCGGCTGGACGCCGAGATGGAGCGCATCCTCGTAGAGATGCGCCTGATCTTCCACGGCATGGCCTCGGACCCGACCTTCCACCAGCCGTACATCGGGTACAACGCCGAGATCGTCGCCCACCTGGAGCGCGGCGACAACGCGCTGGCGGCAGATGCGCTGATCCGCTATCTGGTGAAGGCCGAGGCGCAGCTGCTCGAATCGATGAGCGGCGACGGGCGGACCGCGTAGCAGAGGCGGCCCGGATCCGAGCCGGATCGCCCGAACCGGCGGGACTTCCCCCTGTTTAAGAGGCCTCTCATTCCTCGCTCACAGTGATCTCACTCGGCGCTGGTGGAATCGAATCATCGCGCGGTACACCGCCGGATTCAGCGGGCAACACGCCCGGACCCCACCGAATGGAGACATCATGAACAGGACCGCACTGCGCAGGATCGCCGCGACCGGATCCGCCACCGCGCTGCTCGGCGGGCTCGCGCTCGCCCTGACTCCGGCGACCGCTCAGGCCGCCGGCTACACCTGCAACGGGCATCGCGCCACGATCGTGGGAACCTACGGCAGCGATGACATCGTCGGCACCTCGGGCCGAGACGTCATCGTCGCGCTCAGCGGCAACGACGAGATCGACGGCCGCGGCGGCGACGACATCATCTGCGCGGGTTCCGGGCACGACGAGGTCGAGGGCGGCAGCGGCGACGACTGGATCCACGGCGGCGCCGGGAACGACGACATCGACGGCTACAGCGGTCGGGACTGGATCCACGGCGGCTCCGGCCGCGACGAGATCGACGGGGATTCCGGCAACGACATCCTCCGCGGCGGGACCGGCCGCGACGTGCTCGACGGCGGCCGCGGCGCGGACAAGATCCTCGGCGGCAGCGGCAACGATCACCTCGAGGGCGGTTCGGGCGACGACCGGTTGTACGGCCAGGGCGGCCGCGACCTGCTCGAGGGCGAGCGCGGCTCCGACAAGCTGAACGGCGGCTCGGGCCGGGACATCCTGGCGCAGGGCTCCGTCTCCGGCCGGGTCGAGGATCGCTGGGAGGATCTCTACGGCTACGACGACTGACGAGTAGCCCGCAGTTGTCGCAAGCACTTCGTCTCGCGGCGAACAGCTCGGTTCCGACGACCGTCTGCGCCCCCGGCAGGCGGTCGTCGTCCATCTCCGATCGCACGTGCTTCACTCCACTGCCCGCCGGTACCCTGGTGGGGTGAGTGCGCATACGGGACTGAGAGCCGTTCCCGTCGATGACCGGGCCTGGCTGCTGGCGGCGCTCGACGACGCGCTCGCGGGAGGAGCACCGGTGCTCCCGCTGCCCGCCGGCACCGATCCCGGCATCGACCCCGAGATCGCGAGGCTGCAGGCCCAACCGCTCCCCGAGGGCACCGCGCTCGTGGTGCGCACCTCCGGCTCGAGCGGCATCCCCAAGGCGGTGGCGCTCTCGGCGGCGGCGTTGAGGGCGAGCGCTGCGGCCACGCACGAGCGCCTCGGCGGTGGCCGCAGCGCCGACGGTGCGGATCCGGCCGGGTCCGACGACGGCGCGGATCCCGCGGGCTCCGGCGGCGGCCAGTGGCTCGTCGCCTTGCCCGGCCACCTGATCTCGGGCCTGCAGATGCTCGTCCGCAGCCGCCTCGCGGGCACGGATCCCGTCTTCGTCGACGGGCCGTTCGATCCGGCGGCGCTGCTCGCCGCGGCCGACCGCATGCAGCATCCCCGCCGCTACGTCTCGCTGGTGCCCGTGCAGCTGGCGCGGCTCCTCGACCTGGCCGAGGCGGACCCGGCCGCCGCCGATGCGCTCCGCGGCTTCGCCGGCGTGCTGGTCGGCGGGCAGGCGACGCCGCTGCCGCTGCGGCAGCGCGCGCACGAGCTCGGCGTGGCGCTGCGGCGCAGCTACGGGATGACCGAGACGGCGGGCGGCTGCGTCTACGACGGCGTCGAGATCGGGGACACCCGGATCCGGATCCGCCGCTCCGAGACGGGCGCCGGAGAGGTGCAGATCGCCGGCCCCTGCCTCGCCCTCGGCTACGTCGGCGACCCGGAGCTCACGGCGGAGCGGTTCATCGAGGAGCGCGACCGCGACGGCGTCGTGACCCGCTGGTACCGGACCGGCGACGCCGGAGAACTGCTCGGCGGCATGCTCACCGTCACCGGCCGGGTCGACCGCGTCGTGATCTCGGGGGGAGTGAACGTGTCCCTCGACGAGGTCGAACGCGTCGCACGCGAGCTGCCCGGCTGGACGAGCGCAGTCGCGCTCGGCTCCGCGCATCCGGAGTGGGGGGAGCGCGTGGCCCTCGCCGTCGAGACCGAGCCCGGCGCTGCAGGCTTCGAGGAGGTGCGGGAGGCGATCCGCAGCAGGCTCGGCCCCGCGGCTGCCCCGGTCTGGGCGACCGAGACCGAGGAGCTGCCGCGGCTGCCCGGCGGCAAGCCCGACCTCCCGGCGATCGAGGCCTGGCTGCGCACGCTGCGCGCGAGCTTCGATCAACTGCGCGAATCCTGAGCGCCCGGCGTCCCGATCCGTCCCGGGCGCCACGACGCCGCCGTCACGCCGCCACGTCGTGACGCCGCGACGCGTAGGATCGACAGCGTGAATACGCACGCGAAGGATCGACGCAAGTCCGGCAACCCGGCGCTGCGCGCGGCGGCCGCCCGGCACGTCTCGGCCGGCGGCCCCGCGAGGGTCACCTGGCGGGACTGGGTGGCGGGCGCGCGGCTGCGCACGCTGCCGCTCGCGATCGCCCCGATCGCAGTCGGCGCCGGCATCGCGAAGCTCGCCCAGGGCTTCTCGTGGAGCCTGACGCTGCTGGCCCTCGCGGTCGCGCTGCTGCTCCAGATCGGCGTGAACTACGCGAACGACTACAGCGACGGCGTGCGCGGCACCGACGACTTCCGCGTCGGCCCGGCCAGGCTCACCGGCAGCGGTCTCGTGAACCCGAAGAAGGTGCTCGCGACCGCGCTCGTCTGCTTCGCGCTCGCCGCCGCCTGCGGTCTGGTCGCCGTGATCCTCAGCGGTCGCTGGTGGTTCCTCGCGATCGGCGCCGTCGCGATCGCCGCCGCCTGGTTCTACACCGGCGGCAAGCGCCCCTACGGCTACGCCGGCCTCGGCGAGGTCGCGGTCTTCGTCTTCTTCGGCATCGTCGCGACCGTCGGCACGGTCTGGCTGCAGACCGACCTCGAGCTGCAGGAACCGTGGATCGCGGGCGCCGGCGTCGGCTTCTTCGCCGTGGCCGTGCTGATCCTGAACAACACCCGCGACATCGAGACGGACCGACTCGCGGGCAAGCGCACCCTCTCGGTGCGGATCGGCGACCGCGCTTCGCGGATCCTCTACGTCGTCTGCGTGCTGCTGCCGTTCGTCGTGCCGGGCCTCTACTTCATGGTCTACCCCGGCATGCTGCTCGTCTGGTTCGCGCTGCTCGCGACGATCCCGGCCGTCGTCATCACGCTCTGGGCGAAGACGGCGCGCGAGCTGATCCTCGCCCTCGCGCTGACGAGCCTCGCGGCCCTCGCCTACGGGGTGCTCCTCGGCATCGCGTTCGCCTTCTGAGGCCGCGCCCCCGTCCCGCTGGGCGGGCGGCGCCCTGTTCGCTGCTCCGCCCGCGGGCTAGGCTGAGCGGCGTCACTCGAAGGGATCATGACGACTTCTCAGCTCTCACTTCCGCGCGCTCTCGCCCGGCTCCTGCCGTTCGTGCGCCCTGCCCTGCCGCGCCTGATCGGCGGCATCGTCGTCGGGCTCGGCGCCGCCATCGCGAGCCTGCTGATCCCGCTGGTGCTGCAGTGGGTCGTCGACGGCCCGCTCGCCTCGGGCGACCGGGGGCTCATCGTCTGGGCGACCCTGGGCGTGCTGGGTCTCGGCATCGTGGAGGCGATGCTGATCTTCTTCCGCCGCGTCTTGGTGCTCGCTCCGGCGACGGAGGTCGAGTTCGCCGTGCGGCAGCGCTTCTACGAGCGGCTGCAGCGGCTGCCGGTGGCGTTCCACGACCGCTGGGAGTCGGGTCAGCTGCTCAGCCGGATGATGCAGGACATCAGCCTGATCCGGCGGTGGCTCGGCTTCGGCGCGATCCTCCTGCTCATCAACCTGCTCACGATCCTCGTCGGCGCCGTGCTGCTCTTCCGCTGGCACTGGGCGCTCGGGGCGGTGTTCCTGATCTGCTCGCTGCCGATCTGGATATTCGCGTTCCGCTTCGAGCGCCGGTACGGCGCGCTCTCCCGCAAGAGCCAGGATCAGAGCGGAGACCTCGCGACCTCGGTCGAGGAGAGCGTGCACGGGATCCGCGTGCTGAAGGCGTTCGGGCGCGGCGCCTACGCGCTCGGCCGCTTCCGGCGCCAGGCCGAGTCGTTGCGCGAGACCGAGCTGCGCAAGGCCCACGAGGTCGGCCTGCTGTGGTTCTGGTACGACCTGGTGCCGGCGCTGGCGCTGGCGCTCTGCCTGCTGACGGGTGTCGTGCTCGTCGGCCGCGACACCCTCACGGTAGGCGAGCTGTTCGCCTTCTTCGCGATGGCCGCGGCGCTGCAGTGGCCCATGGCCTCGCTCGGGTTCCTGTTCTCGTTCCTGATCGACGCCCGCACCGCGACCGATCGCGTCTTCGAGGTCTTCGACGCCGAGATCACGGTGCAGGATCCCGCCTCGCCGGTGTCGATCGCGGCGGGCCCGGGCCCGGCGGGGGCTCTCGTCTTCCGCGACGTGCACTTCCGCTATCCGGACGCGCGCACGGAGGAGCGCGATCTGATCGACGGCGTGAAGCTCGCCCTGCGGCCGGGGGAGACGATGGCGCTCGTCGGAGCGACGGGGAGCGGCAAGACGACGATCACGGCTCTGCCGACGCGGCTCTACGACGTGACGGGAGGAGCGGTGGAGCTCGACGGCGTCGACGTGCGAGATCTGCGACTCGAGGAGCTTCGGCGACGGATCGGCATCGCCTTCGAGGATCCGATCCTCTTCTCGGCCAGCGTGCGCGAGAACGTGCTGCTGGGGCGCGAGGATCTCGACCCGCGCGGTGCGGAGGCGGACGAGGTGGTGCTCGCGGCGCTCGAGGCGGCGCAGGCCGGGTTCGTCCACGAACTGCCCGACGGGCTCGACACCGAGGTCGGCGAGGAGGGGCTGAGCCTCTCGGGCGGGCAGCGGCAGCGGATCGCCCTGGCCCGCGTGATCGCAGCCGCCCCCGACGTGCTCGTCCTGGACGACCCGCTCTCCGCGCTCGACGTCGAGACCGAGGCCCGGGTCGAGGCGGGGCTGCGCCGCTCCCTCGCGCAGACGACGGTGCTGATCGTCGCGCATCGGCCCTCGACCGTGTCGATGGCCGATCGCGTCGCCGTGATGCGCGACGGGCGAGTGATCGAGGTCGGCGCGCACAGCGAACTGCTGCGGACGAGCGAGCACTACCGGTTCCTCATCTCGACGCTCGAGAGCGAGCAGGTCGCCCGCGCCGGCGGCACGGGCGACCTGTCCGAAGAGGACGGGGCCGGATCATGAGCACAGAGTTCGATCCGGCCGAGCGGGATCCGGCCGGGCAGGATCCGGTCTCGGGTGATCCGACTGCCGACGATTCCGCCGTCGGTCGCGATCCGGTTGCGAGCGATGCCGTCGCGAGCGTTCGCGGCACGCGGGGAGAGGATCGTGACACCTACAGCCGGGCCGAGAGCCGCGCGATCCGGAGCCGCTCGCTGCGACTGCTCTGGTCGATCCTGCGCCCGTCGCGCCGGCTGATCCTGCTCACCGCGCTCGTCGTCGTGGTGTCGGCGGCGCTCCGCGCGGTCGGGCCGATGCTGATCGCCGTCGGCATCGACGAGGCACTGCCGCTCGCGATCGACGACGGGGACTGGTGGGCGACCGCCGGCGTCGTGCTTGCCTACCTGCTCGCCGGCGGGGCGGGCGCTGCGCTCGTCGGCTGGTACATCGTGCTCATCGCCCGGCTGACGCAGGCGGTGATGATCGAGCTGCGCACGCGCATATTCCGGCATACGCAGCGCCTGAGCCTCGAGTTCCATGAGGGATACACGTCGGGGCGCATCATCTCGCGCCAGACGAGCGACCTCGAATCGATCCAGGAGCTGCTGGACGGGAGCCTCAACGAGCTCGTCGACGCGGTGCTGATCGGATCCTTCACCGTCATCGCCCTCTTCATCATCGATTGGCGCAGCGGGCTCGTGCTCGTCGGGATGGGACTGCCGCTCGCCCTGCTGATGCGGTGGTTCGTGCGGGCCTCGCAACGCGGCTTCCGGGCGACCCGCGTGGTGAGCGCGCGGCTCATCGTGCAGTTCGTCGAGACGATGACCGGGATCCGCGCGGTGCAGGCGTTCCGGCGCGAGGCGCGCAACGATCGCGTCTTCGCGCGGGTCTCCGACGACTACCGCGTCGCGAACCTCCGAGTGATCAAGCTCTACGGCGTGCTCGATCCCGGCCTGGTGCTGCTCGCGAACCTGACGATCGCGCTCGTGCTGCTGTGGGGCGCCCTGCGCGTGAGCGACGGAGCGCTCGCGATCGGCGTGCTGCTGGCCGCCGTGCTCTACGTCCGCAACTTCTTCGGCCCGCTCGACGACGTGGCGATGTTCCTGAACTCCTACCAGTCCGCCGCGGCCGCCCTCGAGAAGGTCTCGGGCGTGCTCGAGGAGGCGCCGACGGTCACCGACCCGCTGCGGCCGGTGCCGTTGGACCGCGCCCGGGGGGAGCTGCGCTTCGACGGCGTGGACTTCGGCTACGCGGGGCCGGGAGGCGGTCTGGTGCTCTCCGGCTGCGAACTCTTCGTCCCGGCCGGGCAGACCGTCGCGCTGGTCGGCACGACGGGCGCGGGGAAGTCGACGCTCGCGAAGCTGATCGCCCGGTTCTACGACCCGCTCGCGGGGAGCGTCTCGCTCGACGGCATCGACCTGCGCCACCTCGACCCGGGGGACCTCCGGCGCGCCATCGTTATGGTGACGCAGGAGGCCTACCTCTTCAGCGGCACGGTGGCCGACAACATCGCGCTCGGCCGGCCCGGGGCGAGCTCCGAGGAGATCCGTGCGGCCGCGCGCGCGGTCGGCGCCGACGCATTCATCACGGCTCTGCCCGACGGCTACGACACCGATGTGCACAAGCGCGGCGGCCGCATCTCCGCCGGTCAGCGGCAGCTGATCTCATTCGCGCGGGCATTCCTCGCCGACCCGGTCGTGCTGATCCTCGACGAGGCGACGGCCTCGCTCGACCTGCCCGGCGAGCGCCTGGTGCAGGAGGCGCTGCAACGTCTGCTCGCCGACCGGACGGCGGTCATCATCGCGCACCGGCTGTCGACCGTCGCGATCGCGGACCGGGTGCTCGTGATGGAACGGGGCAGGATCGTCGAGGACGACGAGCCCGCTGCGCTGATCGCCGGGGGCGGTCGGTTCGCCGCGCTGCACCGGGCCTGGCTGGATTCGCTCGCCTGAACGGGACGCTCCGAGCCGAGCCCGGAGCGTCCGAGCCCTTTGCCCTAGCCTAGGCCTCCGGGTTGCGGCGCGCGGGATCCTCAGTGCCGTCGGCAGTGATCCCGGCCGCGGCGCCGGTCTCGGCTCCGCTTTCGGTTCCTCTGTCGCGCCCGCTGCCGGGCCCGCTGCCGGTATCGGCGTCGGGGATCGCCCCGGTCGCGGGTTCGGGTGCGGCGTGCGCCGCATCCAGCGCCTCGTCCTCGACGATGTCGTCGGCGGTGCGGTTGCGCAGACGCCAGTCGTAGATGCTCTCCGCCGCGGCCTCGCGCGGGCGGGAGAGCAGGATCACCGAGAGCGACACCGAGATCAGCGCCGCTGCGGCGCTGGAGATCAGGATGGTCGGCCACTGGCCGATGCCCCCGAGCGGGAGCAGGATCATGAGCGCGGCGAACGGCACCGCGAAGAACGCGAGTCGCAGCAGCGTGTAGACGATCCAGGCGGTGCGGTGATTCACGACGCCGAGTCTAATCGACCGCGCCTGAGCGGAATCCGAGGGCCGGGCGGGGTCCCGCGCCTCAGTAGATCTCCGCGTGGGGCATGTCCATCATGGTCGCGGCGGCCGCTTCGATATGGGCGATGCAGCGCTCCCGCGCCAGGTCGCCGTCGCCCTGCTCGAGCGCCTCGACGATGCCCTCGATCTCCCGCAGCGAGCGCGCCGGGCGTCCCGGCATGGTGAGCGAGGTCGCCTGCACGAGCTTGATCCTTCGGCTCAGGCCCTGGAGCAGCCGCTTCACCTCGTGGTTATCCGCACCCTCGTAGAGGACCTCGTAGAAGAGCTCCTTCTGGTCGAGCATCTGCAGGGGGTCGTCCTGGTAACGCGCCATCTCCTGCACCGCGGCGCGGAGCCGGATCCGCTGCTCCTCGGTGGAGTGCTTCGCGAAGAGCTGGCAGGTGAGGCCTTCGAGCTGGGCGCGCACCGCGTAGATCTCGCGGACCTCGCGACTCGAGAGCCGCTTCACGACCGCGCCCCGGCCGGGGTCGACCTCGACGAGGCCCTCGGTCTCGAGCTGTCGCAGAGCCTCGCGCACGGTCGTGCGGCTCGCGGTGGTCGCCTCGCAGATCTCGCGTTCGATGAGAGGGGTGCCGGCCTTCAGACGGAGGCTGGTGATCCCGTCGCGGAGGTACTCCGCGACCTGCTCCCGGACCAGCGCGGGAGCACGGGTGATCGGTCGTCCGGGGAGGGACGACGGTTGTCTGCTCATAGATGCCACCCTAGCCGAATCGCGGGGCGCAGCCGTGCAGAACGGCGCGGTCCGGCAGTCGACGGCCTCGCCGGTGTCGTCGAACTCGGTGTCGAATTCGGCGTCGAAGTCGGTCTCGAAACGGGATCGAGGTCGCCCCTTGCGCCGATATGCAAGCTGTTGTACGTTGTATGACAGCAGTCGAAGAGCAGGGTCTTCGACCGGCAGCGGCCCCGCCGGTCACGGCGGAACCAGATTTCAAAGGAGAGCTCCGGGTGACCACTTCCATCGATCCGACCACGTTCCGCCAGGTCCTGGGCTCCTTCCTCACCGGCGTCACGATCGTCACGACCGTCGGAAGCGATGGCGAGTACCGCGGCATCACCGCCAACTCCTTCACCTCGGTGTCCCTCGATCCGCCGCTCGTGCTCTTCTGCATCGGCAAGCAGTCCTCGAGCTGCGAGGCCTTCACCGAGGCCGAGGGCTTCAACATCCATATCCTCAGCGCCGAGCAGCAGGGACTCGCCCGCCAGTTCGTGCGCGGCACCTCCGAGGAGAAGTTCGCGAATGTGCCGATCACGACCACGGAGACCGGTGCACCTCTGCTCTCCGGCGTCGGCGCGTGGCTCGCCTGCCGTCGGCACCAGGTCGTCGATGCCGGTGATCATTACATCCTCATCGGTGAGGTGTACGCGTGCGAGGCGCAGGACTACCGGCCCCTCGGCTTCTTCCAGAGCCAGTTCCAGACCTTCAGCATGGGCGACGAGATCGCCCAGTACAGCGCACGCCCGAGCGGATCGGTCACGGTCGCGTGGATCCTCGCCGCCGACGACGGGCGGGTCGTACTGCGCCGCAACGAACAGGACGAGCTCGAGATCCCGAAGAACCGCACGGGCTCCACGCGCCTCGGAGACGAATACCTCGCGGGCATGGCCGGCGGCCTCGTCGGCGCCGAAGCCGGCATCGACTTCCTCTTCTCGCTCTACGAGGCGGAGGACGAGCGTCTGGTGCTCATCTACCGCGGCGTGCTCGAAGGCCCGGTCGGCGGCCTCGCCGAGGGCATGGAGCTCGTCGATCTCGAGCAGCTGGGATCGCTCTCGATCGCCGAGACGGTCGAGCAATCGATCCTCCGCCGCTACCAGCGCGAGCGCATCGAGGCGCGCTTCGGCGTCTACTCGGGCTCGCAGGCCGAGGGGACGCTGATGCGGGTGGAGCAGGCCGACTGACGGCCGACCGAGACGACGGACGACGACAGAGACAACGAATCGAAGGTGGATTAGGTGAAGTTTGCAATTGCTACCGACCTCGCGCGGCTGACGCCCGGCGAGACGATCGAGGAGAACCTCGCGAACCTCGTGGAGGTCTTCCAGACCGCCGAGGAGTGCGGCTTCGAGATGGGGTTCGTCGGCGAGCACCACGGGCACGAGTACACCATCGGACCGAACCCGTTCTCGTTGCTGACGTACGTCGCCGATCGGACCTCCACGATCCGGCTGGGGCCGGCCGTCGTATGCGCCCCCTACTGGCATCCCGTCAAGCTCGCGGGTGAGGCCACCCTGTTCGACCACATGTCGGGTGGACGCCTCGAACTCGGCATCGGCCGCGGGGCATTCCCCTACGAGTTCAGCCGGATGGCCGATGGCATCGAACCCGACGCGGCCCGCGAGGCACTTGCGGAGATGCTCCCCGCGCTGCGCGGCCTCTGGGAGGGCAACCACGCGCATCACGGCAAGAACTGGCGCTTCGACCAGACGACCTCCTGCCCGCGCCCGCTCACTCCCGAGGGTCCGCCGATCTGGGTCGCGGCGCGCAATCCCGAGTCGTTCCGCCTCGCGGTCGAGAACCGCGCCCACGTCATGGTCAACCAGCTCGGTCTTGGCTACGAAGAGCTCGTCTCGCTCAACGAGCGCCGCATCGCGGCGACGAAGGAGGTCGACAACGGCTTCGAGCCGCAGATGATGACGCTCCGCAGCACCCACGTCGGTGCGAACGAGGAGGAGGTGCTGATGGCGGCGGAGACCTACATCGAGCACCGCGGCCACTTCGACAATCTCTTCGACACCGGCGGCGAGGTCGTCGACGGCTGGGTCGCCTTCCGGGACCCCCGCCAGTACGGCGAGCCCGCGTGGTCGGATCCGAACATCATCCGGAACAACCAGATGTACGACACCGCGGAGAACATGATCCCGCGCCTCCGCGATTTCGAGGCCGCCGGCACCGACGTGTACCTCTACCTCGTCCCCCCGCGGATCTCGCACGAGGAGCACCTCGAGTCCATCCGTCGCTTCGCCCGCGACGTCATGCCCGCATTCACGGAGGAGAGCAAGTGATCATCCCCAAGCGCAAGACCGACCTCAACGTCCACGTCCGCAACCTCTTCGCCGACGGGCGCCCGATCGTCCTCGTCCACGGCGTGAGCGCCTCGGCGGACTACTGGGGCAAGGTCATCGAGCTGCTGCCCCGTGATCGCCCCGTGATCAGCTACGACCTGCGCGGGCACGGCACCTCGGGCAAGCTGACCCCGCCGTGGACCGTCGACGACTTCGCGAAGGATCACGTCGAGTTGCTCGACGCGCTCGGCCTCGACGACGTCGACCTGGTGGGCTGCTCGCTCGGAGGCATCATCTCGCAGGCGATCACTCTGAACTACCCGGAGCGGGTGCACCGCCTCGTCCTGGTGAGCTCGGTGGCCGGGCGAACGCCCGAGGAGAGCGAGCGCTCGCTCGCACGCCTGCACCGCATCGAGAACAATACGATCGAGGAGATCGCGGAGGAGAGCGTCGTCCGCTGGCACACGCCCGAGTACATCGAGGAGCACCCCGAGGTCCGCGAGAAGGTGCTGGCGCAGCTGCGGCATCTCGACCGCGAGAGCTACGCCGCCTCCTACCGGGTGCTCGCGACCACCGACCACGTCGACCGCCTGGGCGAGATCGCCGTGCCGACCGTGGCCATCACGGGCGAAGGCGACGTGGGGTCCACCGCGCGCATGTCCGAGCTCATCGCGGAACGCGTGCAGAACGGCCGCGCCGTCATCGTCGAGGGAGCGAAGCACAGCCTGCTCAGCGAAACGCCTGAAGTGGTCGCCCGTGTCATCACCGAGCACTTCGCGACAGGCGGCGAGCAATGAGGCCTCAGGAGCTGAGCGCTGACGGCCTGGCGGTGCGCCGCCAGGTCCTCGGCGACGCCTACGTCGACGGCGCCACCGGACCCGACGATCTCATCTCGACGGGCTTCCAGCCGCTCGTCACCAACTACTGCTGGGACGAGATCTGGACCGACGAGACCCTCTCGCTCCGCGAGCGCAGCATCATCGTGCTCGCGATCACCGGTGCGCTGGGCCGCATGGAGGAGTTCCGGATCCATACGCAGGGCGCGATCAACAACGGGCTGGACGAGGCGGAACTCCTCGCACTGGTCAAGCAGATCGCCGTGTACGCCGGAATCCCGGCCGGCGTCAGCGGGCACAAGGTCATGCGCGAGGTGGTCGCCCAGCACCGCGAGCGCACCGCCGCGGACGCCTCGGATACGGATACGGTGGCTGCGGGTCCCGCGGTTGCGGACGCCGTGTCCGCGGAGGCCGTGCGCGAGTCCGCGAACGCGCGCTAGACCCACTCCGACGAACAGACAGCAGACACCCGAGAAGGGAGCGGAAGATGCCGATTCTTCCCGCAGCACCCGAGCAGGCCCCCGCGATGCCGCAGCGGCAGTGGGGCCTCATCATCGACGGCGAGGCCCGCCACGGCGGTCCGCTCCGCCAGGTCATCGACCCCGGCACCGAGCGACCGATCGCCGAGGTCGCGGTCGCCGGCGAGTCGGATCTCGAGGATGCCGTCCGCTCGGCCCGAGCCACGTTCGATGCAGGCGTCTGGCACGAGCTGCCGGCCGACGACCGCGCTCGAGTGCTGTGGCGCATGGCCGACCTCATCGACGAGCGGGCCGAGGAGATCGCCGTCGTCGAGGCCTACAACCTCGGCGCGCCGTACCACGAGATCCGCAGCAATCGGATCCCCGAGGCCGCGCGCGTGTTCCGCTACTACGCCGGCTGGGCCGACAAGGTCGCGGGCGTCGCGATCGATCTGCGCCGTCCCAACGCGCACCTGCATGCGTACACGCAGCGCAAGCCGGTGGGAGTCGTCGGGCTGATCACCTCGTGGAACTCCCCCTTCGGGATGGCCGCGTGGAAGGTCGCCGCCGCGCTCGCCGCCGGCTGCAGCTGCGTGCTCAAGCCCTCCGAGGTGACGCCGCTGACGGCCATCATGATGGCCGAGATCGCGCTCGAGGCCGGCCTCCCGGCAGGCGTGCTGAACGTCGTCATCGGCGAGGGCCCGGAGATCGGCCGCGGGCTCGTGGAGCACCACGACGTCGACAAGGTCTCCTTCACCGGCTCGACCGCGACCGGCCGCGCCATCGCGCTGGGAGCGCTGGGCAACCTGAAGAAGGTCACCCTCGAGCTCGGCGGGAAGTCGCCGGTCATCGTGTTCCCCGACGCCGATGTCGACGAGGCGGCGAAGGGGGCGGCCGGCGCCATCTTCTCGAACGCCGGGCAGGTCTGCACCGCCGGGTCCCGCCTGCTCATCGCCGACGAGATCTACGACAGCGTGATCGAACGCCTGATCGGCCACGCCGGCGCCCTGAACGTGGGGTACACGTTCGACGAGCGCTCCCAGATGGGACCGGTCGCCTCCGAGCGCCAGTTCGAGACCGTCACCTCGTTCATCGACTCGGCCGTCGACCAGGGCGCCAGCATCGCGACCGAGCGCTTGAGTGCCGAGCGCGGCTACTTCGTGTCGCCCACCGTCATCACGGACGTGACGCCCGGCATGTCGGTGGTACGGGAAGAGATCTTCGGCCCCGTCGTCGCGGCGATGCGCTTCAGCGGCGACGAGACGGAGGCCGTGCGACTGGCCCACGACTCCCGCTACGGCCTGGCCGCATCGGTCTGGACCACCGACGTGAAGCGCGCGCATCGCGTGGCGAACCGGCTCCGCGTCGGCCGCATCGGCATCAACGTGCATGCCGGCCCCGATGTCACCATGCCGACCGGCGGGTACAAGGAGTCCGGCTGGGGTCGCGAACTCGGACCGAACGGCATCGACGAGTACCTCGAGACGACTTCGGTCTTCACGAAGCTCTCGTAGCCCGGACGCCGCCCCGCCGCAGCCGGCCATTCCCAATTCCCGACCGCTCCCGATCGACCCTGGAGGTGACGCGCAGATGACCGATACCGATCGCCCCGACGGCTGGCTCATGGTCGTCGACATGCAGTTCGCGTTCAGCCGCCCGGAGAGCCGCTGGGGCATGGAGTCGTACGACGCCGTGCGCGCGGCCGTCCGCGAGCTCGTCCCGCTGTTCGGCGAGCGGGTCGTCTACACCCGCTTCGTCCCACCGACCGAGGGGACCGGCAGCTGGGCGCCGTACTACGAGAAGTGGAGCGAGTTCACCCGCGCCGAGGCTCCCCTCCCCGACGGCAGCGGCGACGGCATCTGGGACATCGACCTCGGCGAGGTCGGGGCGGAGCACGTGCTCGATGCCACGACCTTCTCGAAATGGGTGCCCGCGGAACTGCCCGCCGGACTCCGGGAGAGCGGCACCCTGTACCTCGCCGGCGTGGCCTACGAGTGCTGCGTCCTCGCCACCGCACTCGCGGCGATCGACGACGGCATGGAGGTCCACGTGATCGGTGACGCCGTGGGTGCGGCCGACGACGCCATGCATCGCGCGACGACCGCGATCCTCCGCGGGCGGGAGCCGCAGCTGACGATCACCGACACCTCCCGACTCCGAGCCTGACCCCGTACCACGACCACGATCCGACCGACCACGACTCACACGATGAAGTGAATGGAGAAAGAAAATGAAGAACCGAATCAGCTTGAACACGCGCCTCACGCGCGCCCTGGCGGCCGGTGCCGCCGTGATGCTGCTCGCCACGGCCTGCGCCGGGTCGAACGGCGGCTCGACCGGCGGCGACGCCGGCACGGATGAGCCGACCACCGGCGGCACCCATGCCGTGAACGAGGATGCGCGCGCTCTGCTCCCCGCGAGCGTCCGCGACAGCGGCACGCTCAAGGTGGCGACGTCGCTGACCTGGGCCCCGTTCGACTACAAGGATGAGAACGGCGAGGCCACCGGCATCGAGATCGGCCTGATGGAGGCCGTCGGCGAGGTGCTCGGCGTGAAGATCGAGGTCACCGACATCGACTGGCAGTCGCTGGTGCCCAGCGTCGCCAACGGCCGCTTCGACGTGTCCATGAACCAGCTCGAGGACACCGAGGACCGTCGCAAGCAGGCGCAGTTCGTCCACTACTACAAGGATTCGATCGCGGTGCTGACGAAGGCCGGTGTCGACATCGATCCCGAGAATCTCTGCGGACACCAGATCGCGGTGACCCAGGGCAGCAGCCAGCAGGGCACCGTCGAGCGCATCAGTCAGGAGTGTGTCGACGCCGGCAAGGAGGCGATCAAGGTGGAGGTCTTCGCGGAGAGCGCCGCGACGATCCTCGCCGTGCAGAACAACCGCGCCGAGTCCATGCTGATGGGCAAGGCGAGCGGCGTCTACCTGCAGCAGACCGATGCCTCCGACCTGCAGGTGTCCGAGGGCTACGTGCCCGGCACCGAGGCGCTCACCGGCCTCGTCGTCGAGAAGAGCAATGACGAGCTCGCCGCTGCGCTTCAGGCTGCGCTGCAGACGCTGCTCGAGGACGGCTGGTACCAGGAGTACCTGGGCACCTACGGCGTCGAGAGCGGTGCGCTCGAAGAGATCACCATCGGCAAGGGTTGAGCCGTTCAACCAGCACTCCATGAGGTAAGACGATGAGTTCCAGACAACAGATACTGAGATTCGAGCCCGGCACGAGCCACGTCGACACCAGACGCGTGCCGCGGCTGAACGTCGCTACTGCGATCGGCGCTCTCGTCGTCGTGTTCGGGGCGGTGTGGCTGGCCTTCCAGCTGGTCACCAACCCCGGATTCGAGTGGGATGTGGTCGGGGAGTACATGCTCAACCCCCACATCCTCAACGGTGCGTGGATCACGATCCTGCTGACCGCGCTGACCATGGTGTTCGGCACCATCCTCGGCATCATCCTCGCGGTGATGCGGCTCTCGGGGAACGCCGTGCTCGTCGTCACGTCCAGCGCGTTCGTGTGGTTCTTCCGGAGCACGCCCGCGCTGGTCCAGCTGATCTTCTGGTACAACCTGGCGAGCCTGTTCCCGATCTTCGGCCTCGGCGTGCCGTTCGGGGGGCCGAAGTTCCTCGAACTGGACACCAACATGCTCATCACCTCGTTCACCGCGGCCCTCCTCGGGCTGGGCCTGAACGAGGCGGCGTACATGGCCGAGATCGTCCGCGGCGGCATCCTGAGCGTCGACCCCGGCCAGAAGGAGGCCGCGATGGCACTCGGGATGAAGCCGCGGCGCACCCTGCTGCGGATCATCCTGCCGCAGGCCATGCGCGCGATCATCCCGCCGACCGGCAACCAGGTCATCGGCATGCTGAAGTACACCTCGCTCGCCAGCGTCGTGGCCCTCGGCGAGCTGCTGAGCGCGGCCCAGGACATCTACAACCGCACCTATCAGATCATCCCGCTGCTCATCGTGGCGTCGATCTGGTACCTGATCATGACGACCGTGCTCAGCGCGATCCAATCGAAGATCGAGCAGCACTATTCCCGCGGTGACCGTCAGGTGCAGACCTCGGCCATCACCGAGAGCATCAGGACCGTCGCGACACGCGTGCGCGGTCAGAGGGCCGCGGCGGCCACAAGCCGTCGAGGCCGGGAGGGAGCGCGATGAACGCCGAGACGACGCAGGACGCGATCGTGCCGATGATCTATGTCGACCAGCTCCGCAAATCGTACGGGCAGCTCGAGGTGCTGAAGGGGGTGGACCTGCACGTCGATCCGGGCGAGGTCATCACCATCCTCGGCCCCTCGGGCTCGGGGAAGAGCACGCTCCTCCGCTGCATCAACTACCTAGAGAAGCCGGACGGCGGCGACGTCTACGTCGACGGCGAGATGATCGGCTACGTCAAGAAGGGGCACCACCTGCAGGACGTCTCGCCCGCCGCTCTGGCGAAGCAGCGCGCCAACGTGGGGATGGTGTTCCAGTCCTTCAACCTGTTCCCGCACATGACCGTGCTCGACAACGTGATGATCGGGCCGATCGAGACGCTCGGGAGGAAGAAGCGCGACGTCCGCCCGCTGGCGCTCGACTACCTGCGCCGCGTCGGCCTGGCCGAGAAGGCGGACGCCTACCCGCGTCAGCTCTCCGGCGGGCAGCAGCAGCGCGTGGCGATCGCCCGAGCGCTCGCGATGCAGCCGAAGGCGATCCTGTTCGACGAGCCGACCTCGGCCCTCGACCCCGAGCTGGTCGGCGAGGTCCTGCGCGTGATGCGGGACCTGGCGGACACGGGCATGACGATGGTCGTCGTCACGCACGAGGTGGGCTTCGCCCGTGAGGTCTCGGACCGCGTCTACTTCATGGACGGCGGGCGGGTCGTCGAGACGGGCACGCCCGCGCAGGTCATCGACAACCCTCAGAATCCGCGCACGCAGCAGTTCTTCCAGTCGACATGAGCAGGCGGAGGATCGTCGTGACGGAACGGATGCGGTGATGGCGCGCATCGACTGGATGAAGATCGGCGGCGGGTTGCTCGGCGACATCGCCCGGTTCCCGCGATTCACCGCACCGGGCCCCGCGGGCGGGGCCCGGGCGGTGCTGATCGGCGGATCGCACGCCGACGACGTGCTCGGCCCGGAGGTGCTCCGCGCGGTGTACAAGGAGGCCAAGCAGGGCGGGCTCGGTCTCGAGCTCGTCGGCTGGCCGGTGCTGCCCGGCTCCTACGGGGCCGTGCCCCGCGGCGGCGGCCACGCATCCGGGCTGTCCGCCCGCATCGACGCGGTCGTCGAGAACTCGTACCCGGGCGCGGACGCAGTCATCCATCTCGTCTCCCCAGGGGACGAGATGGAGGCGGCGCCGTACGCGCTCGTGCCGAGCCGCCACCGCTTCCCGGACGACGCGGCCTACGAGCGGAGCGTCGCGCTGGCCGCGGCGCTCGGCACGTCCTACGGGATCGAGGATCGGGATCCGCACGGCCTCGAAGCGGCTGCGGCCCGGACCGGGGTGCCGGTGGTGCGCGTCGTGGCCGGTGTGCGCCGATCCGCAGGCAAGGAGCAACGGGCGGATCTCCGGCAGCGGCTCGGCTGGATGCTGGATGCCGTCGCCGGCGGGCCCGGCGCGCCGTCCCCCGGCGCGCTCGGGCGGATCGACGCCGTCCGCGCCAGCGAGGCCGGCTTCCTCCACCTCAGGGCGCAGTTGGACGCCCCGATCGATCCGGACGTGGCGATCGCGGCCACGTGGGCGTTCGAGCCGGACCAGGTCGAGGAGTTCCACCTTCCGGCGGGCCGGATCCTCGAGCTCCGCAGGAAGGGACGAGTCGAGGTCGGAGACGTGATCGCCCGATCCATCTCGCCCCTCCGCTGACCTGCGCGCGGCCCCGCCGGCACCGCACGCCACCCCCGCATCCGCACGGTCTCGGCCGGCGGCCGCATTCAGCACCATCGAAAGGAAGACACATGATCGCACGCAGCGTTCCCACCTCCACCTCGAACCGGGTCGTCGTCCACAACGGCATCCTCTACCTCGGCGGGCTCGGAGCCCTCGACCGTCCGAACGACACCGACATGTACGGGCAGACCCAGCAGATCTGCACCCGCATCGACGAGTTCCTCGCGGGCGCCGGCACGAGCAAGGATCACCTGCTGCGCGCCACGATCTACATCTCGGACCACTCCCTCAAGGGCGAGATGAATCGCGCTTGGAACGAATGGCTGACCCAGGAGCAGAAGCCGGCGCGCGCCACCATCACGGTGGGCGATATGGGCGACAATCTCCTCGTCGAGATCGAGATCACCGCAGCGGTCCCCGCGGCGTGATCCTTCACGGGTGAACCCGCCGGATTCCGAGCGGGTCCACCCGTGCCCTCCGCCCGTACCACCCAGAGTCGAGGAGCAGTCATGGCAACCGACCCCGGCATCGCACCCGCTACGATACGCGCATACGTGCTCGAGCGGCCCGGCCCGGCGGGCCTCTCCCTCGTCGAACGGCGCCTCCCCGCCCCGGCCGCCGGACAGGTCATGGTGCGCATGCGCGCGGCCTCCCTCAACTTCCGCGACGTGAAGATCTTCCGCGGCAGCTATCAGCTGCCCGTCCACCTGCCCCTCGTCCCGCTCTCCGACGGCGCCGGGGAGATCGTGGCGGTCGGCGACGGCGTCGAGGGGCTCCGGGTGGGCGACCGTGTGGTCTGCCTGTACTGGGAGGGGTGGCGCAGCGGTGCGCAGCTCGAAGACGGCGACGGTATCTCCGATCGCCCCGCCCGCGGCCGGACGAAGAGCGCAGAAGTCGATGGCGTCGCCCTCGAGCGCGCCGTCTACGACGCATGCGACGTGCTCCCGATCCCGGATGAGATGTCCTACGAGGCGGCGGCCTGCCTGCCCTGCGCCGGAGTCACGGCCTGGAATGCGCTGATCGGGGTGACGAGCGGCGACACCGTGCTCGTGATGGGCAGCGGTGGCGTCTCGCTCTTCGCCCTGCAGATCGCCCGCGCCCGCGGCGCGCGGGTCATCGCGACCTCCCGCGACGAGGGGAAGCGGCTCCGGCTCCAGGAGCTCGGCGCATCCGAGACCGTCAACACCAGCGCCGAGCCGGAATGGGGCCGGAGGGTGCGAGAGCTCACCGGAGACGGAGTCGACCTCGCGGTCGACGTGATCGGCGACGCGACGGTGGAGCAGACCCTGGCCGCGACGAGGGACGGAGGCCGCATCTCTGCGGTGGGGAACCTTTCCGGGTCGTTCATCAGCGGCACCCTGCTCGAGCGCGGGATCACCGCCCGCCCGGTCGTCGTCGGATCGCGCCGGATGACCGAGGAGCTGATCGATGCGATGGGCTCCGGCGGCATCCGCGCCGTGATCGATCGCAGCTTCGCCTTCGGCGAACTGCCCGAGGCGCTCGACTACCTCGCCTCCGGCGACCAGTTCGGCAAGGTGCTGCTGCGCTTCGACGAGGAGTAGCGACCGGAGACGATCCCGGCGGTGCTTCCGGCGGGACACCCGCGGTTCCTCCGCCGGTGCGCCCGGTCCGGTCCCGGGCCACCGGGGTGCTCGGGGCGAGCAGGCGGGGCTCAGGTCCCGCAGGTACCATGGAGGCATGGTTCGGTTCGTGATCATCGCGGTCGTCATCGGGGTGGCGTTCACCCTCTACGCCCTGGTGGACGCGGCCATGTCCGATGCCCGGCGGGCTCGGGGACTCTCGAAGCCGGTCTGGGTCGTCCTGATCGTGCTGCTGCCGGTCATCGGCGCCTCGCTGTGGTTCACGATCGGCAAGGATCGGGGCCCGATCGCGCCGCCTCCGGTCCGCGCACCCGACGACGACCCGCGCTTCAGCGGCGGGCGGATGTCCGACGACGAGCTCGATGCGCACATGCGCGAACTCGAGGATCGCCTGCGCGAGCTCGACGAGGAGACCTTCCCGGGCGAGGAGGCCGGCTCCGGCCCCGCCGCGGCGGCGGGCGAGGCGACGAACGGTGTCGAGGGCACGGCGCGAACCGAGCGCGATCGCGCGGCCGGCGACGCCGACGAGCCCCGCACCGAGACGAACTGACCCGCGTTGACCGGGGAGCTGACCGAGACGGTGCCGTCCTCGCGCTTGGCGTCGCGCGTGCTGGCGGAGCTGATCAACCGCGGCGTTCGCGACGTGGTGGTCTGCCCCGGATCCCGGTCGCAGGCGCTCGCGCTCGCCGCGGCCGAGGCCGAACGGCTGGGGGTGATCCGCCTGCACGTGCGGGTCGACGAGCGATCCGCCGCCTTCTTCGCCCTGGGGATCGCGCGCGAGACCGGCGTGCCGGCGGCCGTCGTGGTGACGAGCGGCACCGCGGTCGCCAACCTCGCCCCCGCCGTGCTGGAGGCCTTCCACGCCCGGGTGCCGATGCTGCTGCTCTCCGCCGACAGACCGGCGGAACTGCGCGGGATCCGCGCGAATCAGACCGTGTGGAGCAACTGGTTCCTCTCCGAATTCACGCGTCGGATGGTCGACATCCCGGCGATCGAGGCCGGCCCGGATGCCGACGCGTACCTCGACACCGTGCAGGAGCTCGTCGCCGACGCCTACGAGCGCGCCGTCGGCGACATCCACGGCCCTGGCCCCGCGCACCTCAACATCGGCTTCCGCGATCCGCTCTCCGGCGGCCCTACCGGCCTGGCGGAAGACCTCGCCCGCGGTCGGCTGGAGATGGAGGCCGAGCACCGGCCCGGCCTCCAAGAGCGCCTCGAGCTGGTGTGCTGCGAGATCTGCGGGCCCGAACCCGAGGCCGTGGAGGCCTGCACCCATCGGCGCGCGACAGAGCTCGAGTGCTACGTGCACGGGAGCGACGGCGCGGCACCGCTCGCGGTGGTCGTCGCCGGGGCCGATGCCGGGCCCGTCGCGTCGGACTTCGCGCACGCCGCCGGGCTGCCGCTGCTGGCCGAGCCCTCGAGCGGCGCTCGCTTCGGCCGCGAGGCGATCCAGCACTGGGAGGAGCTGCTGGCCGACCCCGGCCTCGCAGCCGAGATCGAGCGCGTGATCGTGTTCGGGAGTCCGACGCTGACCCGTGCCGTGCCGGCGCTGGTGCGGCGTGAAGGGGTGGAGACGGTGGTCGTCGACTCGGCTGGGCCGGACGGGCCGCCCGCTGGCGCGGAGCGGTTCAACCCCGGGCGTTCGGTCGGCGCGTTCGCGCTCTCCGCCGCCGTTGCCGAGGGCTACGACCCGGCGGCGGTGAAGCCCTGGCTCGGAGCTTGGGTGATACGGGATCGCGAACTGCGCGCGGCCCGGACGACGGTGCACGCGCCGGATCTCGAGGCGGCACGCGCCACCGGCTACAAGGATCGCAGCGCCTATGCGCGGGCAGAGGTCGCCGTGCTGCGCGAGTCCGTGACCCGCGAGCACCTGTGCGAGGCGCTCTGGCTCGCGACCTGGCCGCACGACCGGCTCGTGCTCGCCGCCTCCCGACTGATCCGAGTGATGAACCGCATGGCGCCGCCGCGCAGCATCCCGGTGCACGCGAATCGCGGGCTCGCCGGCATCGACGGCACCGTCGCGACCGCGCTGGGCATCGCCGTCGCGAGTCAGGCGAGCGACAGCCCCGCGCAGGCAGCGGGTACCACGCGTGTGCTGCTCGGCGACCTCGCCCTGCTGCACGACGCCGGATCCCTGCTGCTCCCCTCCGCGGTCGACGCCTCCGGGGAGCAGATCGAACCGCTCCCGCGCGTGCAGGTCTTCGTCGGCAACGACGGGGGCGGCACGATCTTCGACGGACTCGAAGCGGCCGGCACGGCGGGCGCGCAGGATTTCGAGCGGGTCATGTACACGCCGCAGCGCGCCGATCTGCGCGCGTTGGCCGAGGCCTACGGCTGGGCCTACGAGCGGATCGAGGACCGCGGCGCGCTCGACCGTCTGCTCACGGCGCCGGTCACGGGCCCCGCGCTCATCGAAGTCCCGCTCGCGCGCTGAGACTCGCCGGGGCGCCGGGGCTGGTCCGGGTGCCGAGACCGGTCTGGATGCCGGGCCTGTCCGAGTGTCGAGCCTGGTCTGGGTGCTGAGTCTGCTGGTCTGGGTGCTGGTGCTCGTCGGAGCGCTGAGTCTGGTCCGGGTGCCGAGACCGGTCTGGGTGCTGAGCCTTGTCCGGGCACTGAGCGCGGTCTGAAGTGTGTTGCTCTCTCTCCTCTTACACACCTCGCCCTTCGCCTCTCATCTCTCACTTCTCGTCTCTCACCTCTCACCTCTCGTCTCTCACCTCTCACCTCTCACCTCTCACCTCTCACCTCTTCGTTCTTCTCTCTTTCTTCCCTTTCTCCAGCAGTTCGGGAGGAGATCGCAGTTCTGGCTGATGCCAGGTGCGCAAAAGGTCAGCCGGAACTGCGATCTCAGCCAGAAGTGGGGTGAAGCCGGGGCGGGAGCAGGCCCGAGTGAGCACGACCGCGCAGGGTGACGCTCGGAGCGACTGCGCAGACGGAATCAGCGATACCGCACGACTACGCGACTGCGCGACTACGCGACTGTGCCAGTAGGCGACAGTGCGGCCACGCGACAGAGCGAGACCGCGAGACTGCGCGTCCGCGCACGGAAGCTCAGGGGGCGAAGGCCTCGGCGATCGGTGCGAACTTCGACACGGTCTCGCCGAACTCGTGCGCTGGGTCGCTCCCAGCGACGATGCCGCCACCGGCATATGCGGTGACGGTGCGTGCGGTGGCGGTATCTACGGCGTCCTCGTCGGCGGACGCGTGCGCGGGTGCGTCGGGATCGGCTCCCGAGCGATCGGGGCCGTCGCCTGCGGGCCGATCGAGCCCCGGCCCGACCTCGGCGCAGCGCAGCGCGATCACCCATTCCCCTTCACCGGCCGCGTCGATCCAGCCGACCGGCCCGGCGTACCGCCCCCGGCCTGCGGGCTCGAGCTCGGCGATCGCCTCGACGGCCGCGGCGGTCGGCGTGCCGGCGACCGCCGCTGTCGGATGCAGGGCCGCAGCGAGTTCGAGGGAGGATCCCTGGTCCCCGGGCACCGCCCCCAACTCGGTGGCGAGATGCCAGACATTCGGCAGGCGGAGAGCGAAGGGCTCCTCGCTGGTGTGGAGTTCGCGAACGTGGGGGGAGAGCGCCGTGATCACGCTCTGCACCGCGAAGGCGTGCTCGTGCTGCTCCTTCGCGCTCGTCAGGAGGTCATCGCGTGCGCGGGCGTCGGCCGCGGGATCCTCGGGCTTCCGCCCGCGGGTGCCGGCGAGCACGCGACCCGAGATGGCGCCGTCGGTCCGCCGGATCAGCGTCTCGGGGCTGGCCCCGATCATGCCGTCGACGGCATACGTCCAGCAGTCGTCGTATCTGCCGGCCAATCGGAGCAGCGGTACGCGAAGGTCGTCGCTCGCCGGGATGCTGCCGCGCACCTGGCGGGCCAGCACGATCTTTTCGGCTTCGCCCCGGTCGATCCGCGACGTCGCCTCGCGCACCCCCGCGAGGTAGGACGGGTCGGCATCGTCGATCGGCAGTTCCGCGCCGGCCCAGGCGCCAGGCGCAGCGGGTGAGGGCAGTACAGGCGCGTGCTCGAACGGTGCGAAGCCGATCTCGGTGATCCACGCCGTCCCGCGGTGCCGGGCGATCAGGATGCGCGGCACGATGAGCGCGCTCACGGTCCCCTCGGCCTCGCCATCGCGGTCGGTGCGGGCGCCGGGTGCGTCGACGCCAGCGGCCTCGTCGGCGAACGCGAACGAGCCGAAGGCGACCAGGCCGGAGCCCGGCATCCGCACCGGGTCGTCGATCACGGCGCGCGCCGAGATCGCGCGCCACGCCTCGGCGGCATCCGCGAAGCGGCTCGGCCCGGAGAAATGCAGACGCAGTGCCTCTCCGACGCCGACGCAGCCGCGATCTCCGCGCGTCCACACGAGGGGGTGGCGCGGATCCGCTTGCCCGATCAGATCGTCGAGCGACGGGACCTGCGCCAGCGGTCGGGTCACCGCGTACAGCACCGCATCCGGTGCTGCGCCGGGGGCACCCGATCCGCTCTTCACCCTCACAATCTACTCGGTGCCGCTCGAAGCCTCCCTCAGGGTTGGGCGCGGCAATGCGCCCGTCGCGCGATGATGCTTCGGCATCGCCTCGCTCTTCCGCCTCGCGACGCATCCACTGGAGCGCTCGTCTCTGCCCCGGAATCTCGTGCGAAGCAACTTCAGGCGCAGGACACTAGCATGGAGGGCGTGACTCGCCCAGACACCGCCACCAAGCTGGCGACCGACGTCTCGACCATGTTCGATGAGGTCTCACCCCGATACGACCTGATCAACGACGTGCTCACCGTCGGCAACGACCGGCTGTGGCGGATCGCCACGACGAAGGCGGTCGCACCGCGCAAGGGCATGCGGATCCTCGACCTGGCGGCCGGCACGGGAACATCTGCTGCCGCGCTCGCGGCGCATGGTGCACGGGTGGTCGCCGCGGATTTCTCGGAGGGCATGCTCGCCGAGGGTCGTCGCCGCCATGCCGGCAACGACCTCCTCGAATTCGTCTGGGCCGATGCGATGGACCTGCCGTTCGAGGACGACAGCTTCGACGCCGCCACCATCTCGTACGGGCTCCGGAACGTGAGCGACCCGAAGCGGGCGATCGCGGAGATGCGTCGCGTGGTCAAGCCCGGCGGCCGCGTGGTGATCGCCGAGTTCTCGACTCCGCCGTCGTCGGCCGTGCGGGTGCCCTACGGCCTCTACGGCCGCTATGTGCTGCCGCGCGTCGCCGGACTGATCAATCGCGAGGCCTCGGAGGCGTACCGCTACCTGAACGAGTCGATCGAGCAGTGGCCGTCGCAGGAGGAGCTCGCGGCCTGGCTGCGCGAGGCCGGGCTCGAACGGGTCGCCTACCGCAACCTGACCTTCGGCATCGTCGCGCTGCACCGGGGCTTCGTGCCGCGTGCGTCGAAGGCGACGGTGTCGGCAGCGGCAACGGCAGCGGCAGCCGCGACGCCTGAGGCCGGCGAGACGAAATCCGTTCCCGCTAAGAAAGCCGCGTCCGCGAAGAAGCCTGCGGCTGCGAAAAAGCCTGCGGCTGCGAAAGAGTCTGCGGCTGCGAAGAAACCCGCAGCGCGCACGTCGGCCGCGAAGAAGCCGGCGCCCGCGAAGAAGCCGACGGCAGGCACGACGGCTGCGAAGGGAGCGGCAGCCGCGAAGGGATCCGCCTCGACGAAGAAGCCTGCTGCCGCATCGACCAAGGCCGCCTCCACCGCCTCCACTGCGGCGAAGACGCCTGCCGCGGCCAAGGCCACCGGCGCCCCTGCGGAGAAGCCGGCCGCCTCTGCCAAGCCCGCCGGTAGCTCTGCGAAGAAGCCGGCGACCGCCGCCAAGAAGCCTGCGACCGCCGCGAAGAAGCCCGCCGCCGCGAAGCCGGCCGCCGGCGGCCCGGACAAGGCGAAGCCCTCGGGCGGTGCCGAATGACCGATCCCATCACTGCGGACACCGCGACCCAGGCGCTGCCGATGCGTCTGTTCCAGGGCGTCTCCGACCGTCGGGCCGCGAAGCGCATGCAGGAGCAGCTCGCGCTCATCGAGCAGGGCCTGCTCGAGCATCTGCGCTTCGCCTCCGACGTCGCGGACGCGCCGGCCCGCTATCTCGCCGAGGCCGGAGGGAAGCGGATCCGGCCCATGCTCACGCTTCTCACGAGCGAGCTCGGCAACGGCCCGAACGAGACGGTGCGCCGCGCCGCGCAGGCGGTCGAGATCACGCACCTCGCCTCCCTCTACCACGACGACGTCATGGACGATGCGCGTCTGCGCCGCGGGGTGCCCGCCGCGCAGACGGTGTGGTCGAACTCGGTCGCGATCCTCGCCGGGGATCTGCTCTTCGCGCGCGCATCGACGCTCGTCTCGGGCATGGGCGAGGAGGCGATCCTGCTGCAGGCGCAGACCTTCGAGCGCCTCTGCCTCGGGCAGCTGCATGAGACCGTCGGCCCTCGGCCGGGTGAGGATCCCATGCAGCACTACCTGCAGGTGCTCGCCGACAAGACGGGCGCGCTGATCTCTACAGCCGCGCGCATGGGCGTGATCTTCTCGGATGCGCCGCGGGAGTACGCCGATGCCGTGACGGAGTACGGTGAGCGGATCGGCGTGGCCTTCCAGCTGATCGACGACGTGATCGACCTCTCGCCGAAGGCGGAGCAGACCGGCAAGCGGGCCGGCACCGACCTGCGCGCCGGGGTCGTGACGATGCCGCTGCTGCTGCTGCAGGATCGGTCGAGGTCGGGCGACCTCGCGGCCGCGGAGCTGTGCGAGCGGATCGCCGAGGGCGTGGCGCGGATCGCGGAGGGGGAGGATCCTGCGATCCTCGATCCCGAGGTGGAGGCCCTCCGCGCCCATGAGGTCACCGAGGAGACCGAGGCGGAGGCCCGGCGCTGGGCGGCCGAAGCGGTGTCCGCGCTGGCGGCGCTGCCGGCCTCGCAGGTGCGGCGCGGTCTGGAACGCATGGCCGAATCGATTGTGTCGAGGGAAGGATGACCCGGAGCGGTATGGAGAAGATGCGACTGGCGATCGTCGGAGCCGGCCCGGCCGGGATCTACGCGGCCGACCTGCTGATCAAGGCGGAACGGGACTTCGAGGTCGAGATCGACCTCTTCGAGCAGCTGCCGGCCCCCTACGGACTGGTGCGCTACGGCGTCTCACCCGACCATCCGCGGATCAAGGGCATCATCACCGCGCTGCGCGAGGTGCTCGACCGGGGCGACATCAGGTATTTCGGCAACGTCCGCTACGGCCAGGATCTCTCGCTCGACGACCTCAAGCGCCATTACCACGCGGTGATCTTCGCCACGGGCGCGATCCGCGACGCCTCGCTGGACATCCCGGGGATCGATGCCGAGGGATCGTACGGCGCCGCGGACTTCGTCAGTTGGTTCGACGGGCATCCCGACGTGCCTCGCACCTGGCCGCTCGAGGCGGAGCAGGTCGGCGTGGTCGGCAACGGCAACGTGGGCCTCGATATCTCCCGCATGCTGATCAAGCACGCGGACGACCTGCTCCCTACCGAGATCCCCGCCAACGTGTACGAGGGGCTCAAGGCGAACCCCATCCAGGAGCTGCACCTCTTCGGCCGCCGCGGCCCCGCCTACGTGAAGTTCACGCCGCTCGAGCTGCGCGAGCTGGGCGAGGTGCGCGACGTCGACATGGTGATCGATGAGCGCGACTTCGATCTCGACGATCCGTACGTCGACGAGACGCTGATGAAGAACAAGCAGATCGTCGTGATCTCGCGGATCATGAACAAGTGGCGCGAGGATCAGCGCGCGCGGGAGGCGGGCGAGACGGAGCCGGCGTCGCGCCGCCTGCACCTGCACTTCTGGTCGAAGCCGGTCGAGGTCGTCACGGACGACGCCGGCCGGGTCGCGGGCCTGAAGGTGGAGCGCACCGCGCCCGACGGCGAGGGAGGCGTGGTCGATACCGGCGAGTTCGAGGTGGTCCCGCTGCAGTCGCTCTATCGTGCCGTCGGCTACTTCGGGTCGCCGCTCGACGAGATCCCGTTCGACGATCGTCGGGGCGTGATCCCGAACGTGCAGGGCCGTGTGCACGACGCCCACGGCGAGCCGGTACCGGGCGTCTACGCGACCGGCTGGATCAAGCGCGGCCCGGTCGGCCTCATCGGGCACACGAAGAGCGATGCCATGGAGACGCTCGAGTGCCTGCTGGAGGATCGCGACTCCTGGTGGAGCCCGGCCGAGTCGGATCCCGCGGCGATACCGGCGCTGCTCTCGGCTCGCGAGGTGCCCTACACGACGGTCGAGGGGTGGCAGCGTCTCGACGAGCACGAGCTCGGCCTCGGCGAGGCCGAGGGGCGCACGCGCGTCAAGGTCGTGCCGCGCGACGAGATGACGCGGATCTCGCGCGGAGAGTAGCCGCGATGCGTGGGCGCCGTCTCGGGTTGACCGGAATTACGAGGCGGTAAACTGCGGCTCGTGACGCCGCTGCCCGTTGTCGAAAGTGAAGGACTCGCGATGAATCGGTCGTATTCTGCCCCTGAGTTTCGTCGAGTCGGCGGTCTTGCCATCGCTGCGGGATCGATTCTCGTTGCGGCGGGAGCGAGTGCGTGGGGTGTGGTCACGAGGCAGTTGCGCGACGAGAACATCACCGTGCCCGATCACGCGCCCTTCCTCCCCGGCAAGCGCGTACAGGATCCGATGACAGCGTTCGCGCAGTCGGAAGCGATCAAGGGCAACGCCGAGCGGATCGCGGGAGGGCGGACTTTCTCGGACGTGAGCGACGCACTGCGTAAGGTCGAGAAGGGCAGCGACGAGGAGCAGCGATTGAAGCAGCAGAGTGAGACGCTCTCGGCTGCGGCGGCATTGCGAACCTCGCTCATGACCTCGGTGCTCGCCTATGGGGTTGCTGCTTTTGCGGCCGGCCTCGGAGTGATGCTGGCTGCGGCGGGATCTCAGCTGCGGCGTGCGCGTTAGCTCGCCGATGGGGTGATCGGCGAGCTGGCGGCTGGCCGTCGCCTCGGGCACGCCGCTCGTAATCTGCTTCCTGCTGGAAGCGAATGGCGAGCGCCCGCTCAGTGAGTCAGGTGGATAGATCCATACTTCGATAAGTGGGAAAATCCACTTCGTTGAAGTGGAGAACTCCACTTGTACGCTGGTTTCCTCGCACCATGACCTAGGTGAAGAGTTCGGGTCCGTAGAGACGGCGACCGGCTTCGAAGCGGTGGTGAAGAGGATCGTCGTCGGGGGCGGCCCGGCTGGTGGGATTCGTCGGAGTCGGCCGCGAGAGCCAGAGCGCGTGCGTACTCGCTGACTCATTGATGTGTCGGGGGAGGCGCTCCGATATCAATGTGCGAGTGCGTGTCGGGCTGCGTCACGCTTCGTCACATGAAGTGATGGGCGCATGCGTTATACATAAACTACCGGCATGTCTCCCATAACGCAGAGTGATGTTGCGTCCTTCACCGTCGGCGTGGCACTGGACGGCGCCGGCTGGCACCCGGCCGCTTGGCGCGAGCCCGGAGCGAGGCCGGACGAGCTGTTCCGGGCGAGCTACTGGCAGTCGCTCGTCAGCCGCGCCGAGGCCGCGGGCGTCGACTAGGGTGTGTCTGTTAAATAGTTGAGCCAGGCGATCACTCCGTTCAGGACGACCGCGGCCCGGTACACGATCGCGAGTTTGTCATACCGGGTCGCGA
>NZ_CAJVAP010000021.1 GCF_910593785.1 Leucobacter soli | reverse complement strand
CGGTCGAGGTCGAGCAGGCATACTACGCTGAGACCGAGACGCTTCTGTCACCGACGAGCTGACAGGAAAACCGGTCGGAACAAGAACCAGGCCAATTCACACTCAACCGACCGATCCCCGTCCCGACCAAGCCGCAAGGCGGCGCAGACCCGAAGAAGGTGCTCGACGGAACCAGCAGCAGCGGGAACGCGGGCGAAGGCTCCGGTGGAGGAAGCAGTGCACCACCGCCGCCGAGGACCCCGGCACCGACACCCGCTGCGGGCGGCGGCGCGGCTGGTGGTGGAGCCGCAGCAAGCGGAGGCGGCGCGGCCGCAGCCGGTCCCGTCGCAGCCGGGGTGGTGGTCGGGGCGAGTGTCGCAAAGGGTGCCGCGACCGCCGGGCCGAAGGCCGGAACCGCGTTGGGAGCCCAGGGTGAGCACGCCGCCGACTCAGCCGCGCAGACACCGCCGCCGCCCGCAGCATCGCCTGCGGCACCGCCGTCGAGCCCGGCACCACGACCGCCGAGCACCGACCCGTCACCGCCGCCGACGCAGCCCCCGCCGCCCGCGCCACGCCCACCGAAGGAGTAGACGATGAGTAGCACGAACCACGACCGGCCCACTGCGGGCGAGCTCGTGCCGGTGAAGTTCTCCCGCCTCACCCGCCGCGGTGTCCTCCTCGGCCTGTCGCTGACCCAGCTCATCACGCTCGCCATCGGCGGAGCCACGCTCATCGGCGCGTTCTACACCGGTGGCGGGATGCTGCTCGCCTACACCGCCCCCATCTGGGTGCTCGCCGCCGCGCTGACGTGGATACCCATCGCAGGCCGGCCCATCGTGGAATGGCTGCCCATCGCCTGCTGGTGGCTGTGGCGTATCACCGGCGGGCAACTTCTGTACCGGCGCAGGATCGTTGTCCCGCGCCCCGTCGGAACCCTCGCCCTGCCCGGCGACATGGCCCGCCTGCGCGAGTACACCGAGCCCGACACCGGGGCAGGGATGATCCACGACCCCCACGCCGCCACGTTGACGGTGGTGTGCGAGGTCACCCATCCCGCGTTCGTGCTCCTCGATCCCGGCGAGCAGGAACGACGCGTCAGCTCCTGGGGCCGCGTGCTGGCCACGGTCTGCCTCTCCGGACGGATCGCCACTCTTCAGGTCTTGGAGCGGACCCTGCCGGACTCTGGCACCGGACTGGCCGAATGGTGGGCCACCCACGGCACCCCGGACGGATCGTGGGCGACCGACACCTACGCAGAACTCATCGACCGGGCTGGACCCGCTGGCGAACGCCACGCCACCACGCTCTCGCTGTCACTGGACATGAAGACCAGTGCCCGGCAGATCAGGACCGCCGGCGGCGGGATACGCGGTGCTGCCGCCGTGCTGCGGCAGGAGATGAACACCCTCGTCGCGGCGCTGCGCTCCGCCGACCTCTCGCCCTCGGGATGGTTGACGCCGGGGCAGATCGCGGTGATGCTGCGTTCCGCCTACGACCCCGCGATCGCCGCCACTCTGGAGCGGCACGGGCGGCTGGGCCAGTCCCTCGCGACCGCGGGGCCGGTTGCGGTCACCGAGACCTGGGGCAGGCTGCGCACCGACTCCGCTCACCATGCGGTGCTCTGGGTCAGCGAGTGGCCGCGGTCACTGGTGTATCCGGGGTTCCTGTCTCCGGTGCTGCTGTCGACCGGCATCCAACGATCGTTCTCGCTGATCTGCACCCCGATGCGATCCGACGCGGCTGCGCGCGACATCCGCAAGAAGAAGGTCGAGCACATCTCCGACCAGACCCAGCGCGCGAAGATCGGGCAAATCGAGGACGCCTCCCAGACCGCCGAGTACCACGACGTGCTTCAGCAAGAAGCCGACCTCACGGCCGGACACGGCATCCTCCGCTACACCGGCCTCATCGCAGTCTCCGCGCCCACCGTCGAGGAACTCGACGCCGCCGTCGCCGCGATTGAGCAGGCCGCGATTCAGGCGTCGTGTGAGACCCGGCTGCTCGTCGGCCAGCAAGCAGCCGCGTTCACAGCCGCCGCGCTTCCGCTCTGCCGTCGGATCTAAGTCAACCGCCACCGCCGCGGCGTG
Source organism: Leucobacter soli (assembly GCF_910593785.1). GTDB lineage: Bacteria > Actinomycetota > Actinomycetes > Actinomycetales > Microbacteriaceae > Leucobacter > Leucobacter soli. Next base: position 51,137 of record NZ_CAJVAP010000021.1, on the reverse strand, counting down.
ACCCGACCCTTGCTCCGGCAGTGGATCAGGCTCGCGCCTCGATGAACCGAAGCATCGAAACAGGAACCGGCGCGTCTGGGGTTCGTGGCAGATCGACCACGGGAAGCACCAGGGACACGTCTGCGAGGTCGTCGACCCCGAGTTCTAGCCAGTCCGTGCAGTCGGCATGTGGCAAAGCGCTCACCAGCTGGCGATCCGCGAGCAGCAAGCTGAACGGAGGGAAGTGAATCACGGCAGAGATTGTCGGTGTGGTGGTTGTCGTCCATTCATCGTCCCTTCCACCATCCCGCGACAGCTTTACGGCCAAGCCCTCGTGTGCTCCCTCAAGGACCGCCGCCGCTCCGTCCGGCGCGATCGCCGCCAAGAGCCGGATGCCCTCTGGCGCTGGGGCTGCGACTCCATGCCGCACGGCCCCGACCAGGTCAGGGTGTGAATCGATGAGTTTCGGAGTCAGCGCTGTCATGCCCGCGAGCGCGGAGCGGATGAATCGGCCCGGGCGAACCTCGTTGAGCTTTCCTTCAATATGAGTCCGCTCGCCCTTCCATTGGGAGTGGAGCAGGTTGCCTGCGAAGGTGTAGGCCCACCGAATGTACTCGTCATCCCAAGGGGATGTGGCTGCCCGGCAAGGTTCGCAATGCGCATACAGGCTGGCGCCACCGAGTCGTGGACGCCCGTGGGCAAGTCGGTTGCCTGCTGTCGTGCCGCCCCAAGAGAAGCTCCCATTGTTGAATGCAGCTCTCGGTGGCACGTGTGCCTTGGTGAGTCTTGCCCGGGCCCCGCACAGCGCGCACTTGCCGCTCTTTGCCCGCCCACCCGTCGGCCGGAAGCCTTCCTGCTCACTCATGCCTGCACTCGCGCAATCTCTAGGCGTCGATGGCGGAGTCTGCTGTGGCAAGTCCTTCAATCGCTGTCGGGGCCGAAACAGCGTGGGGCGTTCTTTCGGAGAGAGCCGCCGCCAGGCTGTCGATGTCCTCGTGCTCCGCGGCGTCGGGGAACATCCAATGCAGGTCGCGCTCCTCTGTGGCCACGTCGATAGTGGGTCGGACGCCCGCTCCGCGGTGCGAGCGACCGCGTACATTCCGCACGTCATCCAGGGAGTAGATCGGGCCGAGTTCGCCTCGCTTTAGGAGGTTCCCTGGGTTAGCGGTGACGATCCGTCGGTCAGTCACCGCTACGAACGTGCTCGACGCGAACTTCTCAACGATGGCACTGGCTCTTCCTGGCGCGAGCGCATCCCAGGTCGCATCAACCCTTCTGGCGAGAATGGCCGGCACGACGCCAGCGAAGTTGTGAGTTCCCATTTCGTATGGGAAGGCCACGCTGCGAAGCGTCTCGCCATCCTCAAGGAACCACCGAAGGATATGCAGATACGGATCGAGTTCAAGCCCTTCGGGTGCGCATACCGCCGCTGGTACTGCTGGCATCTCGACTGCTGGCTGGAGCATGTTGGCCAAAGGGTCGATCGCTTCGAGGAGCTGCCTGCAAGTGAGTTGAGAAGCCTTGGCGTCTTTTCGCTTCTTCGTGAGAGGCACGGTGGCGCGGCCGGGGAGTTCGGCGATGATCCGCAACTCGCGGACGAGCGACTCGGTCAGCGATCGGATTTCGGAGAGCGACTCGTCGATCTCGACGGGAGTGTTCCGGGCGATCCGGTCGAAGAGCTGCGCTTCGCTCTCGTCGTTGGTGCTTCGTGTTCTGGCGAGGGCGGCCCGGACAGCCTGGTACTCCGCGTGGGTCTTGAGTGAGCTGAGAAGCGCGTAGGTATCGAAGACGATTGCTTCGGCGTTGGATTCGAGGTACTGGCGGCGAGCGCGACCGTCCAACTTCCCGAGTTCCTGGACATGGCCTGCCACGTTCTTGCGGTATAGCTTCAATTGCTTGCGGATGTTGGGACCGCTGGGAGCGATGGGCTCCCAGACAGAGTCTGTGATGGCGTCGAGTTCGCGGGTCTCCTTGACTGCCTCATCGACGGACTCCGCCAGCCCTTCAAGCTCTGCCCATTGCTCGTTTCGGATGGCCTTGAGCGTCTGCGTCGTGAGCTGGATGTTGGAGCGGACGAGGCCGGAAATCTCGCCGAGCTGCATTTGGAGCGCGATCATGGCGACGGCCGGGCCGATAGCTGCGATCGCCGTGGCGGCCGTCATGGAGGCTGGGATGAATCGCGCCTGGGCGACCAGTTCACCGTTCTTGAAGATCGCCCCGAGCTTGGCGCCGTCCTTTGCTGCCATCTGACCGCCGCTCTTCAACAGAGACAGCGTCGCATCGTTGACGCGGAAGAGGCCTTGCGCGCTCGATACAGCCTCTGCGACGTTCCCGACGATCGTGCCTGCGTTGCCGAAGGAGCCGAGAGCGGTGGAGAGCTGAGCGCGGTCGAAGGACGGCACCATGTCAAGGCTGATGAGTTCAAGACCGTCGGGGACTTCGCCGAATACGACTGCGACGCCTGGCGTCACCTCGACGAGGGTCGTGGACGCTGCGAGCTCAAGCGCGTCGGACCTGACCTGACCATCCTCTGCGGTCTGCCTGCCAACGGCGTCATCATTACCGGACTCGTCGCGCGGGTCGTCCATGTGGCTCTCCTTCTCGCCGGTGACTGCCTCGTGCCTCCCTCCGACGCCTCCATCAAGTATGTCAGCCGCCTTCGACAGCGCCTGGGTCATCGCAGCACACCTCCTGGTCACACGACTTGCGAGGAGGCCGACCATGCCCACGTTCTTCGATTCGACTGCCGATGCCGCTGAGGCGTCCGAAGCCTTGCGCGGACTCACTCACGCGAGCCGGGGGTTCGATCAGCCAGCCGAGATGTATGGGGTTATCGGTGACCTGTCCTCGGGGATGCGGTCGCTGCGGCAGGCGCTCGACCAGATCGCTGATGTTCACGAGCGCAAGGCCGCGCACGCCTTCAACGACGCCGGCAGCCACGAGGCAGGAGTGCGGGACGCGCTCGCCACTGCGGAGGAGTTGCGTCAGGCCGCGAGTCTCGTCGACCGGGCGTATGACCGGCTCGCGGAGGGGTTCATCGCTGCGGGGCGGATCGCTTGGCATCCCGAGCCCGCCGTCGAGGAGGCCGCGCCGTCGCGGTGGGTCAGCGTGGTGTTCCTCCAGGGCGAAGAGGCCGACCGGCCATTGCGCATCCTCGGCGAGCTGGGCCATGTCGATGCGGTGGACTTCCTCGCGCAGTGGGACTACGGCGACGAGACCACGCAGGCCGCGCTGGAGAACGGATACGTCTACGACGAGCCCGGCGAGGGAACAAACGACCGGGTGGCGCTCTCGGGCGACTACGCGCTGGTCGTCAACCCGCACGTCGGCTACGTCTCGTTGCTGCGCCGCTACACCGAACCGGAGGCAGAGACCCAGGCCGCCGAACAGATCGAGCCCGAGCCGGTGCAGGGTGGGCCGGAACTGCTGGTGTCGTACTCGTCGCCGGGCGCCCCAGAGCGGGCCGACCTGCCCGCGCCGAAGCGAGACGGGTCGTGGTTCGAGCCGGCCAAGATCCCGGCGGTCAAGCAGGCGCGGGGGCTGGTGCGGTGACCGAGGATCGCGCGCGGCTGCACACTGCCGTTCTGGTGGCACCGTCGAAGGAGCGGCGCAAGCTCCGCAAGCAGCGCCGCAAGGCCGAGGCGAGGCTCCACGCCGAGCAGCACAGGACCGCGATCGCCGCCGCGAAGGCGAAGGCTGAGCAGGAGCGCGCCGAGCGCCGCGCGACGATCTACCTGCCGAAGGCGGGCGAGTCCGGTGCTGCGCGGCTGCGCACCCCAGGTCGGTTTCATCTGACGCGGCATCAGGACACGTCGGCGACACTGGCGGGCGCGTACCCGTTCGTCGCCGAGGGCGGTCTCGGCGCCGACGGCGTGTTCGTCGGCCAAGACCTCTACTCGGGCGGGAGCTTCGTCTACGACCCGTGGGTGCTCTACGCACGCGGCATCATCACCGCACCCAACGTGGTGCTGGCCGGGATCGTCGGCTCCGGCAAGTCATCGCTGGCCAAGTCCCTCTACACGCGGTCGCTACCGTTCGGGCGGCGCGTGTACGTTCCCGGCGATCCAAAGGGCGAACACACCGCCGTCGCCAACGCCGTCGGCGGACGCGCCATCGTCCTCGGCCACGGACTCAACACTCGCCTGAATCCACTCGACGAAGGCCACCGGCCCAGCGGACTCTCGGATGAGCAGTGGGCCTCGACCGTCGCTGCGCGACGCCGTGACCTGATCGGCGCCCTCGCGGAGACCGTGCTCGCGCGCGGCTTGTCGCCGTTGGAGCACACCGCGATCGACATCGCCCTGACTCAGACGGTGCGGGAGAACGACGTGCCGATCCTGCCGATGGTCGTTGATCGCATCCTCGCCCCGAGTGCGGATGCCGACGGCAGGTTGGCCGAGGACGGCAGGCTTGTCGGCCATGCGCTGCGCCGCCTCGTGGCCGGTGACCTGGCCGGGCTGTTCGATGGGCCTTCGACGGTCGCGTTCGATCCGTCGTTGCCGATGATCTCGCTCGATCTCTCGCGGGTCACCGAGAACTCGACGCTCATTTCGGTGTTGATGACGTGCTCGTCGGCGTGGATGGAGTCTGCGCTGCTCGACCCGAACGGTGGGCAGCGGTGGGTGATCTACGACGAGGCCTGGCGGCTCATGTCCCACCCGGCTCTGTTGCGGCGGATGGATGCGCACTGGCGACTCGCCAGGCACTACGGGATCGCGAACATGCTGATCTTCCACAAGCTCACCGACCTCGACAACGTGGGCGACCAGGGCTCCGCCATGCGCTCGCTGGCCAACTCACTGCTTGCGAACGCCGAGACGCGGATCGTGTACCGGCAGGAGTCCGACCAACTCGGACCGACCGCTACCGCTCTCGGCCTGACCGGCACCGAGCAGCAGCTCTTGCCAAACCTCGGCGTCGGACAAGGCCTATGGCGGATCAAGGCCAGAAGCTTCGTCTGCCAACACCAACTCCACCCCGACGAACTCGCACTATTCGACACCAGCAGCCGTGCAGCCGGAGGCCACCGATGAACCTCAATGGCCCACGCCGATCCACCACGACCGACGACGAGAACACGGCTCCCGTCGAGCTGCCGCATGTCCTCGTGACCGTCGCCGAAGACGGCACCCTCGCCGCGATGGTCGATGGGACACCGTTCGCGTCGCCGGACGGGAGCGCTTGGACGCGGGCGACGTTCGGGCCGCTCATGGATGCCATCACCAAGGACCGCACCATCGCGGTCCGGGTCGAAGTGCGCGAGAACGATGGCAGCGTCTTCACCGACATCCTCCGCACCCGCAAGCCCCGACGCGCAGCGGCACCGACCGAGAACCCGGTGCCGGAGACTCGTCGGAGCCGTCACGCCCGACGGATGCCGCGCTTGGCCGAGGTCACCGCGGGCGGGTTCGTCCCCGGCGAGGATGTCGCCGTCGCGACGATCGTCTCCCACACCGACGCCACCGGAACCGGCGAAACCCGGACGCTCATTGACCTCGACGACCTGCCGGACGGCACACACGAGGTGATCCTGTTCGGGCGCATCTCGGGCACGCTCGCGGTGCGGCGGCTGACATGAACCAGCGGCAAGCCGCGGGCATGGGCGACGAACTCACCAACGCCGCCCTCATTGGCCTGATCGGCATGTTCGGGATCGCTCTCGCCCTCCGCGCCGCTGGTAGCGTCGCCGCGTTCCTCACCGGCACACCGCAACCAGACGCCGGCGCAGCGGCGGGGCTCGCCGTACTGTTCAACCCCGGCGATCCAGCGACCGCACTCGGTGCCGACGGACTCAACCCGGTCGTCTACTGGCTTGTCAGCACGGCACTGCTCGGCGGACTCGCTGCCGGGATCGTCTGGGTGTGGATCGTGCTGCGCCGCCACACGCGGAAGACAGAGACCGACCCGCACCGACTGGCGGGGATCGCGACCAGCCACGAGGTCAAGACCGCCGCATCCGCGAAAGCACTGCTTCACCGCGCGGCCACGCTGCGGCCCTCCTTGGAGTCGCCAGCACCGCAGGATGTCGGCTACCTGCTCGGTGCCAGTCGTGGAACGAAGGTCTGGGCATCGGTCGAAGACTCGATCCTGCTGATCGGCCCGCCCCGCTCAGGCAAGGGCCTGCATGTCGTCATCAACGCGATCCTCGACGCACCCGGAGCGGTCGTCACCACCAGCACCAGGCCCGATAACCTCACCGCGACCCTCCGCGACCGACGCCGCAAGGGCGGGCCGGTCGCCGTGTTCGACCCCCAACACCTCGCCGAAGGCATCCCCGCCGGGCTGCGCTGGTCACCCATTCGCGGGTGCGACGATCCGCTGACCGCGATGATCCGCGCCAACGGCCTCGCCGCCGCCACAGGCCTCAGTGCTGGCGGGGTCGAGTCCGGCGGGTTCTGGGAGGGCAAGACCCGCACAGCACTCCAGAGCCTGCTGCACGCTGCCGCGCTCGACGGCCGCCAGCCGGCCGAGCTGTTCAGGTGGACTCTTGATCCCAGCGCGGCGTCGGAGGCCGTCGCGATCCTCAACTCGCACCCGAACGCCGCGATGGGCTGGGACGACTCGCTAGCCGCGATGATCGACGCCGACCCCAAGACCCGCGACAGCATCTGGCAAGGCGTCTCCCTCGCGCTCGCAGCCCTCGCCGACCCGCGCGTGCTCGATGCTGTCACGCCAGGACCGCACGAACACTTCGACCCCGAGACCTTCCTCACCGAACAAGGCACCCTTTACCTGCTCGCCACCGGTGCCGGAGCGGGAGCCTCCGCGTCGCTGGTCGCGGCGTTCGTCGAAGACCTCATCGAAACCGCCCGCCGACTCGCGGCACGCTCACCGGGAGCCCGGCTCGACCCGCCGCTGTTGCTCGCGCTCGACGAGATCGGAAACCTCGCGCCGCTGCCGTCACTGCCGACGCTCATGGCCGAAGGTGGCGGCACCGGGATCACGACCATGCCGGTCTTGCAGTCCCTCGCCCAGGCTCGCGACAGGTGGAGTGAGCATCAGGCCGGCGCGATCTGGGACGCCAGCATCGTCAAGATCATCCTCGGCGGCGCATCCAACAGCCGTGACCTCCAAGACCTCTCCACGCTCATCGGAGAGCGCGACGAGTACACCGACAGCGTGACCCTCGGCGACCACGGCACCCGCTCGAATCAGCGCTCGATCCGCCGCGTCCCGATCCTGCCGCCAGACCGCATCCGAACACTGCCGTTCGGCACCGGCATCACGATGCTGCGCTCTGCACCGCCCATCGTCACCGACCTACGCGCCTGGCCGACCCGCCCCGACGCAGCGCAGCTCCGCACTGACCGCGACGAACTCGAAGCGCTTCTGCGCCACCGCCCCGCCTCCTGACGACGCTTGGAAGCTCCAGTGCACCTGCCTGACAGAGCGACCCACACGCAGCTGGTCGCCCGAATCAGGAGGAGGCCATCATGGCCATTCACACCCAGGAATCGCTGTCAGGCTTCATCGCTTCGGAGCCGTTGCTCACCGAGACGGCAAAGGGAGACGCCAGGTTCTTCGCCCGTATCGGCAAGGAGCACTTCCGCCGCGAGGACGACGGCTCGTTCACGCAGACCGAGACGACCTACCACCACCTGGTGATGTTCGGGCGTTCCGCTGAGCACGCGCACGCGAACTTCGACCAGGGCGACAACTTCGTCGCCGAGGGCTACACGCGACCGGTCAACTACGAGCGCAACGGTCAGGCAATCGAGGGCGAAGAGTTCGTCGCCAAGAAGATCGGCCACGACGCCGCGCGAACCCGCTACCAGGTGGATCGCACGCCGCGCAATGGAGTCGGGCGGGACGCAGCAACGTACGAGCCGACGCAGCGAGCAGCGACCGCGGCGCACGCCCCGGTCAGCATGTGAGCTCGGGAGCTACAGCACCATGAACGATCAGCATGAGATGGATGAGCCGGACGTCTTCGACGGCCCGCCCCGCGTCACCAACTCGGACATGCCCGAACCGCCGCACCCCGTGAACTGGAACCTGCTGACGGCACACGAGCTGGAGCAGGAATGGCTCGCGCTGAACCGATGGGTTGACTGGCTGCGCCGCACCTACGGCCTCACCGTCGCGGTAGTGCCACCGTTCTGGCACCACCACCCGGAGATGGTCTGGGAGCTATCGGCACTGCACCTGCACTGGCTCGCGGCCTACGACCCCGATCAGAACGCATCCGCGCCGCTCGGCTGGCACCGCGACTTCGCCGACGCGCGCGAACGCCTTCGCTACTGGGTCACCGCCTGCGGCACCCGTGGCGACCGCGACCGACCGACCCGGCAAGCTGCATGGCCCGGTGAAGACTCAGCGCCCACCATCCAGGACTTCACCTTCACCGACCGCGACACCGAGTTCGTCGAGTTCGTCATCGCCCAAGTCCGCAAGCGCCAGGAGGCCGAAGACGAGTTCTACGCCAACCTGGCCGACGATGAAGCTCCGTAGAGCGATGAGCCGCTATGCCAAGAAGACCGACCGTCGCCCGTACGAGGAGCGGTCGTTTTCCGTCCGGGCCGTCCACCGCGAGCGCGCCGACCTGCACAAGCTCGCCGAGGTTCTCATCCGGCTGACGTTGCAGGAGACCGGCGAGAGCCGCGCGGCCCGTGAAGCCGTGCGGGTGCCCGACACCTACCAGGCGGCTCCCGATGGCCTGGCCGCCTCTGAAGCCGCCCGGTAGAATGAAACCTGCAAGCCTCGCGATGCGGGGTGTTGTGGCCTAAACCCCGCCGTTCGGCGGGCAACACGCACCGAGACCATCGGGTCTCGCCCTACAGCCTTCACCGGCTGCTCTCACGATCAACACCCCTCCCACCAACAGTGGGAGCGCGAGGGTCGAACCGCGTGAGAGTGAGCCCCCGATGACCACCATTGCCGACGATCCGGCAGCCAGCCTCATCGACCCGCCCAAGACTGCGGCTGCCGCCGTGTCCTACCTGCGAGTCTCGACCCGCGAGCAGGCAGAGAAGGGCGGCACCGACGAAGGCTTCTCGATCCCGGCCCAGCGCGAAGCGACCAGGCGCAAGGCCGAACAGCTCGGCGCCGGCATCGTCGAGGAGTTCGTGGACGCGGGAGCCTCAGCCAAGTCGTCCGACCGGCCCGAGCTGATGCGGATGATCCAGTACGTCAAGGCCAATAAGGTCGCGTACTGCATCGTTCACAAGGTCGACCGGCTCGCCCGCAACCGCGCCGACGATGTGAGCATCCACCTCGCACTCCAACAGTGCGGGGTGATGCTCGTGTCCGCGTCGGAGAACATCGACGAGACTCCTTCGGGGATGCTGCTGCACGGAATCATGTCCACCATCGCCGAGTTCTACTCCCGCAACCTCGCCACCGAGGTCGCCAAGGGCATGACGCAGAAGGCCATCGGTGGCGGCACGAACGGGCGCGCACCCATCGGGTATCTGAACGTCCGCAAGCGCGACGAGCTCGGGCGCGAAGTCCGCACCATCGAGCTCGATCCTGAGCGCGCACCGATGATCGAATGGGCGTTCAAGGCCTACGCCTCGGGCAACTGGAGCGTCAGCCAACTCCACGACGAACTCACCTCGCGGGGGCTGCGCAGTCTGCCCACGCCGAAGAGGCCGGCGAAGCCGCTGGCCGTGTCCACCATCCACCGCCTCCTGACCAACCCGTACTACAAGGGCGATGTCGTCTACCGAGGCACCCGCTACAAGGGCAACCACCCGGCGCTCGTGCCCGCCGAGGTCTGGTACCAGGTCCAGTCCGTGCTCACCGCGCACCAGTGCGCCGTCGAGGCAACCCAAGTCCACGGCCACTACCTCAAAGGCACCATCCACTGCGGCCAGTGCGGCTCCCGACTCATCGTCTCCAACGCGAAGAACCGCCACGGCAACGTCTACTGCTACTTCGTGTGCTCCGGCCGGCACTCCAAGCGCACCGACTGCACACGCCAGGCGATGCTCATCGAAGACGTCGAGAAACTCGTCGAGGACTACTACACCCGCGTCCAGATCACGCCCGCCCAGCAGGACGCGCTCGCGGGGATGCTCCACCACGAGTTCGACCGGCTCATGGCCGCCGAAACCGAGGAACTGGAACGCCTCACCACCAACCGCGACCGGCTCGAAAGCGAGCAGGACCGCCTCATGCAGGCGCACTACGCCGACGCGATTCCGCTCTCAGTGCTCAAGCGCGAACAGGACCGCATCGTCGCCGAACTCGACCAAGTGACCCGCCGCATCGACGCCCACTACGGCGACTACGCCGACGCCCGCTCCCACCTCGACGACGCGCTCGGTCTGCTCGCCAACTGCGCCGACATCTACACCCGGTGCGACGACACCAACCGGCGGCTGTGCAATCAGGCGTTCTTCACCAAGGTCTTCATCGACGAAGACAACGAGCTGCGCGTCGAGCACAACCGACCCTTCGAGATGCTCCTCGATCCACAGGTCAACGCCAACGCGCTGACCTGGGCCGCAGACGCACACAAGGCCCGAACCTCAACCAACGTTTCCGTTGGCAAGGGTTCGAGCCTTGTGCGTGCGGTGGATCTGAGGGGACTCGAACCCCTGACCCCCTGCATGCCATGCAGGTGCGCTACCAGCTGCGCCACAGACCCGGGAAGTCGGGCGAATGCTCACCCGACAACCCTTCTACTCTACACCATTTCAGGGTTGGTCACGCAAATCGGCGGCGTCCGCCGCGGCGTGCGCCGCCTGCAGAATCGGGGCCACGTCGATGAGCGGGCAGTCCTTCCAGAGGCGCTCCAGCTGGTAGAACTCTCGCTCCTCCTGGTGGAACACGTGCACGATCAGATCGCCGAAGTCGAGCAGAACCCAGCGCCCGCTCTCGCGCCCCTCACGACGAATGGTGCGCACGCCCGCAGCGTTCAGTCCGTCCTCGACAGCGTCGGAGATGGCCTGCACGTTGCGCTCGACGCCACCGCTCAGAACGAGGAACGCATCCGCGAGCGGGAACAGGTCCCCCACCCGAATCGCGATCGGGGCCGTCGCACCTTTGGCGTCCGCCTGGCGCACGGCGATCTCCAGCTGATCCGACAACGGCAGCGGCACGGTCTCCCCGGTCATCCGAACATCCCCGAACTCGCGCCCCAGATCAACAGGGCGCCGACCGCGACCACGAGGCCGCCACCGGTGACGATGAGGACCAGCGGAAGCTTGCTCTTCTCCTTGGTCTCCTGCTCGACCGCAGCCGACTGCGAGGTGCTCACCGCGCTCACCGCCCGTGATGCGGAGACCGGCAGGATCGGATTGCTCGTCGCCGGCAGGGCGTCGAACCCCATCTCCTCGAGATGATCGGCCTCGACGTCGCTCACCGGCACATGTCCACCGGTCTCGCCGACCGACTTCGGCAGCGAGATCGATCCGGTCACGAACAGCTCTCCGGTTCCGCCGAGCGGACCGCTGAGGTCGCCGGTGTCGGGAAGATTGGGCAGGATCAGTGCCGAGGCATTCGTCGTGGTGGTGGCGCTCTCCTGTGCCACCGCCCGCGAGATCAGCTCATCGAAATCGCCGTTCTCCTCCGGGGAGCCGGCGGGGCTCGAAGAACCGACCGTGCGCACCGTCGGATCGTCGAACACGGACACCTGGTCGTCGAGCGGCGTGATGTCGGGGAAGGAATAGGCCGGCGCTGATTCCTCCGCGGCGGGCTCCTCAGCGGGCGCTGACCTCGGATCCGGAGCGGACTCGACGACTGCATCCGCATCTCGAGCATCACGAGGCTCGGAGGCATCCGCGGTAGCAGGGGCAGCGTCCGCCGCCGCTTCGACGACGGCATCGGCCCCACTGGCACCGGACTCACCGGCGGACTCGACGTCCAGCTCGCGAAGATCCTCGAGCGAGAACGGCTGCGTGGCTTCCAGGGGCTCGTCGACGAACTCATCCGCAGGCAGCGGGTCGACCACCGGAGACGTCGGCTCCTCGCCACCCTCCTCGACCGTGTCCTCGCCCGCATCCGATTCGAGCTCCCCGCCCGCAGCGTCCGCAGACCGGTCCACCGCGTCGTCGGCGACCGTATCGGTCTCCAGCGGCGTCGCTTCCTGCGTTGCCTCCGGCTCCTCATCGGGCTCTGGATCCGCAACCGACTCCGGTTCGGCAACCGCCTCCGGCTCCGCATCGGCCTCCGGGACCGCGTCTACTGCCGGCTCAGCCGCAGATTCCTGCTCGCTCGCCGCCGCCTCCGCGGCCCGAGCGCGCTCGGCGAGTGCCTGCTCTCGCAACGCGCGCAGTTCACGACGTGTGCGCGGCCGCCCATCCTCGTCGAGTGGATCGATCTCGATGTCGTCGACTTCGAGGGCCTCGGGCGCGCTCCCCTCCGGGGACGCCGTCTCGCGCACCTGCTCGGCGGCGGCCTCAACCGTCGGGACCGCGCCGGTTGCCACCATCTCGAGCAGCCGCCGCTCGCGTCGTGTGAGCGGACGATCCTGTTCGAGTTCACTCATGCGTCGTCTTCACTTCCGTCGGCGTACAGGTCATGCTTGGCGATGTACTGCACCACCCCGTCCGGCACCAGGTACCACACGGGGTAACCGCGAGCGACGCGACTGCGGCAGTCCGTCGATGAGATCGCCAGAGCGGGAACTTCCAACAAGCTTACGTGCTCGCCGGACAATCCCGAAAGCGAGAGTTCATGCCCCGGCCGTGAGACGGCGATGAAGTGAGCCAGATCCCAGATCTCCTCGACGTCCTTCCATCCGAAGATCTGAGCGACGGCGTCGGCGCCGGAGATGAAGAAGAGGTCGGCATCGGGCATGTGAGCCCGCAGGTCGCGCAGCGTGTCCACCGTGTAGGTGAGGCCCTCGCGGTCGATGTCCACCCGGCTGACCCGGAAGCGGGGGTTCGAGGCCGTGGCGATCACCGTCATCAGATACCGATGCTCGCTGTCGCTGACGTTGCTCTTCTGCCAGGGTCGGCCCGTGGGCACGAAGAGCACCTCGTCGAGGTCGAAGCTCTGAGCAACCTCGCTCGCGGCTACCAGGTGGCCGTGATGGATCGGATCGAATGTGCCGCCCATCACACCGACCCGACGTCTGCGGGTGGTCGTCATGGGGTCAGTGACGCGGCGCGTCTTCACCGTGCTCGCGCGCGTACGCCTCGGCCTTCTCGGCATGGCGGTTGGCGACATCGCGGAACGAGAACGTCACTCCGGCGAGCACCACGAACAGGGCGAGCACGATGGCGCCGAAGACGGGCGCAGGGAAGATCAGCTCGTTGACGACGTGGCTGCCCTCTTCCGAGGCGAGAACAGCAGTGGCGAAAACAGACATCAGTACTCCGGCATCCTTACGGTGAACGAACGGTCTCAGTCTAGCGGTATCCCGGGGCGGAACGGCGCCGCCCCGGCCGGTGTCAGCGGATCTGCCCGCTGCCGCGCACGAGCCACTTGGTGCTGGTGAGCTCGGCCAGGCCCATGGGACCGCGCGCGTGGAGCTTCTGCGTCGAGATGCCGACCTCGGCGCCGAAGCCGAACTCCCCGCCATCGGTGAACCGGGTGGACGCGTTGACCATCACCACGGCGGAGTCGACCTCGGCGAGGAAGCGCTGCGCGTTGTCGTAGTTCTCCGTCACGATCGACTCGGTATGCCGGGTGGAGAAGCGTTCGATATGCGCGAGGGCCTCGTCGAGGGAGTCGACGACTTTCACGCCCATCTCGAGCGCGAGGTGCTCGGTGGCCCAGGTCTCATCATCCGCGGCGAGGATGCCCTCCGCGAGTTCACGAGTCCGCTCGTCGCCGTGGAGGAGGACGCCGGCGTCGATCAGGTCCGCCGCCAGCCGCGGCAGGAGGCGGTCGGCGCACTCCCGGTGCACGAGCAGCGTCTCGGCGGCGTTGCAGACGCTCGGGCGATGCGTCTTCGCGTTCCGAACGATCGCGGCGGCCTTCTCCTCATCGGCGCTGGCGTCGACGAAGACGTGCACGATGCCGGATCCCGTCTCTATGACCGGAACCGTCGATTCCCGCACCACCGTGGAGATGAGGTTGGCGGACCCGCGAGGGATCAGCACGTCGATGTAGCCTCGGGCGCGCATCAGGCGATTCGCGCCGTCGCGGCCGAACTCGTCGATCGTCTGCACCGCCTCGCCGTCGAGGCCGACGCCGGTGACCGCCCGCTGGATCAACTGGACGAGCACCCGGTTCGACTGCTCGGCTGCGGTCCCCCCGCGCAGGACGACCCCGTTCCCGCTCTTGAGCGCGAGCGAGGCGATATCCACGGTGACATTGGGACGCGCCTCGTAGATGGCGCCGATCACGCCGAAGGGCACCCGTACCTGGGTGATCTGCATGCCGTTCGCCATCGTGCTGCCACGGACCACCTCGCCGATCGGATCGGCGAGCGAGATGACGTCTCGCACGGCGGCGGCGAGCCCGCGCAGGCGAGAATCGTCGAGGAGCAGACGGTCGAGGAGGCCTTCCTCGAGACCGGATTCCCGCCCCCGCTCCAGGTCGAGGCGGTTCGCCTCGACCACCTGCGGGATCCCGGCCTCGATCGCGTCGGCGATCGCGGCCAGCGCCGCGTTCTTCTGACCGGTGGTCGCGGTCGCGAGGCCCCGTGCGGCGGTGCGCGCACGCTCGAGACGATCGGTGAAGGCGTCGGTACTCATACCTTCCAGCCTAGGGTATGCCGCAGTGTCCGACGGCGAGGACCTGCCCTAGTGAGCGCCTGCAGCGGCCTCGAACACCGTGCCGTGCGCCTCCCCGTCGAGCAGCTCGGCGAACAGTCGCGTCTCGGTCAGCAGGACCTCTGTGCCGGCTTCCGCCGCGAGCCGAGCCGCCTGGACCTTGGTGGCGGCCCCTCCGGTCCCCCAGCCCGATTGCGTCGCACCGATCTCGACTCCGGCGAGCTCGTCCCCGAAGGGCACGCGAGCGATGCGGGTCGCACCGGCGACGTTCGGCGGCGCGGTGTAGAGCGCATCGACGTCGGAGAGGAGGACCAGGTGATCCGCACCGACCAGCCGCGCGACGAGCGCTGCCAGCCGATCGTTGTCGCCGAATCGGATCTCGTGAGTGGCGACCGTGTCGTTCTCGTTGATGATCGGCAGGATCCCGAGCTGCAGCAGACGGACGATCGCGCGCTTCGCATTGTCCCGGTGGGTCGGGTTCTCCATGTCGTTCGCGGTCAGGAGGACCTGGCCGGCGATGATGTCGTGCACGCTCAGCGCGCGCTGGTACCGGCCGACGAGGATGTTCTGCCCGACTGCGGCCGCGGCCTGCTGCGTCGCGAGATCGTCGGGGCGGACGTCGAGACGCATGAACGGCACGCCGGTGGCGATCGCTCCGCTCGAGACGAGGATGACCTCGCCGCCGGTGCGGTGGAGCCTGGCGAGGGAGTCGACGAGGCTCGGAATCTGCGCGGCGTTGTCGCCGCTCACCGAAGAGGATCCGACCTTCACGACGACGCGCTTGCCTGCGAACCTGGGGGGCTGCGACTCGGTCACGACTCCTCCCGCCACAGGCCGGCCTTGCGCTCCCGATCCAGTTCGGCCCGGGCCTCGGCCTTCGCATCCATCCGCTCGTGGTACTCCTCGCGTCGCTCCTTGCTCGTGCGGCGGCCCGATTGATCGACGCGCTGATCCGATCCGCGCGCACCCATCTGCACCTCGGCGGCGCTCGTCATGGTCGGCTCCCAGTCGAAGACCACACCGGCGCCCGGTCCGATGACGACCGTCGCTCCGGCGGTCGCCCCGGCCTTCACGAGCGCGTCGTCGATGCCGATCTTCTGCAGGCGGTCCGCGAGGTAGCCCACGGCCTCGTCGTTGGCGAAGTCCGTCTGCTCCACCCACCGTTCGGGCTTCTCTCCGAGCACCCGGTACACGGTGCCGTAGGTGCCGCCCTCTGCGAGGATGCGAAACCCGCCGTCGTCGACGGCGCGCGGACGCAGGACGACGCGCGGGCGGTCCTCGGCCTCGGCGACGGTCTGCGCGCGATGGGTCTCGACGAGTTCTGCGAGTGCGAAGCTCAGCTCGCGCAGCCCCGCGTGCGAGACCGTCGAGATCTCGAAGACCCGGAAACCCATGGCCTCGAGCTCGGGGCGCACGAAGGCCGCGAGCTCGGCCGCCTCGGGCACGTCGATCTTGTTCAGAGCGATCAGCTGGGGGCGCTCCAGCAGCGGGAGCTGGCCCTCCGGCACGGGGTAGGCGGCGAGCTCCCGGCGGATCACCTCGAGGTCGGTGAGCGGATCCCGCCCGGGCTCGAGCGTGGCGCAGTCGAGCACGTGCAGCAGCGCGCTGCAGCGCTCCACGTGACGCAGGAAGTCGAGGCCGAGCCCCTTGCCCTCGCTCGCGCCCTCGATCAGACCGGGTACGTCGGCGACCGTGAAGCGGTGGTCGGCGACCTGCACCACGCCGAGGTTCGGCTGCAGCGTGGTGAACGGGTAGTCGGCGATCTTGGGACGCGCGGCGCTGAGCGCGGCGATGAGACTCGACTTGCCGGCCGACGGGTAGCCGACGAGCGCGACATCGGCGATCGTCTTGAGCTCCAGGGTCACCGATCCCGACCAGCCCTCGGTGCCGAGCAGGGCGAAGCCAGGGGCCTTGCGCTTGGTGCTCGCCAGAGCCGCGTTGCCGAGCCCGCCGAGCCCTCCCTTGGCAGCGACGAAGCGGGTGCCCGGCTCGGTCAGGTCGATCAGGGTCTCCCCCAGGGCATCCTTCACCACGGTGCCGATGGGGACGCTCAGGAGCATCTCCTCGCCGTTCGTCCCGGCACGGAAGTCGCCCATGCCGAAGCCGCCGTTCTCGGCATTGCGATGCGGCCGACGGTGGAAGTCGAGGAGCGTCGTGACCTGGGGATCCGCCAGAAGCACGATGTCACCGCCGTGGCCGCCGTTCCCGCCGTCAGGGCCCGCCAGGGGCTTGAACTTCTCGCGTTTGACCGAGACGCAGCCATTGCCGCCCCGACCCGCCTGGAGGTGCACTTGCACCTGGTCGACGAAGGTCACCATGCTCGGTCCTGCTCCTCTATCCGTCCCTGTTCGCCGAAACTTCCCCGTATACGGCAAAAGGCGAGCCGAAGCCCGCCTCGCCGTCGCATGCCGTATCAGGCAGCGGCCACCACGTTGACGACCTTGCGGCCGCCCTTCGCGCCGAACTCCACCGCGCCGGCGGCGAGAGCGAACAGCGTGTCATCGCCACCGCGTCCCACGTTCGCGCCCGGGTGGAAATGCGTCCCGCGCTGGCGGACGAGGATCTCGCCCGCGTTGACCTGCTGACCGCCGAAGCGCTTCACGCCGAGGCGCTGAGCGTTCGAGTCACGACCGTTGCGAGTCGAGCTCGCACCCTTCTTGTGTGCCATCTGAGTGTCTCCTTCGGCGGGGTTACTTGATGCCGGTGATCTTGAGCCGGGTCAGGTCCTGACGGTGGCCCTGACGGCTCTTGTAGCCGGTCTTGTTCTTGTAGCGCTGGATCACGATCTTCGGGCCGCGCAGGTCGTCGAGCACCTCTGCCGTGACCTTGACCTTGGCGAGAGCCGCCGCATCGGTGGTGACCGTGTCACCGTCGACGAGCAGCACCGCCGGCAGCTCGAGCTTGCCCTTGGCGTCGCCCGACACGCGGTTCACCGTGATGATCGACCCGACCTCGACCTTCTCCTGCCGGCCGCTAGTGCGCACTACTGCGTAAACCACGTTTCTACCTTTTCCTCGTGAACGATCTTCGATTCACGCGACTCGCATCTGCATGCGATCTGCCGCGTACGATTCCGGCCGGGTCCGAGAGACCCGGCGACTGCCGCCCGAAAATGGGTGGCACCAGCGATCAACTTTATCGTACTCGCCTACGCGAGTCAAACGTCCGCACTGGCGTGTCAGGCCTCTCCCTCGCCCGGCACGACCGCCTCGACCGTCGTCGCCGCCGAGCTCGCTCGACGACCCGCGCGCCGCTTCCTACCCGGCTCGGGCGCCGAAGGCAGTGCGTCGAGCACCGAGCCGAGCAGATCCTCGGTCGATCGCGCCTGCTCGGGCGCGGGCGACTTCGTCTCGTGCGGCTCCAGCGCTTCGAGCGCCTCGCGCACATCGGTGTCGACCCGCCCCTGACGGCGCTTCCGCGAGGCGGCATTCTCCGACCTCTTCGGGGCCGCCTCAGGCGCCGGCTCGCTCGTGTGCTCCTCAGGCCGCGCGATCGCATGATCCGCGGCTCCCGGGATCGTGCTCGCCGCGATCTTCGCCATGGCCGAGCGGGATTCGTCGGTGAGCGCGTGGGTCTGGCCGTTCGACGACGCGGGCTGGCTCTGCGACGATCCGCCGCCCTTGCGCTTGCTCCGCGATCCGTTCCCCTCGGAACGATGCTTCGCCACCGGCTCGTGATGGACAATGAGACCGCGCCCGGCGCAGACGTCGCACGGCTCGCTGAAGGATTCCAGGAGACCGAGCCCCAGCTTCTTCCGGGTCATCTGCACCAGGCCGAGCGAGGTCACCTCGGCGACCTGATGCTTGGTGCGGTCCCGGCTGAGGCACTCCACCAGCCGACGGAGCACGAGGTCGCGATTGGACTCGAGCACCATGTCGATGAAGTCGACGACGATGATGCCGCCGATATCGCGCAGACGCAGCTGTCGCACGATCTCCTCGGCGGCCTCGAGGTTGTTCTTGGTGACCGTCTCCTCGAGGTTGCCCCCCGAACCGACGAACTTGCCCGTGTTCACGTCGACGACGGTCATGGCCTCGGTGCGATCGATCACGAGGGACCCACCGGAGGGCAGCCAGACCTTGCGGTCGAGCGCCTTCACGATCTGCTCGTTCACCCGGTACTCGTCGAAGATGTCCCGGTCGGCGTCGTAGCGGGATACCCGCTCGAGCAGCTCGGGAGCCACCTGCGCGAGGTAGCCCTCGATCACCTGATAGGTGTCCTCGCCCGCGATCACGAGCTTGTGGAAATCCTCGTTGAAGACGTCGCGGACGATCTTGATGAGCATGTCGGGCTCGGAGTGCAGCAGCACCGGACCTCCGCCCTGGGCGACGCGCTTCTGGATCGACTCCCACTGCTTGGTCAGTCGCTGCACGTCGTGCGTCAGCTGCTCCTCGGTCGCGCCCTCTGCAGCGGTGCGCACGATCACGCCCGCGCCGCTCGGCAGCACCTCCTTGAGGATCTTCTTGAGGCGCGCGCGCTCCGTGTCGGGCAGCTTGCGGGAGATCCCGTTCATCGCGCCGCCCGGCACGTACACCAGGAAGCGTCCCGGCAGCGAGATCTGACTCGTCAGGCGTGCGCCCTTGTGCCCGACCGGATCCTTCGTGACCTGCACGAGCACCTGATCGCCCGGCTTGAGCGCGTTCTCGATCTTCCGCGCGTTGCCGGTGCCCTCGAACTCGGACCAGTCGACCTCACCCGAGTAGAGGACCGCGTTACGGCCACGACCGATGTCGACGAACGCCGCCTCCATGCTCGGCAGGACGTTCTGAACCCGACCCAAGTAGACGTTGCCGATCATCGACGATTCCGACGACCGCGCCACGTAGTGCTCGACGAGGACCTTGTCCTCGAGCACCCCGATCTGGATCCGGTCAGCGGTCGTGCGCACGACCATCTCGCGGTCGACGGCTTCACGACGGGCCAGGAACTCGGATTCGGTGATCACCAGTCGGCGACGGCGGCCCGCATCCCGCCCTTCGCGACGGCGCTGCTTCTTCGCTTCGAGCCGGGTCGAGCCCTTCACCTTCTGCGGCTCGGTGATCGGTTGCGGCTCGCGCTGCCGGCTCCGCTGCTCCCCGTCTTCGTCCGAGCCGTTACGACGGCGGCCTCGGCGACGGTTCGAGGTGCCCTCCCGCTCCTCGCGCTCATCGTCCTCGGGCGTGAAGCGCTGATCCAGCATCTCGTCGAGCTGACGGAGCGCGCTCCCGCTGCGTCGCTGACGCGGCGGGAGCGGCGGGACGTCGGGAGCGAGGAAGACGAGGCGCGAGGTGGCGCGGAATCGCTCCTCGGGGCTCATCTCTGCGAGCGAGATCACGAGCGGGCGGCCATCCGCGCCGACCGGTGCCTGCGGTTCGCCCGGATCGGAGGACGCGGACTCGGGCTCGACCTCAGCCAAGTTCTCTGATGCGGTGGACTCGACCGCCAGCGGTGCATCCTCGGTCTCGGTTTCAACCTCGACCTCGGTTGCGACCTCGGTCCCGGAGACGGGGGCTTCGGCCGAGGGCCCGGCCTCGGCCGGCTCGGTCTCGGCGAGGGTCGCCTCAGCGGGTATCGGGTCGCCCGGCTCTTCCGACTCCGGTGTGTCCGCCGGGATCTCCGCAGGCGCCTCCGCGAGGTCGGGCTCCGGGGTCTCGATCGCCTGACCCGCCTCGGTTCCGTTCACCGCCTCGGTGCTATCCGCGTCCGCTGCTTCGTATGCTGATTCATCATTCACCATCGCTGGTGCGCTCCTCTTGCCCCGAGCGGTCACCCGACCTCGGGAAATTCTCACTGCGGCGTCGCCGCAAAACCTTCTGCTCGCGTCGCTGGTGCCACGCGCCCGGCCCATCATGGAGCCGCTGGCCGCGATGCTCGCGACCGAAAGACTGTTCCGCATCGGATACGCGTTGGCGCTCGATGCTGGTATCCATTATGGCACGCTCGGCGGGCGAACACGCAGATCACCCGGCTAGGATCGCCGCATGACCTCTCTCGCCGCCGCTCCATCCGCTCGCAGCCGGAGAGCCTACGCGGTCTTCTCCATCGTGCTGGGCGCGATCGGCTGGTTCGCGTCGTTCGAACTCATCACCGAGTACATCAAGAAGCTGAAGAACCCGGACTACGTTCCGAACTGCTCCGTCAGCATCCTCGTCACCTGCGGCCCGAACATGGACTCTGCGCAGGGCTCGCTCCTCGGGTTCAGCAATACGATCCTCGGCGTCGCCGCCTTCGTCGCTCCGATCGCGGTCGGTGTCGCACTGCTCGCAGGAGCCCGCTTCGCCCCCTGGTTCTGGGGTCTCTACCAGGTCGGCTTGCTCGCCGGATTCGTGTTCGTGTGCTGGCTGCAGTACCAGAGCATCTTCGTGCTCGGCACCCTCTGCCCGTGGTGCATGGTGGTGTGGGCCGTCATGATCCCCCTCTGGTGGAGCGGTCTCGCGCGCCCGTTCGCATCCGGAGGAATCCCGCTCGGCCCGAACGCTCGAAGGCTCGCTCAGACCCTGTACAGCTGGGTATGGGTCGTGGTACTCGTCAACTACCTGGTGGTCGCGGCCATCGCGCAGATGCAGCTGAACTGGTTCGCCGAGTTCGCGCGCTGAGTCGGCGAACGGATACGTCCGCGGGCCTCGTCTCCGGCCCGGCTGTCATCCGTTCAGCGTCCGCCAGAGCGCGTCCACCTGCTGGAGCGTCTGCTCCTTGCTCCCGGAGGTATCGATGAGCACGCCGGCGGCAGCGCGCCGCTCGTCGTCGTCGGCCTGGCTGGCGATCCGGCGCGCCGCCTCCTCCTCGCTCAGTCCCCGGAGTTCGACCAGTCTTCGCTCCCGCTTCTCAGCCGGCGCATCCGCGATCACGATGAGATCCCACCTCACCGTCCCGTCGCTGTGGGCGCCCGTCTCGACGAGCAGCGGGATCTCGTACACGACGATGGCTGCGGGATCCGCTGCCTCCGCCGCCGCGATCCGCTCCTGCGCGAGCTCCCGCACCGCGGGGTGCACGATGCCGTTCAGTTCGGCGAGTGCGTCGGGATTCGCGAACACGAGGCTGCCGAGCGCCTCGCGATCGAGCGCCCCGTCCGCGGCGATCACGTGCTCGCCGAACGCGGAACGGATGCGCTCGAGTGCGGGAGCACCCGGCTGCACGACGTCCCGGGCGAGTTGATCCGCATCGATCCGAACGGCTCCGAGCTCCTCGAGCCGTCGCCCGATCGTGGACTTTCCCGAGGCGATCCCGCCGCTCAAACCGATCAGCTTCATGCTGCCACTGTAGCGAGGCGACTGGTACGACTCCGCCCGCAGCACCTCGGATTCTAGACTGGGAGCATGATCGAGGTCATCACCGGTCTGGTGCTCGCGAGCGCAGCCGGCCTGAACGCGTACATCCCCCTGCTCGGGCTCGGCCTGCTCTCCCGCTTCACCGATCTCGTGCAGCTGCCCGAGAACTGGATCTGGCTCGAGAACGAGTGGACGCTCGGCATCATCGGGGTGCTGCTGGTCGTAGAGGTGATCGTCGACAAGGTACCGGCGCTGGACACGGTGAACGACGTGCTCCAAACCGTCGTGCGTCCGGCGTCCGGCGGGCTGGTGTTCTCCGCGGGCGCATCGAGCGACACCGTCGCGGTGACCGATCCCGCGGCGTTCGCCGACTCCGCGCAGTTCTGGCCGTTCGTGCTCGGCATCGTCGTCGCGCTGCTCCCCCACCTGCTCAAGATGATCGCTCGGCCGTTGCTGAACCTGGTGAGCGCCGGCTTCGGCGCCGCCGTGGCGAGCACGCTCGAGGACATCGGCGCGGTGGTCTTGACGATCCTCGCGGTCGTCGTCCCCGTGCTCGCACTGATCGCCGTGGTCGTGACGATCCTGCTGCTGGTGCGGCGTCTGCGCCGCGCGCTGCGCGTCCGCCGGGAGCAGCGGGCGGCCGGCGGATCGCCGGTGTCGGCCTGAGCCGACGGGTTCGACGGGACGGATCCGCAGACCTGCTCCGCGAAACGTGTCTGCGAGCGACTTCAAGAAACGCGACAGGCTCCGCACCCGAGGGGATGCGGAGCCTGTCGCGTTTACCGGAGGCTACCGGGCTCAGTTGCCCTCGAGCTGCGCCTTCAGCGCGGCAAGCGCCTCATCGTCGGCCAGCGCACCGGTCGACGACGAGTCGCTCGAGAAGCTCGACGGAGCGGCGGCGGAACCGGCGGCGGGGAGCTCGGCCTGCGCGGCGATGGCCTCGCCGACCTGCTTCTTGTGAGCCTCCCAGCGCTCCTGCGCTGCTGCGTACTCCTGCTCCCAGGCCTCGCGCTGGGTCTCGAAGCCTTCCTTCCACTCCTGGGTCTCGGGATCGAAGCCCTCGGGGTACTTGTACTCGCCGTTCTCGTCGTACTCGGCGGTCATGCCGTACAGCGCCGGATCGAACTCGGTGCCCTCGGGGTCGACGCCGTCGTTCGCCTGCTTGAGGCTGAGCGAGATCCGACGACGATCGAGATCGATGTCGATGATCTTGACGAAGACCTCCTGGCCGGCGGAGACGACCTGCTCGGCGAGTTCGACGTGCTGGCCCGAAAGCTCGGAGATGTGCACGAGGCCCTCGATGCCGTCGGCCACGCGGACGAACGCGCCGAAGGGCACGAGCTTGGTGACGACGCCCGGGGCGATCTGGCCGATCGCATGGGTGCGGGCGAAGACCTGCCACGGGTCTTCCTGCGTCGCCTTCAGCGACAGCGAGACGCGCTCGCGGTCCAGCTCGACCGACAGCACCTCGACGGTGACCTCCTGGCCGACCTCGACGACGTCGGAGGCGTGGTCGATGTGCTTCCACGACAGCTCGGAGACGTGCACGAGGCCGTCGACGCCGCCGAGGTCGACGAACGCGCCGAAGTTGACGATCGACGAGATGACGCCCTTGCGAACCTGACCCGGCTTGAGCTCGGCGAGGAACGACGAGCGGCTGGCCGACTGCGTCTCCTCGAGCAGAGCACGGCGCGAGAGCACCACGTTGTTGCGGTTCTTGTCGAGCTCGAGGATCTTGGCCTCGATCTCCTGGCCCAGGTACGGGGTGAGGTCGCGCACGCGGCGCAGCTCGATCAGCGACGCGGGCAGGAAGCCGCGCAGGCCGATGTCGACGATCAGGCCGCCCTTGACGACCTCGATGACGGTGCCGGTGACGACGCCCTCGGTCTCCTTGATCCGCTCCACGTCGCCCCACGCGCGCTCGTACTGCGCACGCTTCTTCGACAGGATCAGACGGCCTTCCTTGTCCTCCTTCTGGAGCACGAGCGCCTCGACGGGATCGCCGACCTGAACGACCTCGTCGGGGTTCACGTCGTGCTTGATGGACAGCTCGCGCGAGGGGATGACGCCCTCGGTCTTGTACCCGACGTCGAGGAGCACCTCGTCGCGGTCGATCTTCACCACGGTGCCCTCGATGAGGTCGCCGTCGTTGAAGAACTTCAGAGTCTTCTCGACCGCGGCAAGGAAGTCTTCGGCCGAGCCGATGTCGTTGATAGCGACCTGCTTGCTTGCCTTTTCGGTCGTTGCGTTCGTCATGTAATTGGTCTCCAGAATGGACAGGGAATCAAGGCGGATCGTACGATATTCCGAGCAGCCGATCGGCGGCCGGGCGTGCGACTCGCACGTGGACATGGTTGAGTCGTCACAGAAGTGACCCTTTACCCTACCGTCTTTCTCGACCGGTCGTCAATGCGTCGTGCGGCCGCTCAGGTCAGTGCGCCGCAGCGTTCCAGTTCGCCCCGTGCCCGACCTGCACGTCGAGCGGCACCAGGAGTTCGGCGGCGCCGGCCATCTCCTCCCGCACGATCGTCTCGAGCGCGTCCCATTCGCCCTCGGCGACCTCGAACATGAGCTCGTCGTGGATCTGCAGCAGCATGCGCGACGCCATCGACCCCGCGCGCATGCGCAGCTCGACCTGCACCATCGCCCGTTTGATGATGTCGGCGGCGGATCCTTGGATCGGCGAGTTCAGCGCCGCGCGCTCCGCGTTCTCGCGCAGTACTCGGTTGGGGCTCGCCAGGTCGGGGAACGGCCGGCGGCGCCCGAAGATCGTCTCGGTGTAGCCGTCGATCTTCGCCTGCTCGACCACGGATCGCAGGTAGTCGCGCACGCCGCCGAATCGCTCGAAGTAGTCGAGCATCAGCTGTTTCGCCTCGGCGCCGGTGATCCCGAGCTGCTTCGCCAGGCCGAACGCCGATAGCCCGTAGGCGAGGCCGTACGACATCGCCTTGACCTTGGCGCGCATCTCGCTCGTGACCTCGGCGGGCTCCACGCCGAAGATGCGCGAACCCACGAAACGGTGCAGGTCCTCGCCCGCGTTGAACGCCGCGATGAGGCCGGCGTCGCCGGAGAGATGCGCCATGATCCGCATCTCGATCTGCGAGTAGTCGGCCGTCATCAGCGTTTCGAACTCGCCCGAGTGTATGAAGCCCTCCCGGATGCGCCGGCCCTCCTCGGTGCGCACGGGGATGTTCTGCAGGTTCGGATCGGTCGAGGCGAGACGGCCCGTGCTCGCACCGATCTGCACGAGCGTGGTGTGGATCCGCCCGTCGGGCTGCACAGCCTTGATCAGTGTTTCGATTATCTGCCGCAGCTTGTTCGCGTCGCGGTGCGCGAGCAGCGCGTCGAGGAACGGATGCGGCTGCTTCGACTGCAGGTCCGCCAGGGCGGCCGCATCCGTCGTGTACCCCGTCTGCGTCTTCCGCGTCTTCGGCATGTCGAGTTCTTCGAAGAGCACCTGCTGCAGCTGCTTGGGCGACGAGAGGTTCACCTCGTGCCCGATCGCGGCGAAGGCCTCCTGCTCCAGCCCGGCGACCCGCTCGCGCAGTTCGGCCTCGTGCGCCTGCAGCAGTGGCAGGTCGATCTCGACACCGCGCCGCTCGAGCGCGTCGAGCACGGGCAGGAGGGGCAGCTCGATCTCCGAGTACACCTCGCCGGTACGCCCATCGAAGCGGGAGCGGATGACCTCGTGCACGCGGACGATGTACCAGGCAAGCGCATCGGGCCCTGCGACCGAACCCTCCTCGGGCACCAGCTGGTTCGGATCCCCCTCCGGCACCTGCTCGCCCAGATAGCGGAACACCGCTTCGGCGATCGTCTTCTCGGGCGCGGTGGGGCGGACCAACCAGGCGGCGAGCAGGGCATCCCCGGCGATGCCGGCCAACCGGATGCCCGCGCGCTCCGCGATCTTCATCTGCGGCTTGGCGTCGAACAGGATCTTCGGGGCATCTGCGGAGAGCCACGCCTCGAACTGCGCGTAGTCCCGGCCGCCCGGCTTCCAGTTCACGAGCACGGTCGAGTCTGGGGTTGCGAGCCCGACGTGCAGGCCGCCGGCGTCCTCCGTGATGAGCACGGCCGGCTGCTCCGCCTTCGCGAGCCAGTCTCCGAGCTCCTCGTCGAGCAGAAGCCGAGGCTCCGGGAGCGTCGGCGCCAGGGACACCGCGCCGCCGTCCGTCGCCTCGGTATCGGCTCCGGCGAGCTTTCCCACGCGCTGGAGCAGTGTGCGGAACTCGAGCCGGGCGAACACCTGCTGCACGGCGCTCATGTCGATATCGCCGCGCGCCAGCTCGTCGAGGGAGACGCCCAGCTCGACGTCGCGCACCAATCGGTTCAGCCGGCGGTTGCGCTCGGCCAGGTGGGCGTGCTCGCGCAGGCTCTCGCCGACCTTGCCGCCGATCTCGTCCTGCCGCCGCAGCACCTCTTCGAGCGAACCGAACTGGTTGATCCACTTCACCGCGGTCTTCTCACCGACGCGCGGGATGCCGGGCAGGTTGTCACTCGTCTCCCCCACCAGCGCGGCGATCTCGGGGTACTGCTCGGGCCGGATGCCGTAGCGCTCCATCACCTTGTCCGCGTCGTAGCGCGTGAGCTCGCTCACCCCCTGCTTCGAGGGGTAGAGCAGCGTGACGTCGTCGTCGACGAGCTGGATCGTGTCGCGGTCGCCGCTCACCACCAGGACGCGGTACCCCTCTGCAGCGCCGCGAGTCGCGAGCGTCGCGAGGATGTCGTCGGCCTCGTAGTTCTCCTTCTCGAGGGTGCGGATGCCCATGGCGTGCAGCGCCTCCTGCAGGAGCGGCACCTGGCCCTTGAACTCCGGTGGCGTCTCGCCCCGGGTGCCCTTGTACTCCGGGTACTCGTCGGTGCGGAAGGAGTGCCGCGAGATGTCGAAGGCGATCGCGAGCGCGTCGGGATTCTCGTTGCCCAGCAGGTTGATGAGCATGGAGATGAAGCCGTGGATCGCGTTCGTGTGCTGCCCGGTCTGCGTCTGAAAACTGTCGACCGGCAGCGCGTAGAAGGCGCGGAATGCGAGCGAGTGGCCGTCGATGACCATGAGGGTAGGCTGAGGATTGCTTGGCACAGGGCCAGCCTACAAGTCGCCGCCGACATTCATCGGGAGAAGATCAACGTGACCATCACCTCCGAAGACGGCACCGCCTACATCGCCCGCCGAGGACTCGGTGCTCTCGCCGACAGGATGGGCATCGTCTTCACCGAGTTCAGCGGCGACCGCGCGGTCGCGACCATGCCGGTGGAGGGCAACACCCAGCCGATCGGACTGCTGCACGGCGGCGCGTACGTCGTGCTGGGGGAATCGCTCGGGTCGATGCACGCGAACCTGATCGCGCCCGAGGGCATGGTGGCCGTGGGCATCGACATCAACGCCACGCATACGTCGTCAGCGACCGAGGGCGTCGTGACGGGCGTGTGCACGCCGATCAAGGTCGGCCGAACGCTCACAGTGCACGAGATCGTGGTGACCGATGAGCGCGGTCGCCGATGCTCGACGATTCGCATCACGAACCTCTACCGGCCGGCGCCGTAGCCGCGCCGGAGATCCCGCGACTCGCTTCGTTCGCGCAGGATGACGGGGTCCGAGCCGCGGCGCCACCGCGCCCGGATCGCCGTATCTCAGTCGGTAAAGACGTACTCGAGTTCGATCGACGGGTCGATGGCGGAGATGATCGTGTCGTAGTGGGATCTCGCCTGGTCCTGAAGCATCTCGCGGTTCTTATCGACATAGGCGAGCTGTCGTTCTCCGTCGAGAATCGCATTCGTCATCTTCGATTGATCGATCTCTGGGGCGACCCAACTCAGAATGCCGTTCTTCTCGACGGCCGACTCGAACTTGACCTCGTCATGCCCGATGAAGATGAATGAGGGGACCGTCACACGGTACTGCTTTTCGTCGAGCTTCTCGATCTCGACATCCTTCCCCTCTATTCCGAGCTTGGCGTTGAAGGCGTAACCCAGGAGTTTGGCGCGCTCGCTCCCAGGAACTGCGATCCCCCAGATCTTCTTTGTTTCCTGGTCTTCCTTCTCAACGCCTTCGATGACGAGGCTGACCAGTACCACCTGATCCTGGGGAAGCACGGCGACGATCTTCTCCATGCTCTCGGTTGCGCTGGCAGGTGCTGCGTCTCCGAGGATGCCGCTCAGCGGGCCGACCGCGAGTGCGACCCCACCGCCGAGCAGTCCGACAATGAGGACCAGACCGAGCACCAGCTTGATCACGAACTTCACGAGCATGAGACCCCCCTCAACCAGCGGAGACCGAACCGTGCTCGAACGCGCTAGTACTGCAAGACTAGTGACTTTGCGCTCAAGAATTCAAGGCACTGTTTCGCGGCGCTACCCGTCCGAGGCTCCTCGGCGAGGGAGAAGGCGTGCCGGAAGCCGGTGTGGATCCTGCGACTCGCTTCGTTCGCGCAGGGTGACAGGGTTGAGGGTCACGCGCAGGGCGACGCGGGAGGGCCGGGGTGGCGCAGGATGACGGGGTCGACGCGACGCGTCAGTCCGACTTCTTCTGCCCGAGCTGGTCGATGATGGTCTTCGCGACGTCCTGCATCGTGAGGCGACGGTCCATCGAGGCCTTCTGGATCCAGCGGAACGCCTCGGGCTCGGTAAGCCCCATCTTCTCGTTCAGGATGCCCTTCGCGCGGTCGACGAGCTTACGGGTCTCGAATCGCTCGGCGAGATCGGCGACCTCGTTCTCGAGCGCGACGATCTGCTGGAAGCGGGAGAGCGCGATCTCGATCGCGGGGATCAGGTCCGCCGGGGTGAAGGGCTTCACGACGTAGGCGAGCGCGCCCGCCTCGCCGGCGCGCTCCACGAGCTCGCGCTGGCTGAACGCCGTGAGCAGGACGACCGGGGCGATGTGATCCTTGTTGATCTGCTCCGCGGCGGAGATGCCGTCGAGCTTCGGCATCTTCACGTCCATCACGACCAGGTCGGGCTGCAGCTCTTCGACCAGGCGCACCGCCTCTTCACCGTCACCGGCCTCGCCGACGACCTCGAAGCCGTTGTCGCGGAGAGTCTCGACGATGTCGAGTCGGATCAGTGATTCATCCTCGGCGACGACGACGCGTCGGGCCGGTGCGGTGCTCTGCTCGGTCATGCCTCGTAGCTTACTACTCGCACCCCGGCCGAAGCTGCGCCGCGCGTATCGTCGAGGCTGCGGGCTTCGCGGAGCACGTCGTATCGCGACGGAGCGAAGTGCCGAATGCGGGACTCGAACCCGCACGCCCGAAGGCAACGCATTTTGAGTGCGTCGTGTCTGCCAATTCCACCAATTCGGCGCAGGGCTATGAGCCTAGCGCAACCCGGAAGCCGCGGATCCCACGGCCTCGATCACGCCACGCGCTCACCCTGCGGTCACACCGGCACGCCGCCGCGGCCGATGGTGTGCTTGCGCGGCCCGGCCTCGCTCAGCTGGCCGGTCGCCTCCCCCATGCGGTGGATGCGCAGCGTGTTCGTCGTCCCGACGACGCCCGGGGGCGATCCCGCGATGATCAGAACCTTGTCGCCCACCTCGATGCGGTTGCCGTCGAGCAGCACGATGTCGACCTGCGCGAACATCTCGTCGGTGGACCCGACGCGCGGCACCTCGTAGCTCCGGGCGCCCCAGGTCAGTTCCATGCGGCGGCGGATCTGCCTGCTCGGCGTGAAGCCGATGATCGGGATGGGCCTCCGCAGGCGGGACATCCGGCGCACGGTATCCCCCGACTCTGTGAACACGCAGATGTACTTCGCCCCGATGAACTCCGCGACCTCCGCCGCGGCGAGCGTGAGGGCGCCGCCTTGCGTGTGCGGGCTGGCTCCGAGCGGCTCGATGCGGTCCAGCGCGTGCTCCTCGGTGGCGACGATGATCCTCGCCATGGTCTCGACGGCTTCGACCGGGTAGGCCCCGACGCTCGTCTCGCCCGACAGCATGACCGCGTCCGCGCCGTCCAGCACCGCGTTCGCGCAGTCGCTCGCCTCGGCCCGGGTGGGACGAGGGTTCTCGATCATCGATTCGAGGACCTGCGTAGCCACGATCACGGGCTTCGCATTGCGTCGCGCGAGCGCGATCGCCTCCGTCTGCACGAGCGGAACCTGCTCCAGGGGCAGTTCGACGCCCAGGTCGCCGCGGGCGACCATGATGCCGTCGAAGGCCTGCACGATGCCCTCCAGGTTCTCCACGGCCTGCGGCTTCTCGATCTTCGCGATGACCGGCAGCTTGATGCCGGCCGCGTCCATGATCTCGTGCACACGGGTGATGTCGGCGGCGTCCCGTACGAAGGAGAGCGCGATGTAGTCCACGCCGAGCTTCAACGCCCAGCGGAGGTCGTCCTCGTCCTTCTCCGAGAGCGCTGGAACGTTGACCGCCACCCCGGGAAGGTTGATCCCCTTGTTGTTCGAGACGGCGCCCGGCACCTCGACGACCGTGTGCACCGTGTCCTCGGTGACGCGGGTGGCGCGCAGCGTCACCTTTCCGTCATCGATGAGCAGCGGGTCGCCGGGTCGCACGTCGCCGGGCAGGCCCTTGTGCGTGGTCCCGCAGATCGTCCGATCGCCCACGACGTCCCGCGTCGTGATGGCGAACTCGTCGCCCTCCTCGAGCTCGTACGGGCCGTCGGCGAACGTGGCGAGACGGATCTTGGGGCCCTGCAGGTCGGCGAGCACCGCGATCGGGCGGCCGACCTCGTTCTCAGCGCGCCGGATGTTGCGGTAGATGCCCTCATGCACGTTATACGTGCCGTGCGACATGTTGAGCCGCGCGACGTTGACGCCCGCGCGGATCAGTTCGAGCGTGTGGTCGTAGCTGGAAACGGCCGGACCCCAGGTGGCGACGATCTTCGCGTGACGCATATCCGGTCAGCCCTTCTCTTGGCCCTCGGGAACGGAGATCTTCTCCTCGCCTCCGGCCGCATCGGCATCGACGTCGGATCGATCGGCGCCGGCATCTTCGGCGTCCGGATCCTCGGTCGCGGATCGGTCTGCGCCGAGCACGTGGAAGTACTCGTCGGGGTCGGCCGTGAGCTCGTCGATCGCATTCCGCGGGTTCCGACGCCCGGGGAGGTAGATCGAGGTCTCGAGCCCCACGTGGCGGCGTCGCTGCACCAGGATGATGGCGAGGCCGAGCAGGATGGCGAGCAGCGCCGTGAACTGGTTCGTACGCAGACCGAGCACGAGGAGGCTCGGATCGACGCGCATTCCCTCGACGAAGAAGCGACCCACGCCGTACCAGATGAGGTACATGCCGAAGAACACGCCCCAGCGCGGCCGCCATTTGAACTCGATGGCGAGGAGCACCGCGACGCCGAGCACGTTCCACAGGATCTCGTAGAGGAATGTGGGGTGGAACAGCGTGCCCTCGGGCAGGCCGATCGGGAACGCCGGGTTGGTCGACTCGATCTCGAGCCCCCAGGGCAGCGAGGTGGGGCCGCCGAAGAGCTCGTGGTTGAACCAGTTGCCGAAGCGGCCGGCGGCCTGGGCGAGCAGCAGGCCCGGAACGAGCGCGTCGGCGAACGACCAGAAACGGATGCCCGTGATCCGCGAGGCGATCAGCACGCCGGCGGCGCCGCCGAGCAGCGAGCCGAAGATGGCGATGCCCCCGTTCCAGAAGGCGAAGATCTCGAGGGGGTTCTTGCCCGCACCGAAATAGTCGCCCCAGTGGGTGAGCACGTGGTAGAGCCGCGCACCGATGATGCCGAGCACCACCGCCCACACGGCGAAGTCGATGACGACGCCGTTCTCTCCACCCCGACGGGTGAGCCGGCGACCGGTCCAGATCGCGGCGATGATGATCCCGGTCAGGATGCAGAGCGCATAGAAGTAGATGCGCAACGGGCCGATCTGCAGGAACTGCGTCTCGGGACTCGGGATGCTCAGCGGAAGAATCATGCTCTGCTTTCTCGCGTCAGCGGGATCGCCGGCGCAGACGCGCAGCGGCACATACGGATCAATCCTAGCGTTCGGGATCGGGGGCGCGGCCGGTGCCGCGGGCGATCTCCTCGACGACGGTCGCCAGGCCCGCGACGCCGCCGTCCCGCAGCGCGCGGACGAAGGCCGTGCCGACGATCGCGCCGTCGGCGTACTCGAGCGCGGTTGCGACATGCGCGGCGTTCGAGATGCCGATGCCGACGCAGGCGAGCTCGGCACCCTGCGCGCGCAGACGCTCGGTCAGGCCTCGCGCGGCGGCGTCGAGCGAGGCCCGCTCCCCCGTGATGCCCATCGTCGACACGGTGTAGACGAACCCGGTGGTGCTGCGCGCGACGAGCCCGAGGCGCTCGTCGGTGGAGGTCGGTGCGGCGAGGAAGACCCGGTCGAGACCGTGGCGCTCGCTCACCTCGATCCACTCGGCGGCGGAATCCGGGGTGATGTCTGGTGTGATGAGGCCCGCGCCGCCCGCCGCGGCCAGATCGGCGGCGAAGCGGTCGACGCCGTACTGCACGACCGGGTTCCAGTAGGTCATCACGAGCACGGGGGTGTCGACGGCCTCGCGCACGCGGCGCACCGCCTCGAAAACGTCGCGCAGACGGAAGCCGCGTTCGAGCGCGGTGCGCGTCGCGTCCTGGATCACGAGTCCGTCCATCACGGGATCGCTGTAGGGCACGCCGAGCTCGAGCACGTCGGCCCCGCTGCGCGCCATCGCGATCGCCGCGTCGATGCTCGTGCCGAGGTCGGGGAAGCCGATCGGCAGGTATCCGATCAGCGCGCCGTTCCGCTGTTCCTTCGCCTCGCGGATGGCGGCGGCGACCTGAGATTCCCGGCCGCTCATGCGCCCGCCTCCGATCCTTCTCCGTCGAGCAGGCCGAAGTACTCGGCCGCGGTCTCCATGTCCTTGTCGCCGCGTCCCGAGAGGCTCACCGCGATGAGGCCGTCGGGTCCGAGCTCGCGCCCGATGCGCAGAGCGCCCGCGAGTGCGTGCGCCGACTCGATCGCCGGGATGATGCCCTCCGTGCGGCTGAGGAGCTTCAGCGCCTGCATCGCCTCGTCATCGGTGGCCGGGATGTACTCGGCGCGTCCGATGTCGGCGAGCCAGGCGTGCTCGGGGCCGACGCCCGGGTAGTCGAGCCCGGCCGAGATCGAGTGCGACTCGATCGTCTGGCCATCCTCGTCCTGCAGCACATAGGTGCGCGAGCCGTGCAGGATCCCCGGTCGGCCGCGTTCGATCGAGGCCGCGTGCCGGGGCGTGCCGATGCCGTCGCCGGCGGCCTCAACGCCGTAGAGACGCACCTCGGGATCGTCGAGGAACGCGTCGAACATGCCGATCGCGTTCGAGCCGCCGCCGACGCAGGCGACGACCGCGTCCGGCAGCCGCCCGGCCGTATCGAGCAGCTGGGCTCGCGCCTCCTCGGAGATGACCTTCTGGAAGTCGCGCACCATGGCGGGGAACGGGTGCGGGCCGGCCGCCGTGCCGAAGATGTAGTTCGTGCGCTCGACCGTGGTCACCCAGTCGCGGTACGCCTCATTGATCGCGTCCTTGAGTGTGCGGGACCCGGTGCGCACCGGCACCACTTCGGCCCCGAGCAGGCGCATCCGCGCCACGTTGAGCGCCTGGCGCACGGTGTCCACTTCACCCATGTAGACCGTGCACTCGAGCCCGAAGAGCGCCGCCGCCGTCGCCGTCGCCACGCCGTGCTGACCGGCGCCGGTCTCGGCGATCACCCGGGTCTTGCCGAGGCGCTTCGTGAGGAGCGCCTGCCCGAGCACGTTGTTGATCTTGTGCGATCCGGTGTGATTCAGATCCTCGCGCTTGAGGAAGATCCTGGCGCCGCCCGCGTGCTCGGCGAACCGGGGCACCTCGGTGATCGGCGAGGGCCGACCTGCGTAGGAGCCGAGGAGCTCGAGCAATTCGGCGTGGAACGCGGGATCCGCCTTCGCGGCCTCGTACGCGAGCGTCAGCTCGTCGATCGCCGCGATCAGCGACTCGGGCATGTACCGCCCGCCGTACTCGCCGAAGTCTGGGCCGTGCTGCTCGCGCAGCGATACCCCGGGCCCGCCGGTCTGCTGGTCTGTCATCGTTGCTTCCATCCCCGCCGCACGGGTCGGCGGTTCGTTCTCGGGTGCTGCTGCCACGCAGCGGGTCAGACGCTCAGGTAGCTCTGCAGCGTCGTGATGGGATCGTTCGTCACCAGCGCTTCGCCCACCAGCACGACGTCGGCGCCGGCTTCGCGGTAGCGCACGACATCGCTCACGTCGAGCACGGCCGACTCGGCGACGCGGATCACGCCCGCCGGGATCTGGTCGGCGACTCGGCCGAAGAGATCCCGGTCGAGTTCGAAAGTCGACAGGTCCCGGGCGTTCACGCCGATCAGCTGGGCCCCGAGGTCGACCGCGCGGGCCACCTCGGCCTCGCTGTGCGTCTCTACCAGCGCGGTCATGCCGAGCTGGCGCGTGAAGGCGTAGAGGCGCTGCAGGGTGTCCTGCGGCAGTGCGGCGACGATCAGGAGCACGAGATCGGCTCCTGCCGCGCGCGCCTCGAGGATCTGGTACTCCTCGCCGATGAACTCCTTGCGCAGCACCGGAATGCTCACGGCCTTGCGCACGGCCTCGAGGTCTTCGAGAGAGCCCTTGAACCGCCGCTGCTCGGTGAGCACGCTGATCGCGCTGGCTCCGCCGGACTCGTACTGAGCGGCGAGCGCCTGCGGCTCGGGGATGTCCGCGAGGTCGCCGCGGGAGGGACTCGCGCGCTTGACCTCGGCGATCACGCGGATGCGATCCGTCGGCGCCAGCGCCTCGAGCGCATCGAGCGCCGGAGCGCGGGACGCGGCCTCGGCCTCGACCACGACGGTCGGCTTCAGCTGCCTGCGTGCCCGCGCGTCCTCAAGCGATCCGGCGAGCAGTTGATCGAGCACCTCAGTCGTGGGGCTTGGGGTTGTACTTGGGGCCGTTCACGCCGTAGCCGGCCTTCGCGAGGATCGCCCCGAGCAGCGCGCCCACCACCACCACGCCGACGCTCACCCAGACCAGCCAGACCTGCTGCAGGAAGAATGCGGTCGTCGCGACCGCGATGCCGAGCAGCATGACGATCACCGCCGTCCATGCCGCGGGCGAATCGCCGTGACCAGGATCTCCGTGCTGGGTACTCATGTATCTCCTCGAAACTGATGGGTCGTCGACCAGCCTACCGCGAGTCCGACGTTTCCTGCGAGTTCTGGACGGCCCGTCGCGTCGCCGTCACCGGCCTCACGGACGGGGGTCGCTCGGATCCTGGCCCTCGCTGAGCGCGTCCCACTCGCCGATTCGATCCGGTGCGCCTCCCGCAGCAGCCGCGTCGCCCCGGTCGGGGCGCGACTGGTACTTCCGCCCCGCGGCCCGCCACCCTCCGCCGAGCAGCAGCACCAGTACGCCGGCGAGGGCGATCGCCCCGCCGTACACGCACGTGAGCACCGGCCACGGAGTGGTCGAGAGCCCGCTCACCAGCGCGTACTGGGCGTCGCCGGCGAGGCCGGTCGCCTCGGCGACCACCCACTCGACGCCGCCGCGCGGATCCAGCTGCGCATTCGCTCCGAGCAGCGCGATCCCCGCACCGAGCAGGAGCACCACGGCTCCGAGCACCCGCCGGAGGACCGGGCCGGCGATCGCGAGCACGAGGGCGGAGGCCAGCGCGGCGATCGCGATCGGCGAGATCGACGGATTGAGCTGCTGGCCGGTCACGCTGAGCTCGTCGAACGCGGCCGCACCCGCGAAGAGGTCGATCTCCACCCAGATGCGGGTGGCTGCGGCCAGGGTGAGGACGCTGCCGATGACGATCGCCACGAGCAGGATCCGTTTGCTGCGGGAGCCGCGCACCGTTCCGCCGTCGCTCGTAGACGGGCGCTCAGCCATCCTCGCCGCCCAGTCGGGTCAACGTGTTCGCGATGGCGACGGCGCGCAGCGGGGCGGCCGCCTTGTTGCGCGATTCCTGATCCTCCATCTCGGGCACGGAATCGGCGACGATCCCACCGCCCGCCTGCACCATCGCGATGCCGTCCCGGATCGTCGCAGTGCGGATGGCGATCGCCAGATCGGCGGCCCCGCCGAGGCCGAAGTAGCCGACGACTCCCCCGTAGACGCCGCGGCGCACCGGCTCGAGCTCGTCGATGATCTGCAGGGCGCGCGGCTTCGGCGCTCCGCTGAGCGTACCGGCCGGAAACGTCGCCCGAAGCGCATCCACCGGGTTCTGGTCCTCGCGCAGACGCCCTTCCACGGTGCTCACGATATGCATGATGTGACTGAAGCGCTCGATCCGCATGAACTCCGTCACCTCGACGCTCGAGGGCCGGCAGACGCGCAGCAGATCGTTGCGCGCGAGGTCGACGAGCATCAGGTGCTCGGCGCGCTCCTTCTCATCGGCGAGGAGCTCCCGCTCGTGCTGCAGATCCTCGTCCACCGTGGTCCCGCGCGGGCGAGATCCTGCGATCGGGTGCGTCAGCACGTGCCCGTCCTCCTGCACGGTGACGAGCGCCTCGGGGCTGGATCCGACGACCGCGAACGGCGCGCCCTCCGCGTCCTCGGCCTGCAGCAGGTACAGGTAGGGGCTCGGGTTCAGGTGCCGGAGCACCCGGTAGACGTCGAGCGGGTCGGCCGTGCACTCCAGGTCGAAGCGCTGCGAGACGACCACCTGGAAGATGTCTCCGTCGACGATGTACCGCTTCGAGCGCTCGACGCTCGCGAGGTAATCGGCCTCCGCTGTGCGGCGGGCGGCGTGCGGCTCAGCGTCCCGATCGAGCGAGCCGAGCGGCGACGGGACAGGGGCCGACAGAGCGGCCTGCAACGCGTCGAGACGCCGCTGCGCATCCGACCAGAGCGCATCCGCGTCTTCGGCCCGATCATCGTTCAGCACGTTGGCGAGCAGCACGACGCTGCCCTCGCGATGGTCGATCACGACGAGCTCGGATACGAAGCTCAACGCCTGGGTCGGCAGTCCGGTTCCCTCCGCCGGTCCGTTCGGCAGGCGTTCGAACTGCCGCACCGTCTCCCAGCCGAGGTAGCCGACGAATCCGCTCGCGAGCGGAGGCAGCCCGGGCTCGGACTCCTGATGCCAGCGCTCGTACACCGCGCGCAGCGCCTCTGCCGGCGCGAGCTCCGAGACACCGCCGGGCAGCAGACGCCCTTCATCCACCTGCTTGCCCGCTTCCGGCACCCAGTGGGCGCGCCCCTCGCGTTCCGTGAGGACGCCGAAGCTGCCTGCGCCGACGAAGCTGAACCTCGTCCAGACGCCGCCCTGCTCTGCCGACTCGAGCAGGAAGGTGCCCGGGCGGCTCGCGGCCACCTTGCGGTAGATGCTGACCGGGGTGTCGGCATCGGCGAACACCTCGCGGCAGACGGGGATCACAGTGCGGGTCGCGCGTGCCGCTTCGAAGGTCGCGCGAGTCGTCGTCAGGCTCACGGGATCAGCCTACCGGGGCCTGCGGCCCCGTCTGCGCGGCGGCATCACCCGTGCTCGGCTCACCGTCCGGCCCATCGGGGTCTCCGACCGCCCCGGTCAGCTCGCGGCCGTCGAAGCAGCTCCGCGTGCCCGTGTGGCAGGCCGCGCCCTGCTGGAGCACCCGCACGAGGAGCGTGTCCCCGTCGCAGTCCGCGGCGACGGACCGCACGTACTGCCGATGCCCCGAGGTGTCGCCCTTGCGCCAGTACTCCCCGCGCGAGCGGGACCAGTAGGTGACGCGCCCCTCCCCGAGAGTCCGGCGGAGCGCCTCCCGATCCATCCAGGCGAGCATCAGCACCTGGTCGTTCTCATCGTCCTGCACGATGACGGGGATCAGGCCGTCGGCGTTGAACTTCAGCGCCTCGAGGTCGGGTGCCGCGTATTCCATTCCTGTCGCTTCGGTGCTCATCGTGTCAGCGCACCTCGTAGCCGGCTTCGGCGATCGCCCGCTTCACCTGGCCGACCGTGAACGTGCCGTCGTGGAACACCGAGGCCGCGAGCACGGCATCCGCGCCGGCCGCGATCGCCGGCGCGAAGTGCGAGAGCTCCCCGGCGCCGCCCGAGGCGATCACCGGTACGGACGAGATGCCGCGAACGAGCGACGTGAGCTCCAAGTCGAAGCCGGCCAGCGTGCCGTCGGCATCCATCGAGTTCACGAGCAGCTCCCCGGCGCCGCGGTCGACGGCCTCCCCGCACCACTCGAGCGCGTCGAGGTCGCTCTCCCGCCGGCCGCCGTGCGTCGTCACGACGAAACCGCTCGGCTGATTCGGCGAACGCTTCACATCGAGCGACAGCACCAGCACCTGCGCGCCGAAGCGATCCGCGATCTCTCCGATCAGCTCCGGCCGCGCGATCGCGGCGCTGTTGACCCCGACCTTGTCCGCGCCGACGCCGAGCAGACGGGCGACATCCTCGTCGCTGCGGACGCCTCCGCCGACCGTGAGCGGGATGAAGACCTGCTCCGCCGTGCGGCGCACCACGTCGTACGTGGTGCTGCGGTCGTCGACCGTCGCGGTGACGTCGAGGAAGGTGAGCTCGTCCGCTCCCTGCTCGGCGTAGCGGGCGGCGAGCTCCACCGGGTCGCCCGCGTCACGCAGATTGAGGAAGTTGACACCCTTCACCACACGACCGGCGGCCACGTCGAGGCACGGGATGACGCGCACGGCGACACTCATCGCTCTCTCCCCTCAGAGCCGCGCCGCGTGGATCGCGGTCACGAGAATCGCGCGGGCGCCGAGATCGGCCAGGCGGTCCATCACGTCGTTCGCCTCGTCGGAGGTGACCATCACCCGGACGGCGACCCAGCCCTCCTCCTTCAGCGGGGAGACCGTGGGCGACTCGATGCCGCCGGCGACCGCCGTGGCCGCCTCGAGCTTCGACTCCTCGAGGTCGTAGTCCATGATCACGAACTTCCGCGCCACGAGCACGCCGCGGAGCCGTCGCAACAGGCGGTCGATGCCCTCTCGGCGGTTGGGCCCGCCGATGAGCACCGCCGTCGATTCGAGGATCACCGGACCGAAGATCTCGAGACCCGCCGAGGCCAGCGTCGCCCCGGTCGACACGACGTCGGCGACGGCGTCGGCCACGCCGAGCTGCACGGCCGATTCGACCGCGCCGTCGAGCTTCACCGTCTTCGCTTCGATGCCGCGTTCGCGCAGGAAGTCGTCGACGAGCTTGGGGTAGCTGGTCGCGACGCGCTTCCCCGCGAGGCCCTCGATCCCGGTGAACGCACCGGCCGGCCCGGCGAAGCGGAAGGTGGAGTCGCCGAAGTCGAGGTGCGCGATCTCCCGCGCGTCGGAGCCCGAGTCCAGCAGCAGGTCGCGGCCGGTGATGCCGACGTCGAGGGCGCCGGAACCGACGTAGGTCGCGATGTCCCGCGGCCGCAGGTAGAAGAACTCGACATCGTTGCGGACGTCGGCGTGGACGAGCTTCCGGCTGTCCCTGCGGCCGCTGTAGCCGGCCTCGGCCAGCATCTCGGCGGCGATCTCGGAGAGCGAACCCTTGTTGGGAACCGCTACACGGAGCATGGGGTGGTCCTTCCCTGGTGGCCGCGCTGCGCGGCCGTGCGGTGTGATGGAGCTGTGGCGAGCATCGGCGGCGAATGCGCGGGATCGCGCGGGAAGCCGACGCTAGAGATGCGTGTAGACGTCGGAGAGGCTCAGGCCCTTGGCGAGCATGAGCACCTGCAGATGGTAGAGCAGCTGGCTGATCTCCTCGGCGCAGTCCTCGTCGCTCTCGTACTCGGCCGCCATCCAGACCTCGGCGGCCTCCTCGACGATCTTCTTCCCGATCGCGTGCACGCCGGCGTCCAGGCGCGCGACCGTATCGCTGCCCTCGGGGCGCGCAGCGGCCTTCTCGCTGAGTTCAGCGAACAGCTCGTCGAAAGTCTTCACGTTTACCTATCGTATCGGGTCGCCGGGCGCGGATCGGCCGATCAGTGCGCATGGGCGGCCGCTGCGGATCGGAGCTGCGCGATCCGTTCCTCGGGAACCCCGCCGTAGACGGCGGAGCCCGCCACGAAGGTGTCGGCGCCCGCCTCCGCGGCGATGCCGATCGTGTCGACCGTGATGCCGCCGTCGACCTGCAACCAGACGTCGAGGCCCAGCCGTGCCTTCGCCTCGGCGAACGCCCGCAGCTTCGACATCATGTCGGGCATGAACGACTGCCCGCCGAATCCGGGCTCGACCGTCATCACCAGCACCTGGTCGAACTCGGGCAGCAGCTCGAGGTAGGGCTCCGGGTCGGTACCCGGTTTCAGCGCGATGCCCGCTCGGGCGCCGATCTCGCGCAGTCGACGGGCGAGCGCCACCGGATCCGCCGCTGCCTCCGCATGGAACGTCACCGAGAACGCGCCCAACTCGGCGTAGCCAGGAGCCCAGCGGTCCGCGTCGGCGATCATCAGATGCACGTCGAGCGGCACCGGCGAGACTGCCTGAATGCGCTCGACGATCGGCGGCCCCATCGTGAGGTTCGGCACGAAGTGATTGTCCATCACATCGACGTGCACGAGGTCCGCGGTGGCGATCCGCTCGAGCTCGTGCTGCAGGTTGACGAAGTCGGCCGAGAGGATGCTGGGGTTGATGCGCTGCGCGGTCACCGGACCAGCCTACGGCTTCGCCGCGTCGATCGACGACCCCGGCGCCGTCTCCGGTGATGTCCCCGGCGGCACGGGGCCGGCCTCGGGCGGTTCGTCCGCGGCCGACAGCGGTGCTGCCGGCTCCGCCTCGGCGAAGCTGCGGCTGAGCCTGCGGTAGGTGGGCGTGAGGATCGCAGCGAGCGCCAGGACCACGGTGATGAGGCCCGTCCAGAAGAAGATCAGGGCGATGCCTCGGCTCTCCCCCTCGCCCAGCAGCCAGCCCCAGCGGGCCTGTCCGGCCGGGTCGTCCATGTACGGAACCACCCAGAACTCTGCGACGGGCGCGATGATGAAGGCGGTGATCGGCGCGGCCGCCGCTTCGAAGGTCATCGCGAGACCGAATACGCGGCCCTGCTTCTCGAACGGCACCACGCGCTGGATCACGGTCTGCTCGGCCGCTTCGATCGCGGGCATCATGAGCATGAACACCCAGATGCCCGCGATGAACAGCCAGGCCCACTCCCGGATGGTGATCACGCTGCCGAGCAGGCCGAGCAGCGCCACGAGCAGCAGCATCGTGCGCACCGGGTTCCTCCCCAGTCCCCGCTTCGCGACGATCGCGCCGCCGACGATGAAACCGGTGCCGGCGACGCCGAAGAGCAGGCCCCAGATCTCCACCGGGAACATGGTCAGGCCGTACGGGTCGAGCAGCGCCATGTACACGCCCGACGAGAGATTGTTGAAGGTCGTGAAGATGACCAGCCCGATGAGCCCCGGCACGGCGAGCATGGCCAGCCAACCGCCCCGGAAGTCGACGGCGCTGCGGTTCGGATCGTGCGCGATCTCGGGCTCGGGGATGCGCAGCAGATGCAGGTGCACGACCGGGATCGCCGTCAGCGCCGTGGCGATCAGCATGGTGACGCCCATGCCGAAGAACCCGATGGAGATACCGCTGAAGACGCTCGTGACGATGAAGCTGAGACCCTGCACCGTCCCGACGAGACCGTTCGCGTTCGCGTGGCGCTCCACCGGCACCAGCAGCGTCACCGTCGTGGAGAGCGCGAGGCCGCGCAGCAGCTCGACCACGCAGCCCGCGAGCAGCACGAGCGCGAACGCCCAGAACCACGGTCCGTTCAGCGCGAGCAGCGTCTCCGCCGGAATCGTGAAGAAGATGACGCATCCGACGACGAAGGCCACGAGCGAGCACCAGGCCGACACCAGCATCACCCGATGCTTGCGATAGCGGTCGACGAGCGATCCGAACCACATCGAGCAGACCGCGAGCAGGATCATGTAGGCGCCGCTCAACAGGCCCGTGGCGAGAATGCTCTTCGTCTCGAGGTACACCCAGAAGACGACCGCGAACCAGATGAAGTTGGTCGTGAGCCCCGCCACCGCCGTATTCACCAGGACATGCACGAAGGTGCGCCATTGCGCGCGCTGCTGCGCGACCGGCGGCACGGAGGACGTCTCCCGGCCCGGCCCTTCAGCGCCGTTCGAGGCGGCCTCGGGTGTGCTCACCCGAACAGCTTACGCGCTCGCCCCGCTGCCTCGCCGACCCGTCGACTCGACCGGGGTCCCGGTCGTCGTGCCACCGGTTCATCCCGACGAGCGGGATTCTCCACTCATCGGTTCGTCGCGACGAGCGCGACTTTCCGCCTGTCAGTTCATTGCGACGAGCGCGACTCTGCGCCTGTCAGTTCATCGCGACGAGCGCGACGAACATCCCATCGGTGCCGTGGCGGTGCGGCCAGAGCTGCGCGCCGAGCTGCGGGCCCGGCAGATCCAGCGCATCGCGCGCCACCGCGTTCAGCACGGCCCGTGCATCCAGCTCGCGCAGCCCGGGATGGCGCTTCAACGCGCCGGCGACCACCACCCGGGTCTCGGCGAGGTGCGGCGAGCAGGTGACGTAGGCGATCACGCCCCCGGGTGCGAGATGCCGCACCGCCGAGTCGAACAACTCGCCCTGCAGCGCCGTGAGCATCGGCAGATCCTCGGGAGTCTTGCGCCAGCGCGCCTCGGGGCGGCGACGCAGCGCGCCCAGCCCCGAACAGGGCGCATCGATGAGGATCCGGTCGAATCGGGCATCCGGTCCGCCGAAGGCGCCGTCGTCCCGGCCGTCCCGGCACACGATCTCGACATCGCCCTCATGCGCGACCACCGCGCGACTCACGAGTTCGGCGCGATGCTCGGAGACCTCGTTCGCGCGCAGCGACGCACCGCCGAGCGCCGCCTCCGCCGCGAGCACGGCCGTCTTGCCGCCGGGGCCGGCGCACAGATCGAGCCAGCGCTCGCCCGCGGCGACCGGCCGCACGCGGCTCAACGCGAGCGCGGCGAGCTGCGAGCCCTGATCCTGCACGCGCACCGTGCCCTCCGGCGCGTCCAGCGCATCGATCGCGCGCCCGGGATCGCCGCCGCGCAGCTCGAGCCCGAGCGGCGACGGCCCGCTCGCGGTCACGGTCGCCTCGCCCCGGTCCACGTCGATGCCGAGCGCCTCCGCGGTCTCGGCATCGATACCGGCGCCGGGCAGCAGCGCGAGGCTCACCCGCGGCGCGAGGTTGTCGGCGGCGAGCAGATCCTCGAGCTCCGACTCGCGGCCCTC
The DNA here is from genome assembly GCF_910593785.1 of Leucobacter soli. GTDB lineage: Bacteria > Actinomycetota > Actinomycetes > Actinomycetales > Microbacteriaceae > Leucobacter > Leucobacter soli. Next base: position 8,230 of record NZ_CAJVAP010000021.1, on the reverse strand, counting down.
CGACTGCAGCGCGGCGCGCAGCGCGCGCAGCACCCAAGCCGGGTGCGAAGTGCGATCCGCGAGCGCCTCGTCGGCACTCGTCGCGGTCTCGCCGATCCGCGCATCCCAGGCGGCCCCATCGGCGCGCTCGATGGCGCGCAGCACGCCGTTGACGAAGCCGGCGGCCCGCTCGTTCGCCACGCGGCGCTGCAGCTCCACGCTCTCGTTGACCGCCGCGTGAGCGGCCGTACGCATGCCGAGCAGCTGGTGCGCGCCGAGCCGCAGGACGTTACGGGTGCGCGAATCGACCTCCGAGATATCGCGCCCCGAGGCGAGCTCGATGATGCGGTCGTAACGGCCGCGACCGCGCAGCGTGCCGGCCGCGAGCTCGGTGGCCAGCGCCGCGTCGCGCGGGTTCAGACGGGCCTCGCGGATCCGGGCCGGCAGCGCGAGGTTCGCATAGGCGTCGCGGTTCTCGACGTCGCGCAGCACGTCGTAGGCGACGAGCCGGGCGGCCGAGACCCGACCGCCGGCCGCGCCGCCCCTCCCGCGCCGCTCCTCGGGTCCGCGGCCTCGGCTCTGCTCGCCTCGGCCCCGGCCGTCTCTGCCCCGGCCATCTCTGCCGCTCGGCTCGTTCCGCCGCCGGGGGCGCTCGGCCGCGCTCACGAGAGCACCGCCGATCCTCCGCGCCCGCGCAACCAGGCCGCACCCTCCATCGCCGGTTTGCCCGCCGGCTGCACGCGTCTCAGCTCGAGCGCACCGTCGACGAGGTGCAGGACGGCACGGTCGCCGTGCAGCATCACGGTCCCGTTCGGGGCTCGTGTCCCTTCCCCGCCCCTGCCGCCTGCCTCATCGAGCAGCGCGACGGGCGGATCCTGCATCATCGCGAGCTCGTGGATCTTCAGCGCCTGCCCCTCGTGCAGCGCGAAGGCGCCGGGCTCGGGCGTCGTTCCCGCCCAGTGCGCGAGCACCGACGCCGTCGGCCGCTCGAGGTCGAGGCGCCCGTCCTCGCGCGTCAGCTTGTGCGCGTAGCTCGCCTCGCCGCGCTGCCGAACACCGGCGGCGGGATCCTGCGCGAGCCGCTCGATGGCCCGCTCGAGCGCCCCCGTCCCGGAGTCGGCCAGCGCGGAGAGCGCTTCGCCCGCGGAGGTGCCCGGCACGAAGTCCCGGACGTCCTCGGACAGCACGGCACCGGCGTCGAGCGCCGCGACCAACCGGAACACCGTGACCCCGAGCCGCTGCTCCCCCGCCATCAGCGCGCGCTGCACGGGCGCCGCACCGCGCCAGCGCGGCAGAGCGCTGAAGTGGAGATTGATCCAGCCGAGCGCCGGAGTCGAGAGGAGCGGCTCCCGCACCAGCCCGCCGTAGGCGACGATGACGCCAAGGTCGGCGCGCAGGCCGGCCGCCCAGGCCGTCGCCTCCTCGCCGAGGCGGTTGGCCTTGAACAGCGGGACGCCGAGCTCCTCCGCCGCCAGCGCCACCGGCGACGGCGTCAGCACCCGCTTCCGACCGAGGGGGGCGTCCTCGCGGGTGATCGCACCGACGACCTCGTGACCGGCGGCGACCAGCGCCCGAAGACTCGGTACGGCGAACTCGGGAGTGCCGGCGAAGACGATGCGCATGGCGTCCATTCTGGCAGGCGCGCGCTTCTAGACTGGTGCGATGTCCCTCACGGTCTGGCTGTCGCTGCTCGCAGCCTGCGCCGTGATCAGTCTGACGCCCGGCGCCGGGGCCATCAACACCATGACCAACGCGCTGACCCAGGGCTGGCGCCGCTCGCTGTGGGGCATACTCGGCCAGAACATCGCCCTCATTGTGCACATCGTCATCGTCGCGGCAGGCGTCGGGCTCCTCGTCGCGCGTTCGCCGATCCTCTTCTCGGCGATCCGCTATGCCGGCGCCGCCTATCTCGTCTACCTCGGTGTGCGCCTGATCCTGATCCGCACCGACGCCCCCGACGACGAGGGTCGGCCCCCGGGCGCGCCGGAGTCGGCCTGGTCGATGCTGCGGCGGGGGTTCTGGGTGAACATGCTCAACCCGAAGGCGATCGTCTTCTACCTCGCCTTCATGCCGCAATTCATCAGTCTGGACCAGCCGCAGCTGCCCCAGTACGCGATCTTCCTCGCGACCAGTCTCGGCGTCGACACCGCGATCATGTGGGGCTTCTTCGCCGCAGCCGCCCGGCCGTTCCGCAGTGCCACACGGACGCCGCGCGGGCGCAAGACCCTGAACTCGGTGTTCGGCGCCCTCTTCATCGTCGTCGCCGCCCTGCTGGTGCTCGTCCACTGAGACGGACACGGCAGGATCCCGGGCAACGGATCGGTCACGCGTCGAAGACGCCCCGATCGTCGAACCGAAGACGCAGAGCCTCGGGTCTCGCACGGCCGGGTTTGCGGCCCGCCACGCGCGACGAGGCGCCCGCGGCATCGGCCACCAGCGCCCCGCGCAGTCGCTTCGCCACCTCGGAGCCCTGAGCGTAGTCGAAGCGCACGATCGCGCGGACGAGGCCGGCAGGTCGATCCTGCCGTGCGGGCACCGGTACCGGCCCGAGCACGTCCACGCCGGTCAGCTCGCCGAGGGCTCTCACCGCGCGGTCCACCTCGGCGGGCCCTCCGGTCGCGCTCGCCACCCGCACCATCGGCGGATAGCGCAGCGCCTGCCGATCCCGCAGCTCGCCCCGCAGCCAGTCCTCCTCCCGACCGGTGACGAAGGCGCGCACGACCGGGCCACCGCCCGACGCCAGAACCACCCGCCCGTCCGGAGCGGCGAGCGCCGCCGCATTCTGCCACCATCGGAGGCAGTCCTCGCCGGAGCGAAGGGACTCGAGCCCCAGCAGGCGCTCGGCGTCGAGCAGGACGACCACCCGGTATCCGCCGGCGGCGATGGGCTCGGCGCCACGGGTCGCGACGACCAGCGCGGACCGCGAATCGACGCGCTCGTGCGGGTGCTCGCCGTCGCTGAGCACGATCCGCGTTCCGGCGAACTGGCGTTCGAACTGTTCGACCGTGCGCTGCGATCCCATGCCGCGCTGCTCCAGCCTGGCGCCGCCGCACTCGCCGCAGGACCAGGAGGCCGCGGACTCCCCGCACCAGCGGCATCCGCCCCGGCCCGCGGCGCGGAAGCCGATCGGTCCGCCGCAGACCCGGCAGCGCGCCAGATCCCCGCAGTCCGTGCAGACGGCGACCGGGGCGTAGCCGGGGGTCGCGACCTGCACGAGCACCGGCCCCTCGCGCACGCCCTCGCGGATCGCTCGAGCCGCGAACTCCGGCAGGCGCCCCGCAAAGGCGTCCGGCGCGATCGAGGCGTCGGCATGCGTCACACGGGTGCGCCGCGGCGGGAACCGCTCCGCCTGCACGTAGTCGAGCTCGACGAGCCGCTGCACCTCTGCGCTGCGCGAATGCGCGGCGAAATAGAGGCCGGCGCCCGACTGCTCCGCACGCACCAGCGCTGCGTCGCGCGCATGCACGTAGGGAGCGAGGGGCTCGGCGAGCACCGGGTCGCCGTCGTCCCACATGAGGATGGCGCCGAGGTGATGCGCCGGCGCGTAGACGGCGGAGCGGTTGCCCAGGATCACCCGGGGCACCGGATCCAGCGCGCGGAGAAAACCGGCGTAGCGCTCCGCGTTCGACTGGCGGGCGTCGACGCGGATCAGATCCGAGTGGCCCAGCGCCTCGAAGGCGTCGCGCAACTGCTCGAGATCCCGGTAGTCCGGCGTCACGACGATCGCGCTGCGCCCGCGAGCGAACACGGCCAGCGCGGCGCGGGCGAGCCGGACCGCCCAGCCCCCGACCCACTCCCCTGTTGCGAGGCGCTCCGGTCCGTGCGAAGCGGTGATGCAGAGGCGCCCGCCGTCGACCAGCAGCTCCGCGAGCTCGCACTCGGGCTGCTCGGGGACGAACTCCGCGCGGGGCGCCGTGCCGGGCCCTGCCCCGGCTCCCTCGTCGGGTGCCGCCTCGTCGGGTTCCCCCTCACCGGGCCCGCCCTCGTCGGGTCCGCTCTCGTCGCCGATCGCGGCCGCCAGGTGCTGCTTCTCGACCCGCACCATGCGCTGCGGGATCGCGAGGCGCAGGATGTCGCCGGCGCTGCCGCCCGCCCGGTCGGCCACGGACCGGGCGAGCCGCCACACGTCGGGCGAGAGCTGCGGCACGGGGCCGACGATCTCGGCGATCGGCTGCAGTTCGCCGCCGAAATCGCTCTGCGCTGAGAAGCCGATCACATAGCCGTGACTGTGCCTCCGTTGGGAGCGGAACGGCACCCGCACGCGCTGACCCGCGCAGAGCTCTTCTGCGAGCTCCTCGGGCACCGCATAGTCGAAGAGGTGGTCGAGCTGCGGGAGCGCGGAATCGAGCAGCACGTGGGCGACCCGGCGCTCGCCCGGTCGCTCCGCCGAGTAACCCGACATGTCTCTCCGCGCCGGATCGCTCAGGCGCCGGCTGCGGCGCGCAGGTCGGCCGCCCGAGGCGTCGCCTCCCAGGTGAACTCCGGGAGCTCGCGGCCGAAGTGCCCGTAGGCGCTGGTCTTCGCGTAGATCGGGCGCAGGAGCTCGAGGTCGTTGATGATCGCGAGCGGACGCAGGTCGAAGACCTCGCGCACGGCCGCCTCGATGCGTTCCCGCGGCACGCTCTCGGTGCCGAAGGTCTCGACGTAGAGGCCGACCGGATGCGCACGGCCGATCGCGTACGCCACCTGCAGCTCCGCGCAGCGTGCGAGACCGGCTGCGACGACGTGCTTGGCCACCCAGCGCATCGCGTAGGCGGCCGAACGATCCACCTTCGAGGGATCCTTACCGCTGAAGGCGCCGCCGCCGTGCCGGCTCGAACCGCCGTAGGTGTCGATGATGATCTTGCGGCCGGTGAGACCGGCGTCGCCCATCGGACCGCCGGTCACGAACGGCCCGGCCGGGTTGATGAACAGGGCGGCGTCTCCGCTCGTCAGCTCGACGCGGTCGAGCACCGGGCGGATCACCTCGCGCTCGACATCCGCGCGCACCTGCCCCAGATCGATCTCGCGCGCATGCTGGGTGGAGACCACGATCGCCTCGACGCTCACCGCGCGCTCGCCCTCGTAGCCGATCGTCACCTGCGTCTTCCCGTCGGGGCGCAGGTAGGGCAGGACGCCGGTCTTGCGCACCTCGGTCAGCCGCTCCGCCAGGCGGTGCGCGAGCCAGCTCGGGAGCGGATGCAACTCAGGCGTCTCATCGGTGGCGTAGCCGAACATGATGCCCTGGTCCCCGGCGCCCTGCTTGTCGAGCTCGTCCGCCTCCGCGGCACCGTCGCCCTCGCGCGCCTCGAGCGAGGTGTCGACCCCGCTCGCGATGTCGGGCGACTGCTGGCCGATCGACACGGACACTCCGCAGGAAGCGGCGTCGAAGCCCATCTCGCTCGAGGTGTAGCCGATCTCCCGGATGGTCTCGCGCACGATCTGCGGGATCTCGACGTACCCCTCCGTCGTCACCTCGCCGGCGACGTGGACCAGCCCGGTGGTGACCAGCGTCTCCACGGCGACACGGGCGCCGCGATCCTGCTCGAGCATCGCATCGAGGATCGAATCGCTGATCCGATCGCAGATCTTGTCGGGGTGCCCCTCGGTCACCGATTCAGAGGTGAACTGTCGCAGGCTCACTGGCCTCTCCTCACGTGCTCGAATGGCTGTTGGATCGCGCGGCGGACGGGGCCGCCGGGACTCCCGGATCCGTGCCGACCGAACGGCGAAGGCGTCGGATGCCGAGCGAAACTCAGGCTATCCGACGCCTCCGACAAAGATGCGGAGTGTTACTCCGCGCTCGCCTCGCCCGCGTCCCCATCGGCCTCGGCGACGGCACCGGTCGCCGCGTCGAGCGCCGATTCGACGGCGGTCGCGAGCGACTCGGCGGTGCGCGGCTTCATCACGAGCTTGCCCTCGACGATCTCGTGCAGCGCGGTGGTCAGGGGCTTGTCGTCGACCGATGCGTCGACGAGCGGACCGACGTTGTCGAAGAGGTTGCCGTCGTGCAGATCCGTGTAGTAGTCGTTGATCTGGCGGGCCCGCTGCGAGGCGAAGACGACCAGCGCGTACTTGGAATCGACTTTCTCGAGCAGATCGTCGATGGGCGGGTCGATGATGCCGTTCACCTGGGACATGTGGCGATTCTCCATTCGCTAGAACCACACCATCCTACCTCACGGCCCGCTGGCCGTCGGCCCTGCGCCGCACGGAGCACTCCGGACGCCGCGCGAGGCTCACCCGAGCAGCGTCCGGACGAGCACCTCGCCCCTCTCGTTCGCGAGCCGCCGCCAGGTGAGCGTCGTACTGAGCCGCATCACGGGCGCCGAGGAGGCGGACCCCGCAGACGCGGACCCCGTCGGCGAGGATCCGGCCGCAGCGTCTTCCCCGGCAGCATCCCCGGCGTCGTCCACCGCAGGGAGGAAACCCATCGCCTCGGCCGCGAAGGCGACCGCAGCCGGGAGGCCCGGTGCGATCTCGGCTCCCCAGACACCGGTCCGAACGCGGCGCACGACCGCCTCGCCGGGGGAATCCGGCAGCGCCTCGGCCGTGCGCCGGATCCCCTCCTCCGCTACGCGCGCGAGCGAGGCCGCGTCGACCGCTCCGGCATCCTGCCAGCCGCCCGCCGGCGGGAGGACTCCTGCCCACGCGGCGTTCGATTCCACGTCGGGCAGTTCGAGCGTCAGCCCGACGAGTCCGAGCCTGGCAAGACGGTCCAGGAGCCCCCGCGCGGGCACTACGCGGTCGATCCCTCGCGCACCGCCGGGTGCGCTATCGGCCGCCAGCGCGAAGGATCGGAGCACGAGCACCACCGGTACCTGATCCAGGAGCCCCTCCGGCGCCTGCGTGCAGCCGAACACCGCGAGGACATCGCCCCGGGAGACGAGACGCACATCGGGCAGCCCGGTGCGCGACAGACGCTCCAGGTAGACGCGCAGGTCGTCGCGGGTGGCGTGATCGGCGAGGAGAAGAACGTCGGACATCGCTTCTCAGCCTAGATGATCGATTCCGAGGGGTGACCGGCAGCGCGCCACGCGAACCGCGCCGAGCCCGCAGGCCTCCGATCGGGCCTCGCGCCGCCCTCGTACGGGCCGCGCTCGGCGACGACAATAGACTGGGCGTGACGGATACCAGGAGGCACCATGAGCGGCGTACCCGACCTCACCGCGATGCTGGCGGTCATCGACTCCGAAGCCCGCACGCACAACGACATCTTCACCGGGCCCGCCCTCCCGACGCCGCACGGGCGCTCGTTCGGCGGCCAGGTCCTCGGCCAGGCCCTCGCCGCCGCTGGCGAGACCGCGCCTCCCGGGCGCGAGCTGCACTCGATGCACGGCTACTTCCTGCGGCCCGGAGAATCCGAGCAGCGGATGACGTTCGAGGTCGGCCGCCTCTACGACGGCCGTTCCTTCTCGACCCGACGCGCCCAGGCCTTCCAGAACGGCGAGGTCCTGATGGCCATGATCGCCTCGTTCCAGGAACCCGACGACGGCCTGGAGCATCAAGAGCTCTACGACCTCGCCGGCATCCCCGGTCCCGAGGAACTCCCCGCGACCTGGGAGAAGTACGGGCATCTCGCCGACGGCGGACGCGCCTCCTGGGTGCTGAACCGGCCGTTCGACTTCCGCTACGTCGACCCCGACATCATGCTCGAAGTCGCCGAGCCCTCCAGCACCCAACGGGTCTGGATGCGCAGCCGGGACACGCTCGACGGCGGGCAGCTCCTCCACTCGGCAGCCCTCGCCTTCGCCAGCGACTACCTGCTCGTCGAGCCCGTGCTCCGTCGGCACGGCATTCCCTGGGCCACCCCGGGGCTCCGCGCGGCCAGCCTCGACCACGCCATGTGGTTCCATCGCTCCTTCCGCGTAGACGACTGGCTGCTCTACGTGCTCGAGACTCCGACCTCCCAAGGCGGGCGAGGCCTCACCCAGGGCCGTTTCTACGATCAGGAGGGCGCACTCGTCGCCAGCGTTGCGCAGGAGTCGATGATCCGCCGACCCGACGGGTTCTGAGCGGCGCCGCGATCACTCGCGCTGGTCATTCGCGCCGACCACTCCTGAGTTGACCGAATTGGTGCCCCGCTCCCGAGCAGCCGGGCCGTATCAACAGGTCACGTACCTCTCCCGGTGACAAAGCCCGGAATCGCGCCTGCGCTCTCCTCCGAGCTTCCGTTCCCATGCATGCCTCGGTGAAACCTCGGTGAGAGGCGGAAAAAGGTTCTTCTGCGGGAGAATTTCCACCATTTTCAGCCTCTCGCAGGGTGGGGGCG
>NZ_CAJVAP010000020.1 GCF_910593785.1 Leucobacter soli | reverse complement strand
CCTGTAATACCTCGCCCGAGTCGACGGATCATTGCAAAGGCACGAAGCCAGTCAGTGGCTGAGTCAGACCCGAACGAGGTACTTATCAGTATCAACGTCGGCGGCTCTTCGTAGAATCTCACTATGCCGCTCACTTCCCGCCGCGCGCGACGCGCCGATGCCAGTGCCGAGAGCTGGGTCTCCCTCCCCGCATCCGCAGATGTGCTCCATGCGCTCGGCGGCGGGCACAGTTTCGAGAGCGCACTGGCCGACATCATCGACAACAGCATCGACGCACGGGCTTCGCGCGTGGGGGTCCGCTTCATCCTCGAGGATGCACGACTCATCGCCGTGCAGATCCGTGATGACGGCACAGGCATGTCGCAGGAGTCGTTGACAGACGCCCTCCGTCTCGGCGGTCGCCGCGACTACAGCAGCACCGATCTCGGGCATTTCGGCATCGGTTTGAAGGCCGCCTCGATGCGTCATGCGAATCGCTTGACTGTGTATACGGCGATCAACGACGACGCCGGCCTGAGCGTTGCCGCGGCTACGCTGGATCCGAGCGACTCACCCGATGGCACGCTCGGCATTCGTGTGCTCGAGCGAAGACGCGCCGAGTTCGGCTATGCCTACGGATATGAATCGGATCCTTCGGAATCCGGAACCATTATCGAATGGACTGAACTGCGCGCGACCTCCGATGCAGCCGCACTGGAAACACGTCAGGAGTGGCTGGACCATCGACTCGAAACGACTCGGGCGTTTCTGGGCCTCGCCTTCCACCGCATGCTCGAAGCCGGCGACCTGCGGATCGAGATCGATGTCTTCGACGCCGCCGGGCTGTTCGCAGGGATCCCACGCAGAGTAGAACCCGTGAATCCGTTCGGCTACCAGCTGAGCGGCCGCACCGGCTATCCGCGAATCCTCAGCGGCAGGCTCCCCGATGAATCCGAAATCTCCGCGGTCTGCCATGTACTGCCTCCGAAGGGCATCGACCGAGGTCTCCCCGGGAAGCGGGAGGACTGGCAGGGAATCTACGTCTATCGAAACGACCGTCTCCTCACAGTGGAGCCCGACTGGATGGGTCTAGCCGTCGCCAAGAGCGAACTCCGACTCGCCCGAATGTCGATCGAGCTCACCGATGAACTGCTCCCCTTCGTGAAGCCGAACCCGGAGAAGAACGGTGTCGAGTTCAATCCGGCATATGCGAACGCGCTGCAGGCATCCGTCGATCCAGTGTCGAACATCGCATTCGAGGACTACCTCGATCACGCCCGGTCGGCCTGGAAGGAGTCGACGAAGCGAACGACGGACAAGCCGCTGACCGAGATCGCGGAAGGATTGCCCGCTCGACTCCTGCAGCAGATCGGCGAATCGTTCGGCTGGCGCACCGGCCATGATCCGGCGTCGATCGTCTGGGAAAAAATCTCGGAGGACGAGGTATTCCGTGTCGATCTCGACCGTCGCATGCTGGTGATGAACTCGACCCACGTCGACCTTCTCGGGGGCGAAGACTCAGCACAGGCGAGCGCGATCTCCATACTCCTGTATCTTCTCGTCGAGTCGAATTTCACCCGATCGTCCCATCTCCGCTCGACCACCCGCGACCACCTCGAGCAGATCGATGATCTGCTTCTCACTGCGCTGTACCCGGCGGTAGGAGGTCGGGCGTCGACCTTCCGGGGCTTTCCAACCGATGCGCTCACGAAACTCCGCGCTGCGCTGACCTCCTCGGTTGTCAGCGTTGCGACCCCCCACTGGGGCCAAGAATCTCAGGATTCTGCAGATATGCGCGACGACCCTGTTGCAACTCCCGCTGGCCATGATGGCAACGCATTCGAGATCACTCTCCTGGTGAACGAAGACGATCCGGAAGGCGCCGAATCCGCAATCGTGCCGGTCCTACCGACCGCCGATGAAGTTCCCGGCGCTGCGACTGAACCATCCGTCTTCACGCAACAGGAGAACTCGACAGTCGCAGTAGGAACCGGGCCCGCGGCCAGACCAGAACGACGACTCGGTCCCTCTGACCCGCTCGATGCCGACGACCTTGCCGCCTTCGAGGCCTACTGCGACGGAGCGGGTATCGGCGAGATCGCCGCCGAGCTCGGACGCGACAAGTCCTCGGTCGCGAGAAGTCTCGCCCTTGCGGTCTTCGGTTCGAAAGCCGTCGATGACGACGCATCGCTCGCCCCATTCCACGGACTGCCGTACACTCCGGACGAACGGGATCGGATAATCGCAGCCTACAGATCCAGTGGCAGCGACTCCGTCGTCGGCATCGCGCGCGATAACGGCCGCACTCCACTGGCTATTGCGTGGCTTCTCCTCGACAGCCCGAAGCGTCCGGTGGCCGTCGACAAGCGCGTCAGGAAGAACGTCAGGCGTCGAGCGGTCGGCTCAGACGCCAACGCCGTCGTTCCCCAAGGCGCCTAGCCTCTGCACGACTCACTGCAAACGCGTTTCCAGCGCTCGCTCGATCAGGTCCGCCGCTTCGCCCGGGTTCATGTGCTCCCAGACTCTGACGACTGCCCACCCTCGTTCCTCGAGCTCGGCGTCGGTCTCCCGATCTCGCTCGATATTGCGGGCGAGCTTCGGTAGCCAGTAGTCGGCGTTCGACTTCGGGTACGTCGCGTGCTCGGGACATCCATGCCAGAAGCATCCGTCGACGAAGACCGCGACCCGTCTGCGCGTGAACACGATGTCCGCGCGCCGGCGTTTTCGCTCCGGCAGCGGCGCGTAGTCGACTCGAAAACGCCGACCACGGCGATGCAGCTCCGAGCGAAGCACGAGCTCCGGCCGCGTGTCCCGTCGCTTGTTGGAGCGCATCGAGCGCGAGGTGCCGGCGGACACCTCGCGCTCGACCGAATCGTTCATCGGCCAATCAGTACTTCTCAATGATCGCGCCGGCCCCGCGTTTTCTGACGGTGAACCCGATGCGTCCCCTCGGTACAGCGGCCTTCGGAAACGCGAGAGAGAACAATGTCGCGATGTCTTCGGGTGCCGCTGGATTCGAAAGCAGTGCGGGGTCGCGGTCGGCATCGCCGGCGGGGTCCGCTGCGAAGGTGAGGAGGAGCGCTCCTCTTGTAGGTGCGCTGAGCGCGACTGCCGCGTCTCCGCCGTAGGCCTCGGTATTACCGGCGATCCGTTCGATCGCGCCGCGCTGCCGGAACGAACTGCCGGAGAACCCCGGGCGATCGACGCGCCGCTTGCGCTCGAGGACGGGGATCTCAACCCCGTCGACCCGGCGAAGCACCGGGTTCTTCCCCAGATAAGGCACCAGCACGGCCCAATCCTTCAACTTCTTCTCGCCGATGAGTTGATTCATCAACTCGACCGTTGGCCCCAAGTCGAACCCTTGAACCCATGCGAATCGCGAAAGACGTTCGGCCATCTCCTCAGCGCTGACAATGGCTATCCGGGCATCGAATTCACGCGTTCGTCGACCCGACGAGTCCGCATACTCGAATTTCTGCAGTGGACCGAGTCGGCCGAGCCAGTCCGCGACTGCTCCGAAGTGGGTGCGATTCCATCTTCCGTCGCCTCGCTCGAGCTGACGCGGGAAGTCCTTCAGACTTCCTCCTTCGCCCATGAGCTTCAGCTCCGCGTTGTACATCTTGTTGGGGCTCGTCGGCTTCAACCACGGCAACTGCTGGAACACCATCGGTGGCACGTCGATGGGGCGCACCCGCGGATCGCCGTTATCATCGAGCCCGTCGAACTCCTCGAGCTGGGCACGGAAGTCCTCTTCGTCCTCGATGATGGCCTGGAACGCTTCGTACAGATCGAAGCGCTTCGGGCCGCGACCGGCGGACGCATTCCGCGCGATGTAGAGCCGTACGAGGTCCTCGTAGCCCTTGCGATAGCCGAACCAGCGTCCCATTTGCATCAGGCTGTCGGCCTGCAGTGCACGTCTCCGATAGTAGGTGACGGTGAGCCCTTCGACGGTGAAGCCCCGGCTGAGCTTCGTACCGCCGACGAGAATCCGCCAGACCCGCTGCGAGTCGAAGTCGACCTGCTCGTACTCGTTGTCCTTGTCCCCGTTCACGATGACGACGGGATTCCGCGCGATCGTGATGAGGTTCAATGCATCGCCGACGAACGGGGCCAGTTCCTCGAAGCGGTCGGGCAGCGGAGCATCCCAGTCTCGAGCTTCGGACACTTCGCGGAAATCGGCTTCGAAGAGATCCCGCATCACAGCGAGTCCCTGCGGCGAGGAGAAGCCCGTACTGTGCCAGATCCGGATGATCCTGTCTGCCAGCTCCCTGTGCTCCGCCTGCTTCACCGATTCGTGTACGAGCATGGTGTGGTGCGTCGCGTTCACCTCGTGCCCTGCAGCCTGACGCCAGAGCTTGATCGCCCCGGTCAGCACGAAGGCCGCGAGAGCCTCTCGGATCTCGACTTCCTCCTCGAAGTCGGTCTCCGCGAGCAGATTCCGTACATACGCCGCCTCATTGGAGTAGCGAGGATCCCGTTTGAACTCCTCATCGAGCGGCTCGAGATCATGGAACTTGCTCCCGCCCATGTACGCCTCCGGCGGAGTAAGACTGAGGATGAAGTCCTTCGGAAAGATGTCCTCGGAGTCGTCGGGAGATACGAACACGTTCGCGAACGGTGTCGCCGTGTACCCGATGTACTGACCGCGCTTGAGCTCACCGAGCAGCTCGGCGATGAGCGCATTGATCGCCGTGCGGTTCCTGTCTTCAGCGGTCGGCGTCCTGGACGGACGAATCGTGTTGACGGAGGCCTGATCCGCCTCGTCATCGATGATGAGCGCCGGGATCTCGTCGAGCCGAGCCTGAGCGTTCCGGAGATCCTGCACGAGCTTCGTGAGCACGTGCTTGTTCTTCTTCACGACGGCGATGCGCACGTCGGTGCCGAAGAGATTGTCCGCGTCCCAGACGGGACGTCGAGGGTTCCTCAGCTCGTTCCCGCTCCGGAAATCGAGAGCGCTGAGGCCCGCGCGCAGGCTCTTGTAGTCGAACCCTTTTCCGGTGAGCCTGCGGATCGCCGGAATGCCTCGCTCCATGCCGAAATCGATGCCGTGCGAGACGAACCTGCCCGCTGCCCAATCGGCATCAGAGTCGCCTGCGTAATCGATATCGGCGATCGCGCTGTAATCGTTCTCGTCCCGGCCCCCCAGGATGTTCTCCTTGCCGATGAGCTCCATATCGAGTCGCCGCTGCGTCTGAGCGCGAAGCAGCTCGACCGTGCCCGTCAGCACGATGATGAGGCGGTACCCCGCATCGATCGCCTTCGCGACGACTCCGGTGAAGTTCGCGGTCTTACCGCTCTGCACATGCCCGACGACGAGGCCCTTCGACTGGTAGGGGGCCTCCGCAGTCGGGTCCGCGAGCCGGGACACCACGTTCGTCGTAGCCGCATCGATAGAGGCGACACCGATCCCACCGACCTTGTTCCGCAGGATCTTCTCGTACTGCTTCCAGTAGAACGAGTGCGCCCGCTGCCGTTCCGGCGTATACCAGGGATCCCACTCCGGATCCTGCAGGAAGACGTCGTGGGTGAGTTTCGGAGGCAGGACCTCATCGATCCGCTGCGATGCGGCCTCCGAGAATCCGAGGGCTTCGAGCACTCGCGCGCGCCGTTCCCTCGTCGCGGGAGCTGTGCCGCCCGCCCATTCCGCGTCGGGCGCGGCATCCCACCTGCTCAGTGCGAGGTGGAACTCGGTGCGCTCCTTCGCGTTCTGATCATCATCCGTCAGGATCGCCACGAGTCCGCTCTCGTCGATGGTCCGTCCCGACCGCTTCAGCGCGTGCTGGACATCGGGAAGAAGAGGCTCGGGGCCGTACTCATCCATTCCACCGAGCGCCTTGACGACGGCCCTCGTGTATTCGTCCTCACGAATCATTGCTGCTCCTCTCGCAAAATCCGGCGATCTCGGTAGGCGGTTCCGATGGTTCGATCCCCGTCACATCGATACGGTAGACCGCACCTACGACAAGCTCGGGACGGCGGACGATAGCGGCGATGCCCTCGTGCGTGATGGCGGGGAAGTCCTCGTCGACGAGGTAGGCCCGCGGTTCGGTGCGCGCCAGATATGCCCTCGTGTAGAGGTCCTCCGCCGTGCGCGGATCCCAGCCGAGCGAGCGCAGCCGCTCATCGAACACGCGCACCGAGCGAACGAGCATCGAGCGGACGCGGTTGACCCGTTTGGGCAGTGTCTCCCCTTCCGCAGCCGTCCCGGCCGCGGTCACCTGCACCGACACCAGGAACATCGCACGACCGGGAGATGGCGCGAGCTGCCCGAGTCCACCGATCACGTGCACTCGAGCCTCGGTGCGCGTGGTCTTCACCTCGGCGTCGTAGCCCGGGAGCACGAAGTCGTGCTCCTCGTTCTCGGGGCCGAGCCATGCGCGCGTCGCGGCCTCCTCCCCGAGCTCCGCGACGAGGTGGGCGAAGAGCCCGAGCTCTCCGAACAGGCCTACCTCCTGCTCATCGCTGAGCTTTCGCCGCTTCGTCAGCAGCTCCTTGAACGTCGCGAGCGATTCGTCGAGCGCGTAGCTCAGTGGTCTGCCGGCCTCGAGCTGGTCGACGACGGACATGATGAGCGAGTACGCCTCGTACGCCATACCGTTGGCGTCGACCGCGAGCTCGGCCCAGACGCCGGCCTCCCCGGGCTCCTCGATGACCTCGAAGGCGAGTCTGCCGTACGCACCGACGTCCGGGTACGAACCGGCGTCGGGCGTACGGAGCACGAGCCGAGAGGCTCGCGGATCGATGATCATCTCGCATCGCGGCGATTCGGAGAGCACATGCCGAGTCTCGGCGCTGGCGCGCATGTAGCGGTCCAGCGTCTCCGGTGTGAAGACCCGGTCCTGTTCAACGCTCATGGCGCGGTTCCTCTCCATATGATCTGCGCTCGAGCTCTTCGTCGAGGGCCTCGTTGATGAGTTCTTCCCAGGCTTGGAGCTCGTTCTTCTCCTTGGCACCGAGCATGCTGCCCTCGAAGTATCGCGAGTAGATCAGCAGGAGCAGCATCTTGAGCAGCGGGAGATCATCGGCATCACCGGTGACCGCACCCAGTGCGCGCCGATGGCGCGTGTTCAACCACAACGTGCGCCGCTCGAGATCGACTTCGACGAGACGGCCGCCGGCCAACGACTTCCACCGCATCTCGACCGGCCCGTGCTCCGACAGCTCGACGGAGGATGAGATGCTCTCCCGCAAGGCAGGGCTGAGTCCGCGCCGCACTTCGGAGAGCGTGACCGGGCGTCGAGCCCTCCTTCTGGATGCCGAAGCCACGACGCCGGCTTCTCCGAGGAAATCACGGAGGCCGACCCCTGTCGATGAGGATGCAGCCCCGATAGCGTTGCGCAGATCGGCGTCGAACTCGACTCCCGATTTCTCGGGGTTGATCGAGACGTGGGGTTCGACCACCGGGGAGAGATCGAGGACGATGCGCACCAAGTCGTAGTCCCTCCCTCCGCGGATCGCACCGTTCCATCCGCCCGCGGCGAGCAGGCGCTCGTTCCGGTAGACGTAGAATCCCTGGGCCCGCCCACCCGGCAGCCCCTCCAGCCTGAACTCGGGTGCGGCTTGCTGAGCTACCGGCCATATATGGGCAGCGAGTTCGAAGCTCCCCTCCGGCAGAGTGCCGACGAGCCTCACCGCCTGCGATGCCCCCCGGTAGCCGAGCGGATCGATGGGCAGCACGGTCCGCGATGCCCCTGGTGCCCCGTACGCGACGTCGAACTCATCGACCGAGATCTTGACGCCACCGCGTGCGATGAGCCGGTGCAGGACGAGCCCGAGGTGAGCGCGCAGCTCTTCCATCGTCTCGTCCAGCCAGGCAGTGAGCTCTGCTGGATCGCTCGATCCGAGGAAGGTGCGCATGCCGGACCATGCCACGACCGTGCCATGCGGAATCGGCTCGCCGGCGAGGAGCGAAACAGGCAGCGCGAGCATCTCCGGCAGCCGAGAGGGATCGAGCATCGCGACCCGTGTCGCCTCGTCGGAATCGATGCGGCGCCCGACCGGCAGTGCCGACCCGAGCGCGAGGCTGTAGACCTCGAGTCTGTCCGCCTGGCTGAGCGATGCCGCCTTCAAGCCGAGCCCGAAGTGCCCGAGATCGCTCTCTCCGTAGTGGCGCCGACCGCCGAAGGTCATGGCCCGATCGATGGTCGCATCGTCCATGCCGCGCCCGTCATCGATGACCCGCAGCCCGACCGGCCTGCCGCGCTCGGTCACGAACCGGATGAACACGTGCTGCGCGCCCGCGTCGATGCTGTTGTCGACGAGGTCGGCGACGGCCGTCGCGAGCGAGTGATGCCGCCCCACCGCTTCGGCGATACTCGGATCCGGCGGTACCGCGCGGGATCCGATCTCGGCGATCTCACCGTCCATCGCAGGCTACCCCTCTGTGAATCGACCAGGTGCGAGTCGGAGCTGTCGTGCGTTCTCCGACACGGTTCGTACCGTGCCGGCATCGAACCCGGTCATCTTGTCAGCCGCCACCGACAATCGGATCTCGAGCACATCTGGATCAGCGGTCTGCAGGTGCACCAGCACCTCGTCGACGAGCTCGATCAGCTGCGCACGGAGATCCTTCCCGGGCAGCAAATCGACTTCTCCCTCGAAGCGGACATCGGGGATGCGCGGGGCTGCCGGGTCGGGAGCAGGTACCGGAGGCAGTCCTGCCGCACCTGCAGCGGACCCCGCGCCGTTCCCCGACGCCGAGGGCAGGTCGCGGCCGGAATCGGTTGCCGGTTGCGCCACCGCGGCCGCACGCTCTCGCGCAAGCTGCTCCTCGGCGAGCCTCGGAGCGACGAGCAGCGTCGAATCGTCGATCGAACCAGCCGAGGCCGCTTCGAACGGAATGCGAAGGCCGATGAAGTCGCCGGTCTCCTCGTCGTAGTCGTCGGCGAGTGCGAAGCCGCGTTCCGACCAGCCCGCGTCGGTCATCACCGAACGGATCGCATCCTCGAGCACGCGGCGATCGCGCAGGCGAGGCATGTAAGGGTACTGCAGGTGGTACTGCCAGAGTTCACCCACGGAGAGATACCCGCGGTTCCAGCGGCTGCGCAGGTGTCCGTTGAACACGAGCCAGAGCGCGAGCGGCGACGTGTTCGTGTAGACCACGTCATCGCGGCCGAGGCGCAGCCCTGCACGCACCGCCAGGCGGCGATCGTCGCCCTCGACCTTCATCGTCGTGAGCGAAGGCGGTTGAGATCCGTCGGTCTGCTCCGGGAACGCGGCCCAGATCCAGGCGGAGGCGAGACGCTGATCGACGACGGCACGGGTCTCGCTCTCGCGTCGACGAGCGTGCTCGGCCTGACTCTGGGTGAGATCGAGATCGCGAACACCGGCGGCGATATCGGCCCAGGCCATATGCGTCCGCAGCGCCTCCTCGACCTCGTTCCAGCGGTTCTGATCCGCGCCGAGCATCACCAGCGTGTTGGCGTTCTGCCGCGCGGCGCTCCCGCGATGGCGGAAGAGTTCATCCGCGAACCGCCAGCCCGGGCTGTCCTTGCCCTTCGCTGCGAAGGCATGGCGCGGGTGGAGCACCACTAAGCGCACCGATTCCGCCTCGGGAACGTCCGAAGTCGCCTTGGGCGCAATGACGGGGTCGGCGAACTCCGGCGCGGTACCGACCGCGTTGCCGAGCAGCGACTCCGCCTTCGCGTACACGTCCTCGATGTCGAGCGCCTGCGCCCGCTCGGTGACCATGCGGTTGACCGAGGGCTGCCTGTCGTACCAGAAGCGAGTGCCCTCGGAGTAGAGGTAGGTCGCCCGGTCGGAGAGCATCTGGAGCGCCGACCCGAAGTTGCCGATGCTGTCGCCGGGCATCGCGACCCCGAGGAAGACGCGCTGACGCTCGATGCCCTTGTGCCCGCTGTCGAGCGTCGCGGCCGACCCGAGGAAGAGCGCTCGGGCGATACGTCGGGTGAGTGCTCGACGCCCGAAGAGCGGGCGCTCCTTGTCGATCAGGAGCGGTGCCGCGTTCTCGCCGTCGATGTCTGTCTCGATGATGCTGCGCCAGGCATCGTCGAGGTAGGCGGTCACCTCGTCGCGCACGGCGGGATCGTCGAGCGGCATCGAGCCCGGCATGATGAGCGGCGCGTCGTCGCCGGATGCGTGGAGCGAGTGCACCACCGCGCTCATCATCCTCAGCACGCCGCGGGTGCGCTGGAATCGTTCGAGCGCGGACCAGTCCGCGTAGAGGCGGTCGAAGAGCTCCGGGTGGATCGGGTACGCCGCGCGAAGCCTCGCCTCGTACTCGACCTGGCGCGTCTCCGGTGGCAGTTCTCCGGTCTGGTTGCGGTAGTAGTCGGCGAAGCGGCGCACCGTCGCGTCGATCTTCCGACGCCCCTCGGCGTCCGGTTCGGTGAAGAGCCGTCGGCGCACGATCTCGAACGACTCCCCGCTCGATGCCGGGGTCCAGTTGTGGGCGACGCGGGAGACGACGTGCTGCAACCGCTGCAGTGCTGCGCGCCCGTTGGCTCCGCCGATCTCGAGATCCGAGCCGGTCGGTGCCGCGACTTCTTCATCGAAGCGCACATCGGAGGCGGGGATCGAGACGAGCAGCAGCGCGCCCGGCACCGACTGCACCGCTGCGGTGAGCTGCTGGGCGAAGGTGAACTGCGTGTCGAACGTTCCACCGACGAGATCGTCGCGGCCATAGAGCCCACGCGCGTAGGCTACCCATTCGTCGATGAGGATCAGCGCCGGCGAGTGGCGGGCGATGAGCGTGCGCAAAGCTTCACCCGGGTTCGTCCCCGTGCGGTCGGCTTCGGCCACGAGAGCGTATCCGTCCGCACCGCCGAGCTGCCAGGCGAGCTCCCCCCACACCGTGTTCAAGACGGTGCCATCGGCCTTCGTGGTGGACTGCCCGGGCGCCATCTCATTGCCGACGATGGCGACCCGCTTCACCGAGCGCGCGACGGTGCCGGCGGACTCCGCTCCGAGCACATCCTGCACCTGCTGGGGATAGTCGTCGAGGGGCTGCCCGCTGAACAGGTGCCATGCCGCGAGCATGGAGTGGGTCTTGCCGCCGCCGAAGGTCGTCTGCAGGTTGATGACGGACTGCGCATTGGGGTCGCCCGAGATGCGTTTGGCGCTCATCGTGAGCAGCGTCTTCAGCCCCTCGGTGAGATAGGTGCGCTGGAAGAACTGGATCGGGTCGCCGTACTCGGGCGACGCCTCGCCCGTCGCCACCTGGTGCAGGTCGGCGGCGAACTCCGCGCGTGCGAAGTCGCCGGCTGCGATGTCGGGATGCGGTGAGAGCACGTCTCGCCAGGGCGTCAGCTCGGCGTCGGCCAGGTCGGGCATCGCGGAGACCGCCGCGCGGGTATCGCGTCGCGTCTCCTCCGCGTACGTGGCTCGTTGGGCATCGGCGCGCATCCGTCGTACCGAGTCGGCCTCCGAGGGTGCACCGATCGCGCGCAGCAGCCTCTCGCAGGTGTCGAGCGCACGATAGGTATCGTCGGCACTGAACGGCCTGGGATCGTGCGCCCACCGGTTGCGCACCTCGCGCATCTCACCTGCGAGATTCTGCTCGCCGCGGGAGAGCCGCTCCCCGAAGGGGAACCCGAGTGCGCCGAGGCGTTCGGTCACCGCGCGCAGTTGGATCTGCACGTCCGCCGGATCGTAGTCGCGCCCATCGCGGCCGTCGCCGTCCTTCGCCTTCAGAATCGCCGTCCAGTCGAGGCCTGCCGGGACATGGGGCTGCAGCACCTCCTCGACGAACGGCTCCAGCGCGGATCCCAGTTGCTCCAGAGCGCGACCCACACGCTCCTTGTTGCTGATCGCCATGGTCAGATCTCCTCGAGCGAGTCGAAGTCGAGTTGGTCGGGCACGTCTGCGGGAGCCGTTTCCCGCTCGGCTGCGCGCGCGGCAGCCCGGATCTCCGGCCAGGATGCGGCGACGTCGTTGAACAGGATCTGGGCCGCGGTGCGCCCCTTCTTCTCGCTGATCTGGTGGAGCAGATAGGAGAGCTGGTGAGCCGCGGCCCCGTCGATGCCGCGAGCCTCGGCCCGCTGCAGGATGCGCCCCGCGACATCGAGACCGCCGCGCTCGTCGTCGAGCGCACGAGCGAGATGCAGCACGACCTCCCACAGACTGATGCGGTCGTCCTTCGCCGGATCGTACCCGTCCGGCAATTGCCCCGGAGCGAGCAGAGCGACTTTGCCGCCGCCGGATCGGAGCGCACCACCGCGTCGCAGCGCATCGATGGAAGCGTTCTTCGCATTGGCGAGCGTTTCGGCCTCTCCGTAGAGCGCTTCGTCGAAGCCATGGCTCTCGAACCAGGCGATGCACCAGCGAGTGTCGGCGTCGAACTCGCCTTCCTGCTCGGAGACGACCTCGTCGAGCACCGCGTTGATCTGCCGCAGCGCCTCGCGCACCGGCATGCTCGACCCGTCGGATTCGATCACCTCGGAGTACTTCGAGTACACGGCCATACCCGGCCCGATGGCGGCCTGCGCGAGGTCGACCGGTGCGACGCTGCCCTGCTGCAGAGCGCGCAATGCCTCTGGCAACGTGGCCCGCAGTTCGGCCGAGAAGCTGCGGCGGTCGATCGGCGGCGCGTCCTCCGGGCGCGGGCGCAGTGCGAGAACGATCGAGGACGCGAGGGCATTGGTACCGCTGGCGATCATGCGGTTGCTCAGTTCCGAACGAACCGGCCATGTTGCCGTGATCGACCAGCCGGCGCGAATCATGCTGCCGAGGATCGTTTCCCAGCCGGTCGAGGCCTGGCCGCTCGCGTCGACCTCGGATTGTTTGAACGCGTAATAGACGGCGATCGGATAATCCTCGTTCGCAGTTTCACGCGCGCGCGTGAACACGTCTTCGAAGCCGTGTTCGAAGAAATCTCGCGCGCCTTCATTGCCGCCGTGCCGATAGGGGTTCGCGACCAATTCTTCGGCCTTGGGCACAAGCATTGTGCCCAGCAGCTTGGGGTGGATCGAACGCAACGACCGGCGCAGCCAAACGTAGAAATAGTCGGAGAGATCCGAGTATCCGATGTTGTCGTAATAGGGAGGATCGGTCGATACGAGTGTGTTTCCATAGCCCCGGGACGCTGCATCAGCAGAATGAACTTCTGCCTGCGTCGTGGCCGGTAGGCGATCAACGACTCGAGTCACCCAGGCAAGGTCTTCTAAGAAGTCTCCGCCAGATCCACCGAAAGGATTCGCCTCGGCAAAGTCCCAAGCCATCGGGATCGCCTGACGTGCGAAAAGTCCCCGCACTGACTCCATTTTCGGACTCGAGTCCCAAGAGCAGATTGACGACAACTTATTCGTGACTCGACTGATGGCCTGCGCGAGGTACGTAGAAACCGCATCGGCGTAGGCGGCAGTGCCGATTCCGCCTTCTTCGAGCCGTTCGCCCTCGGATATGCCTGCGGCGAGCGCGTCGCGCGCCACCTGCTCCCGAGCTTCTCCGACGAGATCGCTGAACGTCGTCAGCGCGGTCAGCTGCCGATTCGTGAAGAGGTCCGTGAACTCGGTCAGACCATACCGCACCACGTTGATTCGTCCGGGCCAATCGAAGAGTTCACCACGAGGTGCATCGTTTGGTGTCGCGCTCAACGCTGCTGACTCTTGCGTTTCAGTCGGTGACAAGTAGATCCGACTGCGCTTCCCTTCCGCAACCACTGCCATCAGCTGCGCGCCGAGACCCGCGATGCGGCTCTGCTCCCTGACGTATTCCAACTTCACTGCGGTTTGACATGAAATACAGGTGGCGCCTTGGCGGCCAACGGTTCCGTCATTGCCGTTGGCAGGGGCGCTTACCCTGTCGTGCCCGATCGAGTACTCGACACGGCCGTCAACGACCGAGGGCACTACATAGGCTTCCTTCCCTTTCTTCTTGCCGAGCCACCAGGAGCGCACGAGCGGCATCTCGATCCCGCAGGCGGGGTTGGGGCAGGGGACGGTGCGTGCCCAGATCCACGCGATGACATTGGCTTCGCTGCCATCGTCGAGCTTCGCCTTCGGGTAGAGGTGTCCGATCCTGCGCTCCGCCTCGTCACGCATCCAGGCGCCGTAGCGGCGCACGTCCTCGGCGAGCCCGGTCGCCTTCGGCCAGCCCGTGCGCTGACCGGCGGCGTCGGGGAAGACGGGCGGGCGATCCGCGAACTTCGGAGGAATCTCGATGAGCGCTTTGTTGATGAGCACGGCGACGGGGTTGAGATCGGAGGCGTGCGCTTCGAGCCCGAGACGCTGGGCCTCGAGCGGAATGGTGCCACCGCCGGCGAAGGGATCGAGAATAGCGGGCGGGTTGCCTCCGGTCGAGCGGTCGATCTCCTTGCGCACCTGTTCGAACAGACGCTCATCGCCGAGGTTGTCCCAGTTCACCATCCGAGTGATGAGATCGAACAGGCGCTCCCGTTCGGCTTCGATGCGCTGGTCGACGAAACCGTCGATGTCGCTCTCGCCACGCTGCTGCGCCTCGTCGCGGAACTCGTCCTCGCGCGCCGAGGGATCGTCCACGAGCTGCGCGAAGAGCACCGCACGAGCCGTCGCCAGGGGCCGGCGTGCCCACCAGAGGTGAAGGGTCGAGGGATGCCCATGACGGATCGACTTCTCCCGCGCCGACTGCGCATTGATCGCGTCGAGCGGTAGAGCTACTTCGATCAGCTTTTTCTTCGCCATCCCACTCCGCGTTCATTCTCGAAAGCTCGGCAATGCTCCCTGATCTGACATTCCCGATAGTTGAAATCG
Source organism: Leucobacter soli (assembly GCF_910593785.1). Classification (GTDB taxonomy): domain Bacteria; phylum Actinomycetota; class Actinomycetes; order Actinomycetales; family Microbacteriaceae; genus Leucobacter; species Leucobacter soli. The sequence continues at coordinate 39,237 of NZ_CAJVAP010000020.1, read as the reverse complement.
AGTCTATCCGTCACCTCCGACAACGCTGTGCCCGGACCTCGACCTCAAACTTCCTCCCCGAGTGATCAATGATCATGTCGGCGGTCGGCAGTACAATGTCCGGCTCCGCCGGCGCGCCGCCTACCGATGTCGGTCGTCTGCTCTACGCTCTGGAACCGTGGCAGAGAGTAAAATACGCGTCCTCGACCTTTTCGCCGGCGCCGGCGGTTTGACCGCAGGATTTCACGCTGCATCCAAGAGATTCCGAACTGTTGCGGCAGTGGAAATGGACGCTGCAGCGGCAGCCTCGTTCGAAGCCACGTTCGGGAAAGGGATCGTCTACACGGGTCCGATTCAAGACTGGTTGGCCTCCGATCGCGTGCCCGATTCGGTTGACATCGTGGTCGGTGGACCACCGTGTCAGGGATTCTCTCTCCTGGGGAAACGGGACGAGAACGATGAACGCAACAAGCTCTGGCAGCAGTATGCGGAAACCCTCGTGCGGGTGAAGCCGAAGTACTTCGTCGTCGAGAACGTTGCCGCATTCTTCAAGTCTCCGCAGTTCGAGCTTTTCAAGGCGCAGTTCGAACAAGGAGAAAAACTTGCAGATTACGCCTTCGACCCGATGGTTCTGAACGCCGCGGACTTCGGTGCAGCACAAGCCCGCAAGCGAGCAGTCCTCATCGGCTATCGCAAAGAACTCGGTTCACCGGGTGCACCGATCCGCACGCATTCGCCTGACGGCTCCGACGGCACGAAACGGTATGCGACTGTCGGAGCCAAGCTCAGAGACGTGCCGAAGACCCCCGATCGAGATGATCTGTTTCTCGAGAAGACTCACAAGAGGAACGGCGCGACATTCCCAGGCGCCTTCTCGCCGCGCGATCTCCACTGGAGTCGGCGCTATGAAGAACAGTCCCTTCAACGCTTCCAGGCGATACCTCGCAGAGGAAATCGCTTCGATCTGCCCGACGACCTCAAGGCCGAGTGCTGGAAGGACCATACGTCCGGCTCCGGCGACGTGATGGGGCGCTTGTGGTCGAGTCGCCCTTCGGTCACCATCCGAACCGAGTTCTTCAAACCCGAGAAGGGCCGCTATCTCCACCCCACGGAGCACCGAGCGATCACCCATTACGAGGCCGCTCTCCTCCAGGGGTTTCGCGGCAGCCACCGCTTCGTAGGTTCGAAGTCTGCGATCGCCCGCCAGATCGGCAACGCTGTGCCGATACCACTCGGTCGGGCAATCGCAGCGCAATTGCTTCCGCACTTATAGCATGAAGCACGGCAATCGAATCAGCCGTGTGCAGATTGCCTCTGGTTCCAGATGCAGCGACCTTCTGAGGGGCGAAATCCGTCGGGCAGAGCTTTGAACTCGCCTCGTGGGTCGTCATGCTTCGACTGGAACTCGCGCAATGCGCGAACGTCGATGCTGCCGACAAGCACGTGGTCATGGGAACCGCCACTGACTTTCAAGATGTCCCGTTTCCATTCGTCCTTGTAGGGCGCCCGAATGCGACTGTCCCCGTGCACCCTGTTGTTGGCCTGAATCATATAGGCGTGCATATCGAATGCAGACGACTCGATGATCGACGAGAAGGTCTTGAGATCCTGATTCCATTCCGGAACGACGAGTGCATCGATACGCCCGCGAAGATGCGCCCGATACTCGAGATTCGTGAGTTCGCTGCAGATCAGAACCGCCAGCAGCATCCCTCGATGCTCGAGGATGGGGGGTTTGCCCCATCGACAGGCGGGCTCGAGAACCAATTGATTCTCCGCCAAGAGGTTGCGTTCCTCGCCACGGGAGGAACGCTGCTTGTCCTGTATATACATCACCGCGCTTCGAAAGCCCCACGCGCTGTGCGCGAAATTCGCCCAGGCTTGATTGGTGACCGCCTTCTCGGTACGCAAGCTTCGGCCGTATTCGACACCTGCTATCAAGCTGACACCGCTTGCCTGGAGCTTGAAAGCGACTCTCGAATACCACTCCCGCGGAACGGAAAGCTCAGGGCATACCATGATGTCGATCTGCTCCGAATGACTGATGACAGAGTTCGCGAGCCTGCAGAGCGAGCGATATCTCGCAAGGCTGAGATCCGGTGCATCATGAGCCGCGGCTGAGAGCTGATCACGTGTTGTACGTATCGCAGCGAGAGCAATGGCCGCACGGTTGTCCAGATCCTCCTCCGATGTTGAACGAGGTACGCGAACGACCGCGACAGGTTCCGAGGACTCGTCGACCGACGCCTCCACCATCCTGATCGGAGCCTCGTCATCGACGGAGTAGCCGCGAAGAAGACGGACACCCGCGATAAAGCTCTGCCAGTCGCTTTCCGAACCTTTCACTGTGCTCTGCGCAGAAGAATCCGAAGCCGCATCGCACCGAGCGATCGCACGCGTCACTGCAAGCAGCTCGCCCGCGCTCATCGGCCTTGTCGGATATTGGAATCCTCCGGCTTTGCGAAGGATCTCCGCCGCATCGCGATTCGTGCTCCCATCTCCACCGTTCCGCTGCCCGGTTTCCTTGGATGCACATCGATCGGCGATGAAGACCACGAGATTCTCGAAGTCGCTTTGAAGAGCACTCGGCATACCGGGGCTGCTCAGAACTCCTTCGAGCTCCGAGAACCGAGGAATAGGCGACTGGCGCCATTCGTGCGGAAGCAGAAGAGCTCTGAGTGGAGTGGATGCGAGATCCGACGCGAAGAGTGCCGCATAGTGCTCGTGGGCCGATCTCAAGCCTTCGAAGATCTTCTCCGATAGCCCGGCTTCGCGATTCGCCTCCTCGATTCTCAGAATCTCATTCTCTGACAGCGGCACACCGGCGGAGCGACGTATCGCGGTGACCATTGCCATCTCAAGACCGCCGGCCCACTCGTCGACCGCAGCGCCGACAAGTGCTTCAGCCACCGGCACGCCATTGACCTGCACCTCGAGTTCTTTCAGCGCACGGATAGTTCGCAGGCTCCTTCCTAGGGCCACCAGTTGAATCCGAAGCCCTTCCCAATCGCGAGTTTGCACTGCGATCTGCAAGAGCCTGGGCACATATCGCTCGAATTCGAAGAGCTTTTCGAGGTCGAAGATCTGATCCGAAACCACCTTCAGGAACTCACTACGATGATCCCGCCAAGCATCGGGTGGAACATCTTTTGCAAGAGCTTCGTAGTCCCGCAGCGTGAGAGCGAACCGAGCACGTGAGGCTGCAAGTGTGTGCACAGAGCGCAGCCCATCGGCTGCCTCGCCGTCGGATCCCGCGGCGGTGACAACAGTTCGCTTCACATCTTGAGCGCTAGCCGGAATCTCCGGTAAGGCTCTCCATTCACTCGTCCGCTCTCGCGCGGCTTGCTCTATCGAGTTGATCAGCAGTATTCCGGCTTCTCCCTCGAGAAAGATGCAGCGCGTCTTGTCGGCTGAGAACTTCAACGGTGATTCGTTGCTGAATGGGGGTCCGTAGCAGATACTTATGATCTTGTCCGGGTCCTCGCCCTCGAAATCGAGTTCGAGCTTCTCACCCGCCAATTCGAATCGCTTCTCGATCCAACGCCAGACATCGACACCACTCGACATTTCCTCGGTCTTGCGTACCACGAGCACAAGATCGTCCACGTAGCGTCCGTAGAACAGGGGGTTGAGCTCATTTCTGACCACTCGATCGAACTTCGACAACGCCAGGTTCGCGACGAGACCGCTCGCGGGCAGCCCGATCGGGAGGCCCACCGGTATTTCTTCTTCACCCGGCCGGTTCCAGTCTCCGAGATCGGCTTTCACCGCGTCACGCCACCCGAGCAACGCCGTCGCGAAGATGCTGTTGAGTCGCGACTCCGCCCGCGTCATTCGCGACTCGAGTTGCGGTTCGAGAAAGTCCGGATCCAGCAGGAGGCCCGCGTCCAACGAGGGGAAGAAGCTCTGAAAGTCAGCAGTCACCGCCACCAACGATTCGCCACGATCCAGCGACTCCGAAATGGTCCGGTAGCCTTGCCGCTGCCATCTCCTGTACTGGTGGATGTACGATTTGAAGCTTCCAGGCGAGTGCCAGTTGTATTCATTCCGCTTATCTCGACGGAGCCTGTCGCCGAATGAAGAGGAAATCGAGTCGGTGTTGCGCTCTTCGGACTCCAGATTCTTGGGAACAATACCGAGCGCTGCCTCGAGTTTCGACCCGACTGCGCCGATCCAGAGTGCGGCCAGAATATGCATGTCGATCGAGCAGCGCGAAAGAATCCTGAAATGAGCCGTTGCACCGGCCGATCGACACTTCTGGGATCCGTCAGCGTAGAACGACACGAACCCCGTCCGAACCTCGTCGCTCGGTCGAGTCTCCGGTTCGCGAGCTGACCCGTCCGCCCGGCCTTTCGCATCGAACCGCTTGGCGATGAGCGTGAATTCGCCGACGAACTCCTTCGACGCAGCCCACGCCCAATCTTCGGATTCCCCGTTGAGCGAGCGCAGCAGCTTCTCGGCAAGGCTCCGAATGTTGGGCTCGAGCTTTGCCTCATAAGCGACGAGGTCGGCGCTTCTGATGTCGTTCGAGTAGTAGAGGTCGACCTTGGCCTTGCGATAGGCGAGCTTCAAGGCGTTCTCGAGCGATTCCACGTCCTGGAGTGCATCCAGCTCGATTGTCCGACTCATTCGACGTGCCCCTCGATATGGATGGCCTCGGTGGCACTCACCGAACTGCTCATTCGACCGGCCTCGGTCAAGTTCCAGATACCCTTGCTCCGGCCGTCTATCTTCTGCAGATAGCCCTCATTCCGGAGGAGCTGCGCTGCCCACCGCAAGTCGTACTGCCACGTATAGAAGAGGTCTCCGGCAGCCCGAAGTTCACCTTCGTGAACCGCCCAGATGCGTTCCGCAATTCGCACATGATGCGCGGAGCCACCAAGCTCCGAAAGTGCCTCCACCAACCACTGCTTCAATACTTCCTTGCCCACCATATGAGCATCTTGTCAGATTCTTGGGCGTCGAATGCGTCGACTCCCTACAGGCTGATCGAAGTGCTGATTCTCGCTGCGTCGAGTGGGTCTGGTCGAACACCATACCTCTACGAGATGCCCCACAGGTCGGGGACATCGATTCGAGGCCCCTTGCGAGACGCTGCTACGCTCGCACTATGGCTGGGGACGACGTGATGAAAGCTCTCCGCGCGTTCGTCGCCGAACGCGATTGGGGCCAGTTCCATTCCCCCGAGAACCTAGCGAAATCCGTGGCGATCGAAGCAGGAGAACTGCTCGAGTGCTTCCAGTGGTCGCCGGATACCGACGTCTCCCGAGCCCGCGATGAACTCGCGGACGTACTGACCTATTGTCTGCTCCTCGCAGACCGTCTGGGGGTCGATCCGAACGCACTCGTCCTGGAGAAGCTCGAGCAGACGCGAGCGAAGTATCCAGTCGAGCGAGCCTACGGCAGAAGCACGAAGTATGACCAGTTCTGAGCGCACTCGCATCGAGCTCCTGGATTTCGAACGAAGTGCGGTCGAGAACTGGAGAGATCGGAGGGGTCGTCACCACGATTGGCCCGTCGTGTATCTGATCGACAATTCGACGCAGATCTACGTCGGCGAGACGACCCGTGCTCGGGTTCGTCTGGGTCAGCATTTGAACAACCCGGAAAAATCCGGGCTCAGGCAGGTTCGCGTCATCATCGATGAGGAGTTCAACAAGTCCGCCTGCCTCGACCTCGAATCGCGACTCATCGCCTGGCTGCACGCCGACACGCAATTCACGCCGATCAATAGGAACGACGGCCAGCAGAACTCGAACTACTTCGAACGAGAATCGCGATACCAGGCGATCTTCGACGAGGTCTTCGATCGTCTCCGAACTGCCGGCTACTTCAGTCGCAGCGTGCCCGAGATCGAGAACCTCAACCTCTACAAGCTCTCACCCTTCAAAGCGTTGAACGACGAACAGCTCGTCGCCGTCGACCGGATCGTCGAGGGCCTGTTCGCAGATCTTGAAACCGGCACTCCGAGCACGAGCGTGGTGCAGGGCGGCCCCGGAACCGGGAAGACGATCGTCGCCATCTATCTGCTCAAGCTTCTGCGAGACATTCAAACGGCCACCGAAGACCCGGAGCCCGAGGACGACGGCAGGTTCAACGACTATTTCCAGAGCGGCTATCGGGAAATGCTCAGCCGCGTCAACATCGGGTTCATCGTGCCGCAGCAATCGCTTCGCAAAACGATTGGGAAGGTATTCAAACGCACACCCGGATTGAACAAGGTCCAGGTGCTCAGCCCCTATACCCTGGCCGGCTCGGAGGAGCATTGGGATCTACTGATCGTCGACGAGACCCATCGACTGACGCATCGTGGATCAGGCACCACGAGGGGCATCTTCAATCAACGCAACTCCCAGCTCTTCGGCGACCAGGCCGCATCGCGGACTGCGGTGGACTGGGTCATCACGAAGAGCGATCATCAGGTGTTCCTGATCGACGGCGACCAGAGCGTGCGCCCCGCAGACGTGCCCTCGCATGTGATCAAGGGTCTGCAGCGGCGCGCCTCCGACGCCGGCAGATACTATTCTCTGGAGTCGCAGATGCGGGTATCCGCCGGTGATGACTATCTGGAGTTCGCGCAAAGGCTGCTGACCGAACAGCCAGTCGAAGCGAAGGTACCTCCTTCGTACGATCTCGCATTTTTCGACGACCTCGGCGCCATGCGTGCTGAGGTTCTCGAGAAGGAGGCGTCTCACGGGCTCTCCCGTCTGGTCGCCGGCTACGCGTGGCAATGGGCGAGCAAAGGAAAGAGCGGCGACGAGGCACCGCACGACATCGAGTTGGATGGCGTGAGTCTTCGATGGAACAGAACCGCCACTGATTGGATCGCGTCCGACAGCTCTATCGCGGAAGTCGGCAGCGTGCACACCGTGCAAGGGTACGACCTGAACTACGCCGGCGTGATCATCGGCCCGGACATCGTCTGGGATGAGGAATCCCAGACTATTCAGGCCGTTCGAAAGAACCACTTCGACCGAGAAGTTCGCAGCACGAAGGACGAAGAAGAGCTGCTCGAATACGTCCGAAACGCCTACTATGTGCTACTGACCCGCGGAATGCTCGGTACATATATCTACGTCTGCGACCCGGCGCTCCGAGAGCGAGTGCGGAAGATGATCGACCGCACCCGCATCTGATCGACTGTCAGCGGTCGGACGCGTGCTGGGATATTCCTTAGAGCGGCGACCAGCATTGGTGCGACGACTCATATCTCGCAGTCGTCGGTAGTGAACGCCAGAAGCGGTCTCAGCGGGAAACGATCATGTTTCCGGCAAACGGTCCCATCGAGCCCCGGCCACCCGCGCTATCCCGCGATACGCCCTCCGGTGCACCCCACCCACTCAATAATGGTGATTGATGCAGTCCTCGAAGTTCGGAGCTTCGCCGGTGCACAGAAGGATTTCCACGGGAGGCTGCGCCGGCGTCCATCTGAGTGCGAGGCTCCCGTCGAAGATGCCGAGAAGCAGCTTGATGAGCACGACGCTCACTCCTCCGAATAATTACGAGGGTGCGGCGCCGGCGCGCACCGGCCTATGATCCAGGCATGACCACCCACTTCTACACCGCCACAAGCCTCGACGGGTTCATCGCGACCACCGAGCACTCGCTCGAGTGGCTCTTCGCGCAGGACTTCGACATGGAGGGCCCGATGGCCTACCCGGCGTTCGTCGACGGGATCGGCGCGCTCGTGATGGGCGCCTCCACCTACGAGTGGCTGCTGCGCAGCGGCGAGCCCTGGGGCTACACTCAGCCGACGTGGGTGCTCACCCACCGGGAGCTCCACATCCCGAAGGGCGCCGACATCCGGCTGACGCAGGCCGGCATCGTGCAGGTGCACGAAGAGATGACCGCGGCGGCAGGCGGCAAGGATCTCTGGATCGCGGGCGGCGGAGGCGTCGCCGCCGAGTTCGCCGCGGCCGGACTGCTCGACGAGGTGTGGATCCAGTACGCGCCGGTCATGCTCGGCGCAGGGCAGCCCCTCTTCACCGGGCGGCTCGATCTCGAACTCGTAGACTCGGCCCGCAACCGGGACTTCCTCTGCGGCCGCTACCGCGTGCGACGCGCGTCCACGGGCGAAGCACCGGCCACCCGACTACTCGACGAGAGCTGAAACCGACGCGCGGCCACGGCTGCGCCGCCGCCCGATCGCGACGACAGCAGCGGCCAGGCCGATGATCGCAACGGCGATGCCGAAGACGTAGGCTGCGACTCCGAAATATCCGCCTTGCAGGTGCGGGTCGAGGAAGGGGTAAGGGTACCACCAGGGCTCCTCTGTCCTCGGGCTGGTGACGAGCGGGCCCCGGATCAGCGTGTAGGCGACCCAGAGGATCGGGAAGATCAGCACCTCGAGCACGGCCGACCAGCGCAGGGCCGCGCGCCCCGGCGCCCAGAGCAGATCGACCAGCATGAACAGCGGCCCGACGACGTGAAGCACCTCGTTCGACCACGGCACCGTGGCCCCCTGGTCGAGAGGGATGCTCCGTAGGAGAACGTTGTAGACGATCCCGGTCAGGATCATGTAGCTCGTCGCGCTCGCCAGCGCGAGCGTCAGCCAGCGGGGCTCGCCGCCCCGGCGATCGGCCCCGGTGAAGGCGCGCAGCGCAGCCACGATCAGCACCAGCATCGCGAGCACATTCGACAGGATCGTGAAGAAGCTGAAGAAGTTCACAATCGTTGTCGGCAGATCGGATCCGCCTGCCACCGCGCGAGCGAACGTCGTCGACGCCTGCTGCCAGACGGCGGCCAGAATCAGCAGGCCGCAGAGCAGCCGCAGGATCGGCCAGACCCGCTCGCGGAGCCCCGGGCCTGGCACGTCGGCAGCTGCAGTGGCATCGGCAGTGTCGTCGGAGCTCTCCATCTTCGGCACAGCTCAAGTATGCCCTGCCGCCTCGTGCGTGACCGATCCATGCCATGGCACTGATTCACCGTATTAAAACAAACGATCTTCATTTACTTTATCAGCGTGAACACCAACACCATCCATTCCACGCCAACCACGCACCGACCCGAGCCGTTCTCCGCGCGTCGATCCGCCCGCCGCTCCGCACGCCTGCCCGCCCTTCTCGCGGCACGCCTCGCGTTTACCATCGCGCACGCCCCGGCGTCAACCAAGGGCGGAATCGGCCTGCTGCTCGTCCTCATCGCGTCGAGCAGCGTGCAAGTCTCGGCCGCCTTCTCCCGCACGCTCTTCGACCACCTCGACCCGTTCGGCGTCAGCGGCCTGCGCTTCGCCATCGCCGCCACCCTGATGCTGAGCGTCGTCCGCCCACGCCTCCGCGGTCGCAGCCGCGCCGACTGGACGATGATCCTGCTCTACGGCACGTCGATCGCGGCCATGAACATCTGCATGTATCGCGCGCTCGTCCACCTCCCGCTCGGCGTCGCCATCACACTCGAATTCCTGGGGCCGTTCGCCGTCGCGATCCTCGCCTCCCGCAGACCCCGCCAGGCGGCCTACGCGGTGCTCGGGCTGATCGGCGTCGTGGTCATCGCCCGCCCCTCCGCCGACCTCGACCTCCTCGGGCTGCTCTTCGGCGGTCTCGCCGCGGTCTCGCTCGCCGGCTACGTCGTCGTGGCCGAGCGGATCGGGCGCTCCGGCGGCGGCGCCTCCGAGCTAGCACTCGCCATCGGCCTCGCCGCGATCCTCGCCTCCCCCTTCGCGATCGCCGCCGTGCCGTCGCTGCGCTGGAGCGACGCACCGATCCTCGGCGCCTCGGCGCTGCTGGGCGTGATCCTCGCCTTCACCGCCGACTTCCTCGCGGTCAGGATCGTCGGCGCCCGGACCGTCGCGATCCTGCTCTCCCTCGACCCCGTGCTCGCCGCGATCATCGGCGCCGTCGCCCTCGGCGAGCATCTCGACGCCCTCACCGTCGCCGGCATGGTGTGCGTCGCCATCGCCGGCGGCCTCTCGGCCTTCGCGACCGGGCGCACCGAGCCTGCGACGGCGACCCCTCAGCGGGAGGCCAGGCGCCGCTCCAGCGCAACGATGAGCGCCTCCACCGCGAACTCGAACACCGCATCGGCGCGCTCCCGCCCCTTCGGGTTCGCCCGTAGCGACTCCCCGAGCGCATCGTCGGCGAGCTCCGCCTCGATCGGGTACACCCGCTCGGGCGCGCCGAGGTCGAGCGCTCCCCCGGCAGAGAGCAGGTCGATCGCACCGATCACCCGGTAGACCTCCTCCGCGGTGAACCCGGCGTCTCGCAGCACCTCGGCAAAGGCGACCACCGAGGCGAGCGGCTCCTCGGCCGCGACCTGCGAGATCATGAGATCCGCCGCGAGCCACGGATACTGCCCGATCGAATCGCGATCGTGGTAGGCGACGTGCCGCAGCGCCTCCTGCCACGGCCACGACCGGTCGATCTTGGGGCCGCGCTCCACGTGGATCGTCTCGCGCATCAGCTCCAGCACCTCGTCGAGGCCGCTCACGTGGTTGTAGAGCGAGGGCGACGTCACACCCAGATGCTTGGCAAGCTGCGCGAGCGTGAACTTGCCGCGATCGTCGGCGATCTCCAGCGCGGCACGTGCGATGCGCTCTCGATTGAGGATCGCGACCTTCGGTCGTCCCATCAGCGGTGTCCTTCCCGTGTCTGCCGCGGGCCGTCCGGCCCGCGGTCTCCCGGCCGTCCCGGCTCGCATCGCGTGCTCTGCTGCCCCTGCCGACCCTGTTGCCCCTGCCGTCGAGCCCACCACGCGCCGAGTTCGAAGCGCGAGCGCACGCCGATCCGCCGCATGAGCGCCGAGAACTCGCGTTGCAGCGTCCGCGCGGAGCAGCCGAGCGCCCGGGCGACCTCGTCATCGCTCAGGCCCAGTGCTCGGAGCGCGAGACCGTCGTCGACCAGGCTACCGGCGGTGGCGGTCGCGGTGTCGGCGCCGGTGTCGGTGGTGTCCTGGCCGGTGTCGTCGATGCCGGGCGCCTCTGTGTGGGATACCTCTGCGCCGGAGGTTCCCGCGTCCGATGCTCCACCGCCGAGCGGATAGGGTTGCGCCGCATCCCACTCGCTCGCGAAGACGGCGTGCAGGGCCGCGACGACCGGCGGCGCCTCCACGAGGACGAGGCTCGAGAGCGGACGGAGCGCGGCATCGCTCGAAACGGCCGCCTGCCCGGACCTGCCCACCGCGAGCCAGCACGGCGGTGCGGCGGAAAGCCGGATCCGATCCCCTGCCGCACGCAGCCCATCGAGCACCGGCACGAGCGCAGGGTCTGCGAGCGACCGCGCATCGACCAGGATCTGCGAGCCGGCGAGCCGTGCCTCCGCAGCGCCCGCGGGGCCGGTATCGAGGCCGAGGTCGGTGCCGGCGCCGCGCAACTCCTCCCGCACCTGCGAGAGATCGGGCACGATGATCCCGAGCTCCACTCCGTCGCCGGCACGACCATCGTCTCCGCGCTCCGATCCGCCTCCGACCTCCGTCATCCGATCCCAGAGCGTGCCGGCGTCGCCGACCACGACGCGCATCGCGATCGACCGGCCGTCGAACGGCGGCGAGGATCGTGCGGCGAGCGCAGAAGCGGCAAGCACAGAAGTAGCAAGCACAGGCGGCTTCGAACCCGCTCCGGCCCCGGATCCGGCCGCCAGCCCCGCGAACAGCTCCCGCCAGCGGCCGAGGCGCTCGCGCGCCGCCGCCAGCTCGCCCGTCACCGCACCGGCGACCAGCGGTTCGGGCGGCGCGATCCTCAACCCCTCGGCATCGACCCGGACGAGCCCGGCGCGCTCCAGCGCGAGCAGCGAGGCGCCGAGATCGATCCCCGGAGGCGCGATCTCGCGGATCTGCTCGATCGTGCGCGGCTTCCCCCGTTGCAGGCGCAGCAGCAGATCGAGAACACCTCCGTCGCGCAGCACCCCGGCGAGCACTGCGGCGTCACCGGCAGAGGCCTCATCGACAGAAACGTCGTCGACTGCAGCCTCGACGACAGCGGCATCGCCGACGACGGCGTCACCAACAAAGTCCTCGACCACCGCCACGCCACTGGCCACGGTACTCATCCTCTCCCCGCCGCCCAGGCCGCCCCGAGTTCGAACCGGGATCCGGTCCCGTACTCCGCCATCGCATCGGCGATGCGCCGCCGGACGGTGCGGAGGCCGATACCGAGGATCTCGGCGACCTGTTCGTCGGTCTTGCCCTCGCCGAGCAGCTCCAGCACCGACTGCCAGCCCTCCGCAGAAGGCGGATACGGCACGCCCGTCGCCCAGAGCGACTCGAAGAGCGCGTGCATCGCCCGCACCACCGGCGAGGCGTAGATGATCGCCATCCCCACCGGGGAGTCGGCGCCCCACGTGGTGGGGAACGCCGCCATGACGCGCTGGTCGACGTAGAACCAGCTCGGGATGCGCGGCGCGAGGCGCACGGTGATGCCGATCTCGACCATGCGGTCGAGCACCTCGCGATCGCGCGGATCGTCGGCGGCGGAATGGTGGAAGAGGTAGCGGATCCCGTAGTCCCCCGGAGCCAGCGCCTCCTCGAGGCTGCCGAGGACCGGCACGACGTACTCGTGGATCCAGGCCATGTCGGGCAGTGCGGCACTCGGGGTACCCGGCGGCACACGGGACGCGATCTCGAACCAGCGCGCCATCGCCGCATCGCCGCCCTGCGTGATCTCGCCCTGGATCTCCTGCCCCGCCGGCGCGGACCCCAGCTGCCACGCCTGCGAGAGCTCCGGCAGCCCCGAGATCAGTTCCATGAGGTCGCCGAGAGCACGGCGCTCCCGTTCGAGGCCGGCGGCGGCGAGCTCGCCGATCACTGTCTCGGGCGAGAGGAACTCCAGTTCGCCGTCCGCCTCGGAGAGAAATCCGGCGCGGATCAGCGCATCGATCACGGCGTCGGAGTCGGCGGCCGGGTTCCCGGTCTCGGGAACCGCCGCGCCGGATCGGGCCGTCGGCGTCGCAGCATCCGGATCGTCGCGGCCGGCGGCGGCGCCCAGCAGCTCGCCCGCCGCCGCGCGGCTCCCCGGGCGGACGCGCATGAGCGAGATCAGTGCGTCGGTGTGCTCCCGCGCGAGCGGGCCGAGGCGGCCCACGCGGATCCGATCCTGGGATTCGGTGAAGGGGCTCATCGTCGAGACCTCGCAATGCCGGTCGTGTCGTACGTTGTGTGTCGTGCGTCTTGCTGCGGGTGCCGCGCGACGGATGGCGAGCTCGTGCCGTGGCACTCATGCGCCAGTCATAAACTAACGAACTTCGTTTACTCTCCTAGTGTGACGCATCACGACGCAAAAAGCACGAAGAATTCGAGTTCCGCCGATCGGGCCTGGCTTGCGGTGGCGGCCGTGCTCGGACTGCTGCTCCTCCCCGCCATGGCGATCGTCGACGCCTCTCCCGCCGACACGGCAGACACCGCGCGCAGCGCGCTCGCGCACGGCGCTACTCACGGCGCCGGGATCAGCACAGTCCACGGCACCGCTCACGGCGCTGCAAACGACACCGCGTCGGATCCCGTGAAGGATCCCGCGGAGGATCCCGTTTCGTCAGCTCCGGCCATCCTCGCCGGAGGGCTCGACCGCACCGCGCTCCTCCCCGGCCTGCAGGCGCCGGCCGCCTGGGCCGTGATCGAGACCGGCGGCGTATCCACCGGCGCCGCATCCACAGGCACCTCGCCCTCCGGCGCCGCATCGACCGAAGGCGCACTCGTGCCGGGAACCGTCTCCGGCGGGGCGGGCGGCGCCGACGCCGATACGCCGTTCCTCATCGGCTCGCTCAGCAAGCCGGTGACCGCCGCGGCGATCATGCGCCTGGTCGACTCGGGCCGACTGCGACTCGATGCGCCCGTGCGCGACTCCCTGCCGGAGTTCCGTCCGCAGGACGCCGATCCGATCACGATCGCGCAGCTGCTCAGCCACACCAGCGGCTTCGACGCCGACGCCGGGCTCGATGCGCGCCGCGATCCGACGCTCTCGATCCAGGACCGCGCGGCCCGCGCCGATACCGTCCCCCGGGCAGGCGCCGTCCCCCGAGCGACCACCGCGATCCTCGATGAAGCCGCGACTCCGGACGGCGCCGCACTCCATGACGGCGTCCCCTTCGCCTACTCGAACCTGAACTACGCGATCCTCGGCGCCGTCATCGAGGCGGAGAGCGGGCTGCCGTTCGCAGAGTTCCTGGAACGCGAGCTGTTCGCACCGCTCGGGATGACCCGGTCCACCGCGGATCCGGCCGAAGCGCAGCGCATCGCCGCGTCGGGTCACGGCTTCGCCTTCGGCGTGCCGTTCACGCGCGGTGAGACGGTACCCGCGGGAGCCGCACCCGACGGCTACCTCGTGTCGACCGCCGACGATCTCGCCGCCTTCCTGCGGATGCTGCTGCGCGAGGGCCTCGCCGACGACGGGACGCGGATCCTGAGCGCCGAGAGCGTGCGGGCCATGCTCACCCCGCGAACCACTGCCGAGAACGGCGACACCGCGGCCCCGCGGACCGACGGCTACGGACTCGGCTGGGGCACGGGCGCGGGCAGCGGCACTGACGCAAGCGGCACTCGCGCGAACAGCACTGCCGCCGGCAGCACTGCCGCGAACAACACTGCCGCGAACGGCATCGGGACCGGATCCGGATCCGGCACCGCGCCGATCGCCGCGCACGTCGGTCGCACGGACGGCTTCTTCGCGCACGCCGAGCTCCGCCCCTCCGAGGGCAGGGCGGTCGTGATGCTGCAGGCCGCGAACGGGCCGCTCTACGATCAGACGGCGCCGGTGCAGCAGATCGCGGCCTACTTCGACGGTCTGGACCCCGACGGCTCGGCTGGCGAGCCCGCCGCCGTCACCGCGCTCGTCTTCGCCGCGTTCGGCGCCTTCGCAGTGGGGTGCGTGTGGCTCGTGGGGCGCCTGCGCCGCCGCAGTGACCGCCGTCGCGATAGCCGCCGTGATAACCACCTCGACAGCAGCAGCCCCGCGGCGAGCGCATCCGTCACCGCACGCCGGGAGATCCGCCGCACGGCTTTCGACATCGGCGGGGCGATCTTCATCGTGCTGCTGTGGCAGCTCGCTGCCGGGCTCATGCTCGTCGGCCGCCCGACGCTCGCGGCCGATCCGCTTACCGTCTCGATCGAGCTCAGCCTGATCGCCTGGGGCGTCGGCGCGATCCTGCTCGCGCGCGGCATCGCCTGCGCGGCGGCGGCTCAGTCGTCGCGCAGGCGGACGCCGGCCTCCCGCAGCAGGCGGATCGCCTTCTGGCCAACACCGTGGAGGGCGAGCAGCTCCTTCTCGGAGTAGTCCGCGAGCTGGCCGGCCCTCGTCACACCGATCTCGGCGAGCGCGCCGGTCGCCGGGCGGCCGATCGCGGGCAGCTCCTCGCTCACCGCTTCGACTCGGTGGGCGATCACTCGTGCGATCAGGTCGGTCGGCAGCGGCTCCGAGAGCGGGAACTGCACCGAGCCCTTGCCCTGCTTGTACGCAGCGAATTCGGCGGCGAACGCCTCGTGTCCCACCGGTGTCGCGTAGAGGCCGATGTGGTTCTTGAACCCGCCCAAGTAGATGAGCGGGCGGCCGCCCAGCTTGTAGCCGATCAGCCCGTAGCTCACGCTTTCGACCGCCAGCGGGCAGCGCTCGCGCACCATCGCGCGCAGCGCCTCCAGGCGGGCCCGGACCTCGGCGGGAAAGCGATCCAGATATGCGACGACTTCGTCCATGCGATCAGCCTACGGCGTGGCTCGCGGTTCGATACCCGCCCGATGGCCACGCCCCGGGATCACACTCGTTGGCCACGCCCCGCACTCACGCCCCGAGCCGCCACGCTCCCGCCGCGTGCTGCTGGCGCCAGAACTCCGCGAAGCGGCCCTGGGCTTCGAGGAGTTCGCCGATCGCCCCGTCCTCGACGATGCGCCCGGCTTCGAGGAACACCACGCGATCGGCCGCGCGGATCGAGCTCAAGCGGTGCGCGACGATCATCCGGGTGCGCGGCACGGGGTCGGCGGCGAGCGCGGCGGCGACGGCCGCCTCGTTCTCGGCGTCGAGCGCGCTCGTGGCCTCGTCGACCAGCAGCACGGGCGCCGGCTTCAGCAGCGCGCGTGCGATCGAGACGCGCTGCCGCTCGCCGCCCGAGAGACTCGATCCGGCTTCGCCGACCCGGCTCTCCCAGACGTCCGAGAGGCGGGCGAGCAGCGTGTCGACCCGAGCAAGGCGCGCCACCCGATCGAGGTCGTCGGACCCGGCGGCGGGGTCGCCGACCAGCACGTTCTGGCGGATGTCGCCGTCGAAGAGATACGGATGCTGGAACACGACGCTGACGAGATCGCGGCGGGCGTCGAGGTCGAGAGTCGATACATCGATCCCGTCGACCGCGATGCTGCCGGCCTCCGGCGCGTGGAGGCCGGCGATCAGCGTGAGCAGCGTGCTCTTCCCCGACCCCGAAGGGCCGACGATCGCCGTGGTCGTGCCGGGCTCGAGTACGAGGTCGAAACCGTCGAACACCTGGCGATCCGTCCGCTGCGATCCGTAGCCGAAACGGATCCCGCGCAGCTCGATCCGTGGCGCAATCCGCGGTTCAATCCGCGGTGCGGCGCTCGCCTCGATCCGAGCCGCGCCACCGGCCGTGCTCGACGTCGCGGTCCCCCGCTCGTCCGACGTCTCGTCCAAGATCTCGTCCGGCGTCTCGCTCGAGGTCTCGCCTGAGGTCGCGACCGAGGCGGTTCGCGCCGGGGAATCGGCAGAATCCACCGGCGCCTCCAGGACCTCGCGGATGCGGCGCAGCGCGCCGATGCACGTCTCGATGCCCGGAGAGAGCTCGGCAAGCACGGTGAACGGTTCCAGATAGCGGACGATGACGACGATCAGCGCGATCGCAGCAGGGATGCTCAATTCGCCGCGCATCGTCAGCATCACGGTGCTGCCGGCGAGCAGGAGCAGCGCCGCCTGGCTGGCGATGCCGAAGATCAGCTGCCCCGGGATCTGCAGCAGCAGGAGCCGCATCGTCGCCCCGTGCTGAGCGGCGAGCGCGGCGCCGGCGAGGCTCCGCTCGGGCTCGACTCGCCGTGCCGCCCGCAGCGCCGGCTGGGTGCGGGCGAACTCGACGATGCGCTCGGTCAGCCGCGCATTGGCCTCGGAGGCGGCCCGATCGGCTCGCCTGCTCAGCCGACCGGCGAGCGCGAAGGCGCCGAGCAGGATCGGGACGCCGGCGAGGGCCGCGAGTCCGAGCGGCCAGGAGATCACGAACAGGCCGGTCGCGATGAAGAGCGGTAGCAGCAGCGCCCCGATCAGCGGGGAGAAGAGATAGACGATGATGCCCACGAGGTCCGGGCCGGTCGCGGCGACCGCCTGACGGGCGACCGCCGTGCGCTCGGCGTCGAACCAGCCGAGCCTCACGGCCGAGAGACGGTCGGCGACGATGCGCTGGCCGGTGTCGAGCAGTCCGAAGCCGAGGGCGAAGGCGAAGCGGGCCGCCCAGGTGTCGACCGCCCAGCCGACCGCGGTCACGGCCGCCAGCGCCCCGAGCCAGGGCCAGGCCGTGCCGGGGTCTCCGCTGAAGAGCGCGGCGACGAGCGGCACGAGCAGCACCGTGCCCGCCGCGCGGAGCAGCAGTCCCGCGATGGTGAGGAGGATCTGCCCGAGCACCGTTCGGCGGCTTCCGGCCGGGAGCAGGGCGAGGAGCGTGCGGATCATCAGCGGACCTCCCTCTCGACGTCGGCGTCATCGGCTGCGGGATCGACGGCCGTATCAACGGCACCGGCGTCGCTCGCCGCCCACAGCTTCCGGTAGCGCCCATCCGCGGCGATCAGCTCCGCATGCGTCCCGGCCTCCGCGATCCGACCGCGATCGAGGACGACGATGCCGTCGACACCGGCGACCGTGTGCAGGCGATGGGCGATGACGAGCACCGTACGGCCGGCGGCGAGCCGGTCGAGCGCGAGCTGCACGAGATACTCGGATTCCGGATCGGCGAACGCGGTCGCCTCATCGAGCACGAGCACAGGGGTGTCGGCGAGGATCGCCCGGGCGATGGTGAGCCGCTGCCGCTCGCCGCCCGAGAGCGCGGCGTCGGGGCCGAGCATGGTCCCGTAGCCGTCGGGCAGTCGCAGGATCCGCTCGTGCAGCTGCGCGGCGCGTGCCGCGGCCTCGACCTCCGATACGGAGGCCTCCGGGCGGGCCAGGGCGATGTTCTCGTGCACCGTGCCGTGGACCAGCTGGGTCTGCTGGAACACGAAGCCGACCCGCTCGTAAAGCTCGTCGGCGGTGAAACGCCGCAGGTCCGTCCCGCCGACGGTGACCCGCCCCGTCTGCGGATCGTGGAAGCGTGCGAGCAGCGACGCGAGCGTCGACTTGCCGGATCCCGACGGGCCGACGAGCGCGGTCACCGTGCCGGGTTCGAGTGCGAGGGTGATGTCCTCGAGCACCGGCAGGCCGGGCCGGTAGGCGAAGCCGACGCTCTGGAAGTCCACGCGGCCGGGCGCCGCGAGCGCCGCGGATCCGGGCCCTGAATCCGCCGGATCCTGCGGTGGCGCCGCCGTCTCGCCGGCCTCGGCGTCGTCTCCTCCGGAATCTCCTCTGGCATCGCCCGCGGCGCCGCTGCCGCTCCCGTTCGTGTCGTCGAGCGTCTCCAACTCCGGCTCGTCGAGCGCCACCTGAATACGCCGCGTTCGCGCGGGATCATCACCGCGAATCATTCATCTGATGATAGCAAGCCTGCCCTCACTGCGCAGGCTTTAGGTGCCTATGCGGGCCCCGCCTCGCGAATGCGTCGCCAAGTTACGCCTCGGGTTTCCGGTACGTCGGCGATTCGGCAGGCTGGTAGGCATGCCCCAATCCGTCCCCGCACACGCGCCCGCCCGCGCGGGCCGGGTCCGCATCGCCGATGTGGAGCGCACCTTCCCCACCGCGGAGGGCCCGCGCACGGTGCTGCGCGACGTCACCCTCGACGTCGTCCCCGGTGAGATCATCGCCATCGTCGGCCCCTCCGGCTGCGGCAAGTCGACGCTGCTGCGCCTCATCGGCGGGCTCGACACCCCGACGGTCGGATCGATCACGCTCGACGACCGCGTGGTCCGGGCTCACGACGACTCCACCGCGATCGCGTTCCAGGAGCCGCGCCTGCTGCCCTGGCGCACGATCGCGCAGAACGTGGCGCTCGGCCTGCCCCGCGGCAGCCGCGGGCGCTCGGCCCGGGAGCGCGTCGCCGAACTGCTCGCCCTCGTCGGCCTCACCCACGCCGCCGGACAGCGACCCAGCGAGGTCTCGGGCGGCATGGCCCAGCGCGCCTCCCTGGCACGCGCGCTCGCCCGCGACCCGCGCGTCCTGCTGCTCGACGAGCCCTTCGGCGCACTCGACGCGCTGACCCGCCTCAAGATGCACGATCTGCTGCTCGACATCCATCGCGCGCAGCCGACCACGATCGTCCTCGTCACCCACGACGTCGAAGAGGCCCTCTACCTGGCCGACCACGTGCTGCTGCTGCGCAACCTGCACGATGCTCAGCTCGAGCCCGCACGACCGCGCGCGAAGGTCGTCGCACTCGGCTCGTCCTCGGGCCTCGGCGCACTCGGCTCGGCGGGCGCCGCGCGACCGGCCGACGCGATCCCCGACGGCGAGGCCGACACCCGCCGCGCGAACGGATCCATCGCGAGATTCGTCCCCGTTCCCGGAGCCCGCCCCCGCGACCGCGGCGCGCGCGCCTTCACCGACCTGCGCACCGGCCTGCTCGACGGGCTGGGCGTGCACAAGCTCACACCGAAGGAGACCCCATGAGCACGATCACCCGCAAGACCCTCCCCGCCGCGTTCGTTGCCGGCCTGCTGGCCGTCGCGATGACCGGGTGCGTGCAGGGCGAGAACGGCGGATCCGACGCCCCGGCCGAGGGCGGCGAGTGGTCGACGAGCACGCTCTCGATCGACTGGGCCACCTACAACCCGCTCAGCCTCGTGATCAAGGAGCAGGGTCTCATCGAGGCCGCACTGGGCGACTCGGTCGAGGTCGAGTGGCTGCAGTCCGCCGGCAGCAACAAGGCGAACGAGATGCTGCGATCCGGCTCCATCGATGTCGGATCCACCGCCGGCTCCGCCGCCCTGTTCGCCCGCGCCAACAGCTCCCCCATCAAGGTCATCGACATCTACTCGCAGCCCGAATGGTCGGCCATCGTGGTCGGCGCGGACAGCGACATCACCGACGTCGCCCAGTTGAAGGGCCAGTCGGTCGCCGCGACCAAGGGCACCGACCCCTACTTCTTCCTGCTGCAGGCGCTCGAGGAGGCCGGCCTGAGCGTCGAGGACGTCGAGGTGCAGAACGTGCAGCACGCCGACGGCCGAGCCCTGCTCGAGGGCGGATCGGTGCAGGCCTGGAGCGGCCTCGATCCGATCATGGCCGCGGCCGAGGCGGAGTCGGGCGCCCAGCTCATCTACCGCAACGTCGACTTCAACACCTACGGGTTCCTCAACGCCACCGAGGAGTTCATCACCGATCACCCCGACGTGGCGCAGGTCGTCGTCGACGCGTACGAGGAGGCCCGCGTCTGGGCACTCGCCCACCCGGACGAGGTGGCGCAGCTGCTCGCCGACGCCGCCTCGATCGACCTCGAGGTCGCCAAGACCGTGATCGACGAGCGCTCGAACCTCGACGTCTCGGGCGTGCCCGGAGAGGCGCAGATCTCGGTGCTCACGACGATCTCCCCGATCATCGCCGAATCGGGCGACGTCGTGGGCGGCCAGGAGGCCCTCGACCAGGCGATCGCCACGATCGTGCACGACGAGTTCGCGCTCAAGGCCACCGAATGACCGAAGGCTCGACCACGGTCGCGCGTTCACCCGAGCGCGCGACCGACCGCGCAGGGGCGGCGCAGCAGCGCACGCCCCTGCGCCCGTCGTCACTGTGGTCGCGCACCTGGGTGAGGATCGCGGGCGGCTTCGTCGTGCCGCTCGCGGTGCTCGCCGTCTGGCAGTTCGTCACCGCGACCGAGATCGTGCCGCCCTACCGGCTGCCCGGTCCGTGGTCGGTCGTCGAGGCGGGCATCGACCTGGTCGAGCGCGGCCAGCTCTGGCTCCACATCGCCATCTCGGTGCAGCGCGTCTTCATCGGCTTCGTGTTCGGCTCGCTGATCGCGCTCGCCTTCGCCGCGATCGTCGGCCTCTCGCGCGCCGGCAGCGTGCTGCTCGCCCCGATGCTCGTCGCCATCCGCGCCGTGCCGTCGCTCGCATGGGTGCCGCTGCTCATCCTCTGGTTCCAGGTCGGCGAGGAGTCGAAGATCATCCTCATCGCCATCGGCGCCTTCTTCCCCGTCTACACGACCGTCGCCGACGCCCTGCGCCATGTGAACCCGCAGCTCGTCGAGGCGGGGCGCGCCTTCGGGCTGCGTGGCTGGTCGCTGTTCCGCACCGTTCAGCTGCCGGCCGTCGTGCCGTCGGTCGTCTCCGGCCTGCGCCTCGGCCTCGCCCAGTCCTGGCTGTTCCTCGTCGCCGCCGAGCTGATCGCCGCGTCGATGGGTCTCGGCTGGATGCTCAACGACTCCCAGCAGACGGGCCGCGTGGACCGGATCCTGCTCGCCATCGTGCTGCTCGCGCTGCTCGGCACCATCACCAACGCGATCCTCGTGCTCTTCGAGAAGGCCGTGCTGCGGAGGTGGATGTGAGCGGGCTCGATGCGGATGCCGGCGAGGCAGAGGCGCGCCTCACCGAGACGCGATCCTTCCCCCCGCCCGCCGCATTCGCCGCGCAGGCGAACGTCGACGCGTCGGTCTACGGGATCGCGGCGCAGGATCCGATCGCGTTCTGGGAGCGCGCAGCCGAGCGCCTCGACTGGGAGCAGCGCTGGCACACCGCGCACACGTGGGAACCGCCGCGTCCCACCCCCGGCGAGCACGGGGAGCCGGGCGGCCTCAGCGTGCCGCAGGCGACCTGGTTCGCGGGCGGGCGGCTGAACGTCGCCGTCAACTGCGTCGACCGGCACGTCGCCGCCGGCCGCGGCGAGAAGGTCGCGCTGCACTTCGAGGGCGAGCCGGGCGATCGCGAATCCGTCACCTACGCCGAGCTGCAGCGACGCGTCGCGCAGGCCGCGAACGGCCTCCTCGCGCTCGGGATCGAGCCGGGCGACCGGGTGCTCGTCTATCTGCCGGTGCTCGTCGAGACCGTGGTGATCGCGCTCGCCTGCGCGCGCATCGGGGCCGTGCACTCGCTCGTCTTCGGCGGTTTCTCGGCCGACGCCGTGCGGTTCCGGCTCGAGGACACGCGGGCCAAGCTGCTCGTCACCTCCGACGGGCAGCACCGCCGCGGGAAGCAGGTCGAGGTGAAGTCGGCCGCCGACGAGGCCGCCGCGGGCCTCCCCCACCTGGAGCACGTGCTCGTCGTGCGCCGCACCGGCCAGGATGTCCCCTGGACCGCGGGCCGCGACCGCTGGTGGCACGACGCGATCGACACCCAGCCCGACGTGCACGAGCCCGAGGCCTTCGACGCCGAGCACCCGCTCTTCATCATCTACACCTCGGGCACCACCGGCAAGCCCAAGGGTCTCGTGCACACCTCGGGCGGCTACCTCGCCCATGCGAGCTGGGCGCACTGGGCCCACTTCGACGCGAAGCCCGAAGATGTCCACTGGTGCACCGCCGACCTCGCCTGGGTTACCGCCCACACGTACGAGATCTACGGGCCGCTCTCCAACGGCCTCACGCAGGTGATCTACGAGGGCACGCCCGACGCGCCGTGCCGCGAGCGGCACCTCGAGATCATCGAGCGCTACGGCGTCACCGTCTACTACACGGCCCCCACGCTGATCCGCACCTTCATGACCTGGTTCGGCGACGCGCTGCCCTCCGGGCACGACCTCTCGTCGATCCGGCTGCTCGGCACCGTCGGCGAGGCGATCAACCCCGAGGCGTGGATCTGGTTCCGCCGCAACTTCGGGCGCGACGAGACGCCCGTCGTCGACACGTGGTGGCAGTCCGAGACGGGCGCCGCCATGGTCGCTCCGCTGCCGGGAGTCACGACCCTGAAGCCCGGATCCGCCACCGTCGCCCTCCCCGGGATCGACATGGCCGTCGTCGACGAGGCCGGGGACCCGGTCGCGCCGGGACGATCCGGCACGCTCGTCGCCCGGCGGCCCTGGCCGGGTATGGCCCGCACCGTCTGGGGCGATCCCGAGCGCTACCGGGACTCGTACTGGGCGACCTACGCCGGCCGCGGCGAGCACTGCGGCTACTACGTCGCCGGCGACGGGGCGACCGTCGACGCCGACGGATGCATCTGGATCCTCGGCCGCCTCGACGACGTCGTGAACGTCTCCGGTCACCGGCTCTCGACCATCGAGATCGAGTCCTCGCTCGTCGCGGATCCCGGCGTCGGCGAGGCCGGAGTCACCGGCGTGTTCGACCCGATCACCGGGCAGGCCGTCGCCGCGATCGTCACCGCCGGTGCCGGTACCGGTGCCGGTGAGGGTGGCGCCCACGAGCCCGGCTTCGACGAGCTCCGCTCCCGGGTGGCGCACGACATCGGGCCGATCGCGAAACCCAAGATCATCGTGCGGGTCCCCGAACTCCCCAAGACCCGGTCGGGCAAGATCCTGCGGCGGCTGCTTGCGCAGCTGTGGCAAGGCGATACGCTCGGCGATACGACCAGCCTGCAGAACCCCTGGGCCGTCGACGGCGTACGCGCAGCCATCGAACTGGCCCGACAATCCGAAGCCTCAGCGAAGGAGACCACATGAGCGAGCACCAGTTCGGGTTCCGCACCCGAGCCCTCCACGCGGGAGGCACCCCCGACGCGACCACCGGCGCGCGCGCCGTGCCGATCTACCAGACCACGTCGTTCGTGTTCGACAACGCGAAGGACGCCGCGACCTTGTTCGCGCTGCAGAAGTACGGCAACATCTACTCGCGCATCGGCAACCCGACCGTCGCGGCGCTCGAGGAGCGGATCGCCTCCCTCGAGGGCGGCATCGGCGCGGTCGCGACCGCCAGCGGCATGTCGGCCGAGTTCATCACCTTCGCCGCGCTCGTCGGCGCCGGCGACCACATCGTCGCCTCCGCCCAGCTCTACGGCGGCACCGTGACCCAGCTCGACGTCACGCTGCGCCGCTTCGGCGTCGACACGACCTTCGTCGCGAGCTCCGACCCCGAAGCGTTCCGCACCGAGATCCGCGCGAACACGAAGGCGCTCTACGTCGAGGTCATCGGCAACCCCGGCGGCGAGATCGCCGATCTCGAGGGCCTCTCGAAGGTGGCGCACGAGGCAGGGATCCCGCTGATCGTCGACTCGACCCTCGCGACCCCCTACCTGGTGCGCCCGATCGAGCACGGCGCCGACATCGTCATCCACTCGGTCACCAAGTTCCTCGGCGGCCACGGCACCACCCTCGGCGGCGTCGTGGTCGAGGCCGGAACCTTCGACTGGGGCAACGGCAAGTTCCCCACCATGACCGAACCCGTCGACTCCTACGGCGGGATCCGCTGGTGGGACAACTTCGGCGAGTACGGCTTCCTCACCAAGCTCCGCAGCGAGCAGCTGCGCGACATCGGGCCCGCGCTCAGCCCCCAGTCCGCCTTCAACCTGCTGCAGGGCGTCGAGACCCTGCCCCAGCGCATCGACGCGCACGTCGCCAACGCGCGCATCGTCGCCGAATGGCTGGCCGACGACCCGCGCATCTCGTTCGTCACCTGGGCCGGCCTCGAGGGCCACCCGCACCGCGAGCGCGCGCAGAAGTACCTGCCGCTCGGCCCGGGATCCGTGTTCGCCTTCGGCGTGCGCCCCTCCAGCGAGTTCGCCGACGAGGAGGAGCGCCGGCAGGCCGCGCTCGAGACCGGCGAGAAGTTCATCGACTCGCTGCAGCTCGCGAGCCACCTCGCGAACATCGGCGACGCCCGCACGCTCGTGATCCACCCCGGGTCCACGACGCACCAGCAGCTGACCGCCGAGCAGCTCGAAGCCGCCGGCGTGCCCGCCGACCTGATCCGCATCTCGGTCGGCATCGAGGATCCCGAAGACATCCTGTGGGACCTGGATCAGGCCCTCACCCTCGCGACAGGAGCAACCCGATGAGCGACATCGATCCCCGCGGCGGCTCGGCCGCCGGATCCGCGTCTTCCGCACCGGACTCGCCCGCCGCCGCGCCCTCGCCCGCCGCACCCGCGGCCCGCACCTGGCAGGGGCCGAGCGCCCCGGCGCGCCTCGGGATCCTGCGCCGCGCGAAGTCGATCGCGATCGTCGGCGCGTCGAACAACCCGGCGCGCGCGAGCTACTTCGTCGCCACCTACCTGCTGGCGAGCTCGCCGTACGACGTGTACTTCGTGAACCCGCGCGCCGACGAGATCCTGGGCCGCAAGGTCTACGCCTCGCTCGCCGACCTGCCGGTCGTGCCCGACATCGTCGACGTGTTCCGCAAGCACGACGACCTGCCCGAGGTCGCCCGCGAGGCCGTCGCGATCGGCGCGAAGACGCTGTGGCTGCAGCTCGGATCCTGGAACGAGGAGGCGGCCGCGATCGCCGAAGCGGCCGGCCTTGACGTGGTCATGGACCGCTGCGTGAAGATCGAGCACGCCCGCTTCCACGGCGGGCTGCACCTCGCCGGCTTCGACACGGGCGTGATCTCGTCGAAGCGCCAGGTCGTCTCGAAGTAGGGCTTCCGCCTCCGGCCGGCGGGGCGGCGGAATCCGGCAGTTCCGGCTGATCTCGCAGTTGGGGCTGACCGATCGCGCCGAACGGATCCTCCCGAACTGCGAGATCCTCCCGAACTGCGGGGCCGGACGGCCGGACGCCATCCGGCGGGCCCAGAGCTCCGCCGCGCGCGGGTCGCGGCGCGGGGATGCCTGGGCGCCGGGCGCTCCGGTCTCAGGCGCCGAAGCGGATCGCCTCGCCGTCGGCATCGAGCTCGGCGGCAGCCTTCGCCGCGTGGCCGTGGCCGGCGGCCTTGAGCTCCTGACCGGCGGCGCTCGCCGCGAAGAGGTGCTTGACCGCGCGCTTCAACGGGCGGAAGCCCTCGGCCGCAACGGCGACGTCGGGCGCCGAGTGGTCGATCCCGAGCGTCGTCAGCGCATCGGCGATGGCGCCGGCCGCCAGGTAGTCCTCGACGGCGAAGCCGCCCCCGTCGCCGACGAGCACCAGGTTGATCGACGTGCGCCCGCCCCGGGCGATCTGCTCCTCGTAGACCGCCCGAGCCGTGGCGGTCGCGTTGCGCAGGGAACCGAGGTACACGGTCGGGCCGTGCTGCAGCGCGGCGGCGCGCGCTGCGAGCCGTTCCGCGGCCGAGGATCCGCCCCCGTCGACCCCGGTGGCGCCGGCAACCGCATCGGCTCCGGCAACCGCGTCAGGGCCTGCGACCGCATCGACGACCACGACGATGCCCGAGGTCGCAAGCCGCTCGAGCCCGTCCGCCCCCCATCCGAGGCGCACCTGATACGTCTGCTGCGAGCGTGAATCGGTCATGCCGTCAGCCTAGGCGGACTCGACGCGACGCGTGGCCCCGGCCGTTACCCGGCGTCATGAAGTCGACTCGATCGGGCCATGTCGGAGACGAGGCGTAGAATCGAACCATGGCATACGAGGTCGAGAAGTCCGAAGACGAATGGCGCGCAGAGCTCGGCGATGAGCAGTACGCGGTGCTGCGCCAGGCCGCGACGGAGCGCGCCTGGACCGGTGAGCTCCTGGACGAGGAGCGGTCAGGTCTCTACACCTGCGCCGGCTGCGGCAACGAGCTCTTCGTCAGCGGCACCAAGTTCGACTCGAACTGCGGCTGGCCCAGCTTCTACGAGTCGGTGCGCGAGGACGCGGTGGAGCTCCTCGAGGACGATTCGCACGGCATGGTGCGCACCGAGGTCCGTTGCGCACGCTGCGGTGGGCATCTGGGCCACGTCTTCCCCGACGGCTTCGGCACCCCCACCGGCAACCGCTACTGCATGAACTCGCTCTCGCTGAACTTCGAGCCCGAGAGCTGAGGCCGGATCGGGATCCGCGCGCCGGGCGATTGTGCGCGATCCTCAAGACGGCCGTGCCCGCGCACTTGGCCGCTGGCGCACGGCGTCACATCGCGCAACAATGCCTCGTCGAGCATGACCCGCCACGCGATTTTAGGTAGTTTCTGAGCATCGCTCCGCCGCAGCCGCGGTGCGAACGATCGCCTCAGAAGGGTCACATCATGTCAGCATCATCGTCGGCAGCGCGTCAGCAGATCAGACTCAACGCGTTCGACATGAACTGCGTCGCCCACTAGAGCTCGGGCCTCTGGCGGCACCCCTCCGATCAGTCGTGGCGCTACAAAGACATCGAGTACTGGCAGACGCTCGCCCGCATCGCCGAGCGCGGCCTCTTCGACAGCATCTTCGTCGCCGACGTGCTCGGCACCTACGACGTGTTCGGCGCGAATGACCTCGCGGCGATCCGCAACGGCGCCCAGGTGCCCGTCAACGACCCGGTGCAGCTGGCGGCGATCATGGCCGCCGCCACCGAGAACGTGGGCTTCGGCATCACCGCGGGCACGGCCTTCGAACACCCGATGCCCTTCGCCCGGCGACTCTCGACGCTCGACCACCTCACCAAGGGGCGCGTCGGCTGGAACATCGTGACCGGCTACCTGCCGTCGGCCGCCCGCAATCTGGGGCAGGACGACCAGCTCGAGCACGACCAGCGCTATGACCACGCAGACGAGTACCTCGAGGTCATCTACAAGCTGCTCGAGGGCTCGTGGGAGGATGACGCGGTGGTGCGGGATCGCGAGCGCGGCGTCTTCACCGAACCCGAGAAGGTGCACCACATCGGGCACCACGGCACGCACTTCAAGGTGCCGGGCATCCACCTCTCCGAGCCATCGCTGCAGCGCACGCCGCTGCTGTTCCAGGCGGGCGCCTCGCCGCGAGGCATCCAGTTCGCGGCGCGGCACGCCGAGGCGATCTTCATCGCCTCGCCCACCAACGCCGTGGCGAAGCAGAGCGTCCACGCGATCCGCCGCGCGCTCGTCGAGGCCGGCCGCTCCCCCGACGCGGCGAAGATCTACCTGCTGCTCACCGTCATCACCGACGAGACCGATGCGCTGGCCGAGGCCAAGCACCGCGACTACCTGCAGTACGTGAGCCCGGAGGGTGCGCTCACGTTCCTCTCGGGCTGGATGGGCGTCGACCTGTCGAAGTACGAGCTCGACGAGCCGCTCGGCAACGTCGAGAGCAACGCGATCCAGTCGACGGTCGCCGCCTTCCAGGCCGACAACCCCGAGGGGCGCGCGTGGACGGTTCGCGACATGGTCGAGTGGAACGGCATCGCCGGCCTCGGCGCGACCATCGTCGGCTCGGGGTCCACCATCGCCGATCAGATGCAGCGCATCGTCGCCGAGACCGGCGTCGACGGCTTCAACCTCGCCTACGCGGTCACGCCCGGCACCTTCGAGGACGTGGTCGAGTTCGTCGTGCCCGAGCTGCAGCGGCGCGGTGTCTACCACACCGAGTACGCGCCCGGCACGCTGCGCAACAAGCTCTTCGGCGCCGGCGATCGGCTGCCAGCGAACCACCGCGGATCCCTCTACCGGGTCGGCGGACCGCTCTCGACGATCGACGACAGCATCCGCGAAGCGGCCTTCACCTTCGCATAGGCCGCTCAGTGCCGCCCGGCGTGATCCTGCGCAGCATCACGCCGGCCACGGCGTGGCGCGGCGGGCTCGGTCTCCGAAGTTGTCGAGGGCTGCGAGCACCTCGGGTGCATGCCAGATGCGGTTGCGTCGGTAATCGTTCGTCTGTTCCAAGACTTCGTGCTCGACCAGCGAGTCGATCGCGGCCTGCGCGGCGGTCTCCGAGACGCCGAGTTCGGCGGCAACGGTCTTGGTGTTGATAACCGGCTGCTTCAGCAGCAGATCCCAGAGGCGCGACGCGGTAGATCCTGCCCGTGCAGGGACTCGGGCTCTCCAGCCATCGGAGATCGCTCGGAGGTCGCTCACCAATTGCCGCCCGTTGCCGACAGCACGGAAGGCGGCGTCGGAGAGCGCGTCGATGATGGCGGCCGGGTCACCGCGGCGGTAAGCGGTGAGCGAGTCGAAGTACCGTTCGGTGCTGCCGAGAAGTCCGGCCGAGACCGGGACGGCGACATTACGGGTGATCTCACCGGAACGGAGCATGCTCTGAATGAGCGCACGGCCTGTGCGACCGTTGCCGTCCGGGAACGGGTGGATCGTTTCGAACTGGGCGTGCGCGATCGCGACGTGCACGAGCACCGGGAGGTCGGTGCGGCTGCAGAACTGGATGAGGTCTGCCATGAGTGCAGGCACGCGGTCGTGGTGCGGCGGCACGAACGACGCCGAGTGGGGAGAGAAACTGCCGCCACCGATCCACACCTGCTGGTCGCGGAAACGGCCGGTGTGCTCGGGGGCGTTGTCTCCCAGCAATGCCTTCTGCATCGAGATGATCGACTCCTCGTTGATCTCGAAGGCGAGATCAAGCGCAGCATTCATGGCGCGCACATTCGCCACGACCATGCGGGCGTTGCCGGAGGATGCGGCATTGAGCTCCGCGAGCGCGACCTGCTTGGCGCTCGAGGTCAGGTTCTCCACCTCCGAACTGGAAGCTGATTCCGTTCTCAACAGGATGGATGCGAAGGGTGCCGCAATAACGCCGACCTCGGTGTCGAAGCGTGTGAGTTCTCGACCGGCATCGTCAGCGACGGCGAGCACATCGGCCTCGAGACGCAACACAGCATCTGCGATGAACGGTGGTACGGCGGCGGCATAGTCGCCGCGAGCGAGCATCCGCTGACGCCGCGAGACGATCACGTCTCCATCGCTTCCCTGCCACGGTCGCTGCTCGAATCCCGTCGCCGGCCACCCCATCGAGCGCGCTAGGTTCGATGTTCCCTCATTCGCCTGTGCCACGATTTCATCATACCTCAGGTTAAGTAAATAACCTTTGGTAATGAGCCATAATGCATCACTCCTCTGAGGCGCAGACGGCAGGCGGCATGGCCGGCCTCGTAGACATCTGAGAATCATGAGGCACCACGAGGGCATACAGCCTTCCGCTCATGGTGCACGAGTGATCTCGCGCACCCCGGCGAGAAATGGGACTACGCCCAGCGTCCGGATCGCCGGAACCCGCATCAGCCTTTTTGCTGATCCTGGTTTCATCCTCTTCTGCGATGTTCAGGACTGCGCTGCCTGGTGAAGTTGGTGCCATGGCAGTTTCTCGCACTCGCAGCCCCTTCTCCGACCGGCTGACGTCGCGCGGCGGGGCGTGGGTATCGCTCGCTCTCGTCTTGTTGATCATGGTCGCCCTGTTCGGCGTGTTCGGGTCGGCGAAAGCTCCGGCACGAAACGATCAGGCGCCAGCGGATGCGGAGTCCACGCGCACGAGCGAGTTGCTGGCGAAGTTCCCGGATGCGGATCGTCAGTCCGTGCTCGTCGTCGCGTCCCGCGATGACGGCGCAGAGCTCTCCAAGGGCGAGATCGAGAGCCTGGGCGATCTCCTTCCGGTGCTCGATGCCCACGCCGATGCCGACTCGAACGGACCGACGGTCAGCGAGGACGGGAAGGCTGCGGTCCTGATCACTCCGATCAAGGTCGGTGAGACGAACACGGACACGGCCGCGGTGATCAAGGAGCTGCGCACGGATATCGCCGACCGCACACCAGCGGGGATGTCCTTGCTGCTGACCGGTGGGCCGGCGTTCGGCGCGGATGTGGCGGCCGCGTTCGAGGGCGCTGACTTCACGCTGCTGCTGGTGACGATCCTGATCGTCGCGATCCTCCTCATCGCCACTTATCGGTCGCCGGTGCTGTGGCTGATCCCGCTCGTCGCCGTCGGGCTCGCGGACGGGCTCGCGGGCCGCCTCACCGCCGCAGCCGGGGCGGCGTGGAATCTGCAGTTCGATGCGGGCATCATCAGTGTGCTCGTGTTCGGCGCGGGCACCAATTACGCGCTTCTGCTGATCTCCCGGTACCGGGAAGAGCTCCAATCGACGGAGGACCACCGGCAGGCGCTCGGCACGGCGTGGCGGAAGACTCTTCCTGCGATCCTGGCCTCGAACGTCACGGTCGTGCTCGCTTTGCTGACGCTCGTGCTCGCGGTGATTCCCGGCACGCACGGGCTCGGGATCTCCTCGGCGATCGGGCTGCTGATCGCTCTCGCCGCGGCGCTGTTCCTGCTGCCGCCGTTGCTGGCGGTGTGCGGACGGAAGGTGTTCTGGCCGTTCGTGCCCCGACCGGGCGAGGCGGGACGGCAGGGCGGCGCGTGGAGGAGGATCGCGACGGGTGTCCTGCGACGTCCGGTTGCGAGTCTCCTCGCCGGGGTGGCGCTGCTCGCGGTGATGGCCACCGGCCTGTTCGGGACGTCGGTCGGGCTCGACCAGATCGAGAAGTTCCGGGTGCAGTCCGAGTCCGCGACGGGGCTGGAAGTCCTGTCGGATCATTTCCCGCCCGGTGAGGCGCAGCCGATCTTCATCGTCGCGAACAGCGCGGAGGCCGGTGCCGTGGTCGCTGCGGCGAACGACGTGGAGGGCGTAGTCCGCGCCCACCCGGTCGGCGCCACGGACGATGATTCGCTCACGAAGATCATGGTGACCAGCGAGTACGTGCCGAGCACCGAGGAGAGCCTCACCCAGATTTCCGAGCTGCGCGACGCGGTGCACGAGGTGCCGGGCGCGGATGCGGTCGTAGGCGGTGCGGTCGCCACCGATCTCGACGCGCGCGCCGGGAACCGAGCAGACCTGTGGCTGATCGCACCGCTCGTGCTCGCAGTGAGCTTCCTCGTGCTCCTGATCCTGCTGCGCTCCCTGATCGCTCCGGTGCTGCTGTTGGCCGTGAACCTCACCAGCTCGGTCGCCGCGATCGGTGCCGGCGCGTGGTCGAGCCGAACGCTGTTCGGCCAGCAAGCGCTCGATCTGCAGGTGCCGCTGCTCGCCTTCCTGTTCCTCGTCGCCCTCGGCATCGACTACACGATCTTCCTCGTGCACCGCGCACGCGCCGAAGCCGCGGTCCATGGAACGCGGGAGGGGATGGTCGAAGCGGTTGCCCATACCGGCAGCGTGATCACGAGCGCCGGAATCGTCCTCGCGGCCGTGTTCGCCGCGCTCGGCGTGCTGCCGCTGGTCACCCTCGGACAGCTCGGCCTGATCGTGGGCGTGGGCGTGATCGTCGACACACTGGTGGCGCGCACGGTGATCGTGCCGGCGATCTTCGCACTCGTCGGCGACCGCATCTGGTGGCCCGGAAAACCGGGCTTGGGAGAATTGACGCATGAACGTCGTGAACGCGCCACTGACGCGCACTGACCAGGTGGGGCCGGTGACCGCCGGCCCCACCGTGCGAGCGATGGAGATCGGCCAGCACCTCATCGCCGCCGTCCTCACCCTGATCGGAGTCATCCGCGCCAGCGGCGACGACACCCCGGCACCGGCGGCGATCGTCGCGGGACTCGCGATCCTCGCCTGGCACACGGCCGGCACGGTCCTGCCGTCCCGCACCCGTTCCCGACGGATCGTCGTATGGTGGCTGGTCGGATTCGCAGTGATCTGGGGCGCGGCCGTCGCGGTGTCTGCGGAATTCGTCTGGATCGCGTTCCTGCTCTGGCTGCTCGCCGGGCATCTGCTCCCCATTGCGTGGGGGCTGCTGTTCTCCGGGCTGGTGCTCGCGGTGGTGGTCATCGCCCCGATCCTGCATCACGGCGCCACGAGCTACGCGAACGTGTTCGGGCCGCTCATCGGCGGGATCTTCGCATTCGGGATCTCCCGCGGCTACCTCCAGCTCCTGCGAGATGCGGCGGAACGCGAGCGCCTAGTGGACTCCCTCACGAGAGCACAGCGGGAGATGGCCGATCTGCAGGACGAGCTCGCTCTCGTCCAGCGCGAATCGGGCGCGGTCGCCGAGCGCACCCGCATTTCCCGCGACATCCACGACACGATCGCGCAGTCGCTCTCCTCTATCCGGCTCCTCGCCCACGCCGGAGCCGGCCGCACGGAGGACGCCGACGCGGTGCGGACCCTCGAACAGGTCGAGACACTGGCGGGCGACGGCCTCGCCGATGTGCGGCGCATCGTCGCCGCGCTCGCGCCCGCCGAGCTCGAAGACAATGCCCTCGCCGCAGCGCTCACGCGCATGCTCGACCGTGCCCGGGACGAAACAGGCCTGCGCACCGAGTTGCACGTCGACGAGGGACTGCCCGCCCTCACCACCGAGGTCGAGGTCGCGCTGCTGCGTACCGCCCAATCCGCGCTCGCGAACGTGCGCCTGCATGCGGACGCCACCCGGGTCGTGATGAGCCTGATCGACTCGGGCTCGTCGGTGCGGCTCGACCTCATCGACGACGGCGCCGGGTTCGACATCCACGCATGGGAACAGGCCTCGGAAGCCGGGTCCGGATCGTCGAGCTACGGACTCAAATTCATGCGCGCACGACTGCGGGAGCTCGGCGGCGGCCTCGATGTCGAAAGCACGCCGGGCGAGGGCACCGCGATCTCGGTGCATCTCCCGATCCACCGCACCACCACGACGCAGGCCTCCGGCAGTGAGCCGACTGCAGAGGAGACGAAATGACCACCACCGTGCTGCTCGTCGACGACCACCCCGTCGTCCGCAGCGGACTCCGCGCCGTCCTCGACACCGACACCGTGCACGTCGTCGGCGAAGCCGCAACCGGTGAAGAGGCCATCACCCTCGCCGCTCACCTCCACCCCGACGTCGTGCTCTGCGACCTCCGCCTCGGGACCGGCATCGACGGCATCCAGACCACCGCCGCACTCCGCGCCCTCGACCCGGCCCCGGTCGTGCTCATCCTCACGACCTTCGACCGCGACACCGAGATCCTCGGCGCGATCGAAGCCGGTGCCGCCGGCTACCTCCTCAAAGACGTCGCACCCGAGGCGATCATCGAGGGCATCAGCCGTGCGGCCGGGGGCGACATGGTCCTCGCCCCCGACCTCGCAGGTCGACTCCTCCAGGGCATGCGCAACCCGCTGCCGCGCCTCACCGACCGGGAACTCGAGGTCCTGCGCCTCATGTCAACGGGGGCGGCGAACAAGGACATCGCACGCACCCTGTTCGTCACCGAGGCAACCGTGAAGAGCCACATTGCGCACATCTTCACCAAGCTCGACGTCGACAGCCGATCCCGGGCGATCCACCTCGCCCACGAGACCGGCCTTATCTAACCCCGCAGATCTCACCCTTCGTTCGACCGGTCGCACCGTTACACAGCAGGAGGTTCATCACCAGTGACCAAGAAGAAGCAATCTCAGGGCGTCAGCCCGCGCACGCTCTTTCGGAGCTTCGCGATCGCCGAGATGTTCACGTGGGCAGGCCTCATCGCCGCGCTGATCCTTCGCGCACTGGAGGTCGTCAACATCGTGCCGATCGCTGGAGGCATCCACGGATTCGTCTTCCTGTGCTACTCGGCAACGACGATCTTCGTATGGGTGAACCAGCGATGGCGACTCTCCCTCGGCCTCACCGGGCTGCTGTTGGCGATCGTTCCGTTCGCCACCGTGCCCTTCGAGATCACGGTAGAGAGAAAAGGACTGCTCGCCGGCGACTGGCGACTTGCATCAGGCGGAGAGACACCGCACGGTTTCATCGAGAACGTGCAAGCCTGGGTGCTCCGGCATGTCATTCTCTCGATCGCTGTGCTGATCGTCTTCGTCACCGGGCTTTTCCTCACCCTGCTTTGGGCGGGTCCGCCTGTGCCTCGCGGATGAATCACCCAAACGGGAACATGCAGCTTCAAGTCGTGCACGGCACCAGCGGGTGCACGAGTGATCTCGTGTGCCTCAGCGAGGAAAAGCACGCCCTCGTGAACTCGGGGCGATGCGAGAAAACGCGAACCCCTGAATTTCCGCGGAAAATCAGGGGTTTTATGGCTGGGATACCAGGACTCGAACCTAGAATGACGGTACCAGAAACCGTAGTGTTGCCAATTACACCATATCCCAAGGGTGGCAGTCCGATACTCCGAGGAACATCGGCACCGAGAGACTAGTTTAGCGGGCTAATGTCGAGAATCCCAAAACGGGCCGGCAACGAGTGGCGAATCGCTTCCGAGTCGCCGATCCGCAGGGTCGCCATCAGCCGGCGGACGCGGACACCGGCTCCGCGCCGCGCCCGTCGAGGGCGTCGATGTAGCGCAGCACGATCCCCTCGCGCAGCGCCCAGGGCGAGATCGTGAGCGTCTCGACGTCGAACACCTTCATCGCCGTGCGCAGCACAACGGCGCCCGCCATCAGCTGGTACCCGCGCTCCGGCGTCACTCCCGGCAGGTACTCGCGGACGCTCCCGGGCATCTCGCGCAGCGACGGCTCCCACTCGCGGAGCCCGACGTAGTGCAGCGGCGCGAGGTCTCCCGTCTCGGGATCCGGCGGGCCGCCGATCAGCCGCGCGAGCGAGCGGATCGTCTTCGACGTCCCGACCACGCGCTTCGGCCGGGGTCGATCCGCGAAGAGCTCGTCGCGCACCCGAGTGAACTCGGCCCTGGCGTGCGCGCGGAGCCGCGACACCGCCTCGCGCGGCGGCGGATCCTCTACGAGGAAGTTGATCGTGGACCGCCCCGCACCGAGCGGCAGCGACACCTGCACGTCGGGGTACTCGTCGGCGCCCTGCGCGATCTCGAACGACCCGCCGCCGATGTCGAAGAGCAGCACCTCCCCCGCCGACCAGCCCAGCCAGCGTCGTACCGCGAGCATCGTGATCCGTGCCTCGTCCTCGCCGGACAGGACGCGCAACGAGACGCCGGCCTCGCGTTCGATCCGCGCGAGCACATCCTCGCCGTTCGCCGCCTCCCGTATCGCCGAGGTCGCCGTCGCGATCATGTCGTCGACGCCGATCTGCGCCACCATCGCGACCGCCTCGCGCACGGCCGAGACGATGCGCTGCACGCCCTCCTCGACGATCGCGCCGTCGGCATCGAGGTAGCGCATGAGCCGCAGGATCGAGCGCTGCGAGTGGTACGGCACCGGGCTGGCGCCCGGGTGCGCGTCGACCACCAGCAGGTGCACGGTGTTGGATCCGACGTCGATCACTCCGAGGCGCATGGGGAGATCCTACAAGGTGCCCTACGCTGATCCCATGTCAGGAACGCCGGCACGGCAGCACGATCAGGATCCGCTCGCGCTCTTCGCGATCGACGCATCGGCGCCGACCCCGCCCTTCCGGCAGCTGCACGAGCAGGTGGTCTCGGCCGTCGCCGACGGACGCCTGCTGCCGGGTACGCGCCTGCCCACCGTGCGAGCCCTCGCCGCGCACCTCGGGCTCGCGGTGAACACCGTCGCGGGCGCCTACCGTTCGCTCGAGGCCGCCGGTGTAGTCGAAGGACGCGGCCGCGCGGGCACGTTCGTGCGCCTGGGCGACGACCCGGTCGAGGCGCGGGCGCGCGAGATCGCCCTGCGGGCGGCGACCGAGTTCCGGGGCCTCGGCATCGCGCGGGACCGGGCGCTGATCCTGCTCGGCGACGCCTACGACGCCGGGTAGCACCAGCTCCACACTGCCTGGTAGCGCCGTACCG
Organism: Leucobacter soli; assembly: GCF_910593785.1. Lineage (GTDB taxonomy): Bacteria > Actinomycetota > Actinomycetes > Actinomycetales > Microbacteriaceae > Leucobacter > Leucobacter soli. The sequence continues at coordinate 2,914 of NZ_CAJVAP010000020.1, read as the reverse complement.
CCGGGCGTGCACCGGGTGACGCACTGCCGGGCACTCGGGCACGCGTCCCGTGCCGCGGTCCGATCCGGCCGGGCCGTTCTACCCGAACGTCCCCACGCGCTCGACGCGGATCACCGGCTCGGCCGCCTCCTCCGAGGCGGCGAGGTCGACGACGCCTTCGAGCGCCCAGTCATGGTCCGCCGCCGGGTCGTCGAGCACCTGCCGGAACCGCCACACGCCCGCACCCTTCTCGAGGCTCAAGAGCGATGCGGATCGAGCCTCGGCGCCCGTGCCCATCGAGTCGTACTCGGCGAAGTAGGCGTCGAGGGCGCCGCTCCAGCGATCCTCGCCGAAACCGTGCGGCGCGTCGAGCTCGGTGAGCTCTTCGAGGCGATCGAACGCTGCCGCCCGCACGCGGAGGAAGATCGCGTTGCGCACCATGACGGTGAACGCGCGCTCGTTCGTCAGCACCGACCGGGTCGGCGGCGCGAGGTTCAGGGCCGCGTCCGCTGCGGCACCCGGATCCGGGTCCGGATCCAACCCGAGCAGTTCGCGCGCCGTGCGATAGGCCTCGGCGTCCTGCGCGGGCACGGTCAGCGCAGTCCACTCGTCGAGCAGGCTCGAATCGATCTGCCGCACGAGCTCCCCCAGCCAGTCGATCAGCTCGGCCAGCTCGGGGGTCTTCGCCTGCTCGGGAACGGTGCGCTCGATCGCCCGGAACGCATCGCTGAGGTAGCGCAGCACCGATCCTTCGGCCCGACCGAGCTGGTAGAACGACACCAGATCGCGGAAGCCGAATGCCCGCTCGATCATGTCGCGCACCACCGACTTCGGCCGCAGCTCGTAGTCGCGCGCCCAGGGCACCTCCCGCGTGTAGGCGTCGAAGGCCTCGCTCAGCAGCTCCTTCAGCGGCTGCGGATGCGTCACCTCCTCCAGCAGCTCCATGCGCTGGTCGTACTCGATCCCCTCGGCCTTCATCGCGGCGACGGCCTCGCCGCGCGCCCGGTGCTCCTGCGCACGCAGGATCGACCGCGGATCCTCGAGCGTCGACTCGATCACCGAGATCACGTCGAGGGGGTACTCGGGCGATTCGGGATCGAGCAGCTCGATGGCGGCGAGCGCGAACGGCGAGAGCGGCTGGTTGAGGGCGAAGTTGGCCTGCAGCTCGACGGTGAGACGGAGGATCGGGTCCCCGGGATCCTCCCCCGGCACGGCTGCGGTGCCGGCGCGTTCGGGGTCCGGCAGGATCTCGACTATCCCCCCGTTGCGCAACGTGCGGAAGATCTCGATCGCCGTTCGGGCGTGCGCGAACTGGACCGCTCGCGGTTCGTGGCTGTCGAAGATCAACGTGCGCATGACGCGCAGGATCTCGCTCGCCCGCTGGCCGCGGTGCTGTTCGGTGCGGGGCTCCGCGAAGGATCCTCCCCCGGCGCCCGATCCTCTGCCGGCTGCGCTCATCGGATCGGGCGACGAGCGCCCGGCTGTACCCGCATGATCGGGCGACGAGCGCCCGATCACCCCGAGCACCATCGCGTGCGTGATCCGCATCCGGCTCACGAGCGGTTCCGGCTCGCTCGCGACCAGGCGCTCGAGCGTCTGCTCGTTCCAGGCGACGAACCCCTGGGGTGCCGACTTCTTCTTCGGACCCTTGCCGACCTTCTTGCCCGCCGCTCGAGCCGCCTCGACCTTGGCGGAGGCGCGCGCGTTCTCGACCTCGTGCTCCGGGGCGAGCGCGATCACGTCGCCCTCGGTGTCGTACCCCGCGCGGCCGGCGCGGCCGGCGATCTGGTGGAACTCGCGGGCGCTCAGGCGCCGCATCTTCTGGCCGTCGAACTTGGTGAGCGCCGTGATCACGACGGTGCGGATCGGCACGTTGATCCCGACCCCGAGCGTGTCGGTGCCGCTGATGACGCGCAGCAGGCCGCGCTGGGCGAGCTGCTCGACGAGGCGCCGGTAGCGGGGCAGCATGCCGGCGTGGTGCACGCCGATGCCGCTGCGCACGAGCCGCGAGAGCGTCGTACCGAATCCGGTCGAGAAGCGGAAGTCGCCGAGCGCGTCGGCGATCTCGTCGCGCTGCTCGCGGCTCAGCAGCCGGATCGAGGCGAGCGCCTGCGCCTGCTCGACCGCATGCGACTGATTGAAATGCACGAGATAGGCGGGCGTGCCGCCCTCGGCGAGGAGCAGCTCGACCACCTCGTGCGCGGCTCGCACCTCGTAGGCGTAGTGGAGCGGAACCGGGCGCTCGGCGTGGGTGACGAGGGCGGTGTCGCGGCCGGTTCGGCGGCTCAGATCCTTCGCGAGCTCCGTGACGTCGCCGAGCGTGGCCGACATCAGCAGGAACTGCGCGTTGTTCATCAGCAGCAGCGGGACCTGCCACGCCCAGCCCCGGTCGGGTTCCGCGTAGAAGTGGAACTCGTCCATCACGACCTGCGTGATGCCGCCGGCTTCGGCGTCCACCGCGCCGTCGCGCAGCGCCAGGTTCGCGAGGATCTCGGCCGTGCAGCAGAGGATCGGCGCGTCGGGGTTGATGCTCGTGTCGCCCGTGACCATGCCGACCCGCTCGGCGCCGAACACCGAGACGAGGTCGAAGAACTTCTCGCTGACGAGCGCCTTGATCGGAGCCGTGTAGACGGTGCGGCGCCCCTCGGCGGCGGCGAAGAAGTGCGCGCCCTGGGCGACGAGCGACTTGCCCGTGCCGGTGGGCGTCGCGAGGATCACGTTCGAGCCGAGCGCGAGGCCCAGCAGCGCCTCCTCCTGCGCCGGGTACAGCGCCAGGCCCTTCTCGTCGGAGACCCACGCCTCGAAGCGCTCGAACAGCTCATCGGCCTCGGGCGTCGTACCCGGAGGAGTCGATCCTTCGCGTGCATCGAGGATCGCGCCCAGGCTCATAACCCCCAGCCTAGCTTCCGCAACCCGCGCCCCCGCCCGCCTTGCC
>NZ_CAJVAP010000019.1 GCF_910593785.1 Leucobacter soli | reverse complement strand
CCCTCCCCCTATCCCGAGCAGCGAGGAGAGCGATGCGCCCCGAGCGTCCATGGATCCCGTACGTGTTCCTGGTACCCGCCCTGGCGGTGTTCGGCTTCGCCGTCGTCGTCCCCGTGCTGATGACCGGCGGCTACAGCCTCACCGAGTGGAACGGCTACGGGCCGATGACGTTCGTCGGGCTTCAGAACTACATCGAGCTGTTCACCGACCAGCTCTTCGCACGATCCTTCCTGCACATCGCGCTCTACATCCTCGCCACCCTCGTGCTCGAGGTCCTGATCGGCCTCTGCTACGCGGGCCTGGTCGACGCGCGCCGCGGCCGCTCGGTCTGGTTCCGGGTCGCCGTCTTCACGCCGGTGCTGCTGCCCATGGTCGTCGTCGCGGTGCTCTGGTCGTTCGTGCTCAACCCGGACTTCGGTCTGATCAACGCCACGCTCGAGGCGCTGGGTCTGCACGATCTCACCCGGATCTGGCTGGGCGACCCCTCGACCGCGCTGCTCGCGATCTGCGTCGTCTCGGGCTGGGTGTTCGCCGGCTTCTACATGACGATCTTCATCGCGGCCCTCGGCCAGATCCCGGCCGAGATCGTCGAAGCGGCGCGGCTCGACGGCGCGAACGAGTGGCAGATCTTCTGGCGCGTCAAACTGCCCGCGATCCGGCGCACGATCGAGGTCGCGATCCTGCTCTGCGTCACCGGCGGCTTCCAAGGATTCGATCTCTTCTACGTGCTCACGAACGGCGGCCCGTACCATGCGACCGAGATCCCGACCACCTACCTCGTGCGCACCGTCTTCCACAACGGCAACATCGGTTACGGCGCCGCGATGGCCGTGATCCTCACGGTCGTCGTCGTGATCTCCGGGCCGCTCTTCGCCCGGCTGCGCCGTCGCGCGGAGCTCCAGGAGACCGGAGGCCGCCGATGAGCACCTCCGCCGTCCGCCGCACCGGTCGCGCCCCGTCGCGCCGCCGGACGCGGCCCGCGACCCGGCCCGCGGGCGTGCTCGTCGCCATCGCGCTCGTCGTGATCGCTCTGATCTGCTTCTTCCCGCTCGTCTGGATGGTCTGGTCGAGTTTCAAGGACAACGCCGCGATCTTCCGCACGCCCTTCGCCCTGCCGACCAGCATCGACTTCTCGCAGTGGGTGCGCGCCTGGGAGGTCGGCAACATCGGCCGCTATGCGCTGAACAGCGTGATCACCACCGGCACGTCGGTCCTCGCGATCCTCGTCATCTCCTCCGCGGCGGCATACGCCTTCAGCCGATTCCGCTTCGCCGGCCGTGGCCTGCTGCTCGGCATCATCTCGCTCGGCCTGATCTTGCCCGTGCAGTCGTACTTCATCGCGCAGTCGACCATGTTCCGGGATCTGCTGATCACCGACACCCGCTTCGCGCTGATCATCCCCTACACCGCGATGGGGCTGCCGCTCGCGACCTTCCTGCTGAAGGTGTTCCTCGACGATCTCCCGCCTGAGCTCTTCGAAGCGGCGCGCATCGACGGCGCCGGGGAGTTCCGGATGTTCCGGATGATCGCCCTGCCCCTCCTGCGGCCGGGCCTCGCGACCGTCGCGATCTTCTCCGCGCTCAACACGTGGAACGAGTTCCTCCTCGCTCTCCTCTACATCCAGGACGATGCGTTGAAGACGATTCCCACGGGCCTGCTCGCCTTCTCCAGCCGCTACGTCACCGACTACGGCCTGCTCTTCTCCGCGCTCTCGATGGTCACGCTGCCCCTCGTGGTCATCTACATCGTCTTCAACCGGCAGGTCACCGAGGGCATCACCGCGGGATCGCTGAAATGATCGCGCACCTGCGAGCGCTCCCCGTGCCGGACCCCTACCATCTGCTGGAGGCGCCCGGTCTGCGGTGGGGGCTCATCGGCCCGGGCAGGATCGCAACGGACTTCACCACGGCGCTCCACCGATTCACGCGGCAGCGCATCGTCCGCGTCGCGTCCCGCGAGCCGACGCGTGCCGAGGCGTTCATCCGCCGGCTCGGGATCGACGCGGCCGCCGGCACCGTGGACCAGCTGCTCGACGACCCCGGCGTGGACGTTGTCTACATCGCGACCCCCCACGCGCAGCATCGGGACACCGCGCTCCGCGTCATCTCCGCGGGCAAGCCCGTGCTGGTCGAGAAGCCGTTCGCCACCGATGCGGCCGGCGGGCACGCGATCGCCGACGCCGCGGCCGCGGCCGGCGTCTTCGCCATGGAGGCCATGTGGCAGGCGTTTCTCCCGCGCACCGAGGCGATCCGGCGACTGGTGGCCGACGGCGTACTCGGCGAGCTGCGCTTCGTCGAGGCCGCATTCGGCGAGCGCTTCGACCGTCAGGCAGTGCCGCGGCTCTGGGATCCGGCGGCCGGCGGCGGCGCGCTGCTCGACATCGGCGTCTATCCGATCGCATTCGCGCTCGCCTGGCTCGGACCGGCGACGTCGACGACCGCGCGCGGATCGATCACCGCCGACGGCATCGACGAGCGCGTGCAGCTGCTGCTCGAGCACGGCGGCCGCGCGATCTCCTCGCTCGCGACCTCCATCGACACGGCGCTGCAGAACCGGGCCGCGATCTCGGGCGAGCACGCGTTCATCGTGCTCGACGACGAGTTCTACGCGCCGGGCGGCTTCGAGCTGCGCACGCGCGACGAGGCCGCGCGGTGGGAGGATCCGACGCCCCTGCGGGGCCGCGACGGGCTCGCCTACCAGGCCGGAGCCGTCGCCCTGGCGATCGCGGAGGGGCGCACCGAGACGTCGGAGCACCCGCCGAGCGCGGCGATCGCGGCGCTCGAGGTCGTCGACGAGGCCCGGGCACAGCTGATCCGGCGCGCGCGGGGCTGAGCGCGGATCCCGAGTGCTGACGGTCACCGGCGCCGAACTGCACCGGCGTTGAACTGCACCGGGGCTTGCGACGCACCGAACGCGTCAGGGAATCGGAACCGGAGTGACGCCGAGCGGGGCCAGCCCCGCCGCGCCGCCGTCGGGCGCTGTGAGCACCCAGATGCCGTCCGCGTGCACGGCGACCGAATGCTCCCACTGGGCGCTGAGCGAGCCGTCGGCCATGGTGACCGTCCAGTCGTCGTCCTCGACCACCGTGTCGATGCCGCCCGCCGAGATGATCGGTTCGATCGCGACCACCAGGCCGGGTTTGACCTCGGGTCCGCGACGGTTCACCGGCACGTTGAAGACGGGGGGATCCTCGTGCATCCGGCGGCCGATGCCGTGCCCGATGTAGTCCTCGAGGATGCCGAAATCGCTGTTCGCGTGCACATAGGCGGCTACGGCCTCTCCCACCTCGTTCAAATGGGAGGCGGTGGCGAGCCGGGCGATGCCGCGCCACATCGCCTGCTCGGTGACGTGGCTGAGCCGCTCGATCGCGTCGGTGCGGTCCGGTCGCGACGCATCCGGCAGCACGGCCGTGATCGCCGCGTCACCGTGCCAGCCGTCGACGACGGCGCCCGCGTCGAGCGCGACGATGTCGCCCGGCTCGAGCGGCCGGTCGTCGGGGATGCCGTGGACGACGTGCTCGTTGACGTTCGCGCAGATCGTGTGCCGGTAGCCGGGCTCAAGCATGAAGTTCGGGGCGCCGCCTGCGTCGCGGACCGCCTGCTCGGCGATCGCATCGAGCTCGAGCGGAGTGATCCCGGGGCGCACGGCCGTGGCCATCGCCGCGAGGGCGGCGGCCGTGGCCGCGCCCGGCGCCTGCATCAGCCGAAGCTGAGCCGGGGACTTGTAGATCGAGCGACGAAGCAATCCGCGGGCCATGGCGTGCACGATGCGACCGGCCGAGCCGGCGCTAGGCTCCCAGCTTCTGCTCGAGTGCGGTGAAGATGCGCTCGGAGACCTCGTCGACCGTGCCGAGCCCGTCGACGGCGACGAGGATGCCGCGCGTCTCGAACAGCTCGACGAGCGGCTTCGTCTGCTCCGCGTAGACCTCCTGGCGGTGACGGATCACCGCTTCGGTATCGTCGACCCGTCCCTCGATCTCGGCGCGCTTCAGGAGGCGCTCCACGACCACGTCGGTGTCTGCCTCGAGCAGCACGACCGCGTCGAGCGCGCGCGCGTCCGCCTCCAGCACCCGATCGAGGGCGTGCACCTGATCCAGCGTGCGCGGGTATCCGTCGAGCAGGAACCCGTCGGCGACGTCGTCGCGGCGCAGTCGGTCCTCGACGATCTCGTTGGTCAGCTCGTCGGGCACCAGCTTGCCGGCCTCGATCAGCTGCGAGACCCGCTGCCCCAGCGGCGTTCCCGCCTTGATATTGGCCCGGAAGATGTCGCCCGTCGAGATCCACGGCACCCCGTAGCGTGCGATGATCCGCTCGGCCTGCGTGCCCTTGCCCGCACCCGGCGGGCCGACGATCAGGAGGCGGATCTGTCGGGGAGCCGTCACTTGAGGAGCCCTTCGTAGTGGCGCTGCTGCAGCTGCGCGTCGATCTGCTTGACCGTCTCGAGACCGACACCCACGATGATGAGGATCGATGCGCCGCCGAACGGGAAGTTCTGGTTCGCGTTGAAGAACGCGAGCGCGATCAGCGGGATGAGGGCGATCAGGCCGAGGTAGAGCGAACCGGCGCTGGTGATGCGGTTCAGCACGTAGTTGAGGTATTCGGCGGTCGGCCGGCCGGCGCGGATGCCGGGGATGAAGCCGCCGTACTTCTTCATGTTGTCGGCGACCTCTTCAGGGTTGAAGGTGATCTGCACGTAGAAGAACGTGAACCCGACCGTCAGCAGGAAGAAGACGAGCATGTAGAGCGGATCGTCGCCCTGCACGAGGTTGTTCTCGATCCAGACGACCCAGGGCTTCGGCTCCTCGTTGATACCCGGCTGGTTGAACTGGGCGATGAGCATCGGCAGGTAGAGGATCGCCGAGGCGAAGATGACCGGGATCACGCCCGCCATGTTCACCTTGATCGGGATGTAGGTGCTGCTGCCGCCGTAGCTGCGGCGGCCGACGACGCGCTTGGCGTACTGCACCGGGACGCGGCGCTGCGACTGCTCAACGAACACGACCGCGGCGACCACGACGAGCCCCACCGCGATGACCAGGAAGAAGACCTCCCAGCTGTTCTGCACCTTGATGCTCCACAGCGCGCTCGGGAACTGGGCGGCGATCGAGACGAAGATCAGCAGCGACATGCCGTTGCCGATGCCGCGCTCGGTGATGAGTTCGCCGAACCACATGATCAGGCCGGTGCCGGCGGTGAGCGTGATGATCATGATCAGGATCGTCCACCACTCCTGGGAGACCAGGTTGCGGCAGGCGTCGCTCGCCTGCGAGCCGAACAGCATGCCGGATCGCGCGACCGTGATCAGCGTGGTCGACTGCAGGACGGCGAGCGCGATCGTGAGATAGCGCGTGTACTGCGTCAGCTTCGCCTGGCCGGTCTGGCCCTCCTTGTGGAGGGTCTCGAAGTGCGGGATCACGACGCGCAGCAGCTGCACGATGATCGAGGCCGTGATGTAGGGCATGATGCCGAGCGCGAAGACCGACAGCTGCAGCAGCGCACCGCCGCTGAACATGTTGATCATCTGGTAGAGCCCGGACGCATCCTGCTGCGCCACCAGACACGCCTGCACGGAGTCGAAGTTGACGAACGGTGCGGGGACGAAGGATCCGAGACGGAAGATCGCGACGATACCCAGCGTGAAGAGAATCTTCCGCCGAAGATCGGGCGTCTTGAAGATCCGGCCGATCGCACTGAACACAGCGTGCCTCCTGAAAAGTCTTGCGGCTCGCGCGAGAACGCAGCCAATACATCAGCCTACACGGACGAAACAACCCGCGGTGAACAGCGTGTGTCACCGCGGTTTCGCCGGCCCGCGGCGGTGCGGGTGCGCGGCTGAAAGCGATGAGGCCGGGCCGATCCGCTCCTGTCTGGAACGGATCGCTCCCGGCCCCTTTCACGCCCGAACGGACGTTACTTGATCTCGCCGCCAGCGGCGACGATCTTCTGCTCAGCCGCGGCCGACACCTTGTCGACCGAGACGACGAGCTTGACCTGCAGGTCGCCGTCGCCGAGCACCTTCACCGGCTGGTTCTTGCGAACCGCGCCCTTGGCGACCAGATCCTCGATCGTGACCTCGCCGCCCTTCGGGTACAGCTCGGCCAGCTTGGCGACGTTGACCACCTGGTACTCGGTGCGGAACGGGTTCTTGAACCCGCGCAGCTTCGGGGTGCGCATGTGCAGCGGCATCTGCCCGCCCTCGAAGCCGGCCTTCACCTGGTAGCGCGCCTTGGTGCCCTTGGTGCCGCGACCCGCGGTCTTGCCCTTCGAGCCCTCGCCGCGACCCACGCGGGTCTTGGCCTTCTTCGCTCCGGGAGCCGGGCGCAGGTGATGAGCCTTCAGCACCTGCTCGCGCTCCTCCTGTGTGTTCTCGCTCATGCGTCGATCTCCTCAACCTTCACCAGGTGAGCGACCGCGCGCACGTAGCCGCGGTTCACCGGGGTGTCCTCGCGCACGACCGTCTGACCGATCTTGCGGAGGCCCAGGCTGCGCAGCGTGTCGCGCTGGTTCTGCTTCTCACTGATAACTGATTTGGTCTGCGTAATCTGCAGGCTCTTCTTGGTGGCCATTACGCACCTGCCTTCGCCTTGGCTGCTGCGTCGGCCGCGGCCTTCGCCTCGGCGCGCACGAGGCGGGCCGGGGCGACGCGGTCGAAGTCGAGGCCGCGGCGGGCAGCGACGGAGCGGGGCTCCTCGAGCTGCTGCAGCGCCTCGACGGTCGCATGCACGATGTTCAGGGTGTTCGACGAGCCGAGCGACTTGCTGAGCACGTCGTGGATGCCGGCGCACTCGAGCACGGCGCGGACGGGGCCACCGGCGATAACACCGGTACCCGCGGCAGCGGGGCGCAGCAGCACGACGCCGGCAGCGGCCTCGCCCTGCACCGGGTGCGGGATCGTGTTGCCGACGCGAGGCACGCGGAAGAAGTTCTTCTTCGCCTCCTCGACGCCCTTCGAGATGGCGAGGGGAACTTCCTTCGCCTTGCCGTAGCCGACGCCGACGGTGCCGTTGCCATCGCCCACCACGACGAGCGCGGTGAAGCTGAAGCGGCGGCCGCCCTTGACGACCTTCGACACGCGGTTGATGGTGACCACGCGCTCGAGGAACTGGCTCTCGGCGCGATCCCGGCCGCCGCGCTCGCCACGGGTGCCGCGATCGCGGCTGCCACGGCGCTGCTCGCGGGGCTCGTTGCGGTGATCCTGAGCCGGGGCTTCCGCAGCCGCGGCCTCGGTGGTCGACGCCTCGACCTGGGCCTCTGCGTTCACTTCCTGCTCCTTCGTCTCTTCACTCACAGGGTCAGCCCCCCTTCGCGTGCGCCGTCGGCGATCGCTGCGACGCGGCCGGCGTACTTGCTCCCGCCGCGGTCGAACACCACGGCCTCGACGCCGGCGCTCTTCGCGCGCTCGGCGACGAGCTCGCCCACGCGGTGGGCCTTGGCGGTCTTGTCGCCCTCGAAGGCGCGGAGATCGGCCTCCATCGTCGAGGCCGAGGCCACGGTGTGGCCCTTGGCATCGTCGATGACCTGCACGAACACGTGACGCGAGGAACGGGTCACCACGAGACGGGGACGCGTCTCGGTGCCGACGATCTTCTTGCGCAGGCGGGCGTGGCGGCGGATGCGCGCAGCCGAACGGCCCTTTGCACGGGTGATACTCGCAGCCATGGTTACTTACCAGCCTTTCCAGCCTTGCGACGAACGTTCTCGCCCGCGTAGCGGATGCCCTTGCCCTTGTAGGGCTCCGGCTTCTTCAGCTTGCGGATGTTGGCGGCGACCTCGCCGACCGCCTGCTTCGAGATGCCGCTGACGGTGATCTTGGTGCTGCCCTCGACCGCGAGCGTGATGCCCTCGGGCGCGTCGAACAGGACCGGGTGCGAGAAGCCGAGCGCGAGCTCGAGGCCGGCGCCCTTCTGCTGCACGCGGTAGCCCGTGCCGACGACCTCGAGCTGCTTCGCGTAGCCCTCGGTCACACCGATGATGTCGTTGTTGATGAGCGTGCGGGTCAGGCCGTGCAGCGCTCGGGAGTCGCGCTCGTCGTCGGGACGGGTGACGAGCACCTGGCCCTCTTCGAGCGACACGCGGATGGGCTCGGCGACGACGAGCGAGAGCTCGCCCTTCGGGCCCTTGACCGAGACCTGCTGGCCGTCGATCTTTACGTCTACACCGCCGGGAACGGCGATGGGAAGCTTACCGATACGTGACATTTGCGATTACCACACGTAGGCGAGCACTTCGCCGCCGACGCCCTTCTGCTCGGCCTCGCGGTCGGTGAGAAGACCCGAGGAGGTGGACAGGATCGCGATGCCGAGGCCGCCGAGCACGCTCGGGATCTCGGTCGAACCCGCGTAGACGCGGAGGCCGGGCTTCGACACCCGCTTGATGCCCTCGATCGAGCGCTCGCGGTTGGGGCCGTACTTCAGCGACAGGGTCAGGGTGGTGCCGACTCGGGCGCCCTCCACGTTCCAGTCCGCGATGTAGCCTTCGCGCTTGAGGATCTCGGCGATCCGCTCCTTCAGCTTCGAGCCGGGGAGCGAAACGACGTCGTGGTGCGCAGAGTTGGCGTTGCGCAACCGGGTCAGCATATCTGCGACCGGATCGGTCATCGTCATAAGTGACTCAACTTTCTCGCCTGGTATCGCGCGGCCGTTACACGACCGGCGACCTGGGTGACATGCGGATAGGCGCCCCGAGGGGCGCCGATCCGCTTGGACTATTCGGTTGTTATTCGGCCTTGAACGGGAAGCCGAGCGCCTTGAGCAGCGCACGACCCTCGTCGTCGGTCTTGGCGGTGGTCACGACGGTGATGTCGAAACCGCGCACCCGGTCGATCTTATCCTGATCGATCTCGTGGAACACGCTCTGCTCGGTGAGACCGAACGTGTAGTTGCCGTTTCCGTCGAACTGCTTGGGCGAGAGGCCCCGGAAGTCGCGGATGCGCGGCAGCGCGAGCGTGATGAGACGGTCCAGGAACTCCCAGGCGCGATCGCCACGGAGAGTGACGTGCGCGCCGATGGCCTGGCCCTCGCGCAGCTTGAACTGCGCGATCGACTTGCGGGCCTTGGTGACCATGGGCTTCTGGCCGGTGATGAGGGTGAGATCGTTGATCGCACCCTCGATCACCTTGCTGTCGCGGGCGGCCTCGCCGACACCGGTGTTCACGACGACCTTCACGAGACCGGGAACCTGGTGGATGTTGGCGAAGTCGAACTCCTCGCGGAGCGCCGGGATGATCTCCTGGCGGTACTTCTGCTTCAGTCGGGGCTGGATCTTCTCAGCCACTGCAGTCTCGGACATTAGAGATCCTTCCCGGACTTCTTGGCGTAGCGCACGCGCACGGTCTTCTTCTTGCCGTCGCGCTCGACCTCTTCGAGGCGGAAGCCGACGCGGGTCGGCTTCTTCGACTCGGGGTCGACGACGGCCACGTTGGAGACGTGGATCGGGGCCTCATGGGTCTCGATGCCGCCCTCCTTCGTGCCGCGCGAGGACTCGCCCTGACGCACGTGCTTGGTGACGTAGTTCACGCCCTCGACGACGACGCGGTCGCTCTCGGTCAGCACGGCGATGACTCGACCCTGCTTGCCCTTGTAGCCGCCGCGCTCCTGCGAGGGACCCGAGATGACCTCGACGAGGTCACCCTTCTTGATCTTGGAGCCCATAGAGCTAGATCACCTCCGGTGCAAGCGAAACGATCTTCATGAACCGCTTGTCGCGAAGCTCGCGACCGACCGGTCCGAAGATACGGGTGCCGCGGGGTTCCCCGTCGGCCTTGAGGATGACGGCGGCGTTCTCGTCGAAGCTGATGTACGAGCCATCGGCACGACGAGTCGACTTGCGCGTCCGGACGACGACGGCCTTGACCACGTCGCCCTTCTTCACGTTGCCGCCGGGGATCGCGTCCTTGACGGTCGCGACGATCGTGTCGCCGAGACCGGCGTAGCGGCGCTTGGACCCGCCGAGCACGCGAATCGTGAGCAACTCCTTGGCGCCGCTGTTGTCGGCCACCTTGAGTCGGGATTCCTGCTGAATCACTTGGTTACTCCTTCACTCAGTAAGCCCGAGGCTTACTTCGCCTTCTCGAGAATCTCGACCAGGCGCCAGCGCTTGGTGGCGCTCAGCGGGCGGGTCTCGTGGATGAGCACGAGATCGCCGATGCCGGCGGTGTTCTGCTCGTCGTGCGCCTTCACCTTCGAGGAGCGGCGCATGACCTTGCCGTAGAGCGGGTGCTTCACGCGATCCTCGACCTCGACGACGATGGTCTTGTCCATCTTGTCGCTGACGACGTAGCCGCGACGGGCCTTGCGGTATCCGCGCTGCTCGGTTTCGACCTCAGCCATCCTCAGGCCTCCTTCGTCTCGGTGGTTGCCTCAGCAGCGGCGTCCTCCGCCGGCTCGGTCTTCTTCGTGCTCTTCTTGGCCGCGGCCTTCTTCGCCGGGGCGGGCTCTGCGGCGGGCGTCGCCCGAATACCGAGCTCGCGCTCGCGCAGCACCGTGTAGATCCGCGCGATGTCGCGCTTCACCTGGCGCACGCGGCCGTGGCTCTCCAGCTGGCCCGTGGCCGACTGGAACCGCAGGTTGAACAGCTCGGCCTTCGCCTTCTTGAGCTCCTCCACCAGCTTCTCGTCCTCGAACGTGTCGAGTTCGGTGATGGCCAGATCCTTGCTTCCGATTGCCATTATGCGTCGCCCTCCTCGCGCTTGACGATGCGGGCCTTCAGCGGCAGCTTGTGGATGGCGCGGGTGAGCGCCTCACGAGCCAGCTGCTCGTCGACACCGGCGACCTCGAAGAGGACACGGCCGGGCTTGACGTTGGCGACCCACCATTCCGGTGAACCCTTACCCGAGCCCATGCGGGTTTCCGCGGGCTTCTTGGTGAGGGGGCGGTCCGGGTAGATGTTGATCCACACCTTGCCGCCGCGCTTGATGTGACGGGTCATCGCGATACGAGCGGACTCGATCTGACGGTTGGTCACGTAAGCGGGGGTCAGGGCCTGGATGCCGTACTCGCCGAAGGTGACGGTGTTGCCGCCCTTCGACTGACCGCTGCGGCTCGGGTGGTGCTGCTTGCGGTACTTGACTCGACGGGGAATCAGCATGACTTACTTCTCCGCTCCTGCTGCGGCGGGCGCAGCCTCGGCCTGTGCGCCGCGGGGCGCACGGCGGCGGTCGCCGCGATCACGCGACGGCTTCTGGGCCGCCTGCTCGCGAGCGAGTTCCTTGTTGGTGAGGTCGCCCTTGTAGATCCAGACCTTCACGCCGATACGGCCGAAGGTGGTCTTCGCCTCGTAGAAGCCGTAGTCGATGTTCGCGCGGAGGGTGTGCAGCGGCACGCGTCCCTCGCGGTAGAACTCCGAGCGGCTCATCTCCGCGCCGCCGAGGCGGCCCGAAACCTGGATCCGGATGCCCTTGGCGCCGGCGCGCTGGGCGCCCTGCAGACCCTTGCGCATCGCGCGGCGGAAGGCCACGCGGGCGGCGAGCTGCTCGGCGATGCCCTGAGCGACCAGCTGGGCGTCGGCCTCGGGGTTCTTGACCTCGAGGATGTTCAGCTGGATCTGCTTCCCGGTGATCTTCTCGAGATCGGTGCGGATGCGCTCGGCCTCGGCGCCGCGACGACCGATCACGATGCCCGGGCGAGCCGAGTGGATGTCCACGCGGACCCGGTCACGGGTGCGCTCGATCTCGATACGGCTCACGCCGGCGCGATCGAGGGTGGTCGCCAGGTGCTGGCGGATCTTGATGTCCTCGGCCAGGTAGTCGGCGTAACGCTGACCCTTCTTGGTCGAGTCCGAGAACCAGCGCGAGACGTGGTCCGTGGTGACCCCCAGGCGGAAGCCGTAGGGATGAATCTTCTGGCCCATACCTTAGGCTCCCTTCTTGGCGGCCGCGAGCTCATCGGCGGTCTGCAGGATGACCGTGATGTGGCTCGTGCGCTTGTTGATGCGGAACGCGCGGCCCTGGGCGCGCGGACGGAACCGCTTGAGCGTGGCGCCCTCGTCGACGAAGGCACGTGCCACGACGAGCTCGTCCTCGTTGAGACGCAGGTTCTCGTTGTCGGCCTTGACCCGGGCGTTCGCGATCGCCGAGGCGACCAGCTTGTACACCGGCTCCGAGGCGGCCTGCGGGGCGAACTTCAGGATGGCCAGGGCCTCCTGCGCGTTCTTGCCGCGGATCAGATCGACGATACGACGGGCTTTCTGGGGGGTGACGCGGATATGACGCACGCGTGCGATCGACTCCACCATTTCTCTTCCTCCTTCGCGTCGCCGGGTTAGCGGCGACGGCCCTTCTTGTCGTCCTTCACGTGGCCGCGGAAGGTGCGGGTCGGGGCGAACTCGCCCAGCTTATGACCGACCATCGTCTCGGTGACGAACACCGGGATGTGCTTCCGGCCGTCGTGCACCGCGATGGTGTGCCCCAGCATGGCCGGGATGATCATCGAGCGGCGCGACCAGGTCTTGATCACGTTCTTGGTACCGGCTTCGTTCTGGGCAACCACCTTGTTGAGCAGGTGGTTGTCGACGAAGGGGCCCTTCTTGAGACTGCGAGGCATCTTCTACTCTCTCCTACCTGCCGCTTAACGCTTCTTGCCGACGGTCCGGCGACGCACGATGAGCTTGTCGCTTTCCTTGTTCGCCTTGCGCGTGCGGCCTTCCTTCTGGCCCCACGGGCTGACCGGGTGACGACCGCCCGAGGTGCGGCCCTCACCGCCACCGTGCGGGTGGTCGACCGGGTTCATGACGACGCCGCGGACGGTCGGGCGGACGCCCTTCCACCGCATACGGCCGGCCTTGCCCCAGTTGATGTTGGACTGCTCGGCGTTGCCGACCTCGCCGACCGTCGCACGGCAGCGCACGTCGACGTTGCGGATCTCGCCCGAGGGCAGACGCAGCTGCGCGTAGGGGCCGTCCTTCGCCACGAGGCGGACCGAGGCGCCGGCCGAGCGGGCGAGCTTGGCGCCGCCACCGGGCTTGAGCTCGATCGCGTGGATCACGGTACCGGTCGGGATGTTGCGAAGCGGCAGGTTGTTGCCGGGCTTGATGTCGGCCGAGGGACCCGACTCGACGATGTCGCCCTGCTTCAGCTTGTTCGGCGCGATGATGTAGCGCTTCGTGCCGTCCACGTAGTGGAGGAGCGCGATGCGTGCCGTGCGGTTCGGGTCGTACTCGATGTGAGCGACCTTGGCGTTCACGCCGTCCTTGTCATTGCGACGGAAGTCGATGACGCGGTACTGGCGCTTGTGGCCGCCGCCGATGTGACGGGTGGTGATCCGGCCCTGGTTGTTCCGGCCGCCGGTCTTGGGCAGCGGGCGCAGCAGCGACTTCTCGGGGGTCGAACGCGTGATCTCCGCGAAGTCAGCGACGCTCGAACCGCGACGACCCGGAGTCGTCGGCTTGTACTTACGAATTGCCATGATTGTTCCTCTTCGCTTCCGAGCTACAGCGCAGCCGTGAAGATGTCGATGGTGCCCTCGCGAAGGGTGACGATGGCGCGCTTGGTGTCCTTGCGCTTGCCGATGCCGAACTTGGTCCGGCGCGTCTTGCCCTTGAGGTTGAGCGTGTTGATCTTGGCGACCTTCACACCGAAGACCTGCTCGATGGCGAGCTTGATCTCGGTCTTGTTGGCCGTCGGCTGCACCTCGAAGGTGTACTGGCCGTTGGCGTCGATCCGCGCGTAGCTCTTCTCAGAGACGATCGGGCGGATGATCACGTCGTGGACGGACTTATTCAGGCTCACTTCGCGGCCTCCTTCGCAGTGCTGTCAACAGTGCGCGCGGCGACGAAGGCGTCGAACGCGGCCTTGGTGAACACGAGATCGTCGCTGACGACCACGTCGTAGGCGTTGAGCTGATCCTGGAACAGCGTGTGCACGTGCGACAGGTTGCGCAGGCTGAGCGCGCTCACCTCGTCCTCGCGGTCGATGACGACGAGCACGCGCTTGCCCGGGGCGAGCGCGGCGAGGATCTCGCGGGCCGCCTTCGTGCTCGGCTTCTCGGCGATGCCGAAGGAATCGACCACGTGCAGACGGTTGCCGCGGACACGATCCGAGAGGAGCCCGCGGAGCGCCGCGGCGATCATCTTCTTCGGCGTGCGCTGCGAGTAGTCGCGCGGCACGGGGCCGTGCACGACGCCGCCGCCGCGGTGCTGCGGCATGCGGATCGAACCCTGACGGGCGCGGCCGGTGCCCTTCTGCTTGAACGGCTTCGAGCCGGAACCGCTGACCTCGCCGCGGTTCTTGGTCTTGTGCGTGCCCTGACGCGCAGCGGCGAGCTGAGCGGTGACCACCTGATGGATCAGCGGCACATTGGTCTCAGCACCGAAGAGCGCCTCGGGGAGCTCGACCGAACCGGCCTTCTTGCCCTTGGCGTCGACGACGTCGAGCTTGGTTGCGGTAGCCATGAACTACGCCCCCTTCACTGCGTTGCGAACGAATACGAGACGGCCGCGGCCACCGGGGACGGCGCCCTTGACGAGCAGCAGACCCTTCTCGGCGTCGACGGCCTGGATGACCAGATTCTGCACGGTCACGCGGTCGCTGCCCATGCGGCCGGCCATCTTCTGGCCGCGGAACACGCGACCCGGGGTGGCTGCGCCACCGACCGAGCCGGGCTTGCGGTGGTTGCGGTGCGCGCCGTGCGAGGCGGAGACGCCCTTGAAGTTGTGGCGCTTCATGGTGCCGGCGAAGCCCTTGCCCTTGGAGGTGCCGACGACGTCGACCTTCTGGCCGGCCTCGAACACGCCCTCGACGGTGAGCTCCTGGCCCAGCGCGTACTCGGCGGCATCGGCGGTGCGCACCTCGGTGAGGTGGCGGCGCGGGGTGACGCCCGCCTTGGCGAAGTGGCCGGCGGTGGGCTGGTTCACCTTGCGGGGATCGATCTGGCCCGCGGCGATCTGGACGGCGCTGTAGCCGTCGACCTCTGCGGTGCGGATCTGGGTGACCACGTTGGGGGCCACCTCGATGACGGTGACGGGAACGACCTTGCCGTTCTCGTCCCAGACCTGAGTCATGCCGAGCTTGGTGCCCAGGAGACCCTTGACGTTGCGATCATTCTTCGACATCAGAGACCCCCTTACAGCTTGATCTCGATGTTGACGTCGGCCGGAAGGTCGAGACGCATGAGCGAATCCACGGCCTTCGGCGTCGGGTCGACGATGTCGATGAGACGCTTGTGCGTGCGCTTCTCGAAGTGCTCGCGGCTGTCCTTGTACTTGTGCGGCGAGCGGATCACGGCGATCACGTTCTTCTCCGTGGGGAGCGGAACGGGGCCGATCACGGTCGCGCCTGCACGGGTCACCGTGTCGACGATCTTGCGCGCGGAGCTGTCGATGACCTCGTGGTCGTACGACTTCAGTCGAATGCGGATCTTTTGCGCCGCCATATGACTCTCTCTTTCTGGTTGCGTCGTACCTGTCGCGCTTCGGCGTTCGCACACCTCGGCGCGCCCGGCATTGGACGTCTTGCGTATCAGCGCCCTGGCACTCCGCTCGTGAGCAAGTACTGGGTCTCTGTTCACCTGTCAAAACCCGCACAGCAGCGCGACCGGGACGTTGCCCGGCGACGAGCTCTGCGAGTATGGTGTTCGCTGCCCGCGGCCTAGTCGAACGCCGTGCGCTCCGACTCGGTCGGAGCGACTTCCGGTGACTATGCACAGCCTGGCAGTGATTTCCGCGCAGGCGGAAAGTACTGAACCTGTCTATTCTGACACGACTTCGGCCATCTGTGCAACCCGGGCGTGTCGCGCGCTTCGCGCGCTCCCTTCAACGCCCGGCAACCGAGCCCGAGGGCGGGCTCGGCACATACGGCGCGCAAAGCGATGCTTTGCCCTGAGCGCCTTGGTGCAGGCGTGTCGCGCGCTTCGCGCGCTCCCTTCAACGCCCGGCAACCGAGCCCGAGGGCGGGCTCGGCACATACGGCGCGCAAAGCGATGCTTTGCCCTGAGCGCCTTGGTGCAGGCGTGTCGCGCGCTTCGCGCACTCCCTTCAACGCCCGGCAACCGAGCCCGAGGGCGGGCTCGGCACATACGGAGCGGCCGTCACGCCTCCTGCACGGGTTCGTGCAACCGCAGCAGATCCTCGTAGGTCTCCCGGCGGGCGACGAGCCTCGCCTCTCCCTCCTGCACGAAGACGATCGCCGGCCGCAGGGCGCCGTTGTAGTTATTCGTCATGCTGTAGGAGTAGGCGCCCGTGGTCGCGAGCGCGACGAGGTCATCGACCGCGGGAGCCGGCATGCGCGCGTCCTCGACGAGCAGGTCGCCCGACTCGCACTGCCTTCCGACGATCTGCACCTCCTCGTCCCAGGGCTCGGTCATCCGGTTCGCCAGCACCGCCTCGTACCGTTGACCCGTCAAGGCGATGTCGAGCTGATCGGCCATTCCGCCGTCGACCGCGACGAAGTCCCGCCCTGAGCGCTTCACCGATACCACCCGGTACAGCGTGACCCCGGCTCGGGCGACGATCGAGCGACCGGGCTCGATCACGAGACGCGCGTCGGCCGGCAGGTGCGCCGCTGCCGCTTCGACGACGCGGTCCAGGTACTCCTCGACCGAGGGTGCGACCTCGTCGTAGGTGTACTTCACGCCCAGCCCGCCGCCGATATCGTACGTGCGGAAGGTTCCGGAGCGCGAGATGCTGTCCACCGCCTGGGCGAACTGATCCACGTTCAGGATCTGGGACCCGATGTGCACGTGCACTCCGTCGAGCTCCATGAGCGGATGCGCCGATATCCGCTCGATCGCGGCTACCGCCTGCTCGATCGGGAAGCCGAACTTCGAGCGGACTCCCCCGGTGGCCTGCGAGGCGTGCGTCTCCGCCTCGACCCCCGGGATGAGCCGGATCAGTACGTGCTGCGGACCGGTGAGCAACGCTTCGAGCCGGTCGATCTCGTCGAAGTTGTCGATGATGATGGTGCCGACGCCGGTGTCGAGCGCGAGTCGGAGCTCATCCGTCGTCTTGGCGTTCCCGTGGAAGTGGATCCGCTTCGGATCGACGCCCGCCTTCAGCGCGAGCACGATCTCGCCGCCCCCGGCCACGTCGATGGATGCGCCCTCCTCCGCCGCCACCCGGTACATCTCGACGATCGGGAACGACTTCGAGGCGTACAGCACCTCGGAGTTCGTCCACCGCCGGCGGAGCCCGTCGACGAAGCGCCGGATCTGCGCGCGCAGCCCGGCCTCATCGATGATGTGCAGCGGCGTCCCGTACTCCGCAGCGAGTCGCGAGACCCCCACGCCGCCGATCCGCAGCTCCCCGAGCTCATCGACCTCCGCGTGCTCGGGGAGGATGTCGCGCATCCCGTCGAGGCTCGCCGTGGCTGCTGCGGCGTTCGCGGTCATATACGGCTCCTTCGAGGCATCGGATGGCATCAGCCTAGGCGGATCCCCATGCGCAGTCCCTAGAGTTATCGCATAGATTTATCCCATGTATAGTGAGTTTTCCACAAGCACGCGATCGCAGGGTCTGGACCTCGGCGAGCTGCTCGCCGACCTCGGCCCCGACACCGCGATGCCACTGGTCGCGACGTTCCCGGATCGACTCGTGATGGGGACCGACTTCTACGAGTCGACCGACTCGCTCCTCGAGGAACCGGGGCTGCTGCTACTCGCCCCCTCGTGCGCATCGCTCTCGACGCCGGAACTCACGCAGCTGGCGACTCGCGCAGTCGCGAACCGCTACGCCGCGATCGCCGTCAAGTGCGGGGAAGAGGCCGTGACGAGGATAGCGAGCATCTCCGCCGAAGTCGGGATCCCATTCATCCGCGTGTCCGAGGGCATCGGCTGGCGCTTCTTCGACGCCTTCCTCTCGCGGCTGCTCGGAGAACGTGGCCGCAATGAGGATCTGGTCGGAGAACGGGGCATGGAGCCGCTGTTCGCTCTCGCGAACGAGGTCGCGGAGGTGTTCGGCGGATCCGTCGCCGTCGAAGACCTCGGTCGAGCCGTGATCGCCTACTCCTCGGTCCCCGGTCAGGCCATCGACGCCCTGCGCACCCAGGGGATCCTGCACCGCCGCGTCCCCGACAGCCCCTCCAACGACCTTCAGTACGAGGAGGTCCTCCGCGCCGAGCGCCCGATCAGGTACCCCGGCTCCGATATCGAGGCGGCCAGGGTCGCGTTCCCCATCCGGGCAGGAGCGCTCCCCCTCGGTTCGATCTGGGCGATCGATGCGACCGGAGACGGGCCGCTGACTGACCAGCAGGAGCGGACGATGCGGAACGCGGCGCGCACCGCCGCCGCCTACATGCTCGAGGACATCCGCACGATCCGCTCCGGCCAGATCCCCCGGGAGGAGCGTTTCCGCACCCTGCTCGACGGCCACAGCGTCGTCGGAACCGAACTGCTCGAACTCGGCATATTGAGGGACCGCGACTGCGCACTGCTGGTGCTCGAACCGCCGCCGGGCGAGCCGCTCTCCATGCTCTCCCAGCTCCGGTCCACCGTGCGGCGCCATCTCGCGCTGCATCATCCGGAGGCCGTCACCTCCGTCAGGGATCAGCGGGTATACGCGCTGATCGCGGGCGACGTCGATACGGCGACGCGAATCGCGGAGCCGCTGCTCCCGCTCCTCGACCGACTGATCGCTCGCGGGACCCGGATCGCCGCCCCCGGCGCCACCCGGCGGGCGACGGAGATCTCGCACCTCCGGGATCTGGCGCACCAGCTGCTGGCGAGCGTCCCGCGGAGCGCCGCCGACGAGCGCCTCCCGGTGCTCACTGTCGAGCGCCTCCGCCCCTCGCTCGTCTTCGAGCACCTGAGGCCGCTGCTCCTCGACAACGCCGAGCTGCGAATCCCCGGGCTCGACGCCCTGGCGAACGATCATCCGGATCTCGCCGAGACGCTGCTCGCCTGGTGCGGCGCGTTCGGCAATGTCGCGCTGACCGCGCGCAGGGTCGGCGTCCACGAGAACACGGTCCGATACCGCTTGCAGCGGACCGAGGAACTCCTCGACCTCCGCCTCGACGATGCGGACACGCGACTGACCGCGTGGCTGCAGCTCAGGGTCGACGCGCACGAGGCCGCGCGGCGCGGGGCGAACGGCGAAGGGGCGCCGGATCAGCCGCGGTGGCCCAGCAGTGCCGGCAGACGCGTGTAGAGCGCTACGAGCGCGAGACCGCCGGCGAGGAGCGCGAGCCACCAGATCGGGGCGACGAGGAACGAGGCCAGCCCGAGCAGCGAGGCGGCGACGGTGAAGGCCGTGGTGATCGAGGACGCGGCGAGATGCGTGCGGCCCTGCTGCTGCAGACGCTGGTAGACGTGCTCCTTGTGCGGCTCGTCCCACTTGCGTCCGGCGCGTACCCGTTTCACGAGCGTCACCCCGACATCGCCGAAGTAGATCACCATCGGTCCGATAGTGGCGAGGATAGGCACGCCGGCGACGAGCGCGGCGAAGCTCGTGATCGCGACCGCGCCGCCGAGCAGGTAGCTGCCGACATCGCCGAGGAAGGCGCCCGGCCTGGTCAGGTTCCAGGGCAGGAACCCGAGGAACCCCGCCGCGAGGAGCAGCCCGGCGATGAGCAGCCAGTCGAGGCCCGAGGCCGCTCCGGCTGCGGCGAACGCGAGCCCGGACACGACGCCGTGCAGACCGCTGATGCCGTTCAGCCCGTCCATGAAATTCGCGACGTTGATGTAGCTCGAGATGAAGAGCACGCCGTAGACGACGAGCAGTGTCAGCCCCAGAATCGACATCCCCGAGACCAGCGGGGTCGTCTCCCATCCGAAGTCGGCAGCACCGAGGCGCCCCGGAGCGAAGGAGGCGCGCGCCACCAGGATCAGCGCGACGGAGGCGGACAGCGCGATCACCAGCAGCAGGATGCTCCGCACCGGCACGCTCAATCCGCGGAGATCCTCGCTCAGGCCCAGCAGGCCCGCCGCGAAGGATCCCGCGCCGACGATCAGGAGAAAGACCCACCCGTGCGCATCCGGTGCGTCGATCCACGCGAACAGTGTCGCCAGCCCGCCCCCGACCCCCATCGCGATCAGGACCGCGAGCCCGAGGCCGCGCAGCACCGGTCGCTCGTGCGACGACCGCTCGTTGGGGATGTCCATGATCCCGAGCCGTACGAGGATCGGGCGAACCACGAGCGGCAGCAGCAGGCTGAGCACGAGCGTCACCGCCCCGGCGAACATCGCAAGCGCTGCTCCGCTCACCTCACGCGCCCCCCGGCCTCATCGGTCAGATCCATGCGGGCGACCCATCCCTCGTGATCGAGGACCTCCGGGCTGATCGTGTCGACCCGCGCGTGCGAGATCTTCTGATGGAACGGGCGCTCATCGCCCTCGCCCTCGCCGACGAGCTCCTCGTGGAGCTTCTCCCCGTGGCGCAGGCCGGTGAAGACGATCTCGATCTGCTTGCCCGACTGGGCGATCATCCGCTTCGCGACGTCGAGGATGCTGACCGGCTCACCCATGTCGAGGATCAGCACCTCGCCGGGCCGACCGATGCCGCCGGCCTGGATCACCAGCTGGCAGGCCTCGGGGATGGTCATGAAGAATCGTGTGACATCGGGATGGGTGACCGTCAGCGGTCCGCCGGATTCGATCAACGCTCGGAAGATCGGCAGCATCGATCCGCGGCTTCCGATCACATTGCCGAAGCGAACCGAGAGATACCGCTCCCCCGTCTGCTCGGCCATCCATGCGGTGAGCTTCTCGGCCACGCGCTTGGAGTGACCGAGCACGCTCGTCGGGTTCGCGGCCTTATCGGTGGAGATGTTCACGAAGGTGCCGACCCCGACGGATTGCGCAGCGCGCAGCACGTTCAGCGTGCCCATCACGTTCGTCTTCCAGGCCTCGTCGGGGTACTGCTCGAGCATGGGCAGATGCTTGAGCGCGGCGGTGTGGAACACCACCTCGGGCCGGCGCTCCGCGAAGATCGCGGCCAGGGCGTCGGCGTCGCGGATGTCGTTGAGCACCACGTCGCGGGTGTCGAGGAGCCCATGACCGCTGATCGCGAGCTGCGTCGCCTGCAGGGCGGTCTCGTCGCGGTCGAGGAGGATCAGCTCCTTCGGCTCGAAGCGCGCCAGCTGCCGGCAGAGCTCGGAGCCGATCGATCCGCCCGCACCGGTCACGAGCACGACTCGGCCCTGCAGATACTTCGCGATCGACTCCGTCTCGAGCCGCACCGGGTGCCGCCCGATCAGGTCCTCGATCGAGAGCTCCCGAACCTCGGAGATGGACGACGAGTTCTGCAGGATCTGGTCGAGCGGCGGGAGCACCATGACCGAGAGCTCGAGCTGCTCGGCGACCTGGTCGATCCGGCGCAGCACCGAAGCGTCAGCATCGGCGATGCAGATGAGGAGGACGCTCGCGCGGGTCGATGCGGCGACAGTCGCGAGGTCGTCGAATCCGCCGAGCACCCGGACCCCGCGCACCTCGAGATTGCGCTTGAGCGGATCGTCGTCGATGAACCCGACCGGCAGCAGCTCCGACGCCGAGTCGGTGAGCAGCCGCTTGACGGTCTGATTGCCGAGATAGCCCGCTCCGTACAGGAGGACGCGCTGGGCTCCACCGCCGGGCTTCAGGCGGCGCTCGGCGATGAGGCGAGTCATGTAGCGCACCCCGGCCATGAGCGTGAAGCTGATCGGCGCCGCGATGATCAGGGTGCTGCGCGGGATGCCGTTGCCGTAGCCGACCAGGTAGGCGACGGCCCAGGCCACCGCCATGACGGCGACCGTGTCGAGCACCAGAGCCCGCACCTCGTCGAAGCCGCCGCGCTCGTACCTGCCGCGATAGAGCCAGAAGACGATGCCGCCGAGGAACTGCGCCACGGCGGTCACGCCGATCACCAGCAGCGTCCAGCCCCAATGGATGCGCGAGACGTCGAAGTCGAAGCGCAGCACGAGCGCGGCGAGGATGCCGATCGCCCAGCAGATCACGTCGCACAGGAACAGCCCGCCGTACAGCCTGGCGAGGTGCGCGAAACGACCATCTGCGGTCTGCGACACGACGAACCTCCGATTCCCCAGGACATGCACCGTGCGAACCGCTCGGCACTATCGAGAATATCGCGCCGCCGGGCGCATCCCTCACAGCCCGCGCCCAGAGCCGATCATTGCCTCCGGGTTCCCTCCCGCGACATACTGAGAGCAGCGAGGCGCCCGGCCTCGCTTCCCGTCGCATCGCGACACTGCGAGGAAGGATCCCACATGGCCGCAGAGGATTTCACGAAGAAGGCCGAAGAGCTGGCCAAGCAGGCCGGCGACTTCGTCAAGGAGAATGCCGACAAGGTGCAGGATGCGCTGAAGAGCGAGCAGGCCGAAGGCATCAGCGACAAGCTGCTCGACGGCGCGGCGGGCCTGGCGAACAAGATCACCGGCGGGAAGTTCGCCGATCAGGTCGAGGATGTTCGCGAGAACCTCGACAAGAACATCGGCAATGAGTGACGGTGGACGCACTCGCCCTCGGCACGAGCTGAACCCGGCTCCGGCCTGAACGGAAGAACCCCCGGGAGGACATCCTCCCGGGGGTTCTTCGTCGAGTCGGTGAGACTTACTCGACGATCTTGGTCACCGTGCCGGCGCCGACGGTGCGGCCGCCCTCACGGATCGCGAAGCCGAGGCCCTCCTCCATGGCGATCGGCTGGATCAGCTCGACCGACATGTCGGTGGTGTCGCCGGGCATGACCATCGGCTTGTCCTCGGGCAGGGTGATGACACCGGTCACGTCAGTCGTACGGAAGTAGAACTGCGGACGGTAGTTCGTCTCGAACGGGTTGTGACGGCCGCCCTCTTCCTTCTTGAGGATGTAGGCGGTGCCCTCGAACTTGGTGTGCGGGGTGATCGAGCCGGGCTGGACCACGACCTGGCCGCGCTCGACGTCCTCGCGCTTGGTGCCGCGGAGCAGCAGACCGCAGTTCTCGCCGGCCCAGGCCTCGTCGAGCTGCTTGTGGAACATCTCGATACCCGTGACGGTGGTCTTCTGGGTCGGGCGCAGGCCCACGATCTCGACCTCGCTGTTGATCGAGAGGGTGCCGCGCTCGGCGCGGCCGGTCACCACGGTGCCGCGACCGGTGATCGTGAAGACGTCCTCGACGGGCATGAGGAACGGCTTGTCCTTGTCACGCACGGGATCGGGGATCGACTCGTCCACGGCCTCCATGAGCTCGAGAACCGAGTTGACCCACTTCTCCTCGCCCTGCAGCGCCTGGTAGCCCGAGACGCGCACGACCGGGGCGTTGTCGCCATCGAAGCCGTTCTTGGTGAGCTCCTCGCGGACCTCCATCTCGACGAGCTCGAGGATCTCCTCGTCGTCGACCTGATCGCACTTGTTGAGCGCGACGAGCAGGTAGGGCACGCCGACCTGCTTGGCGAGGAGGATGTGCTCCTTCGACTGGGCCATGAGGCCGTCGGTCGCGGCGACCACCAGGATCGCGCCGTCCATCTGGGCGGCACCGGTGATCATGTTCTTGATGTAGTCGGCGTGGCCGGGGGCATCAACGTGAGCGTAGTGACGCTTCGGGGTCTCGTACTCGACGTGCGAGATGTTGATGGTGATGCCGCGCTGGCGCTCCTCCGGAGCCGAGTCGATCGTGTCGAAGTCGCGCTGGACGTTGGTGTCCGACGGGTACTTGTCGGCAAGCACCTTCGAAATCGCCGCGGTAAGGGTCGTCTTACCGTGGTCGACGTGACCGATCGTACCGATGTTCACGTGCGGCTTGGTCCGCTCGAACTTGGCCTTCGCCACTATGGTCCTCCTCAGGACATCGAGTGCCGCTTCCCGCCGAGGGTTTCGGCAGGCACGAGCACATGGTTGGTGTGTCTCTATGTTACTTGCTCGGATCGCATGGTGCGAGCCGAACCTGTGGTCGGCGATCCCTCACGGGAAGGATCGCCGACCGATAGGCGCTTCTAGGCGCCCTGAGCCTTCTGAACGATCTCATCGGCCACGGCCTTCGGCACCTCAGCGTAGGAGTCGAAGGTCATCGAGAACACCGCGCGACCGCTGGTCTTCGACCGCAGATCGCCGATGTACCCGAACATCTCGGAGAGCGGGACGAGCGCGCGGACGACCTTGACGCCGCTCGCATCCTCCATGCTCTGAATCTGACCGCGACGGCTGTTCAGGTCGCCGATCACGTCGCCCATGTACTCCTCGGGCGTACGCACCTCGACCGCCATCATCGGCTCGAGCAGCACCGGGTTCGCCTTGCGCGCGGCCTCCTTGAAGGCCATCGAGCCGGCGATCTTGAACGCCATCTCCGAAGAGTCGACGTCGTGGTACTGGCCGTCGAGCAGCGTCGCCTTGACGCCGACCATCGGGAAGCCGGCCAGGATGCCGTACTGCATGGCGTCCTGGATGCCCGCATCGACGGACGGAATGTACTCGCGAGGCACGCGACCGCCGGTCACCTTGTCCTCGAACTCGTACATCTTGTCGCCCGCGTCCTCGCCGACGAGCGGCTCGAGCGCGATCTGCACCTTCGCGAACTGACCGGATCCACCGGTCTGCTTCTTGTGGGTGTAGTCGTGCTTCTCCACCGTCCGGCGGATGGTCTCGCGGTAGGCCACCTGCGGCTTGCCCACATTGGCCTCGACCTTGAACTCGCGCTTCATGCGGTCCACGAGGATGTCGAGGTGCAGCTCGCCCATACCGGCGATCACGGTCTGGCCGGTCTCGGCGTTGAGGCTGACGCGGAACGTCGGATCCTCTTCGGCGAGCTTCTGGATCGCGGTCGACAGCTTCTCCTGGTCGCCCTTGGTCTTCGGCTCGATGGCCACCTCGATGACGGGCTCGGGGAAGGTCATCGACTCCAGCACGACCTGGTTGTTCGGATCGCAGAGGGTGTCACCGGTAGTGGTGTCCTTCAGACCGATCACCGCGTAGATGTTGCCGGCGGTCAGATCGTCGACCGGCATCTCCTTGTTGGCGTGCATCTGGAAGATCTTGCCGATGCGCTCCTTGCGGCCCTTGGTCGAGTTGATGACCTGGGCGCCCGACTCGAGGTGACCCGAGTAAACGCGCACGTAGGTCAGGCGACCGAAGAACGGGTGGACCGCGACCTTGAAGGCCAGCGCCGAGAACGGATCGTCGGCCGACGGCTTGCGCTCGATGACGATCGACTCGTCACGCGGATCGTGCGCCTCGATCGAGCCCACGTCGAGCGGGTTCGGCAGGAAGTCGACGACCGCATCGAGCATCGGCTGGATGCCGCGGTTCTTGAAGGCGGAGCCGCAGTAGACCGGGTAGATCTCGTTGTTGACCACGAGCTTGCGGATGCCCGCCTTGAGCTCGTCGATCGTGAGCTCCTCGCCGCCGAAGAACTTCTCGAGCAGCGCGTCGTCGGTCTCGGCGACCGTCTCGACGAGCTGCGCGCGGTACTCCTCGGCCCTGGCCTGCAGATCCGCCGGGATCTCCTGGGTCTCGTAGTTGGCGCCCAGGGTCACGTCGCCCTTGGAGTCGCCCTCCCAGACGAACGCCTTCATGGTGAGCAGGTCGACGACGCCGACGAAGTCGCTCTCCGAGCCGATCGGCAGCTGCATCACGAGCGGCTTGGCGCCGAGGCGGTTCACGATGGTGTCGACCGTGAAGTAGAAGTCGGCGCCCATCTTGTCCATCTTGTTGACGAAGCAGATGCGGGGAACGCCGTACTTGTCGGCCTGGCGCCAGACGGTCTCGGACTGGGGCTCGACGCCCTCCTTGCCGTCGAAGACCGCGACGGCCCCGTCGAGCACGCGGAGCGAGCGCTCCACCTCGACGGTGAAGTCGACGTGCCCGGGGGTGTCGATGATGTTGATCTGGTTCTTGTTCCAGAAGCAGGTCACCGCGGCACTGGTGATGGTGATGCCGCGCTCCTTCTCCTGCTCCATCCAGTCGGTGGTCGAGGCACCGTCGTGGGTCTCGCCGAGCTTGTGGTTCACACCCGTGTAGAACAGGATGCGCTCGGTCGTCGTCGTCTTGCCGGCATCGATGTGAGCCATGATGCCGATGTTGCGGACCTTGCTCAGGTCGGTGAGCACGTCTTGTGCCACGGGGTCTCCTCCAGGTGGGGGTGAAAAGTTCGAGTGGTGCGGGCGGAACCCGCGGGCGGGGGGGGCCGCTCAGCGCGACCCGCCCCCGCCTCGGCAGGCGACTACCAGCGGTAGTGGGCGAACGCGCGGTTCGACTCGGCCATCTTGTGAGTGTCCTCGCGGCGCTTCACCGCGGCGCCGAGGCCGTTCGAAGCGTCGAGGATCTCGTTGGTGAGGCGCTCGGTCATCGTGTTCTCACGACGAGCCTTCGCGTAGCTGGTCAGCCAGCGGAGGGCCAGCGTGTTGGCGCGGTGGGGCTTCACCTCGACGGGCACCTGGTAGGTGCTGCCGCCGACGCGACGCGACCGGACCTCGAGGGTGGGGCGCACGTTGTCGAGCGCCTTCTTGAGCACGGTCACGGCGTCCTGGCCCGACTTGTCGGCCACGTTCTCGAGCGCACCGTAGACGATGCGCTCCGCGAGGCCCTTCTTGCCGTCGAGCAGGATCTTGTTGACGAGCTGGCTCACCACGGGCGAGCCGTACACCGGATCGGCGACGACGGGGCGCTTCGGAGCAGGTCCCTTGCGAGGCATTACTTCTTCTCCTTCTTCGCACCGTAACGGCTGCGCGCCTGCTGGCGATCCTTGACCGCCTGCGTGTCGAGCGCGCCGCGCACGATCTTGTAGCGCACACCGGGGAGGTCCTTCACACGACCGCCGCGCACGAGCACCATCGAGTGCTCCTGCAGGTTGTGGCCCTCACCCGGGATGTACGCGGTGACCTCGGTCCCGTTGGAGAGCTTCACACGTGCGACCTTGCGCATCGCCGAGTTCGGCTTCTTCGGGGTGGTCGTGTACACACGGGTGCACACGCCGCGCTGCTGGGGGTTCGCCTTCAGGGCGGGAGCCTTGGTCTTGGAGACCTTCGGCGTGCGCCCCTTGCGAACCAGCTGCTGAATAGTAGGCACTGATTCTCCTATTTGTTCCTGCACGGTGACAGGAATGCTTACATGGTCAAGCATGTGCGACCGCTTGCGCGGACGCGGAGCTGCTGTTCCCCTCGCGAATGCTCGGGCAACCGAGTGCAGCTATGCCGTGGGGGTATCGGTCAGACCGAGGAACCCTGTCGGAGACTCCCTCGTCTCTCGCTGTCTGCACAGCAAATGACGGTGGAACACACCAACACTCAACTATATGCGGCCTCGGCACTGTTCCGCAATACGATGCTCGAGGATCGGGCGTGCTCGCCTCCCTCGCCGGAGGTCCGCCGGCGAGGGGGTGATCCGGCAGCTGCAGCAGTGCACCGATCTGCGGGATCGCACCGATCTGCGGGATCGCACCGATCTGCAAGAATGCACCGATTCTCCAGATATCCCTGAGCGATTCTGCGGATCGGTGCGATCCTGCACGCGAACCCCTGCCCGAGGCCTCGCCTGCCGCGCCCTTCCCTTCCCGGATTCGGTGTCCACAAGGGCCCCTCTTCGATCCGTTCGACGAGTTCTGCACAGGTTCGTGCGAAGCGCCGATTCCACGGATTGCGAGACGGCACACTGCTGACATGCTGCTCCTCGAGAAGATGCGCGCCGCCGACGGCATCGTCCGGAGCCGGGACCTGCAGGCGCAGGGAGTCTCCCGTCACGCAATCGCGAAGGCCGTGCGCGCAGGCACCGTCCGCCGTCTTCGCCGGAACTGGATCACCCTCCCCGATACCGACGGCGATCTCCAGGCCGCCGCCGACAGGGGCGTGATCCTCAGCTGCGTCACGCAGGCCAGGCGTCTCGGTCTCTGGGTCCCCGAGCGGCCGAAGCACCCGCATGTCGCAGCGCCCGGCGGCCGACACATCGAAGCTCCGTCGTGCCGGGTGCACTGGTCGGCGCCGATCGTGCCGCGCACGCCGTCGACCCTCGAAGACCCGCTCGAGAACGTGCTGATGTACACCGCGAAGTGTCAGAGCCACGACTTCGCCCTCGCGATCTGGGAATCGGCGCTCAACAAGCAGCTCATCGATTACGCGAAGCTCGAGTCGCTCCCGTTCGTGGGGGCGGCGCGCGACCTGGTGCGGGAGTGCTCTCCGCACGCCGACTCCGGGCTCGAATCGATCTTCCGCACGCGCCTGGCCTGGCTGCGAGTGCCGATCCGCCCTCAGATATGGCTGTACGGGCATCGTGTGGACCTGTTCATCGGCGACCGGCTGGTCGTTCAGATCGACGGCCGGGATCACGTCGGGGCCCAGCGCACCGCCGACAACAAGCACGACATCGAGCTCAAGCTCCGGGGCTACCACGTCATCCGCGTGAGCTACGAGCAGATCATGTTTGATTGGCCGAGCGTGCAGTTCCTGGTTCAGGAGGCGGTGGCACGCGGACTTCACCTCGCGAAGCGGAGGCACGGTCGGGATTGACTCGGCGCTCTCCGTCTACCGCTCGGGCGCTCCGGGTCCCGTCTCACCTGCTTGCGGCTGCAGGACTGCACCGATCTGCAGAAAAGCACCGATTTATGCAGGATGCCTGTGCGATTCTGCAGATCGGTGCAATCCTGCTGCGGGTGCGGGGAAGGGTGAGAGAGAAGAGAGAGGAGGTGAGGGAGAAAGGAGAAAGGAGAAAGGAGAAAGGAGAAAGGAGATGGGAGAAGGAGGGGGAGAGGGAGAGAAGGGAGGTACAAGGAGATAAGGAGAGGGAGGTAAAGGAGGTAAAGGAGGTAAAGGAGGAGCGCGAGGAGCGAGGTCAAGGAGGTAAAGGAGGAGCGCGAGGAGCGAGGTAAAGGAGGAGCGCGGGAGCGGGGCCGCAATAGGGGGAGGGAGAATGCTCGAGGATCGAGCGTTCCGCGAGCTACTGCGGGGGCTCGAGATGCCGACTCAGCTCCTCGAGCATGGCCTGCACCTGGGGTTCGACGAAACGCTCCACGGCGGCCAGGATCCGGGCACGATGCTCCGCCAGCGCGAAACAGATGCGGCGCCCCGCATCGTCGGCGTATCTGTCGGCGAGTTCGATCTCGCGGATCAGCTGCTGCTTCTCGGCCGCGTTCAGCGGCGGGCGCGGCAGCGGCGGCTCCGGCTTCGTCTCCTCGGCGAGCCCCGCCATCGTGAAGAGGAACGGCTGCTCGTCATCGGTCTCGGGGTCGAGGTCGAGGCCATCGTACTCGGGATCGAGGCCGGCGCCCGGCTCGAATCCGCCCGCGTGCCAGATCTGCTCGCCACTCAACTCAGCGTGCAACGCGGGAAGCTCGCGCTGCGTGTAGTCCTCGACCGCCCGGTCGATGATCCGCTGCATGCGGCTGGTCAGTGCGTGCGCCACCTGGTGCGGTGTCTTCCCCGCGATGCCGGCAGCCTCGAGCAGGGGGGATCCGGTGCACCGGCGGCACATCCGGGAGCGTCCGCGGTGCGTTCCCGGCTGCCAGGTCGGCACCCATCGCAACCAGGCATCGACCGCGGCGCCGACCCGGGCCTCGATCGGGTCGCCGCTCGACCCGTTCGGGGGTGCGCTCATCGCGGATCCTCCCCATCCGACTCGGGCCGCCTCCAGTCGGGTCCCTCCTCGTCGCCGCGCTTCTCCCACGGCCACTTCGGCACGGGGCGCTGCGTGTAGACGCGCCGAGCGAGCACCGCCCAGAAGAGCAAGGAGCAGAGCGCCCAGGTGAGCGCGAGGGCGAGCGCGAACGGACTGAGCCACGTATCGGAGATCGGCATCCCCGCGAGCACGCCGCCGAGGCACCAGATGAAGTACGCTCCCCCGCCGAGCACGATGACGTGCGCCCAGGGAGGAGTGCGGCGCCCGCGCAGCAGCACCAGCGTCTGCAGCCAGAGCCCGAGGGCGAGCGCCGCGAGTGCGGGCAGGAGGATCAGCTCGGCCGCCGCCAACCCCAGACCCGGGGTGTCGACCGGCTCGCGACGGAGGACCATCCCCAGGATGCCCCAGCTCGCGACGACCAGCGCCAGCGCGACCATCACGGTCGCGGCGACCAGACCCACGACGTAGCCGCGGGTCACACCGCGGCGCCGTTCGTGGGGCCGGTCCTCGCTCATGGCCGCTTCGCCTGCGCTTCGGCCAGCGCCGCCTCGTACTCGGAGACGGCCTCGGCGTTGCTGCGGGATACGCGACGGCCGCGCGAGCCGATCCAGGCGCCGAACCACACGGTGACCTCGCGCGCGATCACGCCGGCGGCGATCGCCGGAAGCGTCAGCCCGAAATGCTCGATGACGCCGAGCGGCGTGATGCTGCCGCCCGGCAGCAGCGCGGCGAGCCCGGTGCCGCCGTAGAAGAGGTAGGAGGAGTAGGCCGCGCTCACCACGGTGGCGGCCCAGGCGAGCGCTCCGACGAGGAAGCCGCCCAGCACGTAGGCCCACCATCCGGCCCGACCGACGATGACCACCAGGAGCACCATGCCGATGAAGAACGCCGCGGTCGCTCCGGCGAACGGCCAGAGGCCGGCGTCCAGCAGGGCCGACTGCGTGGAGTCGAGACCGATCCAGAAGTAGAGCAGGGCGGCGAAGAGCACGGCGAACACGACGGTAGCGAGCACCGAGATGAGCACGCCGGCGCCGCGATTCCCCCGAAGGTCCGGCGGCAACGGGGTCTGCATGTAGAGCGCGGCCATCGGATGATCGGCGCTGACGAGAATCTTGTCCTCCGGCACCGCCGCGGGTGCCGCGCTCGGACCGGCGCTCGGCAGCTCATCGGGCAGCACGATGGCCGGCCGCGCCTCGGTGGCGGACGGCGAGGCGTCCGCCGCATCTTCGACCGGCGAGGACGTCTCGGGCTCCGCGCTCACCGCCGCCGGCTCGGCCGCGCTCTCGACGTTCAGTTCGCCGGCACGGTCGACGGCCGCGAGCACCTCGGTCTCGGTCGCGCCGCTCTCCTCGATGGGCGCGCCGGGAGCAGGGGCGGCGTTCGCCGCATCGGGGGTAGACGTCGCCGCAATCGGCTCGTCGGGCGCGGTCTCGGCGGCGTTCTCGGCTGCGCTCGGGGCGGCGTTCTCGGGCGTCTCGGCGGCAGGGGCGCCCGCCGCCGTCTCGCGCTCTTCGCTCATGGCTCGTCCTTCTCGTCGGTACCCGGGGGCGCGCTCGGGCTGCGCACCACTCGCTGGCAAGGGTACAAGCGCCGCTCCGAGGTGCGGAGATGCCGCGCGGACGAGACCGAAAGCCGAGAGCTCCGCGCCGGCGGCTGCACCGCCCTTCGGGCCCCGCGGTCGCGGGTGCTTCTCGAACATGATTAAATGATATTCGTTCTCATTATCAAGTAAGTCGATGCGTCGACCCGTCCTCGAGAACCACACCGAATAGAAAAGGACATCCATGTTCCACTCCCCCACCTCCGTAGAGGCGCGCACGGCGACGCGCACGCCTTTGACCATCGGGGTGCTCGGCCTTGCGGCCGCGCTCATCGCCTCGTCGGCTGCGGCTCCCGCCGCGCTCGCCGACGACCACGACCACGGGCACGACGACGAGCACGGGCACATCGCGACCTCCTACACGCTCGAGGTCCTCGCCCCTCCCGCAGGCGGAACGGTCGGCAGCGCCCTCGGCATCAACGACAGCGGCGACGTCATCGGCACCAGCCGCGGTGCGACCGCGCAGCCCCAGTGGGCGGTGCTCTGGGAGCGTCACGGCGACCACCTCCACGGCCATCAGCTGCCGAACCTCGACGGTTCGACCTTCTCACGGGCCTTCGACATCAACGACGCGGGCACCGCCGTCGGCGAGGCCTTCTCCCCCGCACCACAGGTCTCGGTGCCGATCGTGTGGTCGGCCGAGGGCGTGGCCAGCCGAGTCACTGTCTTCAACGAAGCGGGCACCGGCATTCTGAACGACATCAATGACGCCGGCGCCACCGTCGGCACCGCCTCGAGCCGCGCCGTGAAGCTCAGCGCGGGAGGTACCGGTTCGACGCTCCCCGACCCGGTCGGGCTCGATGCCGGCGTCACCGTGAAGAACTCGGCTGCGAACTCGATCTCATCGAACGGCGAGATCGCGGGCCGTGTGACGCTCGTCGTACCGCACGGGGATCACACCCACGATGAGTACCATCCCGTGAAGTGGGCAGCCGACGGCACCGCACAGGTCTTCTCGCTGCCCGAGGGCGGAACCGGCACGCCGACGGTCGCGGAGATCACCGACGCCGGCGAGATCCTCGGCGCCGTCACGATCGGAGGCAAGGAGACGGCTGTGGTCTGGGATACCGATGGCGCACCCGAGACGCTCCCCGCACCGACCGTCGCCGACTTCACTCACGCGCGGGCGAACGCGGGCACCGACGAGGGGGTATTCGTCGGCTACGTCTCGAAGTTCGCGGGCAACACCTCGTTCGGCGGCGCCGCCATCGCCTGGGATGCGCACGGCCCCGTGAACCTGAACGAACGGGTCGTCGAACTGCCCGAGGGCGTGAACCTGCTCTCGGCCGCCGACATCAACGAGAGCGGCCAGATCGTCGGCACCGCGCAGACGGCCGACGGCAACCGGGGCTTCGTGCTGACCCCGGTGACCGAAGAGCCCGAGCCGGAGCCCGAGCCGAAGGCCGTCGAGACCTCGATCTCGGCGACCGTCGCGACCCAGCGCTACGGCCGTACGGCTCAGCTGAAGATCACGGTCGCCCCGAAGGCGACCGGCAAGGTCACGGCCGCAGTCGGTTCGAGGCTCGTCACCGGTGCGCTGGTCTCGGGCAAGGCCACCCTGAAGCTGCCGGCGAAGGCGCTGAAGCCGGGTCGCCACGCGGTGAAGATCACCTACTCGGGCGTGGCCGATCGATTCGCGGCGTCGCAGGGCTCCGTCACCGTAACGGTGAAGAAGGCCATCGCCAAGGTGACCGCGAAGCGTTCGAAGGCCCGCGTGAAGACCGGCAACACTGCGAAGTTCACGGTCGCGGTGAAGAGCACCGGGGTCACGCCCGGCGGTAAGGTGACCGTGAAGGTCGCCGGAAAATCGAAGACCGTGAAGCTCGGCAAGCGCGGCACGACGACCGTGAAGGTCAAGATCCCGAAGTCGAAGAAGGCCGGCGTCAGGAAAGTGAGCGTGACCTACCACGGCAGCTCGACGGTGTCGAGCGCGAAGTCCGCGACGAAGATCCGCATCACCCGCTGACCCTCGCCCCGAACGAACGGGCCCCCGCACCGAGGTGCGGGGGCCCGTTCGTCATCCGAGGCGGCGCGTCAGCTCAGCTGTAGCTGCCCGGGTTGAACTCGTCGGCGGTGAAGCTGTCGAAGTCCACGAACGAGAGGTCGTTCTCGTCGAAGCCGCCCTCGGTCGCGAACAGGCGGTTCGGGTAGCGCTCCGCCTTCGCCTCCTCGGTCGCCTCCACGTCGACGTCGCGGTAGGTGCTCAGGCCGGTACCGGCGGGGATGAGCTTACCGATGATGACGTTCTCCTTGAGACCGATGAGCGGATCCTTCGATCCCTCCATCGCCGCCTGCGTGAGCACGCGGGTCGTCTCCTGGAACGACGCGGCCGACAGCCACGACTCGGTCGCGAGCGAGGCCTTGGTGATGCCCATGACCTCGGGACGGGCGGTCGCGGCGCGCTTGCCCTCGAGCAGCGCCTCGCGGTTGATCCGCTGGTAGCGCGCGCGGTCGACGAGCTCGCCCGGCAGCAGCTCGGTCTCGCCGTGGTCGACCACGGTGACCTTGCGCAGCATCTGGCGCACGATGACCTCGATGTGCTTGTCGTGGATCGGCACGCCCTGCGAGCGGTACACGCCCTGCACGCCCTCGACGAGGTACTTCTGCACCGCGCGCTCGCCCGGGATGTGCTTCCCGTTGTCGGTGGAGCCGACCTGGAGGATGTCCTTCGGGTCCAGCGTGCCCTGCAGGAACGGCTGGCCGAGCTCGACGTGGTCGCCGTCCTCGATGAGCAGCTTGGCGCGCTTCAGCACCGGGTACTGCTTCTCCTCGCTGCCGTCGTCGGGCACGAGGATGATGCGCCGACTCTTCTCGGTGTCCTCGATCGTCACGCGACCCGCCGCCTCGGCGATGGGCGAGGAACCCTTCGGCGTGCGGGCCTCGAAGAGCTCCTGCACGCGGGGCAGACCCTGCGTGATGTCGTCGGCCGAGGCCGAACCGCCGGTGTGGAAGGTGCGCATCGTCAGCTGCGTACCGGGCTCGCCGATCGACTGGGCGGCGATGATGCCCACCGCTTCGCCGATGTCGACGCGCTGGCCGGTGGCCAGCGAGCGACCGTAGCAGGTGGCGCAGACGCCGACCGCCGACTCGCAGGTGAGCACGGAGCGCACCTTGATCTCGGTGACCCCCGCCGCGACGAGCGTGTCGATGAGCACGTCGCCCACGTCGGAACCCGCGTCGGCGATGACCGAGCCATCGGCACCGACGACGGCCTCGGCCAGGGTACGCGCGTAGACGGAGTTCTCGACGTTGTCGTCGCGCACCAGAACGCCGTCGGCGTCAGCGGTCGCGATGGGCAGTTCGAGGCCGCGCCGCGTACCGCAATCCTCCTCGCGGATGATGACATCCTGCGAGACGTCGACCAGACGACGGGTCAGGTAGCCCGAGTCGGCCGTGCGGAGCGCGGTATCGGCGAGGCCCTTACGGGCGCCGTGGGTCGCGATGAAGTACTCCGCCACCGACAGGCCCTCGCGGTACGAGTTGATGATCGGGCGCGGGATGATCTCGCCCTTCGGGTCGCTCACGAGGCCGCGCATGCCCGCGATGTTGCGGATCTGCAGCCAGTTGCCTCGAGCTCCCGACGACACCATGCGGTAGATGGTGTTGTCCTCGGGGAACGCGTCGCGCATGGCCGCGGCCACCTCGTCGGTTGCCTCGGTCCAGATCTCCACCAGCTCGCTGTGGCGCTCCGCATCCGTGATGAGACCGCGGTTGAACTTCTTCTGCACCTCGGCGGCGGCCTTCTCGTGGTCCGCGAGGATCTGGGCCTTGTTCGCGGGGGTCACGATGTCGCTGAGGGCGACGGTGACGCCCGAGCGCGTGGCCCAGTGGAAGCCCGCGTCCTTGATCCGGTCGAGCGTCGCGGCGACCTCGACCTTCGGGTAGCGCTCGGCGAGGTCGTTGACCAGGCTCGAGAGGCTGCCCTTGTCGGCCACGCCCGTGAAGTACGGGTAGTCGGACGGCAGTGCCTCGTTGAAGAGCGCGCGACCCAGCGTCGTCTCGACCAGGACCGGCTTCTCGGAGGTGACGCCCTGCTCGTCGGTGTACCCGACGAGGCGGATCTTCACCGTCGCGCCGAGATCGAGCGAGCCCTCGTCCATCGCCAGGATGGCCTCGGCGACCGAGCCGAAGGCGCGGCCCTCGCCGGCCACGCCCGACTTGACCGTGGTGAGGTGGTGCAGGCCGATGATCATGTCCTGCGAGGGCAGGGTCACCGGACGGCCGTCGGACGGCTTCAGGATGTTGTTCGAGGCGAGCATCAGCACGCGGGCCTCGGCCTGCGCCTCGACCGAGAGCGGCAGGTGCACGGCCATCTGGTCGCCGTCGAAGTCGGCGTTGAACGCGGTGCAGACGAGCGGGTGGAGCTGGATCGC
The DNA here is from genome assembly GCF_910593785.1 of Leucobacter soli. Taxonomy (GTDB): domain Bacteria; phylum Actinomycetota; class Actinomycetes; order Actinomycetales; family Microbacteriaceae; genus Leucobacter; species Leucobacter soli. The sequence continues at coordinate 28,557 of NZ_CAJVAP010000019.1, read as the reverse complement.
TTTGCCCTCGACGAGCTGCGGCTCAAACGCCTGGATGCCCAGGCGGTGCAGCGTCGGGGCGCGGTTCAGCAGCACGGGGCGCTCGCGGATGATCTCCTCGAGCACGTCCCACACCTCGCTGCGCGAGCGCTCGACCATGCGCTTGGCCGCCTTGATGTTCTGCGCGTGCGACAGATCGATGAGGCGCTTGATGACGAACGGCTTGAAGAGCTCGAGCGCCATCTGCTTGGGCAGACCGCACTGGTGCAGCTTCAGCTGCGGGCCGACGACGATGACCGAGCGGCCCGAGTAGTCGACGCGCTTGCCGAGCAGGTTCTGGCGGAAGCGGCCCTGCTTGCCCTTGAGCATGTCGCTCAGCGACTTCAGCGCGCGGTTGCCGGTGCCCGTGACGGGGCGCCCGCGGCGGCCGTTGTCGAACAGTGCGTCAACGGCCTCCTGCAGCATGCGCTTCTCGTTGTTCACGATGATCTCGGGGGCGCCGAGGTCGAGCAGGCGGCGCAGACGGTTGTTGCGGTTGATCACGCGACGGTAGAGGTCGTTGAGATCCGAGGTCGCGAAGCGGCCGCCGTCGAGCTGGACCATCGGGCGGAGCTCCGGCGGGATCACCGGGACCACGTCGAGCACCATCGCGGCGGGGCTGCCGCCGGTCTGCAGGAACGAGTTGACGACCTTCAGGCGCTTGATGGCGCGGATCTTCTTCTGACCCTTGCCCTCGGCGATCTGCAGGTGCAGCGCGTCGCTCTCGGCCGCGAGGTCGAAGTCCTCGAGACGCTTCTTGATGGCCTCGGCGCCCATGTGCGCCTCGAAGTACTCGCCGTAGCGGTCCTGCAGCTCGGCGAAGGCGGCGTCCTCGGGCTTGAGGTCGCCGACCTTGAGGCTCAGGAAGTCGTCCCAGACCCGGCGGAGCATCGCGATCTCGTCGTCGAAGCCCTTGCGGATCTGCTCGAGATCCTTCTTGACCGAGGCCTCGGCGCGGCGGCGCTGATCGGCCTTGGCGCCCTCTGCCTCGAGCGCAGCCAGATCCGCCTCGCCCTGCTGCTGACGCTGGGCGATCGCGAGATCGCGCTGATTCTCGAGCGAGCCGATCTCGAGGTTCAGCTCGCCCTCGAGCGAACTGCGATCCTCGTGGCGTCCCTCCTCGTCGACGTCGATGACCATGTAGGCGGCGAAGTAGATGACCTTCTCCAGGTCCTTCGGCGCCATGTCGAGCAGGTAGCCGAGCCGCGAGGGCACGCCCTTGAAGTACCAGATATGGGTCACGGGCGCGGCGAGCTCGATGTGGCCCATCCGCTCGCGGCGCACGCTCGACTTCGTCACCTCGACGCCGCAGCGCTCGCAGACGATGCCCTTGTAGCGGACGCGCTTGTACTTGCCGCAGGCGCACTCCCAGTCACGGCTGGGTCCGAAGATCTGCTCGCCGAAGAGCCCGTCCTTCTCGGGCTTCAGCGTGCGGTAGTTGATGGTCTCGGGCTTCTTGACCTCGCCGAACGACCAGCTGCGGATGTCCTCAGCGGTCGCCAGACGGATCTGAAGCTCGTTGAAACTCGTACCCTCGAGCAATTTCTCTCCTTGGGGTGAAAACTAATTCTGAAGTGTCAGGAACCGAGGCGCATCATCCTGGGTCGATGCGCCCATCAATTCAGATCTCGTCGATGGACGAGGTCTCGAAGCGGGTCGAGAGGTTGATGCCGAGCTCCTCCGCAGTGCGGTGGGCCTCGTCGTCGTTGTCCCGCAGGTTCACGGCCTGGCCGTCCGCGCCGAGCACCTCGACGTTCAGGCAGAGCGACTGCATCTCCTTCATGAGGACGCGGAACGACTCGGGCACACCGGGCTCGGGGATGTTCTCCCCGCGGACGATGGCCTCGTACACCTTGACGCGGCCGAGGATGTCGTCGGACTTGACCGTCAGCAGCTCCTGCAGCGCGTACGCGGCGCCGTAGGCCTCGAGCGCCCACACCTCCATCTCGCCGAAGCGCTGTCCGCCGAACTGCGCCTTGCCGCCCAGCGGCTGCTGGGTGATCATCGAGTAGGGGCCGGTGGAGCGGGCGTGGATCTTGTCGTCGACCAGGTGGTGCAGCTTCAGGATGTACATGTAGCCGACCGACACCGGGTACGGGAACGGCTCGCCAGAGCGGCCGTCGAACAGGCGGGTCTTGCCGCTCGAGCCGATGAGGCGGTCGCCGTCTCGGGTGACCGTGGTCGAGTCGAGCAGACCCGCGATCTCCTCCTCGCTGGCGCCGTCGAACACCGGGGTCGCGACCTTGGTGTCGGGTGCGGCCTCGAGCGCGTCCTTCGAGAGCTTCGCGGCCCACTCCGGCTTGCCCTCGACCTTCCAGCCCTGCTTGGCGATCCAGCCGAGGTGCGTCTCGAGCACCTGCCCGAAGTTCATCCGGCCGGGGATGCCGAGCGGGTTCAGGATCACGTCGACGGGGGTGCCGTCGTCGAGGAACGGCATGTCCTCGACCGGCAGGATCTTCGAGATGACGCCCTTGTTGCCGTGACGGCCGGCGAGCTTGTCGCCCTCGGTGATCTTGCGCTTCTGGGCGATGTAGACCACGACGCGCTGGTTGACACCCGAGCCGAGCTCGTCGTCGTTGTCGTTCTCCGCGTCGAAGACCTTCACCGAGGTGACCGTGCCCGAGACGCCGTGCGGCACCTTGAGCGACGTGTCGCGCACCTCGCGGCTCTTCTCGTTGAAGATCGCGCGGAGCAGGCGCTCCTCGGCCGAGAGCTCGGTCTCGCCCTTCGGCGTGACCTTGCCGACGAGGATGTCGCCGGGGCGGACCTCGGCGCCGATGCGGATGATGCCGCGCTCGTCGAGATCCTTCAGCGCCTCCATGCTGGCGTTGGGGAGGTCACGGGTGATCTCCTCCTTGCCGAGCTTGGTGTCGCGCGCGTCGACGTCGTACTCCTCGATGTGGATCGAAGAGAGCGTGTCGTCCTTCACCAGGTTCTGGCTCAGGATGATCGCGTCCTCGAAGTTGTGACCCTCCCACGGCATGAACGCGACGAGCAGGTTCTTGCCGAGCGCGAGCTCGCCGTTCTCGGTGGCGGGGCCGTCGGCGATGACCTCGCCGGCCTCGATCCGCTCGCCCGCCTTGACGATGACGCGATGGTTGTAGTTCGTGCCCTGGTTCGAGCGGTCGAACTTGCGCAGGTAGTAGCTCTGCGTGCCGCCCTCGTCGAGCTGCAGGGTGACCACGTCGGCCGAGACGTCGGCGACCACGCCGGCCTTCTCGGCGACGACCACGTCACCGGCGTCGATTGCCGCGTAGCCCTCCATACCGGTGCCGACGAGCGGCGACTCGCTGCGCACGAGCGGCACGGCCTGGCGCTGCATGTTCGCGCCCATGAGGGCGCGGTTCGCGTCGTCGTGCTCGAGGAACGGGATCAGCGAGGTCGCGACCGACACCATCTGGCGCGGGGACACGTCCATGTACTGCACGTTGCCCGCGTCGACCAGCTGCACCTCGGAACCGCGGGGGCGCGCGAGCACCTGCTTCTCGGCGAACTTGCCGTCCTTGGTCAGCGGGGCGCCGGCCTGGGCGATGAGGTACTCGTCCTCCTCGTGCGCGGTCAGGTAGTCGACCTGATCGGTGACCTTGCCGTCGACGATGCGCCGGTACGGGGTCTCGATGAAGCCGAAGGAGTTGATGCGCGCGAAGGTCGCGAGGGCGCCGATCAGGCCGATGTTCGGGCCTTCAGGGGTCTCGATGGGGCACATGCGGCCGTAGTGCGACGGGTGCACGTCGCGCACCTCGACGCCGGCGCGGTCGCGGCTGAGGCCGCCGGGGCCGAGAGCCGAGAGGCGGCGCTTGTTGGTCAGGCCCGCGAGCGGGTTGTTCTGATCCATGAACTGCGACAGCTGCGAGGTGCCGAAGAACTCCTTGATCGCGGCCAGCACCGGGCGGGTGTTGATCAGGGTGTTCGGGGTGATCGCCTCGATGTCCTGCGTCGTCATGCGCTCGCGCACGACGCGCTCCATCCGGCTGAGGCCGGTGCGCACCTGGTTCTGGATCAGCTCGCCCACCGCACGGATGCGGCGATTGCCGAAGTGATCGATGTCGTCGGTGTCGAGGCGGATCTCGACCGGCTTGCCGTCGCGGATGCCCGGCAGGTTCTCGGTGCCCGCGTGCAGGCCGACCAGGTACTTGATGGTCGCGACGATGTCCTCGAGCGACAGCACCGAATCGGTGATGGGCGCGTCGATTCCGAGCTTGCGGTTGATCTTGTAGCGGCCGACCTTGGCGAGGTCGTAGCGCTTCGGGTTGAAGTAGCTGTTGTCGAGCAGGGCGCGGGCCGCCTCGATCGCCACCTGCTCGCCGGGGCGCTGCTTGCGGTAGATGTCCTTGAGCGCCTCTTCCTGAGTCTCCAGGCCGTCCTTCTCGAGGGTGAGCGCGATCGACTCGTAGCCGGCGAACTCCTCGAGGATCTCAGCGCTGGTCATGCCGAGCGCCTTGAGGAACACGGTGACGGACTGCTTGCGCTTGCGGTCGATGCGCACGCCGACCTGGTCGCGCTTGTCGATCTCGAACTCGAGCCACGCACCGCGGCTCGGGATGACGCGGGCGGTGAAGACGTCCTTATCGCTCGTCTTCTCCTGGGCGCGCTCGAAGTAGACGCCGGGGCTGCGGACGAGCTGCGACACGATGACGCGCTCAGTGCCGTTGATGATGAACGTGCCCTTGTCGGTCATGATGGGGAAGTCGCCCATGTAGACCGTCTGGCTCTTCAGCACCTGGGTCTCGGTGTTGTAGAAGGCGGCCTCGACGTAGAGCGGCGCGGAGTAGGTCTTGCCGCGCTCCTTGCACTCGTCGATGCTGTACTTCTGCTCGTCGAGGATCGGGTTCTCGAACGACAGCTGCATGGTGCCGGCGTTGTCCTCGATCGGCGAGATCTCGTCGAAGATCTCCTCGAGCCCGCTCGTCAGCGCGATATCGTCGCGCCCGTCCTTCTGAGCCTGGACGACGCGTTCCTTCCACGCGTCGCTCCCGACGAGCCAGTCGAAGCTCTCGAGCTGCAGTGCCAGCAGATTGGGCACCGTCAGCGTGTCGGAAATCTTGGCGAACGAGAGTCGCGAGTGATTGCGACCGTTCTTGGGCGAATTGGTGGATGCGTTGCGCGCAGCAGCCAAGGAAGTTACCTCCGGTGGGCCCCGTCGGGCCGTGTGCCTGGTCTATGCAGAAACGCTTCGATCACGCGGAAAGCACTCGGGGGAGCGAGTGTGACGGCCGACCGCAATATGAAGGCAGACAAGTGTTCGAGGCGCAACTGTCCAATATAGGCGATTCCTCGCCGAAGCGCAAGGGGGCGACCGGCGGCATCCGGCTCGCCGTCAGCGCACGAGCGAGCGGAGCCGACGCAGCGCCACCGAGAGCGTGGCGAGACCGGTGCCCTCCTCCGTCCGCCCGGCGTCGAGCGCGTCCTCGAGCGCACGCTCGGCCGACGGCCCTCCGAGCCCCAGCCAGGCCTCGATCCGCGCTTCCGCATCGCCCGGCCCCTCGGCTCCGGCCTCGGATCCGGTCCGCTCGATCGCGGACGCGGTGAGCTCGCTCATGACCGCGTACAGGTCGTCCCGCATGGCCGCGCGGGCCATCGACCCCCAGCGGTCGTCCTGCGGCAGTCCGCCGACGCGGGTGAGCAGTTCGTCGAAGCGGGTGCGCGCCGTCAGAGCGAAGAACACCTCGGCGACCTCGTCCAGCGCACGCCCGCGCGATCGCGATTGCTCGATCACATCGAGGAGACTGAGCGAGGGCAGCAGCCCGGCGCCCCGATGCGCGAGCTCCCCGGGCACCCCGGCGGCTGTGAACTGCGCGACCCGCTCCTCGAAGCCCGCGAGCTCGCCGCCCCGGAGCAGCTCGCCCATCCTTCCGGCCATGCCGGCCACCGGGCCCGCGAACGCCTCGACCTCGGCGCCGATGCCGACCCCGTCGGGCCGGTGCTGCACGAACCAGCGCGCCGCCCGGTCGAGCAGCTGCCGGAACGTGAGGTAGAGGTCGGTCTGCACCTGCGTGGGGACGACGTTGTCGGTGGCCTCCACCGCGGTGACGAAGCCGCGCAGGTCGAAGATCTCCCGCACCGCCACATAGGCTCGCGCGATCTGCTCGCTCGATGCCCCGGTCTCATCGGCTGCGCGGAAGGCGAAGGTGATGCCGCCGCGGTTGACCATCGAGTTCACCACGGTGTTGACGACGATCTCGGAGCGCAGCGGATGCGCGTGCAGGTCGCCCGCGTACGCCTGCCGGATCGGCTCCGGGAAGTATTCGGCGAGCGTGGCGGCGAACCAGGGGTCATCGGCCAGGTCGGTCAGCGCGAGGTCGGCCTTGAGCGCCAGCTTCGCGTAGGCCACCAGCACCGCGAATTCCGGCCGGGTCAGGCCGCGCTGCTCGGCGATGCGCGTCTGGATCTCGGACTGACTCGGCAGGTACTCGAGCTCGCGATCGAGTTCGTCGCGCCCCTCCAGCCATTCCATCAACCGCTCGTGGACCGGCAGCATGACCGCGGCGTTGGCCCGCGAGTTGCCGAGCAGCACGTTCTGCTCGTAGTTGTCGCGCAGCACCTGGATCGCGACCTCATCGGTCATCGACCGCAGCAGCTCGTTGCGGGCGGCGAGGTCCATGCGGCCCTCGCGGACGAGCGCCCCGAGCAGGATCTTGATGTTCACCTCGCGGTCGGAGGTGCCGACGCCGGCGGAATTGTCGATGGCGTCGGTGTTGATGCTCACGCCGTGCAGGGCGGCCTCGATGCGGCCGCGCTGGCTCACTCCGAGGTTGCCGCCCTCGCCGACGACGCGCACCCGCAGATCCGCGCCGTTCACGCGGATGGCGTCGTTGCCGCGGTCGCCGATCTCGGTGTTCGTCTCGGAACTCGCCTTCGCATACGTGCCGATGCCGCCGTTCCAGAGCAGGTCGACGGGGGCGAGGAGCACCGCCCGCTTCAGCTCGGCGGGCGTGAGCGACCCGATGCCGGCTTCGAGGCCCAGCGCCGCCGCCATCTCGGGCGAGACCGGGATCGACTTGGCGCTCAACGGGAACACTCCCCCGCCCGCCGAGATCAGCGAGCGATCGTAGTCGTCCCAGGACGAACCCGGGACATCGAACAGCCGCTGCCGTTCGGCGAAGCCCGCTGCCGCGTCCGGCTCCGGGTCGACGAACACGTGACGGTGATCGAACGCGGCCACCAGGCGGATGTGCTCCGAGCGCAGCATTCCGTTGCCGAACACGTCGCCCGACATGTCCCCGACCCCGACCACCGTGAAGTCCTGGGTCTGCGTGTCGTGCCCGAGTTCGCGGAAGTGGCGCTTCACCGACTCCCAGGCACCGCGGGCGGTGATGCCCATCCCCTTGTGGTCGTACCCCTCCGAGCCGCCGGAGGCGAAGGCGTCGTCGAGCCAGAAGCCGTACTCCTGGGAGATTCCGTTCGCGATGTCCGAGAACGAGGCCGTTCCCTTGTCCGCCGCGACGACGAGGTAGGGGTCGTCCCCGTCCCACCGCACGACGTCGGGCGGGGGGACGATCTCCGCGCCCGCGCGGTTGTCGGTCACATCGAGGAGGCCGCGGATGAAGGTCCGGTAGGCGGCCTTGCCTGCCTCGAGCCAGGCGGCCCGGTCGCTCGGCTCGGGCAGCTGTTTCGCGAAGAACCCGCCCTTCGACCCGGTCGGCACGATCACGGCGTTCTTCACCATCTGCGCCTTGACGAGGCCCAGCACCTCGGTGCGGAAGTCCTCGCGACGGTCGCTCCACCGCAGGCCGCCGCGCGCCACCTTGCCGAAGCGCAGATGCACGCCCTCGACCTCGGGCGAATACACCCAGATCTCGGCCATGGGATGCGGCTTCGGCAGATCGGGCACCCGCGCGCAGTCGAGCTTCATCGACACCCACGGTTTGCGGCCGCCTCCCTCCGCCTGCTGGTAGAAGTTCGTGCGCAGAATCGCCTCGATGATGCCGATGACCGAGCGCAGGATCCGGTCGTGGTCGAGACTCGACACCTCGTCGAGATCGCGTCGCAGCGATCCGGCGAGCTCGGCGGCGAGCGCCGCCCGGTCGCCCGAGACGGTCGGATCGAAGCGCAGCTCGAAGAGCCGCACCAGGCCCGCGGCGATCTCCGGGTGCGCGATGAACGCCTGATCGATGTACTCGACGGAGAACGCCGAACCGATCTGCCGCAGGTACATGCTGATCGCGCGCAGGATCACGATCCGCCGCCAGTCGAGGCCGCCGAGCAGGACGAGCGAGTTGAGCCGGTCGCTCTCGGCCGCGCCCGTCCACACCGCCTCGAAGGCGTGCTCGAACTCGGCTCCCCACTCGGGGTCGCTCCAGCTCTCGGCCTTCTCCGCCGTCAGTCCGAAGTCCGAGATCTGCCGAGTAGTGCCGTCGGGCAGCGTGATCGTATAGGGATGCTCGTCGACGACATCGACGCCGAGGTCGGTCAGCACCGGCAGCACCCGCGTGAGCGGGTACACCCCGGTCGACGCGACGGTCAGATAGCGCTTCCCCGGCTCTGAGCGCTCGGGCGCGTAGAGGTGGGCGGCGAACTCGTGCCCCTCCCCCACGTTCTCGAGCAGTTCGATGTCCTCGATCGCCTCCTCGGGCGTCACGCTCTCCTTGTAGGACTCCGGGAACGCCGCGCCGTAGCGGCCGAACAGCGCGGCGGCTCGATCCTCGTCCATCGCGCGATGCAGTGCATCGACGAGGCCCTCGTCCCAGCCGCGGATGGCCGCCTCGAGGCCGGGCTGCAGGTCGTCCTCTCCCAGATCCGGCACGGAGCTGCCCCGCGGCACACGCACCACGAAGTGCAGCTGCGCGAGCGGCGAGTCGCCAACCCGCGTCGTGTGATCCACCTGGTCGGCGCCTGTGGCGTCGCGCAGCAGCCGTTCGATCCGCAGGCGAACGGTCGTGTTGTAGCGGTCCCTCGGGAGGAAGACGAGGGCGGAGAGGAATCGCCCGAATTCGTCGCGGCGCAGGAAGATCCGGCAGCGTCGGCGCTCGCGGAGCCGGCTCACCTCGAGCGCGACCTCGAGCAGGTGCTCCGGGGTGTCCTGGAACAGCTCGTCGCGCGGGTACTGCTCGAGGATCTGCAGCAGCTCCTTGCCCGTGTGCGAGCTCGCGGAGTACCCGGAGCTCGCGAGGATCGCGCGGACCTTGGCGCCCACGATCGGCAGGGTGAGCACCGATGCCGCATACGCCGTCGAGGTGAACATGCCGAGGAAACGGCACTCGCCGGTCACCGCCCCGGCCGCGTCGAAGGTGCGCACGCCGATGTAGTCCAGGTAGACGTCGCGGTGCACGGTGGCGCGCGAATTCGCCTTGGTGATGGTGAGCAGTCGCGGGTCGCGGGCGGTCCGCTGCGCCTCGGGACGCAGGTGCGCCACGGCGCTCGTCGTCTTGCGTAGGATCCCGAGCCCCGTGTGCGGCAGCGGTCTCAGCACCGCCGCGCCGCCCTCATCGGTCTCGAGCACGTGCTCGCGGTAGCCGAGGAACGTGAAGTTGTCCTCGGCCAGCCAGTTGAGGAGCTCGACCGTCGGACCGATCGTGGCGGGGTCGACCGTGGAGGGCGCGTCGGTGCGCAGGTCGGTGACGATGTCGAGGCAGGCGCGTCGCATTGCCTTCCAGTCGTCCACCGCGCTGCGCACGTCGGCCAGGACCGCGCGCAGCCGGTCTTCGAGCGCCTTCCGTTCGTCGTCCGTCGGGATGCGGTCGATCTCGAGGTGGATCCAGGATTCCAGTTCGCCCCCGTGCGCACCGATCTCGAGCAGTTCCCCTCGTTCGTCCCGACGCACCGACACGAGCGGGTGCAGGAGCAGGTGCACCGAGAGGTCGGCGCGCGCGATCGCCGCGGTGACGGAGTCCACGAGGAAGGGCGAATCGTCGGTGCAGATCTCGACGATGGTTCGGCGCGACGTCCAGCCGTGCTCGCGCAGTGTCGGCGTGAGCACGCGCACGCGGATCTCGCCCGGGAGCTTCTGCGCACCGGTCGCCCGCATCGACTCGATCGCGCCGACGATGTCCCGCGTCTCGCGCTCGGCGAGGTCGTCGGCGTCCAGGTGCGCGATCAGGCGTTCGAGCCCGGGATCGATCGCGTCGATGGCGCTGCGGAGTTCGGGCGGTAAGGTCTCGTTGCTCATGACGTCGGTATCCTCATCAGCCGCCGTGCGAGGTCTTCTACTTCTTCTTCGCCTTGAACCAGGGGAAGAGCGAACCGACCACGAACCCGATCCCGAGCAGGACGACGAGCCAGATCCAGCCGGGCAGCGCGATACGCGCGCCGAACAGGTTGAGTTCGGCGATCGCCACGTTCGAGAAGACGAAGACGAGCGCCGCGACCGCGATGACGATCGCGAGGATGTTCCTGGCGGTGAAGAAGGCGCCCTTCTCGGCGCGGTTCGTCGACTCTGACATGGTGGCTCCTTCGGTTCCGCACGCATCATTGCGCGTGATCCGAGTCTACGAGAGAGCGGGTCGTCCGCGCACGATCGCCGAGTCTCGGCGACGCGCACTGGCAACGCGGACGGGCGACGGCCCCGGCCGCGGCGGCGGAGCCCCCGCGGGAGTCGTAGACTGCTGGCATGAGCGACGCGTCGGCCGGCCCCGCCGAGACCATCATCTTCGGCGCCGACTGGTGCGGCGACTGCCGCCGCGCGAAGCGCGTCTTCGGCGACCTCGGCGTCGACTACCGCTGGATCGATCTCGAGGCGGACCCGGCTGCCGCGGACGTGGCCCGTGACATCAGCGGCCGCACGAACATCCCGGTCATCGCCTATCCCGACGGCACCCACCAGGTGGAACCGAGCGATGCGGACATGCGCACGAAGCTGATCGGACTCGGCCTCGCCTCCGACCCCGGCGCAGCACCGGCGTGAAGCTCCCGGAACCGGTCGCTCTGAGCTCGGGGCTGACCGCCGAGTTCGAGGAGGATCGCTGGGTGCCCGGGTCGCTCGTGCTGAACGTCGACGGGACCCCGCAGTCGCACGTCAATCTGCGGGATCCGGGGGATCTCTTCTTCGAGTACATCCGCCGGATCGGGCACGTCATCGATCTGTTCCGCACGCCGGGCGCGCCGATCTCGGCGCTGCACCTCGGCGGGGGCGCCTTCACCCTGCCCCGCTACATCGAGGCGACGCGGCCGGGCAGCCGGCAGCAGATCGTCGAGCTCGAGTCCGCGCTCGTCGCGCTCGTGCGCGAGGCAGCCCCGCTGCCGAAGCGGGCGAGCATCCGCGTGCGGCACGGCGACGCCCGCGAGGTGCTCGGGCGCATGCCGGCCGGCATGCGCGGCGCCATGGATCTGGTGGTGGTGGACATCTTCGCGGGCGCTCGTACGCCGGCCCACGTGTCGAGCGTCGAGTTCTACGAACTGATCCACCCCCTCCTCTCCCCGACAGGCGTCGTCGTCGTGAACGCCACCGACGGCTCCGGGCAGCGCTTCGCCCGCGGCCAGGCGGCCACCCTCGGCGCGCTCTTCTCCGAGGTCGCCGTGATCGCGGAGCCGCAGGTGCTCAAGGGCCGCCGCTTCGGGAATGTCGTGCTCGTCGCCTCGGGCGGCGAGCCGGAGCTGAACTGGCTTCCGCGCCTCCTCGCCGGTGGACCGCACCCCGCCCGCATGCTCGTCGACCGCGAGCTCGCCGAGTGGATCGGGACCGCCCGGCCCGTCGGGGACGATTCGGCAGCGGCGAGTCCGGAGCCGCCTCCCGAGATCTTCGGCCGTGGCTGATCCGGCGCGGGTGCGGGTGTGGGCCGAGGCCCTGATCCGCATGCACCTCGACCCGCGGTTCGGCGCAGGATCGTGGAGTTTCGACTTCGATCATGCGCGGCGACGCGCGGGCCTCTGCAACTACACGGACCGCCGCATCACGGTGTCGCGGCACCTCGCCGCGCGCTTCGAGGACGACGAGATCCACCAGATCCTGCTGCACGAGGTGGCGCACGCGCTGGCCGGCTCGGCCGCCGGGCACGGGCCGGAGTGGAAGCGCGTCGCGCGCGAGATCGGATACGTCGGGGGTCGCACGCACGACGGCGAGATCGCGGCGGAACTGGCGCCGTGGGTCGGTCGCTGCCCCGCCGGGCACGAGCACGTGCGATTCCGCCGGCCGACCCGGGTCACCTCGTGCGGCGAGTGCGCGCGAGGCTTCGACCGCGCGCACGCGATCACCTGGCGGAAGCGCTGACGGCTCCCGCCCCGCCGAGCCCGCCGCGGCCTCCGTGCGACCCGGTCAGGCACCGTACCCCAGGGCGCTACCCGGCCGGTCGCACCGGGAGCGGGCGCCGACTCTGCGTCCGCATGATCTCGTGCAGCAGCTCGAAGTCTCCGTCCGGGATCGCGGCGTAGTAGTGGGGTGCGAGGTAGTCGTGCGCCTCAGGCAGGATCGCGCCGTCGCGGTACCCGCGATAGATGCCTCCGGCGCGCCGGATGATGAAGGCGCCCGCGGCGACATCCCACGGGTTCGTCTCGAACGAGACGGTGACGTCGAGCCAGCCGGCCGCGATCCACGCCAGTGCGATGCAGGTGCTGCCGAGGCCGCGCACCTGAGCGAAGCTGCGCGTCACCGCCGAGAACTGCTCGAGCGCCAGCTCGGGTCGATGCACGAGGTCCCGTGCCAGCGGGAAGTTCAGCGCGACCGTCGCCTGCGACGGATCGGTGCGCCCCCAGCTCCGGAGCGGCTCGTCGTCGCCCCGAAGGCCGTCTCTCAGGAACGCGCCACGGTCATCCGCCCAGAAGAGCTGATCGTTCGCCGGGTCGAAGATGACCCCCGCGATCATCTCCCCGCCCCGGGCGACCCCGATGCTCACCGCCCACATCGCGATCCCGCGGGCGAAGTTCGCGGTGCCGTCTATCGGGTCGACGTACCAGGTCAGCGGTCCCGATCCCGCATGCGCCCCGTCCTCCTCGCCGACGATCGCGGAATCGGGGAAGGCGTCGAGGATCCGCTCGCGGATGCGCGCCTCCGCCGCGCGATCGTACGCGGTCACCTGATCGTGGATGTCGCCCTTGAGATCGACCCGGAGGTCCCGGGCGCGGAACCCCTCGAGCGCGAGCGCGCCGGCCTCCCGCGCCGCGGCGATCGCGAGCGCCGTGATCTCATGCGTCTCGTCGCCCGGCATGGTCCTCCTCGGCTGCTCGATGCGCGCCCGTTCGAGACGCGTCCCCTCCAGCGTACAAACCCGCGACGCCGGCGCGAACGGAGCAGTGCGAATTGCCGGACATGCCGAGGGGAGTAAAATCGTTCTTTGGTGTGCACGCGTTCAGCGAGCCGGATCCGAAGGATGTGTTGGTGCGATGACAGTAAAGGTGGCCCTCGCGGGTATCGGGAATTGCGTGAGCTCGCTCGTGCAGGGAGTCGAGTACTATCGCGGTGCCGCCGACGACGAGCAGGTCCCCGGTCTGATGCATGTGCGGCTCGGCGGCTACCATGTCTCCGATCTGGAGTTCGTGGCCGCGTTCGAGGTAGACGCGGACAAGGTCGGCAAGGATCTGGGCGATGCCATCTGGGCCGGCCACAACAACACCATCAAGTTCTCCGACGTACCGTCGCTCGGCGTCACCGTGCAGCGCGGCCCGACCCTCGACGGCCTCGGCGAGTACTACCGCGACGAGATCGAGGAGTCGGGCGCCGAACCGGTCGACGTCGCCCAGGTCCTGCGGGACTCGGGCGCCGAGGTGCTGGCGTGCTACCTTCCGGTGGGCAGCGACGAGGCCGTGAAGTTCTACGCGCAGGCCGCGCTCGACGCGGGCGTGGCCTTCGTGAACGCGGTACCGGTGTTCGTCGCGAGCGACCCCGAGTGGGCGGCGAAGTTCGTGGCCGCAGGCCTGCCCATCGTCGGCGACGACATCAAGAGCCAGGTCGGCGCCACCATCACGCACCGCGTGCTGGCCCGCCTCATGGAGAGCCGCGGCATCGCGCTCGACCACACCTACCAGCTCAACGTCGGCGGCAACATGGACTTCAAGAACATGCTCGAGCGCAGCCGCCTCAAGTCGAAGAAGATCTCGAAGACCCAGGCGGTCACCTCGAACATCGACGTCGACCTTCCCGAGGGCGACGTGCACATCGGCCCGAGCGACCACGTGCCGTGGCTGACCGACCGCAAGTTCGCCTTCGTGCGTCTCGAGGGCCGCGGTTTCGGCGATGTGCCGCTGAGCATCGAGTACAAGCTCGAAGTCTGGGATTCGCCGAACTCGGCGGGCACCATGATCGATGCGATCCGTTCCGCGAAGGTCGCGAAGGATCTCGGCCTCGCCGGGCCGGTCGAGGCCGCCTCGGCCTACTTCATGAAGTCGCCTCCCGTGCAGAAGCCCGACCACGCCGCGCGCGAGGAGCTCGAGGCCTTTCTCGCCCGGCGGTAGCGGTCGTCAGCAGCCGACGGACGCCAGCGCCTGACGCAGGAGCCGGCCCCTCCCCCCGACCAGTTCGGCGAGGGTGCCGGCGGCGAGCGCCTCGTCCGGTGTCATCCAGGTCATCTCGAGCGCGTCCTGCCGCGGACTGCACGAGCCCGTGACCGGGACGACGTAGACGAGCGCGACCGCGTGCTGCCGTTCGTCGATGTAGGTGGAGACCCCGGGGAGCGGGAAGAACTCGGCGACCTGCGCCGGCACCGGCGACGCCGGGATCAGCGGGAAAGCCATCGGCCCCAGATCGTTCTCGAGGTGGCGGAACAGCGCGTCGCGGACCGTCTCGCCGTAGCGCACGCGCCCGGACACGAGCGCGCGCGTCATGACCCCCTCGGGGGTCGACCGCAGCAGCAGCCCGACCTCGGTGACGCGCCCCTGCCCGTCCACGCGCACCGGCACGGCCTCGACGTAGACGATGGGCAGTCGCCCTCGCACGAAGGCCAGCTCGTCCTCGCTGAGCCAGCCCGGATTCAGGTTCGCGGGCGGGAGGTCCTCGGGGTCCTGCGGCAGGTCGTCGGGATCCGGGAGCTCTGCGGTATCGATGGCCATGCGTCCATTATCGTCCGAGCCGGCGCTGCCGGGTGGAGTAGTCGCGCAGGGCGCGCAGGAGGTCGACCTCGCGCAGATCCGGGTAGAGCGCCTCAACGACGTAGAACTCCGAATAGGCCGACTGCCAGATCATGAAGTCGCTCAGACGCTGCTCGCCCGAGGTCCGGATCACGAGTTCCGGGTCGGCCTGTCCGCGCGTCCACAGGTGCGCGCCGATCGTCTCGGGTGTGAGCCGCTCGGCGAGCGTCTCGATCGTGCCTCCGGCTGCCTGGTGCTCGGCGATCACGCTGTGCATGGCGGCGGTGATCTCGCTGCGCCCGCCGTACCCGACCGCGAGGTTGATGTGCAGGCCGGCCCGATCCTTCGTGCGCTCCTCGGCCCGTGCGAGCGCGTCGACCAGCTCGGGTGAGAGCCCGTCGACGCTGCCGACGTGCTTCACCCGCCACTCCGGCATCTCGGCCAGTTCGCCGGCGAGGCCGGAGATGATGCCGAAGAGGTCCTGCAGCTCCCCGTCGTCGCGGCCGCTCAGGTTGTCGGTCGAGAGCAGGTAGAGCGTGACGACCTTCACTCCCGCGGCCTCGCACCAGGCCAGGAACTCCGGGACTTTGCGCGCACCGGCGCGGTGGCCGACGCTGACCCGCTCCTGCAGCCGCTGCTTGGCCCAGCGGCGATTCCCGTCGACGATGATCGCGATGTGGTGGGGCACCCGTGCGGGGTCGATCTCGCGGCGCAGCCGACGCTGGTACAGGCGGTACAGCAGCCCGGGGCGCGGCGCGGTTCGCTCGGGGTTCACTCTGCGAGTGTATCGAGTGCGGCCGGTCCCGGCGCTATCGCAGGTAGACCGGGTCGAGGGCGATGAGCAGTGCCGCCGTCCAGTGGCAGAGGAACGCCAGCACCGTGAGCGCGTGGAAGATCTCGTGGAAGCCGAAGACGCCGGGCACCGGGTTCGGCCGCTTGATCCCGTAGACGACCGAGCCGAGCGTGTACAGCAGTCCGCCCACGATGACGAGGATCATCGTCGCCGGGTTCGCGCGGTAGATGTCGACGAGGAACATCACCGCCGCCCAGCCGAGCAGGATGTAGAGCGGCACGTAGAGCCAGCGCGGGGCGCCGATCCAGAACACGCGGAAGCCGATGCCGAGGAGCGCGCCGCTCCAGACGAGGATCAGCAGGAGGATCCCCTTGCCGAGCGGCAGCGCGAGCAGTGCGATCGGCGTGTAGGTGCCGGCGATCAGCAGGAAGATGTTCGCGTGGTCGAGCCGGCGGAACACCCGCTTGGTGCTCGGCTTCCAGTCGAAGCGGTGGTAGAGCGCGGAGACACCGAAGAGCAGCATGCTCGTCAGCATGTAGACCGCGGCCGCCCATTTCGCGAGCGGGCCGTGGGCGAGGGAGACGAGCACGATTCCCGCGGCGATCGCGATCGGGAACGTGCCGGCGTGTATCCAGCCGCGCCAGCGCGGCTTCGCCTCGGCGGCCGCGAGGGCCTCGGCCTCCGGCGCCTGATGCTCGAGCGCGTCCTCCAGCAGCGGGAGCGACAGGCTCTCCGGGTCCGGGAACGGCTGGGGCGAGCGCGACGTCATAGCCACGAGTGTACGGAGTCCACAGATTCAGATCTGCATATATGTGGAAACCCTCAGGCGAGACCGCTTTCGGCGGGTGCGCTCTCGGCGAGGCTGTGCTCGGCAAGGCTGTGCTCGGCAAGCACCTGCAGCACGGCGTCGCCGTAGCGATCGAGCTTCGCCTGCCCGATGCCGCTGATCTCGAGCAGCGCCTCGGGGCTCCGGGGCTCGTGCACGGCGAGTGCCCGCAGCGTCGCATCGCCGAACACGACGTACGGCGGCACGGACTGCTCGCGCGCCTCTCCGAGGCGCCAGGCGCGCAGGCGCTCGAAGATCTCCGACTGCTCGGCGGTGAGATCGGCGGACGCTGCCGAGCGTTTCGCCCCGGTCGATCCGGTGCCGCGACGCGCGATCACCTCCTCCCGCATCATCACCGACTCGTCGCCGCTCAGGATCGGCTTCGCCGCCTCGGTCGGGGCGAGCACGCCCCACTCCCCTCGGCTTTCGAGCACGCCGACCGCGAGCAGATGGCGCACGAGGCCCCGCCACTGCGCCACCGAGAGATCCGCTCCGATTCCCCAGGTCGAGAGCTCGTCGAGCCGGAGCGCGCGGGAGCGATCGCTCTCGGTGCCGCGGAGCACGTCGATGTGCTGGCCGGCCGCGAAGGTCCGCCCGCGCTCCTTGCCGATGCGGAGCACCGTGGAGAGCAGTTTCTGCGCGGGCACCGTCGCGTCCCAGAGCCTGGGCGGATCCAGGCAGACGTCGCAGTTGCCGCAGGGTCCGCTCGACTGCTCCCCGAAATAGCTCAGCAGGTACTGTCTGCGGCAGCTCGTGATCTCGCAGAGCTGCAGCATCTGGTTAAGATGCGCGAGCTGGTTCCGCCGGGTGGCCTTGTCGCCGTCACCGGTCTCGATCAGCTGCCGCTGCTGCACGACGTCGGCGAGCCCGTAGGCCATCCACGCCTCCGCGGGCGCACCGTCGCGGCCCGCGCGACCGGTCTCCTGGTAGTACCCCTCGACGGACTTCGGCAGATCGATGTGGGCGACGAAGCGCACGTCGGGCTTGTCGATGCCCATGCCGAAGGCGATGGTCGCGACCACCACCACCCCGTCCTCGCGCAGGAACCGCGTCTGGGCCTCGAGTCGCTGCTCCGCCGGCAGGCCGGCGTGGTAGGCGACCGCGTCGACGCCAGCCTCGCGCAGCCAGGCCGCGGCCTGCTCCGTCTTCTTGCGACTGAGCGCATAGACGATTCCCGCCTCGCCCGCATGCTCCCCCTTCACGAAGGCGACGAGCTGATCCCGCACCTTCGTCTTCGGCACGATGCGGTAGCGGATGCCCGGGCGGTCGAAGCTCGAGACGAAGTGGCGCGCACGGTCGAGGTGGAGCCGTTCGGTGAGCTCGCGATGGGTCGCCGGCGTCGCCGTCGCCGTCAGCGCCACCCGCGGCACGTCGGGCCAGAGCTCGGCCAGCGCGCCCAGGCGCAGGTAGTCGGGGCGGAAGTCGTGGCCCCACTGCGACACGCAGTGCGCCTCGTCGATGGCGAAGAGCGCGACCCTGCCGCGCTGCAGCAGCTCGACGGCTCCCGGCGTCGACAGCCGCTCGGGCGCGAGGTAGAGCAGATCCAATTCTCCCGCCGCGTAGGCCCGCTCGACCTCGACCCGCTCTTCGAACGACATCGCCGAGTTCAACGCAGCCGCGCGCACCCCGGCGAGACGCAGCGCGGCGACCTGGTCGTGCATCAGGGCGACGAGCGGCGAGAGCACCACCCCGGTCCCCTCGCGGCAGAGTGCGGGCACCTGATAGCAGATCGACTTGCCGCCACCGGTCGGCATGAGCACGACCGCATCGCCGCCCGACGCGACATGGCGGACGATCGCCTCCTGGTCGCCGCGGAAGGAGGGGAAGCCGAAGACCTCGGCGAGCACGCGCCCCGGATCGCCGGCGGGCGGGATGGTACTGCTCGCCGTGCCCACGGATCAGGCCTTGGTCGGGCCGTCGGCCTGCGGGCCCGAGTCGCCGGGCTCCGTCCCGACGCCGTTCCGCTCGGCGAGCTCGGCCGAGAGACCCTCCTGGATCTCGGCCCGGAACCGGTTGCGGCGGATCCGGCGCACAAGATCGAAGCCGAGGAGGAACACCGCGACCGCGAAGATGGCCGTCACGAGGAACGCGACCGGCGGGATCGCACCGGGCGAATCGTATTCCAGCTCGGCCGCGAGGGAGACGGCGTACAGGATCGGGGTGCTCATGGGGCTCCTTATGATGCGGGGCTTCGGGGCTCGGCTCCATCATCGCCGACCCCGCCGACAATGCCCTGGAAGAGATCGGTCTCGACGGCGTCCGTGGGCACCCGGGAAGCGGCCAGACGGTAGTCCTCGAACGGCCAGGCCTCGCGCTGCAGCTCGTTCGGCCAGAAGAAGAACGTGCTGTCGGGCGCCACCTGGCTCGCGTGCGCGCGCAGCGCCTCGTCGCGTCGCTCGAAGAAGCGCCCCACCTCGACGCGTGCCGTGGCGTCGCTCGGGCGACGCGTGAACCAGCCCATCATCTCCTCAGCCTGCGCCACGAGCGGCGAGTCGGGATCCTTCGCCTTCAACGCCTCGAACACCTTGATCACCCGATCCGCGTTGAAGATGGACTCGTAGTACACCTTCGAGATCTCCCAGGGCTCGCCGGCATCCGGGTACGCCTCCGCATCGCCCGAGAGCTCCCAGGCGCGCATCGAGATCTCGTGGCAGCGGATGTGGTCGGGGTGCGGGTAACCGCCCTGCTCGTTGTAGGTGATCATCACGTGCGGCTTGAACTCGCGCACGATGCGCACGAGCGCCTCGGCGGAGATCTCGACCGGTACGTCGGCGAAGCTGCCCTTCGGCACGGGAGTCCCCTCCGGCGGCAGGCCCGAGTCCTGGTACCCCAGCCAGCGATGCTCGAAGCCGATGATCTCCCGCGCGTGCGCCATCTCGGCGCGACGCAGGCCGGCCAGATCGCGGCGGCTCTTGGGGTCGCGCGCGATCAGCTCGTTCAGGATGTCGCCGCGCTCGCCCCCCGTGCAGCTGACGATCAGCACCTCGGCGCCCGCATCTATGTAGTGCGCATAGGTGGCGGCGCCCTTGCTCGATTCGTCGTCCGGATGCGCGTGCACCGCGATCAACCTGAGCCCTCGGCTGTTCACTGTCATGGGATTCCCCTCACATGCGTCTCTCGGGGCGGGCCCGGTACGCTGGCAACAGCACACCAGTCTAGTTGCTCGGATGCTCGGCGATCGCAGAGCGCCGGGCTCCGACCCCGCTCCTCCGGAGGATCACGTGACCACGCCGCCCGCCGACCGGCTCGACGAGCGCTACGGGCGGACCCGGCAGCGCGGCATCGATCGACGGGTCGGCTGGACGCTGGCGAGCGCCGCAGTGCTCCTCGGCACCGTCGTGCTGTTCTTCAGCAACTGGGAGACCGCCGCCGGCATCGAGGCGAAGGTCGTGCACTACGAAGTGCGCGATTCCCGCACCGTGGCGCTCGACTTCGACGTGACCGCGCCGGCCGGAGCACCGGTCGCCTGCGCGATCGAAGCCCTCAGCGAGTCGTTCGCGACGGTGGGGTGGCGAGTCCTGGAGCTGCCGCCGAGCGAGCAGCGCACCCGGAGCTTCACCGAGACGATCACCACCACCTACCCGGGCACGACGGCCCGGGTGCACAGCTGCTGGATCGTCGAATCCGACTGAGCCGCGGCCGCGGCGCCCTGATAGACTCGGCCGGAGAGCCCCGGCACGCCGGGGCTTGACCCGTGGAAAGGGGCTGAGATGCCGGACAAGCAGACCTGGCTGACGCAGGACGCCTACGATCGGCTCAAGGGCGAGCTCGACGAACTGAGCGGCCCGGGCCGTCGCGATATCGCCGCGCGCATCGAGGCCGCCCGCGAAGAGGGCGACCTCAAGGAGAACGGCGGCTACCACGCCGCGAAGGACGAGCAGGGCAAGATGGAGGCCCGCATCCGCGATCTCACGGAGCTCCTGGAACGCGCGGTCGTGGGCCAGGCGCCGCAGGCGAACGGCGTCGTCGAGATCGGCACCGTCATCACCGCCGAGATCTTCGGCGACGAGGAGCGCTTCCTCCTGGGCAACCGCGAGCTCGCCGACGGCAGCGACCTCGACGTCTACAGCGCCGAGAGCCCCCTCGGCGCTGCGATCCTCGGACTGAACGTCGGCGACAGCGCGAGCTACGCAGCGCCGAACGGCAACCAGATCGAGGTCAAGGTCCTCGCCGTCGACACCTACGCCGGCTGAGCCCGCCCGCCGCGCGGGAAGGAACCGCGCGGCGGGTCAGCGAAGGTTCTCGCCCCAGACGTCGAGCCCGAGCTTCACGATGAGCGCGCCGACCACGACGAGGAACAGCGTTCGGATGAAGCGCGTCCCCTTCGCGATCGCGAGTCGCGAGCCGAGCAGGCTGCCGACGACGTTCGCCGCGCCCATCGCGAGGCCGAGCGGCCAGAGGACCGCTCCGATCGGGACGAAGAACAGCAGTGCGCCGAGATTCGTGGCGAAGTTCACGATCTTCGCCTTCGCGCTCGCGCGCAGGAAGTCGTAGCCGAGCAGTCCGACGAGCGAGATCACCAGGAAGGTGCCGGTGCCCGGCCCCAGTACGCCGTCGTAGAAGCCGATGGCCAGGCCGGTCGCCCACATGACCGCCGCGTGGCGCGCGCCGCGATGCCGGAGTCGCGTCACCGCACCGAGCGCGGGCTTGAGCAGCGTGATGAGCGCGACCGCGATCAGCGCCAGCACGATGATGGGCTTGAACACCTCGGCGGGGAGGAACGCGGCGACCGACGCCCCCGCGAAGGCCCCGCCCAGCGCGATCCCGGCCATGGGCAGGACCATCCGCGGATCCGGTCGCACCGTCCGCGCGTAGCTGACGCTGCTCGTCGCAGTGCCGAAGACCGAGGCGAGCTTGTTCGTCGCGAGCGCCTGCAGCGGGGTGATGCCCGGCACGAGGAGCAGGGCGGGCAGCTGCAGCAGGCCGCCACCGCCGATCACGGCATCGATCCACCCCGCGGCGAAGGCGGCGAGCAGCAGCAGGGCGAACAGGCCCCAGTCCAGCTCCGCGAACGTCACGGTGCCAGTCTGCCACCCTGCGTGGCGATGACCTCGGTGACCGTGCCCGATTCGTGCAGGCGCGGATCTCCGGGCTGCACCGGGGCCGTGCCGGGGCCTGCGGCGTCGCCGGCCGCGCCGCCTCCCGCCTTCGGGGCTCGCCCCATGCGGATCTCCAACCATTTCGCCAGCCCGGACAGGAGCAGGCACATCACGATGTAGATGCCGCCGATCACGAACGCCGACTGCAGCAGCGGGCGACCGAACTGCACGTTGCTGCTGAACTGCTTCGCGAGGTAGAGCAGCTCGGGATAGGTGATGATGAAGCCGAGCGCGGTGTCCTTCATGGTGACGACGAGCTGGGCGACGATCACCGGCAGCATGGCACGGATCGCCTGCGGCAGGAGGATCAGACGCATCACGCCGCTCTTGCGCAGACCGATCGCGTACCCGGCCTCCTTCTGACCCCTCGGCAGCGACTCGACGCCGGCGCGCAGCGCCTCGGCGAGCACCGAACCGTTGTAGGCCACGAGCGCGATCACCACGGCCCAGTAGGGATCCATCTTCACCCCGACCGACGGCAGGCCGTAGTAGAGCAGCATCATCATCACGAGCACGGGCACGGCCCGGAATATCTCGGTGATGACGGTGGACGGCACGCTCACCCAGCGGTGATCGGAGAGCCGTCCGATCGAGAGCACGAAGCCGAGCAAGATGCTCAGCACCGCGGCGACGCCGAATGCGGCGAGGGTCTTGCCGAGCGCGGCGAGGATCTGCTGCCAGATGGTGGCGTAGGTGAAGAGCCCCCACTTCTGCGCCGAGAACTGCCCCGTCTGCGCGAAACGGTAGACGAAGAAGGCGAGGATCGCCGCGACCGCCAGGATGGTCACGACCGCGAGCAGGCGATTGCGCAGGATCGCCTTCGGGCCGGGGACGTCGTAGAGGACTGAGGTGCTCATCGGGCGATCCTCCATTTCTTCTCGAGCCGGTTCTGGACCAGGCTCATCAGCAGCACCAGCACCACGAACACGAGCGCCACCCAGAGCAGCACTTCCATGGGGTTGCCGGGCCGCCCCGCGGCGTCGTTGATCGTCGCCCGCATCGCGGCGAGCTCGGCGACCGAGAAGCCTGCGGCGACGGTGGTGTTCTTGAGCAGCGCGATGAACACGCTCATCATGGGCGGCACGACCGAGCGGAAGGCCTGCGGCAGCACGACCAGGCTCATCACCTGGCCGAACGGCAGGCCGATCGCTCGCGCGGCCTCGGCCTGGCCGACCGGCACCGTGTTGATGCCGGCGCGCAGCACCTCCGCCACGTAGGTGGCCGTGTAGATGCCGATCGCCAGGATCCCCAGCACGATGGGCTCGACCTTGTTCGCGAAGCCGAGCGCCGAGTAGCCGAAGACGAAGAAGAAGAAGACCAGGGTCAGCGGGGTATTGCGAACGATGTTCACGTAGAGGGTGCCGACGCCCCGGGCGATGGGTACGGGCGACACCCGCATCCCGCCGACGATGATGCCGAGCACCAGCGCCAGCAGACCTCCTCCGGCGAACACCAGCAGGGTGTTCGTGATCGCCGTTCCCCAGAGATCGAGGTTGCCGAAGATGACGTCCATCCGTCTTCCTCTCCTGTGTGAGACCCGGGGGCGGTGAGTGCGCGCCGCCCCCGGGAGCATCAGCGGTTAGTAGGCGTCCACCTGGGGCTGCTCGACCACGATCCCCGATTCGCCGAGGTTCTTGTCGAAGATGCGCTGCCACTCGGCACCGCCGTCGGTGAACAGCTGGTTGATGTGCGCGCGCAGCGCATCGTCGCCCTTGGAGAGCCCGACGCCGTAGCGCTCCTCGGTGAGCAGCGGGCCGCTCGTGACCATAAGGTTCTCAGGATCCTGCGCCGCGTAGCCGATCAGGATCGCCTGATCGGTGGTCACCGCGTCGGCCTGATTGCTGACGAGGTTCTCGACGCAGGCCGAGTAGAGGTCGAACTCCTGCGTCTTGATCTCCGGGAAGTTCTCCTTGATGTTCTGGATCGGGGTCGAGCCGGTCGCGGAGCAGACGGTCTTGCCCGCGAGCTCCTCGAGCGACTGGTAGTCGGTGCCGCCCTGCTTCACCAGCAGGCCCTGGCCCGTGATGAAGTACGGCCCGGCGAAGTCGATGTCGGCCTTGCGCTTGTCTGTGATCGAGTAGGTGCCGACGTAGTAGTCGACATCGCCGTTCATGATCGCCTGCTCCCGGTTGGCCGAGGCGATCGGCTTGTACTCGATCTTGCTCTCGTCGAAACCGAGCGAGCCGGCGATCCAGCGCGCGATGTCGACGTCGAAACCGCTGCGCTCCTGGGTCACGCTGTCGAGGTAGCCGAGACCGGGCTGATCCTCCTTGACGCCGATGACGACCTTGCCGCGCTGCTGCATCGCATCGAAGGTGGGGCTGCCCTCGAGCGCCACCTCTTCCGAGACCTCGGGGGCGGCGTCGTCGCCGGAGGAGGCCGGGCTGCCGCTGTTGCAGCCGGTGAGCACCAGCGCGGCTGCGGCGAGCAGTCCCACCGCGGCGAGTGGTTTCGTGAATCGCATGATGTGTTCCTTTCGATTGGTCGGTGTCGGGGCGCCGGGCGCGGAACCGGCCGGCCCGGGCTCCAGGGGTTCAGCTGGTGATGAGCTTGGAGAGGAAGTCCTTCGCGCGGCTGCTCTTCGGGTTCGTGAAGAACTCCTCCGGCTCCGCCTGCTCGACGATCTGCCCATCGGCCATGAAGACGACCCTGTCGGCCGCCTTGCGCGCGAAGCCCATCTCGTGGGTGACGACGATCATCGTCATCCCGTCCTTCGCCAGGCCGATCATCACGTCGAGCACCTCGTTGATCATCTCGGGGTCGAGCGCGCTGGTGGGCTCGTCGAAGAGCATGACCTTGGGGTGCATCGCCAACGATCGCGCGATGGCGACGCGCTGCTGCTGACCGCCCGAGAGCTGCGCGGGGAGCTTGGACGCCTGCTTCTCGACTCCGACGCGGGTGAGGATCTCCATGGCTTCGCGCTCGGCGTCGGCCCGGCGCATGCCTCGCACCTTGATCGGCCCGAGGGTCACGTTCTCGAGGATCGTCAGGTGCGCGAAGAGGTTGAACGACTGGAACACCATGCCCACTTCCGCGCGCAATGCGGCGAGCGCCTTCCCCTCGGCGGGCAGATCCTTGCCGTCGATACGGATCGTGCCGCTGGTGATGGTCTCCAGGCGGTTGATCGAACGGCACAGCGTCGACTTGCCCGAACCCGAGGGGCCGATGATCACGACGACCTCGCCCTTCCCGATCGTCAGCTCGATGTCGGTCAGGGCCTGAAAGTCCCCGTAGTGCTTCTGCACGTTCTCGACGACGACCAGCGGTTCACTCGCACTCATCACGACTCCATCTCTGGATCCCGACCCGCGGCGCGTCTCGCGCGCTGCAGGAGTCTGCCTGGCTGCGCCGGTTCAACGCGGCGCCCGCCCGCTGCGGGATGCTGCGAGTGACGTTCGTCCTTGAACCGATCGATCGCCTTCACGTTAGAGACGTCGGAGCCGCCGGGTCATGGCCCTTGAGTGTTTCTTGAGGGTCGCCTTGAGCGTTTCTTGAGGTTCCGGAGGATCGCGGACTTCGCCGGCTCAGTGCCGCACGGCGACGTAGTACTCCGCCGCTCCCGGGTGGAGGGGCATCGGCCCGGTGAAGATGGCCTGGCGGCGGTCGAGGGATCCTGCCGCCGCGACCTGCCGGGCGATCGCGGCGCGCGACTCGAACAGCGTTCGGGTCACCTCCAGGATCAGCTCGTCGGGGGCGGCGGTCGCGGCGACCAGG
The DNA here is from genome assembly GCF_910593785.1 of Leucobacter soli. GTDB lineage: Bacteria > Actinomycetota > Actinomycetes > Actinomycetales > Microbacteriaceae > Leucobacter > Leucobacter soli. The sequence goes on along the minus strand of NZ_CAJVAP010000019.1, from coordinate 3,176 downwards.
TAGTTCGGCACCGTCATCGTCGCGGTCGGCGTCCCGATCCCGTAGATGCCGATGGGGAACTCGGCGAGCCGGTAGACGCCGGCGTGCCCGGCGTTCGCCAGGTCCACCGCCTCCGCCTCGACCGGCAGCAGCCGGATCGGCATGGCCGCCGCCAGCCCCTCGATGCCGGGCGTGGGGAGTCCCCCGACCCAGAAGAAGCCGTCGATCTCACCGTTCCGCAGCGCCTCGATCGAGGCGTCGAGCCCGAGAGCAGGGTTCTCGACTCCGTCGAGCAGGACACCGGAGGAGCCGAGCACCCGCGCCGCGATCACCTGGACCCCGGAGTTCTCCGCTCCGAGCGAGATCCGCAGACCCGCCAGGTCTCGGATTCCCTCCGCCTCGGAGTCGGCGGGCACGACGACGTGCACGTACTCGTCGTAGACGCGCGCCACGGCCTGCACCGGCAGCGGCGCGTCGAAGGCGCCCGTCCCGGCGATCGCATCGGCCGCCGTGTCGCCCTGCGCGAACCCGAGGAGCGCGTCGCCGGAACCGACCCGCAGCAGGTTGTCGACCGATCCGTGCGTCTCCACGACGGCGATGTCGATGCCGAGCCCCTGCTGCAGCGCGTCGGCGAGCCGGCCCCCGTAGTCGTAGTAGACGCCGCCGGTGCCGCCGCCCGCGATCCGGTACGGTCCATCGTCCGCGTAGGGCGACCCGCCGCAAGCGGTCAGGCCGAGCATCAGCAGCAGACCCGCACCGATCGCCCGAGCCGTTCTCATCCGGATCCGTCCCGCTCGCATCAGGATCCGCCCGCCGGGAGCCGCAGGACGACGCTCAGGCCGCCGCCCTCGGGGGTCGAGAGCTGCACGCTGCCGTGCAGGGCGTCCATGAGATCGGTGGCGATGGCGAGCCCGAGTCCCGACCCGGGGAGGTTGCGGTCGCGCGGGCTGCGCCAGAACCGGCCGGTCACCTGCTCCAGCTCTTCGGCGGAGATCCCGGGCCCGTGATCCCGCACCCCGATGAGGCACCCCTCGTCGTCATCGCGCACCGTCACCTCGACCGTGCTGCCAGATGGGGCGAACTTCAACGCGTTGTCGATGACGGCGTCGAGCGCGCTCTCGACGGACGTGCGATCGGTGAGACTCAGCACGGGCGGTTCGCCATCCACGGTCAGGGCGATCCCCTTCTCGCGCGCGACCCGGCTCCAGCCCTGCACCCGGCCCGCCGCCAGTTCGACGAGTTCCACGGCCGCGAACGACGAGTCCTGCTGCCCCGCCGTCGCCATGCTCAGCAGCGTCTCGAGGATCCGCGACATCCGGCGCCCTTCCTCGCGGGTCTTCTCGACCTCGGCCTCCCAGGAGCCGTCGAGCCCGGTCGCGAGGTACTCGACGCGCATCAGCAGCGCGCCGAGCGGGTTGCGCAGCTCATGCGAGGCGTTCATGGCGAATTCCTGCTGACGTAGAACGACCCGCTCGATCTCCTCCGCCATCTGGTTGAAGATCCGGATCATGCGCCGCATCTCCGGAGGTCCCGCGTCGTCGGAGATGCGCGCATCCATCTCGCCGTGCTCGATGGCGACCATCGCCCGGTCGACCCGTCGCAGCGGCCGCAATACCCAGTGAGCGAGACGGAGCACCGCGAGGAACAGCACCAGGATGATGAACACGACGACCGCGACGAGAAGCGTCCAGTGCGTGAGGATCTCGCTGCGCGGCGTCTCCGCGCTCGCCGAGATCAGGATCGCTCCGATCGCATTGCCGTCGTCGAAGACGGGCTCGACCAGGGTCGTCTCGCCGAGTTCCCAGGGCAGAACGGCGGGGAGCGGTTCGCTGCGGCGCCCGGAGAGCGCCAGCCCGATCAGGGTCGTGGTCCCCTCGTCGAGCGTCCCCGGCCGCAGCCCTCCCGAGGCCCACAGCGCGCCGGATCGATCGAAGACGGCGATCTGGGCATCGTAGAGATCGCTGTATCGCCTCATCTCGTTCTCGACGATGGCGGGATTCCCCGCCCGCAGGGCCTGTCGGGTTCCGGTGAGGAAGTAGCTGAGGTCGCTGAGCTGCTGGTTCGAGACCTCCTGCTGGATGCTTCTCGCGACGCTCCACGCGTAGGCTCCCGCGAGCGCCAGCAGGATCGCCGCCATCGGCACCAGGAACACGATGATGAGCCGTCGGCGCACGGGTCACGCACCCGTCAATCGATAGCCGACTCCCGCGCTCGTGAAGCGAACAGCGATTTCTCGCTGTTCGTAGGGCGCGCCTCGATCGTCTCGATCGAGGACTACAACGTACCCAGGCTTCATCTCAGGCACCAGTCAATCGATAGCCGACACCTCGGACGGTCGCGATCAGCGACGCGCGGTCGAGCTTGCGCCGGATGGAGGCCACGTGCACCTCGAGGGAACGACGGAAGCCGCTCCAGTCCGTGCCCCAGACCTCGCGGATGATCCGGTCCCGCGGAACGACGACACCCGGGTAGCGCGCCAGGACCGCGATGATGTCGAACTCCTTGGGGGTGAGCTCGACCGCGGCGCCGTCCACCAGCACGAGCCGGTTCATGACGTCGATGTACACGCCGTCGACGTCCACACCCGACACCTCGTCCGAGTCCGCCGGCAGCAGGCGCGTGCGACGGGTCACGGCCTCGATGCGCGCGACCAGCTCCCTCACGTCGTAGGGCTTCACCACGAAGTCGTCGGCGCCGGCGTGGAGCCCGCGGATCCGCTCCTCGACGTGGCTCCGCGCCGTCGCGACGATGATCGGAACGCCCGAGAACCCGCGGATCCGCCGGCAGACGTCGAGCCCGTCCATATCGGGCAGGCCGAGGTCCAGGAGGACGGCCTCGATGTCCGAGCCGAGAGCCTCCAGAGCCGCGGCGCCCTCGGCCACGCAGACGGTCTCGTAGCCTGCTTGGCGCAGGAACGCGCTGAGCACCTCGGATACGCGCTCTTCATCTTCAACGATGAGGATCTTCATGTCGGCTTCTCCGCCCGGGTCGCGAACTTCCCCCAGACCTGATCAGCGTTCGCCGATCCATCCCTGCTGCCATCCTACGCGCAGGAAGCCGGAACGAGCGCTACGAGAGCGGAACGCGACGCATCGGCACTAGGGTGTGTCTGTTAAATAGTTGAGCCAGGCGATCACTCCGTTCAGGACGACCGCGGCCCGGTACACGATCGCGAGTTTGTCATACCGGGTCGCGAG
>NZ_CAJVAP010000018.1 GCF_910593785.1 Leucobacter soli | reverse complement strand
TCGGCACAGTTAAGGGTGCCGGGGTATGACAATGTCTGTTCTACCGCGTGATCATGCGGCTAGATCGGGGTTCTATCCACACGTTTTGGCCGGTAACCCCCCTGTCGCCGGGCCACTGGCCAAAAGAGCGGATGGAGTCAGGCGTGTCTCGGCCCCGCCGTCCCGGCCCGTTCGTACCCCGGCCCCCGGATCGGCGCCCCCGGATCGGCGCCCTCGGATCGCCGCGGCCTCCGCACGGAACTGTACGAGATCGTCGAGACAGCACGAGATCGTCCATCGAAAGGGTGCAGCGCGGACGATCGCGTACCGTCTCGTGCGCGCGTGTCCGAACCGCCGCATACGCCAGGATGGAGCTATGAACCCGAGCACAGACACACCCGGCGACCGAACCGAGCTCCACAACCGAACCGAGCTCCACAACCGAACCGAGCTCCGCGACCGCATCGACGCCGGCATGCCTCGCGCGCTCGCCGAGCTGGCCGAGCTCGTCGCCATCCCGTCCATCGCCGACGAGCGGATCGTCGACCCGGCCGAGTGCGTGCGCGCCGCCGAGTGGGTGCGCGCGGCGTTCCGCGCCGAGGGGATCCCGGCGGAGCTCGAGCAGACGCCCGACGGCACCTATGCCGTGATCGGCCACCGCCCGGCACCCGCGGGCGCCCCGACCGTGCTGCTCTACTGCCACTACGACGTGCAGCCGATCCTCGACGAGCACGAGTGGCTGAGCCCTCCCTTCGAGCTGACCGAACGCGACGGCCGCCTCTACGGGCGCGGTGCGGCCGACTGCAAGGGCAACCTGATCGCGCACCTGACGGCGCTGCGCGCACTGCGCGGCGACACGGCGCCCGAGGAGGACGGCGCCTACCCGGTCGGCCTGATCCTCGTCGCCGAGGGCTCGGAAGAGCAGGGTCGAGCGAGCCTCGACCGCTACGCGGAGGCGAACCCCGAACTCTTCCGCGAGGCCGACGTGATGCTCATCCAGGACTCGGGCAACGCACGCCTCGGCCTGCCCACCCTCTCCACGAGCCTGCGCGGCGCCGTGGACGTGGTGGTGAGCGTCACGGCGCTCGACTCCTCCCTCCACTCCGGCGAGTTCGGCGGCGCCGCCCCGGATGCGCTGGCCGCGCTGGTCCGCATGCTCGCCACGTTGCGCGACGAGCAGGGCGATGTCTCGGTCCCCGGGATCGCCACGGATCAGACGTGGACAGGCATGCCCTACGACGAGGGCGAGTTCCGCCGCGACGCGGGGATGCGGGCAGGCACGCGGCGGATCGGCTCGGGTACGGTCGCGGATCAGCTCTGGGCCCGGCCGACCATCACGATCCTCGGCATCGACGCCCCGCCCGTCGTCGGTGCGGTCGCCGCGATCCAGCCCCGCGCGGCCGCGAAGCTGAATCTGCGCGTACCCCCGGGGGCCGACCCCGCGGAGCTGCGCGACGCGCTCGTCGCTCACCTGCACGCGGTCGCGCCGTGGGGCGTGACGGTGGAGACGAGCGCCGGCGAGCTCGGATCGCCCTTCAGCGCGGACACCTCGGGCGCGGCGTTCCGCGTGCTGAGCGATGCCCTCACCGATGCCTACGACGGGGTCGAGACGGTGACCGCGGGCGGCGGCGGATCGATCCCCCTCACGAGCACGCTCGCCGGGATCAACCCGGCGGCCGAGATCCTGCTGCTCGGCGTCCTCGAACCGGACTGCCGGATCCACTCGACCAACGAGAGCGTCCACCCGGAGGAGATCCGGCGCATCGCCCTGGGCGAGGCGCTCTTCCTCGGCAGGCTGGGCGAACGCAGCCGCTGAACCTGCCGAGCCACAGAGCCGCAGAGCCGCAGCGCCGCCGATTCCGGCGCAATGGGGCGGCGGATCCGCGGTCCACGGGTGCCGAGGGCTCCCGGATCGAGGGGCCGCGAGCCCGGCTGTCTGGGAATCCGCTAGACCAGGTTTGCGATGTAACGGAACGGTAACGTACTATCGAGGGATACGCCTTTTGGGGCGTATGGGGGTCTATCTGCGTCGAACCGTGTTCGACGCCGTCCGAAATCGTGAGCAGGAGAACGAGTGGCACGTCCTACGAAGCCCGTCATCGTGGCACTGGTCTCATCCGTGCTCTTCTCTTTCGGCGCGGTTCCGGCCGCCGCGGCGGTCCCGACGCAGGACTTCTCTCAGGTATCGGCAGCCCCGGCTTCCACTCAGTCGCTCGACGCCAAGGTCGCGACGATCAGCGACCAGTCGCTCGACGCGCTCACCGCGATGAGCGCCCTTGCGAACACCCCGCACAGCTACGACGTGGACGCCGCGATCGCGCTCGCCGAGAGCGAGGTCGGCACGAGCCGTGCGACCGGCTGGAACCAGCCGGGCGAGTGCATCTCGTCGGTGCACCGCTGGGTCACCTCCGGAGGCGCGGCGTGGACCGGCAGCGGGGACCCCGTGAACAGCTACCAGGGCGCCACCCGGCTGACCATTGCCGACGCGCAGCCCGGCGACATCGTCCAGTACGAGCATCTCGACTTCCCGACGTCCTGGGTGTCGGGCGTGCACACGCTGCTCATCACCGAGAAGCACGACGACGGCACGTTCACCATCATCCAGTCGAACGTCCCCACCGGCAGCGGCCTGGTCACCAAGGAGACCGCGTGGGTCCCCGAGCCCCCCGAGGGCTTCCAGGCCGTCGTCTGGCGCTTCTGACCCAGCGCAGGGAGGCGACCGGCCGACCGAGCCGTCGGCGCGAACCTCGCTCGTAGGCTCTTAGCCCCACCCGGCAGCGCAACCGCCGGCGGCGGTGCACCCGGCGGCGCGGTGCACCCGGCGGCGCCGGGTTTCACCGTGCGGACGACACCAGCGCCTGCACCGTCTCCAGCAGCCGCTCCGCCGAGCGCCGCCACGAGAAACTCCGCGCATGCGCCGTACCGGCCGCGACGAGCGCAGCACGAGTCTCGTCGTCGTCCAGCGAGCGCACCGCAGCCGCGAACGCGGCCGGATCCTCCGCAGGCACGAAGACGGCGCCGTCACTCGCCACCTCGCGGAAGATCTCGAGGTCGCTGACGACCGCGGGCACCCCGAACGCGAGCGCCTCGGCGATCGGCAACCCGTAGCCCTCGTCCAGGCTGAGCGTGGCGAGCACGGCCCGATCGTCGAGCAGCGCCGCGTACTCGGCATCACTGACGCCGTCGTGGAACACGATCCGCGCCCCGGCGGGGGCGAGCGCCTCGAGCTCGCGACGGCGATCCGCGCTGATCCGACTCAGCAGGTGCAGCGTGTGCTCGGGCAGGCCGGCCAGCCCGCGCACGAGCGTCTCGACGTTCTTGTACGGCATGAAGGAGCCCATGTAGACGACGTTCCGCGGCGGCTCCGACGAGCGTGCGGACGACCTCGCCGACGACCCCGTCGATGGCGGCTCGGATGACTGGGCGGATGACGGTCCAGACGACACGGCCGAGCCGCGATCCGACCCCGTCTCCCCCGCAGGCAGCAGCTCCGCGAGGTCCTGCGGCGCATTCGCGATCACGACGACGGGCCGCTTCGTCAGCCGCACCGCGGCGAACTGACGGCGGCTGGTCTCGCTCACGGTCGCGACAACGTCGGCTCGATTCAGCACGAGCCGCTGCGGCAGGTAGCTCAGGTGGAACAGCCGCCAGCCGAACCGCACGGCCGCGGGCAGGTCGCGCGGCGGGGTGCGATGCCGATAGTAGATCGTGTCGTGCAGGGTGAGGATCAGCCGGAAGCGCCGCCCGAGCGAGCCGATGGTCTGCATCGGCGAGAACACCGCGTCGGGCCGGTGGCGGTTGAGGATCAGCGCCGTGAACGGCTCGCGCCACGAGGTGGGGGCGTGGATCGTGAGCGTCCGCGCGCCCTCCGGCAGCGAGGCGCGCTGCGCCTCGTCGTGGATGAGGAAGACGACGTCGAGACCAGCGCCCGACGCCGCGTCCTGCACAGCCGCGTCCTGCACAGCCCGCGCAAGCTCGGCCGAGAACCGGCTGATGCCGTCGTGGAAGTCGGTGCGGATGTAGCGCGCGTCGAAGAGAAGGCGCGTCGGCCGCCCGGCGGATCCTGTGCTCATCGTGCCGCCCGGCTACTCCGGGACCGGTTCGCCGCGGTAGAGCGCCTCAAAGGTGTCGAGGGTGCGGTTGATGTCGTGGACGGCGACGCCGGAGAGCGACGCGTTCTGCATCCGGAGCCACTCCTCGTGCGGAGCGGTGAGCACCTCGGTGAGTCGGTCCGCCAGCTGCGCATCGTTGTCGGGTTCGAAGAGGTAGCCGTTCTCGCCGTCGTGCACGAGATGCGGCAGCGCGACCGCGTCGGCGGCGATCACCGGCAGGCCGGATGCCATCGCCTCGAGCGTGGCGATGGATTGCAGCTCGGCGATCGACGAGATGACGAATACCGAGGCGCTCGAGTAGGCCTCAATGAGCTGCGGGTCGTCCAGCCTGCCGTGGAAGGTGACGCGGTCCTGCAGCGCGAGCCGCTGGGTGAGCTGCTCGAGGTGCTTGAGCTGGTCGCCGCCGCCGATCACGTCGTAGCGCACGTCGAGCGCGGGATCGAGCCGGGCGAGCGCGTGCAGAGTGACGTCGACGCGTTTCTCGGTGGTGAGCCGGCCGACGAACAGCACGCGGCGCTGCTCGCGCGGGCTCGGATCCGGCCGGTAGTTGCGGCGATCGATGCCGCAGCTGATCGGGATGACCCCGGTGATGTCGACCGTGCGCTCGAGGAACTCCGCGGCGCGACGGGTCGGCGTGGTCACGGCGCGCGCCATCCGGAACGTGCGCAGCGCGTCGTCCCAGGCGAGCTTGAGCACGAGCTTGTCGATGAGCGGCGGCATCACGGTGAAGTCGAGGATGTTCTCGGCCATCACGTGGTTCGTCGCCACGATGGGGATGCCGCGGCGGCGGGCGATCCTGGCGAGCCCCCGGCCGATCACGATGTGGGACTGGATGTGGACCACGTCGGGCTGCACCGCGCTCAGCACCTTGCGCGCGTAGTGCTTGGAGCGCCACGGCCAGACGAAGCGAAGCCAGTCGTGCGGGAGCCAGCGCACCGCGGGCAGGCGGTGCACGGTCATGGGCTGCCCCTCGATGACCTCCGTGGCCGCCCGGTAGCGCCGGTAGCGCTGCGCGGGGGCGATGATGTGCACGTCGTGGCCGCGCTCGACGAGCCCGGCGGCGAGCCGTTCGGAGAATCTGGCCGCGCCGTTGACGTCGGGCGCGAAGGTGTCGCACCCGATGAGGATGCGCAGTCGGTCGGGGCGATCGTTAGGGCTCACGGGGGGCGGGCGTCCTTCGGTCGGGGAGTCCGCCGATCGCGGACCGGGTACAGTCTATTCGCTGAGATCGGGGACGGTCTCGCGCTGCGCCGGGGACGACCTGAATGATGCGTTCACGCGCTGTGCATTTGATCACTATGCGTTCGATATCTGGCTTTTCCCACTTGCGCCGAGCACGCTTGACCGGTGCCCAAGTACCATTCCGCCGCAGCCGCCGAGATCGGCCGACGGATCCGGGCCGCCCGGCAGGAGCTCGGTGTCTCGCTCGAGGATCTCGGCGAGCTCGCGGAGGTGAACTGGACCACGATCGGCAAGATCGAGCGCGGAGCATCGAGCCCGACGGTGGAGTCGCTGATCCGCATCGCGACGGCGCTCGAGGTGGATCCGGGTGCGTTCGTCACCGGCATCTCGGCCGCCCAGTACGGGGGACGCCCGCATCAGCTGACGGCGCGCGACTTCATCGCGGCCCGACGCGAGCAGGGCGGTACGCGCCGCACGGCCGGGTAGAGCACTACCCGCTCGCCGGCCCCGACCGCCCGATGAACCGCGGCACCCACCGCCAGAAGCCGAGTGCGCCGAGCAGCGCGATCGCACCCATCGCTCCCGTGGCCACCGCGAGCGTCGAGATCGCCGCGATGGCCGAGAAGAGCACCGGCGCCGCGGCGCCGCCCGCATCCGTCAGCGTGCGCCACGAGCTGAGAAAGGGCGCCGGATCGTGCCGCGGCGCGAGATCCGCCCCGAGGGTGAGGAGGATCCCGCTCGACAGCCCGTTGCCCACGCCGATCACCGCTGCGAGCATGGCGAACCACATCGACGCATCCGGCAGCTCGTGGGTGAAGGCCAGGAACAGGAACCCGGCGCCGATCAGCAGCATCGCGGGCAGCGAGGCCCAGAGCCGGCCGAAGCGATCCATGACCTGGCCGCTCGCGTAGAAGAGCGCGAAGTCGATCGCCCCGGCGATGCCGACGACGAGCGAGATCGTGTGCGCCTCGAGCCCGAGCGAGAGCCCCCACAGCGGCAGTACGACCTGGCGCGCCGAGCGCACGGCCGCGAGCGAAGCCGCGGTGAGCCCCAGCCGCGAGAGGACTCGCCGGTGGCGCGCCATGGTGCGGAACACCCCCTCGCTCCGCTGCGCCGCCGGCAGGCGGATGCCGCCGGTCACGGCCTCGCCGGTATCGGCGACCGGCGACGTCTGCCGGGCGTCGCGCGACGACCCGGCCGGCGCCGAAGCCTCTGCCTCGAGACTGCGCTCCGGATCCGGCCCCAGCAGCACGAGCAGCACGCAGGCGACCAGGCAGGCCGCGAAGAGCCAGGCGGCCGAGGCCTCGGTCCCGGTGAGGCTGAGGAGCAGTGCGGCGAGGAACGGGCCGATGAACATGCCGAAGCGGAACGAGCCGCCGAGCAGGGCGAGCGCCCTGGCCCGGAACGAGAGCGGGACCCGGGTCGTCATGAAGGCGTGGCGCGCGAGCCCGAAGGCGGCGGCGCACAGCCCGATCACGAAGACCGCGGCGGCGAGGAGCCCGAGCGATGGCGCGAGGATGAGGCCGAGCACGCCGAGCAGGGCGAGTCCGCCGGCGCCGGCCATCGTGAGCCGCTCGCCGAAGCGCGCCACGAGCCAGCCCGCGGGCAGGTTGCCGCAGAGCTGTCCGACCACGAGAGCGGAGGCCACGAGACCCGCGACGGCGAGATCTCCGCCGAGGCGAGCGGCAAGGATCGGGATGAGCGGTACGACAGCGCCCTCGCCGATCGCGAACAGCACGGTGGGGCCGTAGATCATGGGGGCGAAGCGCAGCAGCACGCCCTTCGTCGACCCCGCCATCAGCCACGCTCCCCGATTCGCCGACCGCTTCCGCGGACACGATCCACCGTACACCTGGCCGCAGACGGCCGACCGGCGCGCGGGTCAGTCGTCGAGCAGCTCGGCCTCGATCACATCGTCGGGGCCGTCGCCGAGGCCGGCACCGGAGGCCGGCATCGATCCGGCGCTCTCGACCGACAGCGAGTCGCCGCCTGCCGCCACGTCGACCAGCACGGTCTGACCGTCGCGCACCTCGCCCGAGAGCACGGCCCGCGCCAGGCGGTCGTCGATCTCGTGCTGCATGAGGCGGCGCAACGGACGCGCCCCGTAGACGGGATCGTAGCCCTTCGCCGCGAGCCACACTCGCGCCGCGGGGGTCACCGCGACGGTCAGGCGGCGGTCCGCGAGCCGCGTCTGCAGCCGGTCGACCGAGAGGTCGACGATCAGCGCCAGGTCGGCCTCGCTGAGCGGGTGGAAGATCACCATCTCGTCGAGCCGGTTCACGAACTCGGGCTTGAAGGCGCGGCGCACGGTCTCGCGCACCGCGTCCTCTTTCTCCGCCCACGGCATATCGGGATCGATGAGGTACTGCGAGCCCAGGTTCGAGGTGAGGATCAGGATGGTGTTGCGGAAGTCGACCGTGCGGCCCTGGCCGTCGGTGAGGCGCCCGTCGTCGAGCACCTGCAGCAGCACGTCGAACACCTCGGGGTGGGCCTTCTCGACCTCGTCGAGCAGCACGACCGAGTAGGGCCGGCGTCGCACGGCTTCGGTGAGCTGGCCGCCCTGCTCGTAGCCGATGTAGCCGGGAGGAGCGCCGACCAGGCGCGACACCGAGTGCTTCTCGCCGTACTCGCTCATGTCGATGCGCACCATGGCGTGCTCGTCGTCGAAGAGGAACTCGGCGAGCGCCTTCGCGAGCTCGGTCTTGCCGACACCGGTGGGGCCGAGGAAGAGGAAGGATCCGGTCGGCCGGTTGGGGTCGGCGATGCCCGCGCGGGATCGCCGCACCGCGTCGCTGACCGCGCGCACGGCCTCGCCCTGCCCGATCAGCCGCTTGCCGAGCTCGTTCTCGAGCGCGAGCAGCTTCTCGGTCTCGCCCTGCAGCAGTCGCCCGACCGGGATGCCGGTCCAGGCCGCGACGACGCCCGCGATGTCCTCGTCGGTGACCTGCTCGTTGACCATGCGGGGCTCGCCGTCGACGGTCGCCTCACCGCTCATCTCGGCGCGCTCCGCCTCGGCGAGCTCCTTCTGGATCACCGGGATCTCCCCGTAGAGCAGCTTGGACGCCTTCTCGAGGTTGCCCTCTCGCTGGGCGACCTGCGCCTGCATGTTGAGCTGGTCCAACTGCTCGCGCAGCTCGCCCACGCGGTTCAGCGAGGCGCGCTCCTTCTCCCAGCGCACCTCGAGCCCGCTCAGCTCCTCCCGCTTCTCGGCGAGGTCCGAGCGCAGCTTCGCGAGGCGCTCCTTCGAGGCGTCGTCCTTCTCCTTCTTGAGGGCGAGCTCTTCGAGCTCCAGCCGCGAGACGGCGCGGCGCAGCTCGTCGATCTCCATGGGCGCCGAGTCGATCTCCATGCGCAGGCGCGAGGCGGCCTCGTCGATCAGGTCGATCGCCTTGTCGGGCAGCTGGCGCGCCGTGATGTAGCGGTTCGAGAGCGAGGCGGCCGCGATGAGTGCCGAGTCGGCGATCGTGACCTTGTGGTGCGCCTCGTAGCGCTCCTTGAGTCCGCGCAGGATCGCGACCGTGTCCTCGACGGAGGGCTCGCCGACGTAGACCTGCTGGAACCGGCGCTCGAGCGCGGCGTCCTTCTCGATGTACTCGCGGTACTCGTCGAGCGTGGTCGCGCCGATGAGGCGCAGTTCGCCTCGAGCCAGCATCGGCTTCAGCATCTGCGAGGCGGCCACCGACGACTCGCCGCCGCCGGCGCCCATGAGCGTGTGCAACTCGTCGATGAAGGTGATGATCTTGCCGTCGGACTCCTTGATCTCGGCGAGCACCGCCTTCATGCGCTCCTCGAACTCGCCGCGGTACTTCGCGCCCGCGATGAGCGCCGAGATGTCGAGCGAGATCAGCTCCTTGTCCTTGAGCGACTCGGCGACGTCGCCCTGGACGATGCGCTGGGCCAGGCCTTCCACGACGGCGGTCTTGCCGACGCCGGGTTCGCCGATCAGCACGGGGTTGTTCTTGGTGCGCCGGGTCAGCACCTGGCTGACGCGGCGGATCTCGCTGTCGCGCCCGATCACGGGGTCGAGCTTGCCGCTGCGCGCGACCTCGGTGAGGTTCACGCCGAACTGCTCGAGCGCGCTCTGCTCGCCCTCTTCGGCGGCGGGTTGCCAATTTGCCTGCATGTCTCCCTCTCTCGATCAGCAAGCGTTGCGGCGGCCGGGTCGGCCGGATCGCAAACTTGAGTGAATGTGACTCAAGTTTACTCGGACGGTCGCGATCGCGCCAGTGTCGCAGACTCGAGTTCCTGCGATCCGGCTGGGAATTGCGGCAGGGGCACCGTCCGGGTCGCTGCAAGGGATCCGCAGCGACGGCGCGCGGCACAATCTGGGGGCTACACGCTTCGACGACACGCAGTTCGGGCGGAGATCGCAGATCGGGCTGACGGAAACCGCCCAGGGGCTCCTCCCGAACTGAGATCTCCGCCCGAACTGCGAGATCCTCCCCGCTCGCGGCTCTCCCCTACTGCGGCGAGAAGGCCGAGGGCCCGCAGGATGGGAAGAGAGAAGAAGAAGAGATGAAGAGAGAGAGGCCGCTGGAGACGGAACAGGACCGCCGCCGAACGAATCGGCGACGGTCCTGGATCCGATCCGACAGGATCGGCGGTCGAGCGAGTGCGGGCGGACGGAGCGCCTCAGCCCACCCGGGCCGCCACGAGCTCCTCCGTCGTGACGACCTCGACCATCGGGCCGAGCAGCCCCATCAGCTCGATCGCCTGCTCGTGCGCGCGATCGGTGACGCCGGCGCAGGCATCGGCCACGAGCGTCACGTGCTTGCCCGCATCGACCGCTCCGAGCACGGTGGAGAGCACGCAGCAGTCGGTGGCGACGCCGCAGACGACGAGCCGCTGCCGCTCGCTGGTGAGCCCCGCGAGCTCTTCCCCCCACTTCGAGAAGGTCGGCAGGCTCACGATGTCATCGCCATCGGCGACCGGCATGGTGAGATCCCACACCGGCGAGTCCTCGGGCTCGCGGCACTCGTTCCAGCGCGCGTAGTAGTCGGACCAGCTGCCCGACTCCTGCGGATCCCGCACGAAACGCGTCCAGATCACCTCGCCCCGGTAGGCGTCGGTCAGCCGCGAGATCCGCTCGGCCGCCCGGTCGTAGCCCGGCGTCGCCCACTGACTGTCCGCGTCGCGGAAGACGTGCTGCATGTCGATGACGACGAGTGCGCTCGCCGTGCGTTCGCGGGGCTCGCTCATGCCGACGCCTCGACGCGATCCCGCCCGCCGCGGAGCAGCGAGGAGAGCGGGGGCAACGGGCGAAGCGCGACGTAGGCGATCGTCGCCGCGAGCGCGCCGGCCACGAACGACACGTCCCCGAACCCGGCGAACGCGCTCGCGAGCGGGCCGGTGAAGAGCGTCGAGGTCCAGAACAGCGCCGAGAAGGCGCAGCCGACGACCCAGGCCACGAAGCCCCACTCGACCGAGCGGCGCGTGTCGAAGAGCTCCTCGGTCGCGAGGTGGCCCAGACTGCGCATCCGCAGGTAGTAGTCGAGCAGCAGCACGGTGCTGAACGGCACCACCAGGTAGGCGAGGATGTTGAGGAAGTCGTAGAAGCTGCCGTAGGGGTTCGTCTGCATGAGCAGCGTGACCCCGAGGCTGATCAGCGCGATCAGCACGACGCCGACGATCCGGTTCACGGGAATGCGGATCGTGAGCAGCGACAGCGAGCCGCCGTAGAGGTTCATGGCGCTCACCGGAAGCGTCGAGACGACCACGGTGAGCATCGCGACGGGCGCCCACGAGCCGGTGAGCTCGGCGAGCGCGGGAATCGCGTCGAGTTCGCCGGCGAAGCTCGACACGAGCACGCCGATGCCGCCGAGCCACATCATGGCGACGAAGGTGCCGGTCGCCGTGAAGAAGGTCACCTTGCCGTGCGAAGTGGTCTGCGGCAGGTAGCGCGAGAAGTCGGAGGCGAACGGCGTCCACGTCATCACGTAGGCGAAGAAGAAGCCGGCGAAGGTGATCCAGCCGGCCACCTCGCCCATGTAGTACGGCGCCTCCGGGTTCACGCCGACGGCGAAGTCCACCTGCTGCATCGAGAGCACGGTGATGACGGCGAAGAGGATCGCGAGCACGACGGTGGCGATCTTGTTGATCAGGTGGATCAGGTTGTGCCCCCAGATCGCGAAGACCGCCTGGACGACGAAGATGACCGCCGCGGCCAGCCAGAACGGCACGTCGACGAGCATCTGCAGGGCGATGACCGCGAACACCGTGTTCACGGCCGTCCACCCGATCGCCGAGATGACGGTGAGCACCGCGATCGGCACGAAGTTCGCGAAGTAGCCCATCGGCCCGCGGGCCTGCACCTGCTGCGGCACGCCCATCTTCGTGCCGATGCCGGCCAGGACGCCCATGACGATGGCGCCGAGCAGCGTCCCCACGGCGACGGCGCTGAGCCCCTGCAGCACGGAGAGCCCGAAGAGCGAGGAGAAGAAGCCGGAGACCATCACCGCCAGCACCATGTTCGCTGCGAACCAGAGGGTGAACTGGTGGCGGGGGTGGCCGTGGCGTTCGGCGACCGGGATGTGCTCGGTGGCGAACGGTTCCGTTCGCGTGAGCGACGTGCCGTACTGCGGCTCGGCAGTTCCAGGGGTCGTGTCGGACATCGATGTCTCTGCTTTCACTCGGATGGGCTTTCTCTTGGGTGTGCTGGTGCCGCGAACGGCTCAGTGGTCTCGGTGCGCCCGTCCCGCCGATCTCGCGGGACGGGTGCACCCCCGGTCGGCGACCGGTACGCGTAAGGCGACTATCTGCTGATCAACTGATCCATCTCGTCCCGGGTGACCGTGTGCAGGCCGACGAATCGGTGATCCTTCTGCAGTTCTTTGACGAGGGAGATACCGAGCAGCGCGACGATGACCGTGAACGGCAGCGCCGAGAGCATGGCCGCCTGCTGCAGCGCGGAGAGCCCGCCGACGATGAGCATCGCGACGGCCGAGAGGCCGGTCAGAACGCCCCAGACCGTGAGCACCGGCCGCGTGGGCTCGAGCGTGCCGCGGGAGGAGAGCATGCTGAGCACGAAGGTGTTCGCGTCGGCGCCCGAGACGAAGTAGAGCACGACGAGGATGATCGCGATGATCGAGGTGAGCGTCGTGAGCGGCAGTTCGCCGAGCAGCGCGAAGAACGCCGAGTTCACGTCTTCCGCCGCCCGCGCGCCGATGCCGGCGCCGCGCTCCATGTCGAAGTTGATGGCGGAGCCGCCCATGATGGTGAACCACGCGAAGAACACGAGGCTCGGGATCCCCATGACGCCAGCGACGAACTGGCGGATCGTGCGACCCTTCGAGATCTTCGCGAGGAACACGCCGACGAAGGCGCCCCAGCTCAGCCACCAGGCCATCATGAAGTAGGTCCACCACTGCATCCACGCGACGTCGTCCGGAGTCGCCGGTGTGAGCAGCGCGACCTGGAAGAAGTCGCTCAGGTACTGGCCGACGGAGCGGAAGAACAGGTTCGAGACGAAGTTGGTCGGGCCGGCGAAGAGCACGTAGACGCCGAGCCCTGCGGAGAGCAGCATCGTGATCTGGCTGAGCCACTTGATGCCTCGGTGCACACCCGAGAGGGCGGAGAGCGTGAACATCACGGTGATCACGGCGATGATGACGATCTGCGGGAACAGTCCGGTCGGCAGACCGAACACCTGCGACATCCCCTCGATGATCTGGGAGGCTCCGAGACCGAGCGAGGTGGTGGTGCCGAAGAGCGTCGCGATGATCGCGAAGATGTCGATCATCTTGCCGAACCAGCCGTCGACCAGGTCGCCGAAGATCGGGCGCAGCATGGGCGAGACCAGACCGGTGTTGTGGCGGCGGTGGGTCGAGTACGCGATCGCGAGGCCGAAGACGCCGAAGACGGCCCAGGCGTGCGGGCCCCAGTCGAAGTACGAGAACTGCATGGCGCGCACGGCTGCGTCCATCGTCTCGGGCTCGGCGAGACCGTGCGGCGGGGTCACGAAGTGGGAGATCGGCTCGGCGACGCCGTAGCTGATCAGGCCGATGCCCATGACTGCCGAGAGGATCATGGCCAGCCAGGCCCAGGTGTTGAACTCCGGCCGATCCTCATCGGTGCCGAGGCGGATCCCGCCGAAACGGCTCATCGCCAGATAGACGAGCAGGATGATGCAGCCCAGCGTGACCAGCAGGTAGCTCCAGCCGATGCTCGCCGCCGCCCAGTTCATCGCGGCCGTCATCGATCCGCCGAGCGTCTCGGGCGAGATCATCGCCCACAGGGTGAATGCGATGACGAGTCCGATCGAGATCCAGAACACCGCGCCGGGCCTGTGCTTCAGCCGCTCGGCCTCGGCGACGGTGACCGACGAGGTGAGGAACCCCGTCTCGGTGCTCTCGGTGCCCAGGTGCGGGGCGGGCGGCGGAGCGTGATGGACCTCGTCGCGCGTGTCGTTGTCGCTCATACGAATCTGCACTTCCTCGTGTCGTAGTCGTTTCCGATGGAGATGATGGAGCCAGCAGGGCTGTCGGGGCTACTGGAGCTCGCTGAGCTCTGAGCTGTCGAAGAACTTGCCGGCCTTGTAGATCATGGCGTCGACCTCAGCGGCCTCCGCATGGGTGACCTTCGAGATGAAGACGGTGTGCGTCTTCGTGAGGAACCGCTCCTTGATCTCCGCCTCGATCGAGGCCGCGGAGCCGTCGATGAGCGGGCTCCCCGCCGGGCCGTGATGCCAGGCGAGCCGGGCGAACTTGTCGGGCTCGCGCGAGGCGAAGACTCCGACGGTGTCGCGCTGCTCGACGCTCATGATGTTGATGCCGAGGTGCGTCGCCTTGTAGAGCGGCGCGTGCGTCGACGTCGACTTCTGCACGCAGATCAGCACGAGCGGCGGATCGAGCGACACCGACGCGTACGAGTTGGCGGCCAGCCCGCGCGGCTTGCCCTCCTCGTCGATCGTGGTGACCACCGTGACTCCGGTGATGAACTGCCGGTTGAAGGCCTTGAGCGCGTCGATGCTCGGGACGCCGCTCAGGTCGTCGACGACGACCTCCTCGGCCGCCTCCTCGAACGCGGAGCGGAGCGAGGGGACGCCGACGTCGGCGAGCAGCTCGCTCTGGTCCCAGGTCACCTGCTCGCTCGCGACCCTGCCGTCGCGCAGCTCGAGCAGGTTGGACCCGCGGGTTTCGACGCGGCGGCCGGTCGCGGGCACGCCGTTCAGGTCGTTGCCGAAGGTGCCGACGGAGTGCCAGAAGACGGCGGCGCTCTCTCCATCGTCGTCGACGACGATGCGGTCGATCGTCGTCTCGAGATCCGGGAACGCGGATCGGGCGTCGAGGATCTCCTGCTTGAGCGAGGCGGCGTCGGTGATCCGGCCGGATCGCGTGCTGACTCGCCGGTAGTCGGGATGGAGGATCTCGTCGAAGGCGTCGACCTCGCCACGATCCCAGGCGGCCTCCCAGGCCTTCTGCACAGCGCCCTTGATGTTATGTTGCATGCAAGTGATCATAATTCGATCACCGCAGATCGTCAACACCATCGCAAAAATGCCTAATTTTCAGTAATTTCTACCGCGCAACCGGCCGGCGCTTGCGCTCCTGTCGTATACAAATTACAGTTGATGTATGCAACAGAGCATGGCCACCACGACGCAGCCGGCAACGCCCGGAACCGATGCGCCCCTGCTGGATCGGCTGCGCCGCCTCGTCGTCAGCGGCACGGCCCTGCCGGGCGAACTCCTCGCGGAGACCGCCCTCGCCGAAGAGTTCGCGGTCAGCCGCACCCCGATCCGGGAGGCGCTCAAGCAGCTGGAGCGCGAGGGTCTCGTCGAGATCCGCCCGCGCGTCGGGACGTTCGTCCGCAAGCCCACGCGCAAGGAGATCTTCGAGCTCTTCGAGCTCAAGGAGTCGCTCGAGGGCCTCGCTGCGAGCCTGCTCGCCCGCCGCGGCGACGTGCCCGAGCTGCGCAGTCTCGCGCACAACGTCGAGAACGAGCGCGAAGCGGTGCGTGCCGGAGACCGGACCGCCTACGCCACCCTGGTCCACGACTTCCACCGCACGCTCGTCACCGGCGCCGACAACCGCAAGCTCGGCGAGCACTACGAGCTGCTGATGAACCAGCTCGCCTACCATCGCATCGTCACGCAGACGCTCTCCCTCCCGGGCCGCCTCGACGCGTCCATGGACGAGCACCGGCAGATCCTCCTCGCCATCCAGTCGAAGGATCCGCTCTTCGCAGAACTCACCACCCGTCGCCACATCTCGAGGACCCGGGAGTCCGCCACCATCGCGGCCTTCGCCGAGTCCGACGACGCATAGTCCCTTCACACGATCACCAGGCATCAGGAGCCACCGATGAACAACCCCGCCGAACCCGCCGCGCGAACGACCGACCTCAGCACCCGGTCATCGCTGACCGACTACGGGGATATCGCCCGGGCCGCCGGCCTCCGCCGCATCTTCACCCAGACCGAGGAGATCCCTCGGGAGGGCGCCCCCGCGATCCGCCGAGCCGTCACCACGGCGGTCATCCGGAACCCCTGGGCCGGAACCGGCACCGACGAGGACCTGCAGCCCGAGACCCGGCGCGTCGCCCCCCTGCTGGCGAAGCTGATCAGCGATCGCCTGCTCGACGCGCTCGGCGGCGCCGACCAGGTCGAGGCGTTCGGCAAGGCCGCGCTCGTGGGCACGGCGGGCGAGCTCGAGCACGCCGGCGCGCTGATCCACACCCCCTACTTCGGCAACCTGCTGCGCGAGGCGCTCGGCGGCACCTCGATCATCTGCTTCGTCGACGGCCGGGCCGACGCCGGCGAACTGCTGCGCGTGCCGATGTGGCACAAGACCGCCGCAGCGACGCGCGACTACTACCAGACGATCGAGGCGAACCTCGCCGATGCGCCGCACCCCGGCGAGATCGCCGTCCTCGCCGCAGCATCGACCGGCCCCCGCCCCTTCGCCCGCATCGGCGACCGGGCCACCGATCGCCCCGTCACCTCCGAGATCCTGAAGGAGATCGTCCTGTGAGCACCGCAGCATTCACCTACCGCAAGCTCTTCACCATCGTCGAGGAGACGGCCCTCGAGGGCGGCCGCGACGTCGACCCGATCGCCCGTGTCGCCATCGTCGGCGCGGTGTTCGACAACCCGTGGAAGGGCCAGGGCTTCGTCCAGGATCTGCTCCCCGGCATCAACTCCATCGCCTCCGATCTCGGCGCGCTGCTCGCCCCCCGCGTCATCGAGGCGCTCGGCGCCCCCCTCGAGGCCTACGGCAAGGCCGCCATCGTCGGCCTGAACGGCGAGATCGAGCACGGCTCGGGCATCATCCACAACCTCCGCTTCGGCGACCACTTCCGCAATGCGGCGAACGCCACCACGCTGCTGCCCGCCGTCGAGAAGCGCGGCCCCGCCGGCGTCGCCTTCGACATCCCGCTGAAGCACTACACCGACATGAGGATCCGCTCGCACCACCAGAGCGTCGAGGCCCGCGTCGCGGACGCGCCGCACGCGGACGAGATCCTCGTCGCGCTCGCCGGCGCCGCGCAGGGCCGCCCGCAGCAGCGGCTGGCCGCCCTCGGCGAGGACTGACGGGAGCCGCGATGCCCGACTCACCGACCCCCGTCGTGCTGCTGCACGGCGTCGGACTCGACCGCGCCATGTGGGCGCCCCTCATCGCGTCGCTCGAGTCCGCCGACCGACCGTGCCTCGCGCTCGACCTGCCCGGCCACGGGGCGCAGCCCCCGCTGCGCGAGGCGCAAACGCTCGCCACGCTCGGCGCAGACGTGCTCGACCGCATGCCGGCGGAGCCGGTGCACCTCGTCGGGTTCTCGCTCGGCGCACTGATCGCGCAGCACATCGCCCGCTTCGCCCCCGCGCGCGTGGCCACCCTCACCAGCGTCAATTCCGTCTGCCGCCGCACCCCGGAGGAGGCGGAGAAGGTCGAAGCGCGGCTCGCGACCGCCGGCGTCGACTTCGCCGAAGGAGTCGAGGCCTCGATCGAGCGCTGGTATCCGGCCGCCACCACGTCGGTGCCGCAGGGGATCATCGACGCGACCCGGGCGACCCTGCTCGCGAACGACATCGAGTCGTACCTCCACGCCTACACCGTGTTCGTGCGCGGGGATCGCGAGATCGGCCCCGAACTCGGCGGGATCCACGCGCCGGCACTCGCGATCACGGGCGAGCACGACCCCGGCTCCACGCCCGAGATGTCCCGCCGCCTCGCCGAGGCGATCCCGGACGGCCGCGCGGTGATCGTTCCCGGCACCCGCCACATGATGCCCGTCGAGGACGCGCCCGCGCTCGCCTCGGCCCTGATCTCATTCATCGACGAAACGGAAGGAGGGCGGCCGTGACCGAACGCCTCGACCACTTCATCGGCGGGGAGCACGCAGCCCCCGCCGACGGCGCCTACTTCGAGAGCACCAACCCCGCGACGCTCGAGGTCCTCTACGAGGCCGCCCGCGGCACCGCCGAAGACGTGGATCGCGCGGTCGCGTCGGCGCAGGCCGCCTTCGCCTCGCCCGCGTGGGCCGGGCTCACCGCGACCAAGCGCGGCCACCTGCTGCGCCGCCTCGGCGACCTGATCGGTGAGAACGCGGACCAGCTCGCCATGATGGAGAGCCTCGACAACGGCAAGCTGCTGCGCGAGATGCGCGGCCAGATGCGCTCCCTGCCCGAGTACTACTACTATTACGCGGGCCTGGCCGACAAGATCCAGGGCGCGCAGGTGCCGACCACCTCGCTCGAGATCCTGAACTACACCCAGCGCGAGCCGCTGGGCGTGGTGGGCACCATCACTCCGTGGAACTCCCCCCTCACGCTCACGACCTCGAAGATCGCCCCGGCGCTCGCCGCGGGCAACACGGTCGTCATCAAGCCGAGCGAGTACACGTCGCGCACCGTGCTCCGCCTCGCCGAGCTCGCCTACGAGGCCGGCTTCCCCGCCGGCGCGGTGAACGTCGTCACCGGCTTCGGCGGAGAGGCCGGCGCACCGCTCGTGAGCCACCCGGCGCTCGCGAAGATCTCGTTCACCGGCTCGACCGCGACCGGGTCGCGCATCGCCGCAGAGGCGGCCGCCCGCTTCATCGGCTGCACGCTCGAGCTCGGGGGCAAGAGCCCGAACATCGTGTTCGACGACGCGAACGTCGCGAACGCCGCCATGGGCGTGGTCGCCGGCATCTACGCCGCCGCGGGCCAGACCTGCATCGCGGGCAGCCGCGTGTTCGCGCACAAGGCGGTCTACGACGAGCTGCTCGAGCGCGTCACGGAGCGGGCTCGATCGATCCGGATCGGCGATCCGCTCGGCGACGACACCGAGCTCGGCCCGCTCGCCTTCGCCGACCAGCTCGCGAAGGTCGACTCCTACGTGAAGCTCGGCGCAGAGGAGGGCGCGACCGTGCACGCGGGCGGCGGGCGGCCCGACGGGCTCGAGCTCCCCGGCTACTTCTACTCGCCGACTGTGCTCACGGATGTGGACAACGACATGCGGGTGGTGCGCGAGGAGATCTTCGGCCCCGTCGCCGCGATCATGCCGTTCGAGCACGAGGACGAGCTGGTCGGTCTCGCGAACGACACCGAGTACGGCCTCGCCGCCGGCGTCTGGACGCAGAACCTGGCCCGCGCGCACCGGATGGCGCGCAGGCTCGACGCGGGCACGATCTGGGTCAACACCTATCGCGCCATGTCCCCGATGTCCCCCCGGCAGGGCTTCAAGAGCTCCGGGGTCGGCATCGAGCACGGCATCGAATCGATGCACGAGTACACGCGCCTGAAGAGCGTGTGGATCAATACCGATGAGGGTCCAGTCGCGGACCCCTTTGTAATGAGAGGTTGACACCATGCCACTGATCGACATTTCCATCGCCCGCGGGCGCACGCCCGAGCAGCTCCGCGCCCTCGTCGACGCCGTGCATCGCGCGGCCGAGGAGACCGTGGACGCGAAGAGCGACGCCATCACCGTGATCGTGCGCGAGATCGAGCACGAGCACTGGTCCCGCGGCAACCAGACGATCGCCGAGCGCAACGCCGCGGCGAGCGCGGCCCAGTAGCCGTACGCGAAGAGGAGAAGGAGGGCAGGCACATGCGTTTCTCGCTGTTCATCCATATGGAGCGCTACGACGATTCGATCTCGCACCGGCAGCACTGGGAGGAGCTCGTCGAGCTGACGCTGCTCGCCGAGGCCGGCGGGTTCAGCACGGTCTGGATCGGTGAGCACCACGGCATGGAGTACACCGTGTCGCCGAACCCGATGTCGCAGCTCGCGAACCTCGCGGCGCTGACGACGAAGATCCGCCTCGGCGCGGGCACCATCATCGCGCCGTTCTGGAACCCGCTGCGCACCGCGGGCGAGACCGCGCTGCTCGACGTGATCAGCAATGGCCGCGCGGAACTCGGAGTCGCCCGTGGCGCCTACCAGTTCGAGTTCGACCGGATGCTGAACGGCATGCCGGCCACCGATGGCGGCAAGGCCATGAACGAGGTCGTCGCGACCGTGAACAAGCTGTGGGACGGCGACTACGCGCACGACGGCGAGGTGTACCAGTTCCCCGCCGCGACGAGCGTGCCGAAGCCGGTGCAGAAGAACCCGCCCGTGTGGGTCGCGGCGCGCAGCCCCGAGTCGCACGACTTCGCCGTCGCGAACGGATGCAACGTCATGGTGACCCCGCTCATGAAGGGCGACGAGGAGGTCGAGGATCTCGTCGGCAAGTTCGAGACCGCGATCGCGAACCATCCCGAGGTGGAGAAGCGCCCCGACCTCATGGTGCTGCGCCACACCTACGTGCACGACGAGAGCGATCCGGAGGGCTGGAAGGTCGGCGCGACCGCCATCAACCGCTTCTACCGCTACTTCGACGCATGGTTCGGCAACAAGACGACGCCGGTCAACGGCTTCCTCGACCCGAGCCCGGAGGAGAAGTTCGCCGATCGGCCCGAGTTCGAGCTCGACTCGCTCCACCGCACCGCGATGATCGGCACCCCCGCAGAGGTGATCGAGCGGGTCCGTCACTACGAGTCGCTCGGCGTCTCGGAGTACAGCATCTGGAGCGACAGCAGCCTGACCTTCGCGGAGAAGAAGCGCTCGCTCGAGCTGTTCATCGAGCACGTCGTGCCAGCGTTCCAGGCCTGATAGCGGCCTGCCGCGCACTGCGTCCCCGGGTCCGACCGCGATGGCGGGCGGCCTCGGGGACGTTGTGTTACTTGTCGGCTCAACAAGATTCTGCGGGACGGGGTACAGTAAGTATGTGTTCCGGGGTCGGTGAGAATCCGAACTGCGGCCAGGCCCTCCGAGCAGAGCCGATTTCTCGGCTCTGCGGGCCGACGCCGCCGATGGCCGTCTCGGCCTTCGGCAACCGGTTCGACAAGAGGACTGTCGACCACGGGATACAGTAAGTATGTGTTCCGGGGTCGGTGAGAATCCGAACCGGTGGTCAAAGTCCACGAACCTCGCACCTGCGAGGCCGATCCGGTGGAATTCCGGTACCGACGGTGATGCACGGGTCAGACCGCGTGCAAGTCCGGATGAGAGGAACGCGGAAACCCGCACCGTCGGGCCCCCGCAGCCCCCGGCGCGCAGGATCGGGGAAGCTGTGTTGGAGAGCGGGCTGCTGGCGGACGCGATGCGCCGCGCCCTCGACCTCGCGCTTCGCAGCCCCGTCGACGACGTGAATCCGCGCGTCGGCTGCACGCTGCTCGACCCGACCGGCCGCATCGTCGCCGAGGGCTGGCACCGCGGAGCCGGTACGCCGCACGCCGAGATCGATGCGCTCGATCGCCTGCCCGCCGAGTGGCGCGACCGCGCGCACGAGCTCACGGCCGTCGTGACGCTGGAGCCCTGCAATCACACCGGCCGGACGGGCCCCTGCGCGCAGCGTCTCGCCGAGACCGGGATCGCTGCGGTCGCCTATGCGATCGCCGATCCGGGCCCGCTCGCCGGAGGCGGGTCGGATACGCTCCGCGCGGCGGGCGTCGAGGTGCGCGGAGGCGTGCTCGAGGCCGAGGGGCGCGCCCTGCTCGCACCGTGGCTGGCGCGGCAGCACGGAACGGCGCGGAGCCATACTCCCGTCCCGGAGCCGTCGCAACCGGATCGACGGCGGCCGTTCGTCACGGTGAAGTGGGCGCAGACCCTCGACGGGCGCGCGGCCGCGAGCGACGGGAGCAGCCGCTGGATCACCGGCCCGCAGGCGCGCGCCGATGTGCATCGCCGGCGGGCGCTGGCCGACGCGATCCTCGTCGG
Organism: Leucobacter soli; assembly: GCF_910593785.1. Taxonomy (GTDB): domain Bacteria; phylum Actinomycetota; class Actinomycetes; order Actinomycetales; family Microbacteriaceae; genus Leucobacter; species Leucobacter soli. Next base: position 44,209 of record NZ_CAJVAP010000018.1, on the reverse strand, counting down.
GACCGGCACGCTCCTCGCCGACGACCCCGCGCTGACCGCACGCGCGGAGGGCGGCGAACTGCTCGTACCGGCCGCTGAGCAACCGCTGCCGGTCGTGCTCGGGCGGCGCGAGATCCCCGCCGAGGCCCGGATCCGGCAGCATCCGGCTCTCGCCGCTCGGGGCGCCGCCGAGCCGCTCCGCTTCGACGGGTGCGACCTCGCCGGCCACCTCGCGCAACTGAGCGAGCGCGGCATCCGCCGGCTCTTCGTCGAGGGCGGCCCGACCGTCGCGAGCGCCCTGGTCGCCGCCGGTCTCGCCGACGAGGTGCTCGTCTATGTGGCGCCGGCACTGCTCGGCGGCCCGAAGCTCGCACTCGGCGATCTCGGCATCACCGGCATGTCGGGGATCCTGCGCCTCGAAGAAGCCGAGGTCCAGCATCTGGGCGACGATCTGCTCGTGCACGCCGCCATCGCCCGTGCGGCAGGCCCGGCCGCACCGCCCGGTAACGGTGCAGGATCCGGAAGTAGTACGGGATCCGGCGGAGCAGACTCCCGCGGTGCAGGATCTCGCGAAGAGGCGCAGAATGACGGGTAGAGGAGAGGGAGACATCATGTTCACCGGATTGATCGAGGAGATCGGCGAGGTCGTCGCCGTCGAACCCGTCGGCGACTCGCTGCGGCTGACCGTGCGCGGTCCGCGGGTCACGAGCGACGCCGGCCACGGCGATTCGATCCAGGTCTCCGGCGTCTGCCTGACGGTCATCGAGCTGGGCGCGGACGGCTCGGGCCCCGGCGGCACGTTCACCGCCGACGTCATGGAGCAATCGGTGCGGATGTCGACGCTGGGCGAACTGCGCGTCGGCGATCGCGTCAACCTCGAACGCGCCGCCCGCGTCGACAGCCGCCTGGGCGGGCACATCGTGCAGGGGCATGTCGACGGCACGGCCGAGCTGCGCTCCGTCACGCCCCACGACGGCACCGAGCACGATGGCACCGAGCGCGACAGCGCCGGTCACGACAGCGCCGGTCACGCCGACCGCGAGACGGCCGGCGGCTGGAGGACACTGCGCTTCTCGCTCGCCCCCGAGCTCGCCCCGCTGCTCGTCGACAAGGGCTCGGTGACCCTCGCCGGGGTCTCCCTCACGATCTCCGACATCGCCGACGCGGCGGATCCGGATCCCTGGTTCGAGGTCTCGCTGATCCCCGAGACGCTCGTCGCCACCACCCTCGGCGCGCTCGCCCCCGGCGACCGCGTGAACCTCGAGACCGACATCCTCGCCCGCCACGTCGCGCGCATGCTGCGCTTCGGCGCCCGCGCGGACTCCGACGCCGCGACCGGCATCTCCACCGGCACCGCATCCGCCGATCCCCACCCCGAAGGAACCCAGGTATGAGCATCAGCACCATCGAAGAGGCGATCGCCGCGATCCGCGACGGCCGCCCCGTGATCGTCGCCGACGACGAGAACCGCGAGAACGAGGGTGACGTGATCCTCTCCGCGGAGCTCGCGACCCGAGATTGGGTGGCCTGGACCGTCCGCCACTCCTCCGGCCTGCTCTGCGCGCCGATGTCGAACGATATCGCGAACCAGCTCGAGCTCCCGATGATGGTCGAGCAGAACGAGGATGTGCGCGGGACGGCGTACACGGTCACGGTCGATGCGGCCGAGGGCGTGACGACCGGCATCAGCGCGAAGGATCGCACCACGACCCTGCGCGCGCTCGCCAACCCCGAGGCCGTCCCCACCGACGTGCGGCGCCCCGGGCACGTGCTCCCGCTGCGCGCGGTCGACGGCGGCGTGCGCGCACGCGCCGGGCACACCGAGGCGAGCGTCGAGCTGATGCGCCTCGCGGGCCTGCGGCCGGTCGCGATGATCGCCGAGATCGTGGCCGAGGACGGCGAGATGATGCGCCTGCCCGGGCTGCTCGAGCTGGGCGCCGCCGAAGGCGTTCCGGTCGTCACGATCGAGCAGCTGATCGCCTACCTCGAGGAGCACGACCCGACGAGCGCACCTGCGGCTCCCGTCCCGCATCGCCAGGTGAGCCTGAAGGCGGACACCCTCGTGCCCACCGAGCACGGGCCGTTCCGCATGCGCGCCTACCGCGACCGGCGGAGCGGCGTCGACCACCTCGCGCTCATCGCGGCCGCCCCCGACGGGTCGATGCCGGGCGACGACGCACTGGTGCGAGTGCACTCGGAGTGCATCACGGGCGAGGCATTCGGTTCGCTGAAGTGCGAGTGCGGGCCGCAGTTGCACGCCGCCCTCGACCTGGTCCAGCAGCGCGGCGGTGTCGTCGTCTACCTGCGCGGGCAGGAGGGCCGGGGCATCGGCCTCGCCAACAAGCTCCGCGCCTACCAGCTGCAGGAGGCCGGGATCGACACGCTCGACGCGAACCTGCAGCTCGGGCTCCCCGGGGATGCGCGCGACTACACGGCCGCGGCGGAGATCCTGGACGACCTCGGACTCACCAGCGTGCGGCTGCTCACGAACAACCCCGACAAGGTGACCCAGATCAAGGGCTACGGGGTCGAGGTGACGGAGCGCGTGCCGCTCTTCGTCGGCCTGACGGAGCAGAACACCGACTACCTGAAGACGAAGCGCGACCGCATGGGGCACCTCCTCCCCCAGCGGATGGCCGACGAGGCGGAAGGGACGGATCAGGGATGAGCGGAGACGGAGCGCCCGAGCTGGCGGTCGACGCGACCGGGCTGCGCATCGCGGTGATCGCGGGCAGCTGGCATCAGAAGATCATGGGCGGGCTGATCCGCGGCGCCCACGAGACGATCGTGGATTCCGGCGCCGACCACTCCCTGTTCCGGGTGGCCGGCGCCTTCGAACTGCCGCTCGCCGCACAGGCGGCGCTGCGCCCCGCCGAGGACGGCGGGGGCGGCTTCGACGCGGCGGTCTGCCTCGGCGTGATCATCCGCGGCGGCACGCCGCACTTCGAATACGTGGCGGGCTCCGTGACCGACGGGCTCACCCGCGTGCAGCTCGACAGCGGCAAACCGGTCGGGTTCGGCGTGCTCACGACCGACGACGAGCAGCAAGCGCTCGATCGCTCGGGGCTGCCCGGTTCACGCGAGTCGAAGGGTCGGGAGGCCGCCGAGGCCGCGCTGCATGCAGCCCTCGCGGTGCGGCGGATCCAGGCGGGGAGCTAGGGCATGTCTGCGAAATTCTAGGGCTCAGCCCAGCCCGGAGTGCGCCACGATCACGGCGAGATCGGTGCGGTTCCGAGCATCCCATTTGGTCCGGATCGCCGCGAGCGCCGACTTCACCGTCGTCTCGGAGACGAACATCTGCGCGGCGATCTCGGCATCGGACGCGCCGGTCATCACGGCGAGCGCGAACTCGCGCTCCCGTACCGTGAGGCGTTCCATCTTCGCCAGCGCGTCGAGTCGTCTGGCCGAGGTGCGCTCGGAACGGGCCCAGCCGGTGATCTCCACGGCGGCTCGGGGCGAGAACGGCGCCTCGCCGAGCGCGGCTGCGCGCACGGCATCGAGAATCCGGTGCGGATCCTCATCCTTGTGGATGAAGCCGATCGCTCCCGCGTCGATGGCCTGCAGCACGACACCGTCGTCGTCGAAGGCGGTCATCATCAGGAACCTCGGAGCGCCGGGCATGCCGACGAGACGGCGGACGACCGAGATGCCGTCGACGCGCGGCATCCGGACGTCGCACAGCACGACGTCCGGGTGCAGTTCATGGATCGCGTCCTCGACCTGATCGCCGTCGCTGCGGGTGCCGACGACGGCCAGGTCCTCGGCGGTGCCGAGCACCGCGGCGACCCCGGCTGCGGCGAGCGCGTCGTCGTCCACGACCAGGATGCGAGTCGGAGCGGTCATCGCGCCAGTGTACCGAAGCAGCGGGTCCTGCCTCAGCCGCCGGTGCCGGCGCCGGCCGCCGGCACCCAGGGCAGCCAGGCGGTCATCGCGAACGCGCCCTCGGCGGTGACGCCGGCCTGGAACGTGCCGCCGAGCAGGCCGACGCGCTCCGCCATGCCGGTGAGCCCGTTCCCGCCGCCGACGGTGACCGGCGGCTGGCCCGCCGGAGCCAGCCAGTTCGTCGTGCGCAGCGTGAGCCCGAACCCCGGGCCGCCGCGCAGGTCGAGATGCAGCGGAGCACCCGGTGCGTGCCGGCGCACGTTGGAGATCGATTCCTGCACCAGCCGGTAGGCCGCGTGGGCGACGCGCGCGTCGCACGCCATCGCGTCCGAGATGAACAGCTGCACGCGCACGTCGGTTCCGGCGCGCAACGCCTCGTCGATGAGAGCGGGGATCTCGGTGATCTCGGTCCTCGAGCCACTGGGCGCATCCGGGTTGCGGAGCTCGCGCACCATGTGCCGCAGGTCGTCGAGCGAGTGCTGGGCCGATTCGCGGACCGCCCGCGCCGCAGCCGCCGCTCGTGCGTCGTCTGCGTCCACCGTCATCTCGAGCGCACCCGCGTGGAGGGAGAGCGTCGACAGGTTCGCGGCAAGGGTGTCGTGCAGTTCGCGGGCGAGCTCCTGGCGGTGCCGCTCGAGCTCGACCTCGCGATGCAGTGCTTCGACGTTGCGCTCGGCCGCGACGGTCTCCCACTGCGCCGTATCGCGCTCCATGCGCAACCGGCGCGCGATGCCCGTGGCGGCGAACGGGGTCACGGCTATCGCCGCGAGCACGGGCACCGCCCAGAACAGCGCGATGCGTTCGGGGGTCCCCGCAGCCGGTTCGTCGACGAACATCGCGATGTACGAGGTGCGTGCGACGACGTCCCAGGCGAACGAGACGCCCGTGGCGAGGAAGGTGCCGACGATCAGGCCCCAGCGCCGGAAGCCGAGCGTATCGGCGGCGGCCGCGGGCAGCGCGAGCAGGGCCGGCAGCGGCGAGGTGGGGATCAGGATCGTCAGGATGATCAGACCGAGCGAGATCCGCACGGGCCAGCGATGCCGCCAGACCAGCATCACGGAAGCGCCCAGCATGACGGCCACGCCGAGGCCGGCGTAGAACCGCAGCGGCGGCGAGAAGACCGAGGTCTCGCCGGAGTGGATGCTCCCGGATGAGATCACCAGCATCGCGCACAGCACCACGAGCCAGATCGACTTGGCGCGCGCGGACGTCCGGCGCCGAGGCGCGGCCGTCGGAACCGGCGCGGGCGGGATCGCGGGCGGACCCGGCTGATGGCCGGGCGGTGGTGCGATGGACATGGATCCGATCCTATGGTCGCCCTCCGTCACCGCCCACCTGCGTCCGCACCGCACCGCCCGTCGGAATCCTGTGCTTTCGTTCGGTCGACGCGGGCCGAAAGGAGGTGGGTGCGGATCCGGCGGGGCTGCTGTGCTGGGCAGGTACCGCGATTCCCCTGATTCCGGGGGCTCCGGGCAGAGGAGAAATGAGGAGAACGTGTCGAACCCTATGGAGCCGGAAGCCGCCGCACCCGTACCCGCACCCGTACCCGCACCCGCACCCGCACGCGGCATCGACGCCGGCGTCTTCGTCGGCCTCGGCCTGGTGGTCGTCGGCTTCGTGCTGGCGCTCATCCCCCTGTGGGGCGTGATCGGCTGGCCGTTGATGCTCGCCGGGCTGATCCTGGGGATCATCGGCGCCGCGAAGAAGTGGAACCCGATGTGGGGCAGCATCGTCAACATCGTGCTCGGCTTCGTCGGCCCCGGCCTGGCCTTCGTGCTGGTGCTCACGGGGGTCTTCGCGGCTGCCGCGCCCGCGGCGAAGGACGCGCTCGACGAGGCCTTGGAGGATGCACCGCCGGCTACGACGCAGGAGGTTCCGGCCGAGGATCCCGAGATCGAGCCGGAGGATGCCGAGCCCGGGGCCGAAGTCCCCTCGTTCGTCGACGGCGTGCTCGTCACCGACGACATGAGAATCGAGATCACGAAGCACAAGGTCGTCCCCGCAGGCGGGAAGGGGAACGAGTACGGCGACGAGGCGGTCATCGCCTTCTGGTACGAGATCACCAACGTGAGCGGCGAGGACCTCCAGGCCTACTCCGGGTTCGTGTTCTCGATGAGTGTGTTCCAGGACAACGATCCGGATGCGGAGAACGAGCTGGATTCCGCCATACTCTTCGATCTCGAGAGCGACAAACGCCATCAGAACATCAAGAAGGGCGGCACGGTGAAGAACGTGATCGCGTTCACGCTCACCGACGAGACGACGCCGGTCACGCTCGTCGCCCAGGACGGCCTCTTCGGCGGCGAGATCGGCCGGATCGACTACCGGCTGAAGTAGGCGGATCGCCGAGCAGCCGACTGCGCCCGGACTGCACGAGACCGACCGGACTGTACGCGATCGACGCGCGCGATCATGCAGTCCCGACGATCTCGTGCAGTCCGGGCGAGCGGAGCAGACGTTCAGGCGCCTGAGCGTAGGCTGAACGTCGTGGCAGACGACACCGCGAAACCCGGCCGGCGCAGATCCTCGACCCGCGGCGACGAGCCGCGCGGCCCCCGGGCGACGTTCCGGCAGCTGCTCCCCTACCTCTTCGAGCAGCGCAGCGGCGCCATCTGGATCGTCGCCCTCAGCATCGCCGGCGCGCTCTTCTCGCTCTCCCAGCCGCTCCTGGTCGGTGCGGTCATCGACCGCGTGCAGCACGCGCAGCCGCTCGACTGGCTCCTCTGGGGGCTGGTGGTCTTCGTCGTCGCGAGCGCGCTCGTCAACGGCTACCAGCACTACCTGCTGCAGCGTCTGGGCGAGGGCGTGGTGCTCACCTCGCGGCGTCGGCTGATCGGCAAGATCCTGCACCTGCCGATCTCGGAGTTCGACCGGCGCCGCACCGGCGACCTGGTCTCGCGGGTCGGCTCGGACACCACGCTGCTGCGCGCCGTCCTCACCCAGGGCCTCGTAGAGGCGATCGGCGGGGCCCTGCTGTTCGTCGGCGCGCTCATCGGCATGCTCGTCATCGATCCGCTGCTCTTCGCGGTCACCTTCGGGGTCGTGGCCGTCGCGCTCATCGTGGTCGTCGCGCTCTCCGCGAGGATCCGGCCCGCCGTCGCCCGCTCGCAGGAGAAGGTGGGCGACCTGGCCGCCTCGGTGGACCGTGCGATCAGCTCGATCCGCACGATCCGCGCAGCGGGCGCCGCCGAGCGCGAGCAGTCCGAGATCGAGGCCGAGGCCGAGGCCGCCTACCGCCACGGGATCCGGGTGGCCCGCATCTCGGCGCTCATCGTGCCGATCTCGTTCATCGCGATGCAGGTCTCGTTCCTGGCCGTGCTCGGCATCGGCGGGTTCCGCGTGGCCACCGGCTCGATCACGGTGGCGCAGCTCGTCACCTTCATCATCTTCCTCTTCATGATGATCATGCCCCTCGGCCAGGCGATCGGGGCGATCTCCGCGGTGAACCAGGCGCTCGGTGCGCTCGGGCGGATCCAGGAGATCGCGGCACTGCCCACCGAGTCCGCGCGCGATACCGAGCTCTCGCCCGCGGGGCGGATCGTGCCGCTGGCGGTGGTCGAGGCGCTCGGTGCGGGAGCGGATCCGGGGGCGGACCCGGCGCCGGCCATCCGCTTCGACGACGTCGCCTTCACCTACCGCTCCGCCGCCCCGGACCGGGTCGATGCGCGGGAGCTCGTGCGCGGCGGGGGCCGCGGGGCCCGGCGGGACGCCGAGGCCATGCCCGCCGCCATCGTGGAGACGCCGGTGCTGCACGACGTGAGCTTCGAGGTCGCGCGCGGCACCCGCGTCGCGCTGGTCGGGCCCTCGGGAGCGGGGAAATCGACGATCCTCAGCCTGATCGAGCGATTCTACGACCCCGATCGCGGCGCCGTGTCGCTGCACGGGGCGGATCTGCGGACCCTCGATCGGCGGGAGCTCCGCTCGCAGCTCGGCTACGTGGAGCAGGACGCCCCGGTCCTCGCCGGTACGGTGCGCGACAACCTGCGCCTCGGCGCCCCCGGTGCGAGCGACGCCGAGTGCGAGCGGGTGCTCCGGGCCGTGAACCTGGGGGCGCTGCTGGATCGCGCCGCCGCGCAGGCCGGCCTCGCGAGCGGACTCGACGCGCAGGTGGGCGAGCGGGGCATCATGCTCTCGGGCGGCGAGAAGCAGCGGCTGGCCATCGCGCGGGCGCTGCTGACGGCGCCGCCGATCCTGCTGCTCGACGAGTCGACCGCGAGCCTCGACGGCGTCAACGAGCGTCTCATGCGCGAGGCCCTCGACTCGGTCGCGACCGGCCGCACGCTGCTGGTGATCGCGCACCGCCTCTCGACCGTCGTGGACAGCGACCGGATCATCGTGCTCGACGAGGGCCGCGTCGTCGGCGAGGGCACGCACGACGAACTCGTCGAGACGGTGCCGCTCTACCGCGAGCTGGCACGGCACCAGCTGCTGGTCGCCGAGAGCTGAGCCGGGGCGCGATCACCCGCGCGACGTGATCCGCTTCACCGGCACCTTGCCGCCGAAGAGCTGGCTCACCGTCACCAGCTCGAAGCCGCGATCCCGCAGACCGGACACCACCGAGTTCGCGACGTTCACGGAGTCGGGATGGATGTCGTGGAACAGGATGATCCCGCCCGGCTTCACGACCGGCACGGAGCGCGCGATCAGCGCCCGTTCGCCAGGGCGCTTCCAGTCCTCGGTGTCGACGCTCCACAGGATCGCCGGCATCCCGACCGCATCGATGATCCCGCTGTTCACCGCGCCGTAGGGCGGGCGGAAGATCCGCACGCGCTTCTTCGAGGCCGACCGGATGGCCGCGGCGGCGTCCCGCACCTGCGCCCTGGCCGCGCCGAGCGAGAGCCCGGTCAGATCCGGGTGGGTCATCGTGTGGCTGCCGATCTCGTGCCCGTCGACGACCGCGCGGCGCACGATCGACCGGCGGGCGGGTACGCGCGACCCGACCATGAACAGGGTGATCCGCGCCTCGCGCTTGCGCATGGTGCTCAGCAGCGCTCCGGTGTACGGGCCCGGCCCGTCGTCGTAGGTCAGCGCGACGCAGGGCAGCAGGCGGCAGTCGAGCTCCACGCTCGAGCGCTTCGCCTTCACGCCGACGAACCGCTTGCCCACCGCCCCGCGCAGCAGCTTTCCGACCTTGCTCGCCCAGCCGTTCGCCGTCTTCTCGTCGATGCGCACCGGTGTCGGCTCGGCCGTGCGCTCGATGCCGAGAGCAGCGAGCTCGGGGGCGACGAGCCCGGCGGGGAGGCGAGCGCTCAGGTCGCCGTCGCTCCGGTTCTTCGCGGCGGCGAGCGCCTGCCTCGCGAGCTTCAGCTGCGCCTTCCCGGGGTCGGCGATCGGGTCCGTTCCGGATCCGCCCGCCCGGCGGATCTGCTTCGCGACCGCGGCCGTCCACAGCTTCTTCGGGGTCGACGACCGCCACAGCGCACCGACCTTGCCGGCGGCTCCGGTCCTGACATCGGCGTAGTAGGTGCGGGTCGCGTCGCGCGTGATCCTCGTCCGTGAGCCGGCGACCGTGCGCATCGCCACCTGGATCACCGAGCCCGACGCCGAGATCACTTCGCAGGTGACTGCCGTGCCCCGGCCCTTCGGCGGGGCCGTGGCCGCGCGACGCATCACCTTCTTGGCCGACCATTTGGTCACCGATCCGGCGACGCAGCCGCGGCTCCCCAGCCCCGCGCCCCTGGGGAAGGCCTGCGGCGAGTAGCTCCGCTTCGTCGAGCGGATCGCCGCGCGCACCTCGCGATTCACGAGCTTGTCGAACTTCGGCACTCCCGGCACGTAGACGAAGCGCGCAGCGAAACGCGCCCGGGTGTTGCGCAGCCGTTCCTTCAGCAGGGCGCTCGAAGCGGAGGAGGTCTTCGCCGCCTGTGTCTTCACCGCCTGGAGCGCCGCCGCGCGCACCGGTGTCGGTGCGGCGATCGCGACTGCCGGTGCTACCTGGGCGGTCGCCGCGGGGGCGGGATAGATCCCTCCCGGAGCGAACGCGAGCGAGATCGCCGTCAACGCGGCGGCGGGTCGCAGAATCGAGTGCGCCATGGGATCCCCCATCCCTGAGCGGACGGCGATGTCCGCGAGTGGAGGCCCAGCATACTCCTCAGGCGATCACCGGCGGGAGGAGGTCACCGTCACCGGAGCAAAGGCGTCACCGGCACAGGTGCGCCGCCGGCGGGAGGGCCGGGCGCCGGCGCTAGGCTGCAGCCGCCGCGCGCGCCTTGTCGAGGTCGATGAAGGTCTCGGTATTGAAGCGGTAGGCCTCGCGCACCTCGTCGACCACCCGCTGGCGCTCGGCGGAGTCGAGACCGGCGCCGACCGCGTCGAGCGCGTCGCGGTACCGCTCCTTGAACTCGCGCAGGTCGCCGAGCTCGGTGAAGTCGTAGAAGGCGACGCCGGCCGCGTCGAACTCGTGCTGCTGCACCATCACGCGGGCGATCATCTGGCCGCCCGAGAGGTCCCCGAGATAGCGGGTGTAGTGGTGAGCGAGCACTCCGGCCTTCCAGCCCTCGGCCGCGACCGCACGGATGCGGTCGGCGTAGGCGGCGACCGCCGGCACGGGGGCGATGCGCTCCCGCCAGTCGGCGCCCATCAGGTGCTCGAGATCGGCCTCGAGCGCCGGGAGGCGGATGAGGGCGGCCGGGTGGAATACCGCGTACGCGGGATCCTCGGCGAACCCGGCGGCGGCCTCCTCGAGCGCCAGATACATGAAGTAGTGCTGCGCCACCATGGCGGCGTAGTCGTCACGGGTTCCACGGCCGTGCATGACGTCTTCCATGAACGTCGCATGCTCGCTCGCTCCGTGATCCCCCCAGGTCGCGCGGCGCAGCTCGCCCGAGAAGGAGCCGTCGTCGGCTGCCTGCGGGTGTCCGCCGCCGTGCGGGTGGCCGCCGCCACCGTGCGGGTGGCTCGCGCCGTGCGCCGCATCGCCCGAGGGCGCGGCCTGGTGCTCCTCGCGCGGCGTGACGCCGAGCCGTTCGCAGGACGCGCGGTAGAGGGCCACGATCTCGCGACGGATATCAGCGCGCTCCGACACGGGGCCGCCGGGCCACTCGACGCGGAGTTCGCGCTCGCCGGCCGGGTCCACGACGCGCCAGACGCCCGCCGCGCCATCGAGCCCGACCATGGTGCTCTCGCGCGCATCCGGAGCGCCGAAGGCACGGGCGATCAGCAGGTTGTCCTCGGGGTGGTCGCCATTCATATGGCCGGTGACGGCGGCTACCACGGATGCGTCGAATTCACTCACATTGCCATGCTAGTAAGGATCGCCTCACCTCGCTCGTTCATCAGATGTACGCCTGAATCCGCCGTGTGTCCCCCACCCGGCCGGCGACGCCTCCCAGCCGTTGCCCAGGCAGGATCCGGGCACGCGGGCAGCAGACGGTAAACTCATCAGGTCTGTGTCATTCGGAAAGATCGGCGGTCCAGTGGGTATTCGGCTCGGAAGGCGCGCACGCCTCGCAGCGGTCGCCGCAGTCTCCGCGGCCGCGCTCGGTCTTGCCGGCTGCAGCGCCGGCGGAGTGCTCGCCCCCGCCGATGCCACCGCGAACACCGTGGGCGCGGATCTCTCGGCCGGCATCGAAGCGGCCGTCAGCACCGCGATGGAGCTGAGCGGCTCGACTGCTGCAGTGGTCGGCGTCTGGACCAGCGGCGGCGACTACGTGCAGGGCTTCGGCGACGGCGTCACCGCCAACACCAGGATCCGCGGCGCCCAGGCCACCCAGCCGGTCATGTGCGCGCTGCTGCTCGACCTGGTCGCCGAGGGACAGGTGCAGCTCGACCGCGAGCTCTCCGAGGATCTGCCCCGCCAGGTCGGGATCGAGGGCATCACCTACGGTCAGCTCTGCACCGCGAAATCGGGACTCGCCGACTTCAAGCCGCGCATCGCCTCGATCTTCGCCAACAACCCGGCGCGGCAGTGGCCGGAGGGCGAACTCCTGGCCCAGGGGCTCGCACGCTCCCCCCTCTCGTGGCCCGGGCTCGACGTTCATGTCGCCGACACGAACACCTTGCTGCTCGCGCGCGCGCTGAACGCCGTCACCGGCACGGCGGTGGACGAGCTCCTCGAACGGCACGTGTTCTCTAAGGCCGGGATGAGCTCGAGCTCGTACCCGCGGAATGTCCTCACCGAGACCACGGGCTCGGATGTCATGACCGGCCTCACCCGCCAGTTCAAGGGCAAGAACGCGGTGTGCGACGTCGATCCCATGACGGTGTCCAAGGTCTCGCCGTCGATGCTCAGCGGCGCCGGCGCGACGGTCACCACGATCTCCGACCTCAAGGGCTTCTACGAGCAGTACCTCGACGGGGCGTTCGGCGGCGAGTCCGCAGGAGTCGTCACCGAGGCTTCGCCGACCGACAACCCGAAGCGCGACAAGAACGGCGAGCCGACCGAGGAGATCGACGAAGACGCTGGATCCGGCGACCGCTTCTGGGGCTTCGGTCTCGAGCGGCGGGGTCCGCTGTGGGGCATGAGCGGTTCGATGACCGGCACCCTCACCGCCGCCTATCACGATCCCGAGAGCGGCCTCTCGGTCGTCGTCTCGCTGAACAATTCGAGCAGCGGCCCGGCCTTCGCCCGCGCGCTCGCTCTGGAGCTGGCCGCGCTGACGGGAGCCGATGTGCCCTGGAGCGCGGAGGATCAGGCGGAGAAGCTCGAAGACCTGGCGGTCTGCGGCTGAGAACGGCCGAGAAGAACGACCTCCGCGCACTGCTATAGTTGTGGCGGCACCGGCCACGGGGCCGTCGTCTAATGGTAAGACATCAGCTTCCCAAGCTGAGAACGCGGGTTCGATTCCCGTCGGCCCCTCTGTAGAGAAACGCCTGGTAGCAGGCTTCATTCGGAGTTCGTAGGGCTCATCGGCCTCGAGTGCGCGGGAGCAGTCCGAGCCCTCCGGCTTCCAGCAGCGACACGCTACTCGCAGTTGCGCAGTACTGACGGGTGCGCCGAGGTCGCACCCGTCAGTACTGAGCCATTGCGGTGGCTGGGGCGGTTGCGGTGGCCGGGCAGAGGGGGATGTCGGAGGTCACGCCTACCCTGGCGACATGAGGACAGAGGCGCCCGACGGAGTGATCGTCGTCATCGAGCAGCGCGAGAACGGCTCGGGTTTCACGACATGTCTGCGCCGCTTGGCGCGCATGGTGCTGTCGCTCGCGACTGCACTGCTGACGGTGTGCGTCATCGCCGTCGCGATCCTCCTGCTGGCGATCTGAGGCGTCCGCGTTCTCCGATCCCGCGAGCCGCCGCTACGCTGGATCCATGCGCATCGCCACCTGGAATGTGAACTCCATCCGCACCCGGGCCCCTCGCGTGGTCGACTGGCTGGTGCGCGAGGACATCGACGTGCTGGCGATGCAGGAGATCAAGTGCCGGCCCGACCAGTTCCCGGTCGACGCCTTCGAGCGCGCCGGCTACCAGCTCGAGATTCACGGGCTGAACCAATGGAACGGCGTCGCCTTCGCGAGCCGCCACGAGATGACCGACGCGGCGACCTCGTTCGCCGAGATGCCGGGCTTCGGCAATCCGATCAAGGGGCAGGAGGGCGTGCAGGGCGTCGGCCCGAACGGTCTGCCGCTCGAGGCCCGCGCGCTCGGCGTGACCGTCGGCGATCTGCGGCTCTGGAGCCTCTACGTGCCCAACGGGCGCTCTCTCGACGACCCGCACCTCGCCTACAAGCTCGACTGGCTGGCCGCACTGCGCGAGAACGCCGAGGGCTGGCTGACCGCCGATCCCGACCTCCCCCTCGCGCTGATGGGCGATTGGAACATCGCCCCCCTGCCGGGCGACATGGGCGATCCCTCCTTCGTCGAAGGCCTCTCCACGCATGTGTCCCCCGACGAGCGCTCGATGTTCGCCTCCTTCGCCCCGACCGTCGAAGACGTGGTTCGGCCGCTCGCCCCCGAGGGGTACACCTTCTGGGACTACAAAGCCGGCCGCTTCCAGAAGAACCAGGGCATGCGGATCGACTTCATCCTGGGCTCCCCGGCCTTCGCCGGCGCGGTGACCGGGGCCGCCATCGACCGCGAGGAGCGCAAGGGCGACGGGCCGAGCGACCACGTGCCGGTCATCTGCGACATCGACCCGTCACTGCTCGGCGGCACGTTCGAGGACGACTTCGACGTCCCGATGATCTTCGGTTGAGCAGGGCGCTCGGGCTGTGCAGTACGCCCGGGCTGTGCAGAGCGCGCTGCGGATCCGGCCTCAGGGTGCCAGGTCGACGTAGTCCGCACCGCCCGGGGTCACGACGGCGGAACCGGCGCTCAGCTCGGCGGCGAGCGCCTCGAGCGGCGCGAGCTGATCCTCCCCGACCAGGTAGGTCCGCGTCACGTCGTCGCTGTACTCGACCGCCCCGATCGACCAGCCCCGGCGCCGCGCCTCCGAATCGAGCTGAGGGGCGACGTCGTACGCCGAACGGACCGCGACCTCGCGGCGAAGCGCGCGGGTAACGGGCATCGCCCGCAGCACGGCCTCTGCCACGGCGGCCCGATATGCGCGGGTGAGGCCGCCGGCACCGAGCAGCACGCCCCCGAAGTAGCGGGTCACGATCGCGACGACATCGCTCAGCCCGGCGCTGACGAGCGCGTCGAGCATCGGCGCACCGGCGGTGCCGCTCGGCTCCCCGTCGTCGTTCGACCGCTGCACCCGGCCGTCGGCGCCGAGCACGAACGCGCTGCAATGGTGCCTGGCCCGCGGATGCCTCGCCCGTGCCGCGGCGATGGACTCGCGCGCGGCCGCCTCGGTCTCCACGCGTTCGAGCCGCGCCAGGAATCGCGAGCGCGAGATCTCGATCTCGGCGTCGACGGTTCGTGCGATCGTCCGGTACTCCACCCCTCCATTCTGCCGGGCCGCGGTGCGTGATCCCGCGCATCCCCGGAGGTGAGCGAGCCCGAATCAGGGGTGAGGCCACCGGGTAGGCTCGATGCGTGAGCGTGCGTGTGGATTCCTGGATCTGGGCGGTGCGCCTGGCGAAGACCCGCAGCCAGGCGACGGCCGCCTGCAAGGCCGGGCACGTGCGCGTGGGCGACGCCACCGCGAAGCCCGCGCAGCCGGTGAGCGAAGGCGACGTGGTGCGGGTACGACTCCACGGCTTCGAGAAGATCTACCGCGTCACCGGTCTCGGCACCCGTCGGGGCAGCGCGGCCGAGGCGGCTGCCCTCTTCGAGGATCTGACGCCGCCCGCGCCGCCGCGGGTCGAGCGCCCGGCCGCTATCGTGCGGGATCGAGGCGCCGGCCGCCCCACGAAGCGCGAACGCCGCGAGATCGACCGGCTGCGCGGCTTTGAGCGGTAGGGGGCCGGCGCAGCGTCAGAAAACTGCGCAGCGTCAGTGAAATTTTCGAAGAACAGCTGACGCTGTGCAGATTCGCTACCGAAGGTCCGCCGCACACTGCACCGCGCCGCCGCAGCGCTGACCACTCGGCGCTCGAGGGCGCCTCCGAACCGCATCCGCGGCCCGGAGGCAAGCCGCACTGCTCGTTACTCGGCGCTCGAAAGCGCCTCCGAGAGCTTCACGCGCCCGCCGGTGCGCAGGATCGACCCGGCGTAGATGCGCGCGCCGATCCAGAGCACGATCGCGATCGTCACGGCGAGGATGTCGAGCGAGAGGATCGGCTCCCACCACTCGGCGGTGCCGAGGTAGAGGCGCATCGGCATGCCGACCGGCGCGGAGAACGGGATGTAGCTCATCACCGCGAGCATGGCCGGGTTGTCGTTGAACATGATCACGCCGACGTAGGGCAGCATCACCAGCATCATGACGGGACTCGTCACGGAGCCGATGTCCTCCTGCCGGGAGACGAGGGCGGCGAGCGCCGCGTACATGGCGGCCAGCAGGACGAAGCCGAAGGCGAAGAGCACCGCGAACCAGATCAGGGCGGTGCCGAGCTCGCCGAGCAGCAGATCCTGCCCGGTGGCGAGCATGCCGACGGAGGCGAGCGCGGCGATGGCCACCACCTGGGCCAGCGCGAGGATGCTGTTGCCGAGGATCTTGCCGGCGAGCAGGGTGCGGGCGGAGACGGTCGCCAGCAGGATCTCGACGATGCGGGTCTGCTTCTCCTCGACGACGCTCTGCGCGATCGTCGTGCCGAAGGTGATCGCGCTCATCATGAAGACGATGCCGAAGGCGATGGCGATGATGTAGGCGAAGAAGGGGTTGGTGCCGGTCGGTGCGAGCAGCTCGAGCGACGGCGAGGCGGAGAGCGCCTGGAGCAGCTCGACCGGCGCGCTCTCCTTCGCGAGCACGGTGAGCCCGATCGGAGTGTCGCCACCGGGGATCACCGCGGCCTCGACGCTGCCGTCGAGCACGAGCTCTTCGGCGGCAGCGCGATCCGCGACCTCGGTGACTTCGTACGCCTCGGGGTCGAGCGAGGCAGCGGCCTCCCCCACCGCGGCGACCTTGCCCGGCCCGCCGAAGCCCCCGTTCTGGGCGGCGAAGCCGGCGAAGAGCACGCCGCCGAGCACGAACAGCAGGAGCACTCCGGTCGAGATGAGGAACGCCTTGCTGCGGAGCCGGGTGGTGATCTCCCGCTCCGCGACGAGCCAGGCGGCGCGGGTCGGGCTCAGCCGACCGGCCGTACTGGCGGTCGAGGCGGCAGGGGTGGTGGGCGTGGTGCCGCTCATCGGACGACCTCCTTGAAGATCTGGGAGAGGGATGGGGTGACCTGGCCGAAACGGCGAACCGAGAGCGCCGGATCGGCGACCGCGTGCGCGAGCACCGCCTGGGCGGCCGCCTCGTCGCTCGAATCGAACCGGGCGAAGCCGCCCTCGAGCCGGGTCACCTCGACCCCGGCGAGATCCCGGACCCAGCCCGCATCGGCGCCGGGACCGCCGAGCTCGATCTCGAAGCTGCTGCCGGAGTGCGCCGCACGCAGTTCGTCGCGCGAGCCGGAGGCGAGGATCCTGCCCCCGCCGATGACGACGACGTCGTCGCAGAGGCGTTCGACGATGTCGAGCTGGTGCGAGGAGAAGAGCACGGGAGCGCCCTGGGCCGCGTAGTCGCGCAGGACGCCGAGCACGACCTCGATGGCGATCGGGTCGAGGCCGGAGAACGGCTCGTCGAGCACGAGCGCGATCGGGCGGTGCACGAGCGCGGCAGCGATCTGCGCGCGCTGCTGGTTCCCGAGCGACAGGCTCTCCAGGGTGTCGCTCGCGCGCTCGGCGAGCCCGAGGCGCTCGATCAGCCCGTCCGCCTCGCGCTTCGCGTCCGCCGCGGCGAGGCCATGCAGGCGGGCGAGGTAGACCAGCTGCTCGGCGACCTTCATCTTGGGGTAGAGCCCCCGCTCCTCGGGCATGTAGCCGAAGCGCGCACGATCCTGTGCGGCGATGGGCCGCCCGCCGAAGCGCACCTCTCCCCCGTGCGCGGCGAGCACGCCGAGGATGATCCGCATCGTCGTCGTCTTGCCCGCGCCGTTGCCGCCGACGAAGCCGGTCATGCGGCCGCTCTCGACGCCGAAGCTCACGTCGTCCAGCACCTTCCGGTCACCGAAACTCCGCGAGACGCCTGCGATCTCGATCATGTCTCTCCCTTCCGTCACCTCCACGCTACGAGAGCGGCGGGGGTTGCGCCTCCGCCGCCGGGCGGAATCGGTTCCGCCGCACGGTGGAGCCCGCAGCGCTGAGGCCTGGATAGCCTGGATGCATGAGTCAGACCACCGCGACCTGGGTGCGCCCGCTGCCCGGGCGATCCGCCATCCGTGCGGATGCGCTGCTCGCCGCCGCCCTCGCCTTCGCGATGCTGACCACCACCCTGCTCTACCAGCGCAGTCGGCTCTTCGACGAGCCGGCCGAGCCCTGGGTCTGGGCCGTGGCGATCGCCCTCTGCACCGCACCGCTTGCGCTGCGCCGCCGCTACCCCGCGGCCGTGGCGGTGCTGGTCGCGATCGGCTTCTTCATCACCGGCCAGTTCCGGGTGCCCGAGGCGCTGATGAGCAGCATCTGCCTCTTCCTCGCGCTCTACACCGTCGGCGCCTGGGGGCGGAATCGTGCGGCCGCGTTCTGGACCCGGCTCGGAATCACTGCCGGGATGATCGTGTGGCTGCTGGTGAACCTCGTCGTCAGTTCGGCGGATCAGAGCTACCTGTCCGATTTCTCGCGATCGGGAATCTTCTCGGCGTACGCGACCTACGCCACGATCCAGATCATCACGAACCTGCTCTACTTCGGCGCCGCGTTCCTCTTCGGCGAACGCGCCTGGCGGGGGGCGCGACTGTCGGCGCAGCTGGAGGCGCAGGGCCGGGAGCTCGAGCTCGAGCGTCAGACGAGCGCGACGCAGGCGGTGGCGCTGGATCGGCTGGGCATCGCCCGCGAACTGCACGACGTCGTCGCGCACCACGTGTCGGTAATGGGGATTCAGGCGGCTGCGGCACGACGCAGTCTCGAGACGGATCCGCAGCGCGCGGTTGCCGCCCTCGAAGTGGTCGAGAGCAGCGCCCATGCGGCCGTGGAGGAGCTGCGGCGCCTCGTGCACACCCTGCGCACGCCCGAGAACGAGGATCCGGCCTCGACCATCGGAGTCGCCCAGCTTGCCGCCCTCGTCGCGGAGTCGCAGCGCGCCGGCACCCCGGCGACCCTCATCGTCTCCGGCGAGCCGCGCCCGCTGCCGATGCTCGTCGACGTCGCCCTCTACCGCACCGTGCAGGAGGCCCTCACCAACGTGCGCAAGCATGCGGGACGCGGCGCGGTCTCCGAGGTCCGGCTGCGCTTCCGCGCGGACGCCGCCGAGGTCGAGATCGCGGACAACGGCGTGCGGCAGACGCTCGCCGGCCCCGGGACGGGGACCGGCGGCTCGGGCGGCGGTCGGAGCGGGATCGGTGCCGTTGCCGGCAACGGCAGCGGGATCGGGGCCGGCCTGCGCGGGATGCGCGAGCGGATCGGAGCGGTCGGAGGTACTGTCGTGGCGGAGCAGCGCGAGCAGGGCGGCTTCATCGTCCGCGCCGAGGTGCCGCTCGCCGAGGTGCCGGCCGCAGAGTCGCCGGCCGGAGCTTCGGCATGATCCGGGTGCTGCTCGTCGACGACCAGGAGTTGGTGCGCTCGGGCTTCCGCGTGATCCTCGAATCCGAACCCGACATCGAGGTCGTCGGCGAGGCCGCGAACGGCGAGGAGGCCGTGCGCGCCGCCTCCGAACTCGCGCCCACCGTCGTCTGCATGGACGTGGAGATGCCGGTGCTGGACGGCATCGAGGCGTCTCGGAGGATCCTCGCCGATGCTCGCTCCCTCGCTACGGGCGCGGGGGCCGCCTCCGATGCCGCTTCAGGTGCCGCCCCTGAAGCTCCTGCGCCGGCGATCCTCATCCTGACCACCTTCGGGCATGAGACCTACCTCTTCGATGCGCTGGCGGCCGGAGTCAGCGGGTTCCTCCTCAAGACGTCGCGCGCCGAGCAGCTCATCGAGGCGGTGCGCAGCCTCGCCGCGGGCCAGGCGCTGCTCGGCCCGGACGTGACGCGAGCGGTGCTGGATCGGATCGCCGGTGCGGATGGCACGGCAGGGGCAGCGCTTCAGCCGGTCACGAACCCCGGCGATGACGATGGCACGACCGGCCCGGGAGGCCGCGACGCCGCGTTCGCGCGGGCGGGTCTGACCGAGCGGGAACGCGAGGTGCTGTCGCTGCTGGCGGAGGGCCGCTCCAACGCCGAGATCGCAGGAGAGCTGTTTCTCGGAGACGCGACAGTGAAGACGCACGTCTCGAACATCCTGCAGAAGCTCGGGGTGCGGGATCGGATCCAGGCAGTCGTGTGGGCGCATACGCACGCTATCGGTTGACGCGCGGCAAGGATGCGCAACGAGCATGAGGCGAAGTGGAGCCGCCTGTCGGATTTGAACTGCGCCCAGCCGCTCCCGCAAAGCATCGCTTTGCGCGGCGATGGCGCTGCGGGTGCTCTGCGCCCGCAGTAATCGGTTCTCGGAAATCCGATCGGCGGCGAAACAGTTGAGGCCCGCTGCGCGGGCCTCAACTCGTGGAGCCGCCTGTCGGATTGGCATGATTCGCACCAACGGCAGAACGCGACGCGTTCTGCCGCGAATCATGGCGGCGCTCACGGCGACGCCGACCGTAGGTCGTCGGTTCGACCGTCCCCGAGATACATCTGAAGCGAAGTGGAGCCGCCTGTCGGATTTGAACCGACGACCTGTTCTTTACGAGGGAACTGCTCTACCCCTGAGCTAAGGCGGCGCGGCCGGGCGATGCCCGACACAAGCTAAAACTCTATCACGGCTCGCGGGCCCACAACGCACCGGGACCTCCACGGGTCGCACCCCTGAGAAGTAGTGCTCCGACGGCCTCTCAGCCGCCCGCCTCGCACCGGGCCGCCGCCGGCTCCGGCACGGCGCCGCTCAGCAGGTAGTCGTCGACGATCGCGTCGATGCAGGCGCTCTCTCCGTACGCGGTGTGCCCCTCTCCGACGTAGGTGAGCAGCACGCCGCTCTCGAGCTGCTCGGCGAGCGACTCCGCCCAGGCGTAGGGCGTCGCGGGGTCGCCGGTGGTGCCGACGACGAGGATCGGATCGGCGCCCGGCGCCGTCACCGGCCCGGTCACGTCGACCGCGGGGGCGGGCCATTCCGCGCAGCCGAGTCCGCTGAAGCTCTGGTAGCGGCCCGTTACCGGCGCGAGGCTCATGGTCGCCTCGGCCTCGGCACGCAGGGCGTCGAAGTCCTGTGCGGGCTGCCGCGGGTAGTCCAGGCAGTTGATGGCGGTGAACGCCTCGATGAGGTTGCTGCGGTAGACCCCGTCGACCCGGCCGTTGTAGCGGTCGGCGAGCCGGAACGCCTGCTCCGCCCGCCCATCCGCGACCTCTTCGAGGAGCACGTCGAGCTCGGGCCAGCGCTGCGATGCGTACAGCGGCGCGACCAGCGCGGTGAACAACGTCGAGCCGTAGAGCATCCGCCCGTCGTCCGCACGGATCGGGTCCGCCTCTACGTCGGCCAGCAGCTCTGCGATGCGCGCCATCCCCGCGTCGGCATCATCGGTCAGGGGGCATCCGGCCCGGCCGAGGCAATCGGCGACGTAGGCCCGCAGCGCGGCCTCGATGCCGATCACCTGACGGCGGGCGATCTCCGTGATGTCGGCGGCCGGATCCATCGCGCCGTCGAGCACCAGGCGCCCGACTCGCTCCGGGTGGGCGTCGGCGTAGAGCGCACCGATCCGGGTGCCGTACGAATAGCCGAGGTAGGCGAGCCGTTCATCGCCGACGATCGCGCGCAGCATCTCGAGATCCTCCACCGTGGAACCGGTGTCGACGTGCCCGAGCAGTGCACCGGTCCCGTCGGCGCAGGCCGCCCCGAATTCGGCGTTCGACTCGAGAACCGTTTCGATCCACGCGTCGCTGCCGAACTCCAGGTTCGCGCCGTCGGCCTCCGGGTCGCCGGTGCCGTAGAGGAACTCGTCGAGGCCGGCGTCATCGAAACAGCGCACCGCCGAGGAGCTGCCGACGCCGCGCGGATCCCAGCCGACCACGTCGTAGCGCTCCCGCACCTGCGCGTTCACGAGCCCGTCGACGTTGCCCAGGACCGCGTCGGCCGTCGAGGCGCCCGGGCCGCCGATGTTCACGAAGAGCGTCCCGATCGGGTCGCCGCCCGTCGCCGGGTGCTTCACCAGGCGCAGCGTGATCCGCTCACCCTCCGGATCGGTCCAATCGAGCGGGGCGTAGACGTCGGCGCAGACGCTGCTACCGCCGCAGTCTCCCCACCTCGGCTCCTGCTCGGCGAAGCTCGCGAAGTCCGCGTCCGGCTCCGGCACGCCGGCCGGGGAGCGGAAGAGCGACCCGATGACCGGCGCGCAGGCCGTGATCACGAGCGCCGCCGCGGTGAGCACGGCGACGAACACCACGAGTACGCGTCTGGTCACGAGCGAACGCCGGGTCGCGCACCGGCAGATGCAGCCGCCCCTGCCGCGGATGCGGGGCCGCCGATCGGCCGGGCGCCGAGCTGACCGGCACCGAGCTGACCGGCACCGAGCTGACCGGCACCGGGCTGACGGGCATCGAGCTGCCGGGCGACGAGTTCGCTGAACAGCGCCTCGAGCACCAGCCCGGGCGTGACGTTTCGATGCAGGCGCTCCCGCGCGCGCTCGACGGCGGCGGCGGCCGACATGACGCGCTCCGCGCCCCATGCCTCGGCGAGGCGGGCGATCCGCTCGCCCTGCTCGAGGTTCACGAGCTCGAGACCGGCCTGCAGCACCGAGAGCAGCATGTCCCGGTAGAGGGAGAGCAGGTCGGTGAGGATCCGGTCGATGCCGTCGCGCAGGCTGCGCGTGGCCCGCCGCTTCTGGTCCTCTTCGAGTGCACGGATCTGGGCGCGCAACTGCGGCGGGATCGCGGCCCCCGGCGCGAGGCCGAGATGCCGCAGCGCGTCCTCCCGCTCGGATGCGTCCAGCTGCTCCGTGTAGGCGTCGGCGTCCGCCTGCGCCACTTTCAGCAGCTCGGCCGCGGCACCCATGGCCTCGCCGAGCGTCTCTACGCCGAGCGCCAGCTCCATGGTCCGTTCGCGGCGTTCCAACGCCGCGGGTTCGCCTGCGAGCCGCCGCGCCATGCCGATGTGGCTCTGCGCCAGCCGGGCCGCGCGCTCCGCGGCGTCGAGGGGAACGCCGTCGCGCTCGTGCAGCAGCCGGGCCACCTCTGCGGCGGTCGGTGTGACCAGCCGCAGTGATCGGGCCCGCGAGCGGATCGTCGGCAGCAGGTCGGCCTCGCTCGGGGCGCAGAGCAGCCAGACCGTGCGCTCGGGCGGCTCTTCGAGCGCCTTCAGCAGCACGTTGGAGGTTCGCGCGGGCATGCGATCCGCGTCCTCGATCACGATCACGCGATATCGGCCCGTCGCGGGCGCGTAGTGAGCCGTGGTGACGATGTCGCGCACGTCGTCGATGCCGATCATGACCTTCTGCGTCGTGAGCAGCGCCACATCGGGGTGCGCCCGGGCCTGCACCTGCGCATAGGCTTGCTCACGGTCTTCGGGGGCGCGTGCGACGAGCGCGGCGGCGAAGCGCAGCGCCAGGTTCGAGCGACCGGAACCGGGCGGGCCGGTGATGAGCCAGGCGTGCGCCAGCTCGCGTTCGCCCTCTGGCGATGCGGCGCGCTCGAGCGCGGCGACGGCTGCGCCCTGCCCGACGATCTCGCCCCAGAAGTCCATGCACTCAGGCTATCGGCTGCAGCCGACAACGCCGCACGAGCGGGTCAGGCGTGGATCACTCCGCCCCGCTCGTCTCCCGTCGGCGGCGCGCGACCAGGATCGCGACCATACCGCCGACGAGCGCGAGCAGAGCGAGCGCGCCGAGCGCGCCGAGGCCTGCGGCGCCCGTCGACAGGAGGTCGGCGCGGAAGGTGTTGGTCACCGTCAGCTCGATCTCGGTCTCGTCCGCGGTGAAGCTCGCGCTGTCGCCGCCGATGCGCTCACCGTCGATCGCGATCGCAGTGCGGTTCGCACCGCCCGTCTCGGTCTCGACGATCTCGCACTCGGCGCCCGTCGCGAGGGCCGGCACCTCTGCGCGCCAGTCCGTGGCTGCGGAGACCTCGAGCGTGCCGTTCCAGACCTCGGCACCGTCGGGTCGGGTGGCATCGGTCAGCGTGCAGACGAGCTCGAACTCGAACACGGCACCGGCGGCCGAGGCCGCATCGTCGCCGTCGACCACCTTCGCGATCGTCAGCGCGGTGCTGTCGAAGCGGTTCACGAGCTCGGCCTCGTTCGCGTCCTCGCCGCCGACCGCGACGAGCGGGGCGAACTCCAGCACGGCGCCGTCGGTGCGCACCTCGGTGCTGTCGCTCGCGAGCTGGGCGAACCAGACCTCGTCGGCGTCGGCCGTGTCGGTCTCCTCGGCCGCGCAGATCGCGCCCGCGGGCAGGTCGATCCAGGTCACGGTCTCGCCGTCCTCGATGCTGCGCACCGCGTCGGCCACCTCGATCGGCTCGCCGAGGAAGGTGCAGCCGAGCTGGATCTCGAACGGGCCGAAGCCGATCGACTCGCCGTCCGCGTCCACCGCATCGCTCTCGACCGTCTTGGTCACGGACACCTCGGCCAGGTCGAAGCGGTTCTCCACCTCGATCGGCGCCTGCGCCTGATCGTCGTCCGCCGTCTCGGCGGGGTCGGCCACCACGGTGAACGTGATGCCGGGATCGATCGACGTCCACTCGTCGCCGTCGAGCCGCATGCGGCTCTCGGTCGCGCCGGCGGTGCTCGTCTCGGTCAGCGTGCACTCCGCGCCGTTGGGCAGCCCGGTGTACTCGGCGACCGGATCCGCGGCGCTGACGGTGCGGTCGGCGCCGTCGATAACGCGGACCGTTTCGTCGTCGAGCGTGCAGACCAGGGTGACGGTGAAGTCGCCCGTGCCGTACTGCTGGGCGCCGTCGCCGGTCACCGACTTCGTCACCTCGAGCGACCCCGCGAGGAAGCGGTTCGTGACGTCGACCAGCACCGGCTCGGTGGCCTCCGTCGGGATCGTGATCGTGCCGGTCGTCGTGTCCGTGCCGTCGTTCGGCGTGATGATGACCTCATCGGCGCCGTTCAGGCTCGGCTCCGTGATGGTGCACTCGGCGCCCGCGACGAGCGAGGACAGCGTCTCGCCCCAGCCGTTGCCGCGGTGCAGCGTCAGCGTGGTGTCGAGCAGGGTCTCGCCCTCGAAGGTGCAGAGCACCTCGATGACGAAGCTCTTGTCTGCAGCGATGTCCGCCGCGCCGCCCACGAGCGACTTCTCTACGCGGACCGCCGCCTGCTCGCCGTAGACGTTGGTGAACTCGACGCTGTTCGTCCCGTCGATCCGGGCGAGGCCCGTGATCGTCGCCGACGTCCCCGACTCGACGACCGTGCCGTGCGGCTCGTCCTCGGAGTCGAGCGATTCGGCCTCGACCGTGGTCGAGTCCGCGCCGCGCGCGCCGGTCTCGGTGATCGTGCAGGACGCGTTCACCGGCAGTCCGCTGATGACGTGCTCGCCGTCGTGGTCCAGGGTGAACTCCGCGTCGTCCGGGTCCAGCTCGATCGGCTGTCCGAGGAAGGTGCAGCTCGCCGTGAAGGAGAATCCGGTCGGGAACTCGTCCGCATCGGTATCCACGGTCTTGCGAACCGCGAGCTCGGTCAGCTCGTACACGTTGGTGATCGTGAGCGCCGGCAGGTCCGCGGGGGCCGCGACGGTTCTGCCGTCGGGCACGGTCACCGCGGCGGAAACCCCGTAGGAGGTCTGGCCGGAGGCCGCCGTCTCGGTCGCCGTGCAGACGGCGCCGGCCGGCAGATGGTCGATCACGGTCGGGGTCCCTGCGACCACGGTGAACGAGCGATCCGGGATCTCCACGCCCTGCGAGGTGCACTCAAGGGTGCCGGTGAACACCTGCCCGCTCGGCACGAAGCCGGCCGCATCACCGGTGATCAGCTTCTGGATCCGGACCGAACCGGTGATCAGGGCGACGCCGACGTTCGACTGGTCGCGTCCGGTGAGCGATCGCACAGCGGTTCCGTCGAGATACCTCGCGGACACCGTCAGCGAGTTGTGCGCCTGCGGGTCGGCGTCAGCAGTCTGCTGGCTGTAGGGGCCGGTCTCGGTCTCGAAGTCGATCCGCGTGACCTGGCCGGGCTGAATGCGCATCCCGTCCGCGGTCTCGACCACGAACAGCAGGGCCGTCACGTCGGCGTAGTCCTCGATCATGGTGAACGGAATGAACTTCGTCGCAGCGTCGGCCGCGGTGGAGCCGAGGCACGACGCCAAGTTCGCATCGGTCGGATTGCTGATGACCGACATGCAGATATCGGCCTTCGCCGCCGTCGTGGCGTAGCTCGTCAGCGTGCCGCCGGTGAAGCTCATGCTGGCCGTCGGTTCTGCACCCGTGAGCGTCGGCGTCCACTGCGAGTTGCGCACGAAGTTGACCATCAGCGTGGTGTCTCCGGGCGTCGGCAGCAGGTCGGCCACGACGAGCCGGGTGAGCGGAGTCGTGCCGGTGTTCGTGACCGTCAGACGCCAGTCCTCGGTCTGGCCCGGCATCGTGCGCGGCACGCACGGCTGGTAGACGAACTCATCGGCGTCGACACGGGTCGGAGTGCAGACGGCCGGGTCGACGAAGCCGTGGTCGTTGAAACTGCCGTCCCCGCCGTTGGCGCGCACCGACTTCACCGCGCGGATCGCGGCAAGGCGCTGCGGCGTCACGGTCGCGGTCGTTGCGCAACTGGTCGCATCGCCGCTCAGCGTCGCCGTACTGCCGGTCGGCGCCGTGCAGGCGTCCCAGACGCGGTCGGCGCTGATGTCGAAGGAGTTGGTGACCGGTAGCCCCTCGGTGACACCCGCGACGAACATCATCTTGAATGTGATGGTGTAGGTCTGCCCGGGGGCGAGGCGCGTGCCCGGGGCGAAGGTGAAGGCGATCGTCGGGGATGAGCTCGCCAGATCCTCAGCGACGGCGACCTGGGCCGCGTCGGTCGGCATCGGCGTACCCTCGGTCGGGTTCGTGCCGCTCAGCGCGTAGGTGTAGTTATCGCTCGTGTCCTCATCGTCCGGGTCGAACTGCACGAGGGTTCCGAGCGCGGAGTTCCACGGCAGCCGATCCGTGATGACTGGATCGATGATGTCGCGCGCGCCGGTGTTGCGCACGGTCAGGGTGTAGTCGAACAGCGTACCGGGGCTCTTCACTCCCGTGGGCTGCTTCTGCACCTCGACGGCGTTGTTCGCGTGCTGATAGGTGACCGAGCGATCGACCGAGTTGTTCGCCGTGCCGCCCCACGCGCCGACCACGTCGGCGCGCACGGTGTTGACGGTCACACCCTTGGTCGGCTCACCGGGAGCGGCGGATCCGCCATCGTTCAACGTCGACGGCACCGGGTCACCGGTGCGCAGGTCGACGCGTCGCTCGACCATGATCGGCACGTTGATCGTCGGCGCGGCAGGGTTCTGCCACTGGGTGTCGTTGTCGCGGGTGATCCGGATCCGGATACCCTCCACCGCGGAGGCGTCGGCCGGCGCCCACGCACGCGCTTGCGTCACGTTGAGCTTTGCCGACCAGGCCGACCAGGTGCCTCCGGTGGCCTCGCAGCCCGCGGTCGCCAGCGCTCCGTCCGCCTCCCACGTTTCGAAGTCGCGGCCGGTGCAGACGCTGAACTGGACCTGCAGCGGGTTGGCGTTCGGCGCGAATGAGGGAAGGTTGAACGCGTTGCCGATGTTGAGGTAGTCGTAGGCGTTCCAGAACGTTGCGCGGTCATCGGTGAGCGTCAACGCGATCGTGCGCTCGGTGCCGCCCGGGGTGCCGCTGAGCGTCATCGTGATCGGGTTGTTGTTGGGCTCGGACTCCGTCGTCGGGTTGAAGGTCTTGCCCGGGGTGACCGAGATGTTCTGCGCGTTGAGCTGCACCTGGGCGGACGCGTCGTCGCTCAGGGTCTCATCCGTGAAGTCGTCCTCGTCGTCGTCCCAGCGCTTGTCGCTGACCGTTCCGAGCACGGTGTTCCGCACCGGCGAGTCCGCGGTCGTCACCGGATCGCCCGAGGTGCGCTCGTCCTCGCGCAGTTCGAGGTCGAAGGCCACGGTACCGGTGCCGTTCGCCGTGCCGGCCGAGATGCTGCCGGTGTAGACGACGGTGACTCCGGTCGCATTGCGGAGCTCGTTCGGGTCGAGCGCCTGCAGCGCGGCCAGCGTGTTCGCAGCGGTCGTCCCGGTCACGTCGGCGGGAGCGCCCGCGCCCGCGAACTCGACGCGGATGCCCGTGGTGCCGAGCGGCGCGGTCAGCGCGTAGAAGCCGGTCAAGTCGAAGGCTTCGAACGGCGAGTGGGCCGTGTCTCCGGGGTGCGCGCCCGGTTCGGTGATCCGCAGCTCATTGACGAGACCGGGGATGTCCTGGCCGCCGACGTTCCCGCCGACGGTCTGGTTGGTCGCCGACAGGGTGACGCGGGTCGAGGGCGGATCCTGGGCGTCCCAGTCCTGCGGGATCGCGATGGGACCGCCGGCCCAGGTCTTCGACGTCGAGACTCCGAGCTCGGTGTCGGTGATCGTGATGGTCTCGCTGTCGGCGTCGCGATACTCGCGATCGCCGCCGACGTAGCCCTCGATCGAGCTGGTGTTCCGCACCTGGCTCGCCACACCCGTGTTGTACGTCGGGCCCTCGACCACCGGGTGGTTCGCGTCGGAGCGCAGCGCGTCGCGCAGCTGCAGGGTCAGCGGGATCTGGCGGCCGCCGCCGAGCGAGACGCCCGTGCCGGCGGCGGGATCCGAGGGATCGGCCTGGGTGCGGCCCGGCTTCTCGGTCACGATGAACCGGACGGCCTGCGTGGTCGCCTGCTCGGTCGTCGTCAGGTTGATGACCGGGATCGTGGTTCCCGAACAGGGTGCGGCCGCGGTGCAGACGGTCGTGTCGACCCAGTCGCTGCCGTTGTAGAGCTGCACCTGAACCTGGTCGAATGCGAAGCCCGGATCGGTGATCGGACCGATGGCGGTCAGGTTGAAGGCGTCGAACGCGCTCGCCGCGCCGAGCTGCGCGGGGGCGCCGGTCGCCGGGTCGGTCTCCGAGTCGGCGATGATCACCTGATCGAGGCCCTGCACGCCGCCGACCGACCAGTTCAGGGTGACCGCGGTGTTCTGACGGGAATGGCTGAAGGCGAGGTTCGGATCCCAGTCCTTCTCGATATCGGGCCCTGAGCCGGGGCCGATCGGGTTGAGGGTGGCCGTGGGGCACGGCGGATCGACCACCGCCCGATCCGACTCGAGGGTGCCGGCACTGGCCTCGGCCGCCGAGCAGTTCTCGACGATCGCGATCGGGGTGTCGTCGTCGGGGTCGGCGTTGGAGCTCGGAATCGGATCGCCGCTCGTGCGCTCATCGGCGCGAGTGGTGAAAGTGACATTGGACTTCAGCGTCTGCCCCGGGGTGAAGCCGTCGTCGGAGCGGTAGATGAAGCGGATGCCGACGATGTCCTCGCGCAGCTCTGCGGGGATGCTCGCGCTGAAGATGCCGTTCGTCGCGCCGGAGATGCCGACCATTCCGGGGATGTCGTGGAAGTCGCCCGCGGCATCGCGGTACTGCACGGTGAGCGTCGCGTTCTGGGGGATCTGCGTCAGCGTGATCGCCGTCGCATCGAAGTACTCGTACCAGGGCTCGACGCCGGGGCCGAGGCTCGAGGGATCGTCGACGATCACCTCGGTCGGGTTGGTCGTGGTGTAGGGGTACTCGGCGATCGTCGTGGTCAGCTGCGCCGTGGTCGACTGCCCGGGCACCGCCCACAGCTCGTCGTGCGTCAGCGTCTTCTCGGTCGTCAGGTTGATCTGCTCCGCGAAGATCGTGAGGTCGTCGTCGGCCGTGTCCGGGTCGGGGTTCGGCGTGCTGGTGCCGGGGGTCTCGCCCGTGACGGTGATCTCGTTCGTGCCGGTGACGGTGCGCTGACCGAGGTCGAGCGACGGCGGCGCCTCCACGGTGAACGGCACGGTCGCCTCTGCGCTCTCCACGATGTCGCCGGTGAAGGTGATGCTGAAGCCGGTGACGCGCTTCGCGGGATCGGTGGCAGCCGGGATCTCGTCGAGCACCGAGCTCGTGAGGGTCTCGGTGCTGCCGTCGTCGAAGTAGTAGGTGATCTCGACCGACTGGGCCTCATGCGGCCATTCGGCAGCGCCGAAGCCCTGGAACGTCACGCCGCCGCCCGAGAATGCGGGAGCGAGCAGGTTGCCCGAGGAGAGGTCGGCCGGGTCGCTCGGTTCGTTGATCGTGAGGCTCGAGAGCGGGATCGTACCCGAGTTCGTCGCACCGAGCGTGACGGTGCTCGTCGTGGTCTCACCGACGACGGCGATCTCGTCGGGGGAGAAGCTCTTCGAGGCTGTGACGGAGGTGCCCGCCGGACGCAGCACGACGCCGGCGTCCTGCTCGTCGACCGGCGACTCGCTCGTATCGACGCCGGTCTGCGCGGTCGAGGTGTTGGTGAGGGTGGTGTCGGAGGCGATGCCGGTGACCGTGCTGCGCTGGGAGAGGGCGAGCTGCACGCTCGTCGCGGCGTTCGCAGGGATCGCCGCGTTCGGGGCCGTGAAGGCGATGCGGATACCGCGGATCGCATGCGGATCGATACCCGTGGGCAGGGCGAGGTCGCCCTCGGCCGTGACGGGGTCGGCCGCCGTCCAGGTCGTGCCGTCTGTCGTGACCGAGACGACGGCCTCGGTGGCGCCCTCGGGCCAGGCGGTGTCCTCGAGGCTCTCGATCTGCAGGTACTGCTGGAAGATGTTGGGGTCGGCCGCCGGGTCGGCCGGGTCCTGGATCACCAGTCGATCGACCGCGCCGTTCGATTGGTTGATCCCGCCGAAGGTCAGGTCGATGGGCTCGCCGGGTGTCGCGAGAGTAGTCGTCGGGTCGAAGTTCTTCGTCGCTTCGGCGAGCACGACGAGCGGAACGATTGCCGTCACCTCAGCGTCATCCGACTTCGAATCCGCGTTATCGGCGGCGATGGTGGCCGAGTTCGAGATGACGCGGCCGTTATTCGACTGGTCGATGGGCTTCAGCTTCACGGGGATCAGCACCGTGGCACCGGCGCTCAGGCCGACCGAGCCTGCGGGGTCGGTCAGCGGCACCTGGAATGCGATCGAGACCGTCTGGCCGCTGACAGAGATATCTGCGGTCGCCGACGAGTTGATCGAGTTCGTGACGATATCGAACTCATCGGGAATGACGTCCGTCAGCGTCGCATTCACGCAGTACTCGTCGTACTGGTGGCAGACGACCTCGATACGCCACTGGAATTCCTCGCCGATCTCCACCTCGGGAGCGACAGGCACGTCGTACTCGACTCCGTCCACGATCACGGACTTCGTGATCTCGAGCACAGGCGGAGTCGGGTCAGCGGCCTGCGCCGGCAGGATCGCGGCGCTGAACATGCCCGCGGCCATCGCGGTCGCGGCGACGGCGGACACCCACTTCCGAAGTTGCAGTCGACGGCTCGCCCGTCGGATCGGTCGTGCAGAAGTGCGCTTCGTCATTTACTTCCCCTGTTAGTCGGCAAGACACCGTCGGCTCGCGATCGCTGAAAATCGGCGCGCGAACGAGCCGATTCCCGCATCCGCCGAGCAAGCAGACAACAAGTACCTTTATCTCCCCAATGCAAACCTAGCATCCTCGCACTCCATTCCGCACCCTTCACTGAACCGACGGGTCGACGTCGATACCCTGGTGGGGTGACACCGCCGCGCCTCACGGCCCTCGCGATCGCCGCCTGGCGGGAACGCGAGCGCGCCCACCAGGACCGAGTCGACGCGCTGACCGCCGGCCACCGGCAGCGGCAGCGACGGGGCGAGCGCCACCCGGTCGAGGACTTCCTCTGGACCTACTACTCGGTCAAGCCGAACGAGCTCCGGCGCTGGCACCCGGGGGCGGGGTTCTCCCTCGTCGATGCACCGGATCGAGCCGGCTGGAGGTACTACGCGATCGACGAGGCCGGGGCCGCCTCCGTCGATCTCGACGCCTTTCTCGCCAAGCGGGCGGGCACCGTCGACTACGTGGCGCGCCTGCTCCTGGCCACGCGCGCCCGAACACCCCAGCTCGGCTGCTTCGGCCTGCACGAGTGGGCGATGGTCTACCGGCTCGACCCCGCGCAGGTGCGCCACGTCGGCCTTCCGCTCCGGATCGGCCACGACGCCACCGACCGCGTCGTCGAGACGCATCGCATCGTCTGCACGCATTTCGACGCCTACCGCTTCTTCACCCCCGACGCGGCGCCGCTGAACGCGATCCGTCCGACGCGCGACTCCCAGCCCGAGCTCGAGCAGCCCGGCTGCCTGCACGCGGGCATGGACGTCTACAAGTGGGCGGCGAAACTCGGCCCGGTCGTGCCGGGCGAGACGCTGCTCGACGCCTTCGCGCTCGCCCGCGACATCCGAGAGGTCGACATGCGCGCCTCGCCCTACGACGTCAGCGGCTACCGCGGTGCGGACGGACGGCCGCTCGAGCCGATCCCGATCGAGACCGCCGAGGGGAAGCGAAGCTATGCGGCACTGCAGCGGGGCTTCGCGGAGCGCGGCGACGCCCTGCGCGTGCGCGTGCTCGAAGCCATCGCGACGGCGCGCACGCACCACGCGCGCGCAGCCGCGTAGTCCGCGCGGCGCGGGTTCAGGCGGTGCCGGTGTCGGTGCCGGGCCCGTCCGCCTGCGCGGCCCCGGCCAGACGCGTGTGATGCTGGATGACCTCGGCCACCACGAAGTTGAACCACTTCTCGGCGAACTCCGGGTCGAGATGCGCGTCCTCGGCGAGCGAGCGCAGGCGCGCGGTCTGGCGCGCCTCGCGGTCGGGATCGGAGGCCGGCATCGCGTGCTCGGCCTTCAGCCGCCCGACCTCCTGCGTGCAGCGGAAGCGCTCCGCCAGCATGTGGACCAGCGCGGCGTCGATGTTGTCGATGCTCGCGCGCAGGGTCGCCAGCCGGGCCTCGGGCGTCTCTTCGGTCATGGTGCTTCCCTCTCGTCATTCTGCGCGAAGGGCGTCGCCCGGAGTCGCAGAATCTACTCCATGGGCTCGGGATGGATCCTGCGATTTGCTGCGCAACGCAGGATGACGGACTAGTCCAGCAGGTCGTGGCGCACGACCACCTGCTCGCGCTCGGGTCCGACGCCGATCGCCGAGATCCGCGCGCCGCTCATCGCCTCGAGCGCGAGGATGTAGTCCTGGGCGTTCGCCGGCAGATCCTCGAATCGGCGCGCGCCCGAGATGTCCTCGCTCCAGCCCGGGAACTCCTCGTAGATCGGCGTCGCGTGATGGAAGTCGCTCTGGTTGACCGGCATCTCGTCGTGCCGCACGCCGTTCACGTCGTAGGCGACGCAGACCGGGATCGTCTCGAGGCCCGAGAGCACATCGAGCTTCGTCAGCACGAAGTCGGTGACGCCGTTGATGCGCGCCGCGTAGCGGGCGATCGGCGCGTCGTACCAGCCGCAGCGGCGGGGGCGGCCCGTCGTGGTGCCGAACTCAAAGCCCTGCGCGCGCAGGTACTCGCCCGACTCGTCGAAGAGCTCGGTCGGGAACGGGCCCGACCCGACGCGCGTCGCGTAGGCCTTGACCACGGCGATGACGCGGTCGATCGCGTGCGGCGGCAGACCCGAGCCGGTGCTCGCCCCGCCCGCCGTCGCGTTCGAGGACGTCACGAAGGGGTACGTGCCGTGGTCGATGTCGAGCATCGTGGCCTGACCGGCCTCGAACAGGATCGTCTTGTCCGCCTGCAGCGCCTCGTGCAGCAGCAGGCCGGTGTCGCACACCATCGGCTCGAGCAGCTCCCGGAAGCCGAGCAGATCGTCGACGACCTCGTCCACGCCGATCGCGCGGCGGTTGTAGATCTTCACCAGCACCTGGTTCTTGAAGTCGAGCGCCGCCTCGACCTTCTGCCGCAGGATCCCCTCGTCGAAGATGTCCTGGATCCGGATCCCCACGCGGTTGATCTTGTCGGCGTAGGCCGGGCCGATCCCGCGACCGGTCGTGCCGATCTGGCGCTTGCCGAGGAAGCGCTCGGTGACCTTGTCGAGCGTGCGGTGGTAGGCGGTGATGACGTGCGCGTTCGCGCTGATCTTCAGCCGCGAGACGTCGACGCCGCGGGCGGTCAGCGCCTCCAGCTCGCCCTGCAGCACCTCGAGGTCGACGACCACGCCGTTCGAGATGACCGGGGTGACGCCCGGCGTCAGGATGCCCGAGGGGAGCAGGTGCAGCGCATACTTCTCGTCGCCGACGACGACGGTATGGCCGGCGTTGTTGCCGCCGTTGAACTTGACCACGTAGTCGACGCGACTCCCGAGCAGGTCGGTCGCGCGACCCTTGCCCTCGTCGCCCCACTGGGCGCCGGTGATGAGTACCGCGGGCATCTCAGCCCCTTTCCTTGCTGCCTGGGCAGATACCGCCCCAGTCTAGCCGCCCCGGCCCGCCGAGGCCGACCGACCGATAAGCGGGCGGCATGTGAAACATGAGGAGATCTCCGGAGCAGAAACCTCACCGGCGGTACTAGCCTGGAACCGATCAGCCGTATCCGACGAGGGGCCGGGCCCCTTCGCGAAGGAGTGCCACCATGTCATCGACCCCGAACCCGCCGCGGGTCCGCCGCACGGCGCTCGCCGCCCTCGCGACGGCGGCCGCCCTCGTGCTCAGCGCGTGCGCAGGCGGCGCCGACCAGCCGTCGGCGCCGACCGAGCTCGCCGATAGCGGTCAGGAGATCGACAGCCTGACCGTCGCGTTCCCCGGTTCGCTCGCCAACCTCTACGTCGGGCAGGAGGGCGGCATCCTCAACTACTACCTCGCCGCCACCGTCCAGGAGGGCCTCGTCGGGATCGACAGCGCCGGCAAGTTCGTGCCCGCGCTCGCCGACACCTGGGAGACGCCCGACGCGAACACTTACGTCTTCCACCTGCGCGACGAGGCGAAGTTCCAGAACGGCGACCCCGTCACCCCGGAGGACGTGGTGTTCAGCCTCGAGCAGGCCGCCGACCCCGAGGCGTCGCCGAGCACCTCGTGGTACCTGAGCACGCTCGACTCGGCCGAGATCACCGGCGACCGCGAGATCACCATCACCACGACCAAGCCCGACGCGGCGTTCCTGTCGACGCTCGCGAACGTGGGCGCTCTCGTCGTCACGCAGCAGGAGTTCTGGGAGGAGCACGACGGCGAGGTCGGGACCGCCGACTCGCTGCTGCTCGGCACCGGCCCCTACCAGGTCACCGAGTTCGCACCCGATTCGCACGTGACGCTCGAGCGGGTCGACACCTGGTGGGGCGAACTGCCCAAGGCGAAGGAGATCCGCGTCGACTTCATCCCCGACGAGAACACCCGACTGCTCGCCGCCCAGAAGGGCGACATCGACGTCGCGTTCAACGTACCGATAAACCAGGCCCAGCAGTGGGAAAAGATCTCCGACGGCCGCCTGGAGGCGGTCAACGACCTCTCGTACGTCGGCCTCATGTTCGACCAGGAGGTCGAGCCCTTCGACGATCCGAAGGTCCGCACCGCCATCGCGCAGGCCTTCGACCGCGAGACCGTCGCCGAGAAGCTGCTGCGCGGCTACGGCGAGGTCGCGACCGCGATCATGACCCCCGAGTCGCTGGGCCAGGCCTACGACGCCGACGAGGCTCGCGAGCTGCTGGCCGGGGTGCCGCAGCACGCCTTCGATCTCGACGCGGCGAAGCAGCTGCTCGACGAGTCGGGCGCCGGCGGCTTCACCGCCGAGCTGACCTACCCGAACACCGGCCCCCAGCTGGGCACGGCGGCGCAGGCGCTCGCCGAGAACCTGAAGCAGATCGGCATCACGCTCACCGTCCGCGAGATCCCCATCGAGGAGTGGCTGAGCACCATCGGCGACGGCGAGCACGGCCTGAGCTTCATGTGGTACTTCTCGACCACCGGCGATCCGGCAGAGGTCAACAGCTACCTCGTGGGCCCGGAGAACCCCAATCAGTTCGCGAGCGACGAGGCGGCCGCGCTGGTCGACGCCGCAGGGGCCGCCACCGATCCGGCGGAGCGGATCGCGACCCTGCTCGAGCTCGAGACGCTCAGCGCCGAGCAGACCGTGAACGCGCCCCTCTGGTGGGGCAAGACCATCACCTACCTGACCAACGGGGTGGGCGTGCACGACTTCAGCCCGTTCACGTTCCTCGGCCCCTGGGGTGCGCAGCTCTATGCCGCCGAGGTCGCCGAGTAGCCGCGGCGGCCGGATGGCGGGGATGCTCACGCGCACCCTCGCCATCCGGCTCGCAGGGGTGCTGGTGATCCTGCTGCTCATCTCGTTCCTCACCTTCTCGCTCGTCTACCTCGCACCGGGCGACGTGGTGAAGAACCTGCTCGGCACGCGGCCCTCCACGCCCGAGGCCATCGCCCAGATCCGGGCGCAGTACCACCTCGACGACCCGTTCCTCGTCCGCTACCTCGACTGGCTGTGGGGGGTGCTGCGCGGCGACTTCGGCACCTCGATCCGGCTGCGGCAACCGGTGACGGTCGCGATCGGATCGCGGATGGGCAACACCGCGACCCTCGCCCTCCTCGCCTTCGCCATCGCCGCCGTCACGGCCATCCCCCTCGGCATCCTCAGCGCCGCGCGCGAGGGGCGGCGCAGCGACCGGATCCTCAGCGCACTCGCCCTGCTCGGCCTCAGCGCGCCCTCGTTCGCGCTCGCGATCCTGCTGCTCTACCTCTTCGCGATGCTCATCCCGATCTTCCCCGTCTACGGCGGAGGATCCGGCGCCCTCGACACGCTCTGGCACCTCGTGCTGCCCGCGGTCGCCCTCGCCGCCGGCATCGGCGCGATCCTGCAGCGGATCACCCGCGCCGCGGTGCTGCGCGAGCTGCAGAGCGACGCCACGACCTTCGCCCGGGCGCGCGGGATCGGCGAACGCGAGGTGCGCCGGATCGCCCTGCGCTCGGCGCTCATCCCGATCGTCACGGGCGCCGGCCTCATCCTCACCTTCATCGTCGGCGGGACGATCATCGTCGAGACGGTCTTCGCCCTGCCCGGCATCGGCTCGCTGCTGCAGGAGGCCGTGTTCTTCAAGGATCTGCCCGTCGTGCAGGCCGTCACCCTGCTCGTCGCGGCGATCATCGCGGTCATCACGATCGCGGTCGATCTCAGCTACCTCGCGCTCGACCCGCGCGTGCGCACGAAGGAGCTGAGCCGATGAGCGCCGTCTTCCGCCCCTCGCGCGCCCGGGCGCCGCGCCTCGCCGCAGACGGATCGCCCGCCTGGCGGCCGCGGCGCGACTGGGTCGCCGGCGCCTCGGCGGTCCTGCTCATCGCCGTCGCGCTCCTCGCGTTCGTCTCCCCGCTGCTCACCGACGCGGCGACGTCGCAGAGCATCCTCGACTCGTTGCTGCCTCCCGGCAGCCCGGGCCACCCGCTCGGCACCGACGAACTCGGACGCGACGTACTGATGCTGACGCTCGCCGGCACCGGCTCGGCCGTCGCCGGCCCGGTGGCGATCGCCGTCGGATCGATGATCCTCGCGGTCGTGTTCGGCACGCTGGCCGGCTACCTCGGCGGTGCCGTCGACACCGTGATCGGACGCATCGTCGACATCCTGCTCTCGCTGCCGGTCATGCTGGTCGCCATCGTGGTCGCGGGCATCTTCGGCGCCGGCTACTGGGTCACCGTCGCGATGCTGATCGTCCTCTTCTGCCCCTCGGACATCCGCATCGTCCGCGCCGGGGTGACGGAGCAGGCGCCGCGCCCCTACGTCGAGGCGGCGCAGATGCTCTCGCTCTCGCGGCGGCGGATCATGTACCGCCACATCGTGCCCAACGTGTGGCCGCTGATCCTCACCAACCTCATGCTCAACATCGGCATCGCCCTCGTCACGCTCTCCTCGCTCTCCTTCCTCGGGATCGGCGTGGCCCCGGGCACCCCCGACTGGGGACGCCAGATCTCCGACGGCCGCGCGCTGATCGCCGACAATCCGGCGATGCTGCTCGTGCCCGCGCTGCTCATCATCCTCGTGACGATGGCGATCAACCTGATCGGCGACCAGCTGGGCGAACGCCTGCGGGAACGGGGGCTCGAATGAACGCGCAGGATCGCGCCGCGGCGGATGCGGCGGATGCCGCTGGTGCCGCTGACTCGGCGGGGCTCGTCGCGACCGGCCTCACTGTCGAGGGCCCGGCAGGCACCATCGTGCAGCCGCTCGACCTCGCAGTGCCGCCGGGGCGCATGCTCGCCATCATCGGCGAATCCGGATCCGGCAAGACCATGACCGCGCGCGCGCTCACCGGCCTGCTGCCGCGCGGCACCCGCGCAGCCGGTGAGGCGTCGGTCGGCGGAGCCGTCGACGGCGGGCTCCGGCCGTTCGGCGGTGCCGCTGATGCCGCTAGTGCCGCTGATGCCGCGGGCACCGCTGGCACCACTGACGTCGAACGCTGGGCGCTCGGCAGCGAGAGCGATGCCGACTGGGCCCGCGTGCGCGGTCGACTGGCCGTGCTGCTGCTGCAGGATCCGTTCACGAGCCTGAGCCCGGTGATCCGCTGCGGCGCTCAGATCGCGGCGACCATCCGCGCACGCGTGCGGAACGGCGGCGGATCGGCCGCGCGCGGCGAAGGTCCGCTCGGCAGGGCCGCACTCGCCGCCGAGGTGGAGCGCCGCCTCGCCGAGGTGCGGCTCCCGGCCGAGATCGCCCGCCGCTACCCCTCCGAGCTCTCGGGAGGGCAGCGGCAGCGCGTCGCCATCGCCGCCGCCCTCGCGGCCGAGCCTCGGCTGCTCATCGCCGACGAGCCGACGACCGCGCTCGACGCCAGCACCCAGGGCGAGGTGCTCGACCTGCTGCGCGAGCTGCAGCGCGCGCACCGCATGAGCCTGATCCTCATCTCGCACGACCTCGGCGTCGTGGCCGGACGCGCCGACGAGGTCATCGTGATGCGCGGCGGCGAAGTGGTCGAGCGGGGCGAGGCCTCGCGCGTGCTCGCGGAGCCGCAGCACCCGTACACCCGGGCGCTGCTCGAGGCGAACCCGACGATCGCGGAGGCGACCGGGGGCGAGGCGGCCAGGGGTGAGGCCGCCAGGGGCGAGACAGCCGAGGCCGGGACGGCCGGGGTCGGCGTCGCCGACGACCCCGATGCGATCGACGGCGCGGAGCCGGTGGCCCCGCCGATGCTCGAGGCCCGGGGCATCTCGAAGAGCTTCGGTCGCGTCCAGGCACTGCGCGACGCCTCGGTCGACGTGCGCGCCGGCGAGATCGTCGCCGTCGTGGGCGAATCGGGATCCGGCAAATCCACGTTCGCCCGCTGCATCGCCGGCCTCGAGATACCGGATGCCGGCACCGTACGGCTCGGGGGTCGGGAGCTGCCGCGCGGACGCCGTGGGCGCACCCCCGGCGAGATGCAGATCGTCTTCCAGGATCCGTACTCGACGCTGAACCCCTCGTTCACCGTCGAAGCGGCGCTCGCCGAGGCGCTCCAGGCCGCTCGGGGCGCGGCCGATGCTCCGGGAGGGGCGGGCGACGGCCGGGGCCCGGCGAGCGTTGCCGAGCTGCTCGCACTCGTCGACCTCGACCCCGAGCTGGCGAGGCGACGACCGTCCCAGCTCTCGGGCGGCCAGCGCCAGCGCGTCGCCATCGCCCGCGCGCTCGCTCCCGGGCCGCAGCTGCTCATCTGCGACGAGAGCGTCTCGGCGCTGGACGTCTCGGTGCAGGCGCAGATCCTCGCCCTGCTCGCACGGCTGCGCGACGAACTCGGGCTCGCCATGCTGTTCATCACGCACGACCTGGGCGTCGTGGCGCGGATCGCCGACCGGGCGATCGTGCTGCAGGGCGGCGAGGTCATGGAGGCGGGCGACACCGAGCAGGTGCTGCGCGAGCCGCGGCACGCGTACACGCGGATGCTCGTGGCGGCCGCGGAACGCGAAAGCGCTCGACGGCAGGAGCCCGCCGGTGGGCCCGACGATCCATCCGCTCCCGACCGCACGGAGGCCGCATCATGAACGAGACCGCATCCACGGCGCCACTCGCCGCGTCCATCGACGACGGCGCTGCGCTCCCGGCATTATCGACCGAGCCATCGATCGACGCGTCGAGCGGCGTGCTCGCCGACGGGTCGGGCGCGATGCCCGGCGAGGCGCGCCTGGCGCTGTGGCGGATCGAGCGGGATCTCTGGGCTCCCCGCACCGTGCGGGTGACCGATGCCTCCGGGCGGATCGTCGCCACGGCCCTCACCGCCGGGCGCCCGCACGCGGCCTACCGCAAGATCGTCGACGTCCTGGCGATCGACGCCGCGGCATTCCGCGCTGCCGTCGCCGCGGCGGCGGACGACGCCCCGACCGCCGTCGACGGATCCCGCCCGGCGCCCATCGTCGTGAAGTTCGAGGAGCATCCCGCACTCGCCCCGCTCGACGCCGAGCGCGAGGCGATGCTCGCGGACCTCGGTTTCGTCCGCGATCCGGATCCACTGCCCTCCGTGCCGAGCACCCGCCCCGGATCCGACGCATTCACCAGGTCCTGGTCGAAGTGGCTCGGCGCCGCACCCACCCGCCCTGCTCCCTACTACGGGCAGACCACCGACGTGACGTGCGGCGCCGTGACCGCCCTCATGTCGCTGGAACGCAGCGGCCTCGGCCGTCTCCGCCCCGACGACGCCGGCGGCGACGCATCCGACAACCAGAACCGCGAACTCGACTTCTGGCGGCGCGCCACCAATCTGCCCGCGTGCGAGCCGATCGGCCTGGCAGTGGCCACCGCCGGGGAGATCGGCACGACCGGGCTCACCCTCCGCACGCCTCGCGTGATCCTCAGCACCGAAGAGCTGGTCCTGCTCGAGGAGTGGAGGGACCAGCCGTTCGAGCGGCGCCTGCGCGAGCAGCTGCAGCACGACTCTCTGCGGCAGGCGGCGGAGCTCGGTGTCGAGATCGAACGGCGC
Source organism: Leucobacter soli (assembly GCF_910593785.1). GTDB lineage: Bacteria > Actinomycetota > Actinomycetes > Actinomycetales > Microbacteriaceae > Leucobacter > Leucobacter soli. Next base: position 4,102 of record NZ_CAJVAP010000018.1, on the reverse strand, counting down.
TGGGTGCCGGTCGAGGAGATCCGGGATCTCGTCGTCGGGGGCGCCGACGTCTTCCTGCTGATCGCGCTCGCTCCCCTGATCGGCGACCCCGCCCCGCACTGGATCCTGGCGCACGACGTGATCGATGACGTGCTGATCGTCTCGGATCCGTGGGTCGAGGCCGAGCACGGCGAGAGCTGGGTGGATACGAGCGCCCTGCCGATCCCGCTCGCCGGCGTCGACCTCATCACGCGCTGGGGCGATCCCGCCTACCGCGGCGTGGTCGTCGTGCCGCGCTGATCGCGCTCGCGCCGGCGCCGTCAGGTCGCCCGGCCTGCGCGGCCTGCGCGGCCGCCGCGATCCTGATGGAATCCGGCGGGATCGGTCCGCGGCCGGCCGCAAGAGGCCTACCTGTCGGCCTCTATCGCGGCGATCGCCGCCGGATCCGCTGAGTCGACCGAATTGGTGCCCCGCTCCCGAGCCGCCGGGCCGTGTCAATAGTTCACGTACCTCTCCCGGTGACGCGCCTACGCTCTCCCCGCACTTCCGTTCCCGTGCATGCCTCGGTGAAAGGCGGAAAAAGGTTCTTCTGCGGGAGAATTTCCACCATTTCCCGCCTCTCGCAGGATGGGGGCGGGGTGGATTGGGCTTACCGGCGTCGGGCGACTCGTGCTGCAGCGAAGACCGGGGTTGCGGACTGGATCGAGCACCGCAGTCGCTCCCGACGCGGTCCGCACGCGACGCACGAACTCAACCATGCAGACAGCGCACGAACCTCGCCCGTGAGTGCCCCGCTACCCGAGAAACTTCCGCATAATCACGCCGATCCCGACACCCAGAACACCGGAATCAAAGAGAAGCGGTCAACTCGGGTCCTACGCCCCGGCCTCGATCGCGGCGATCGCCGTCGGATCCGCACCCTCGAGGAACTCGGTGAGACGCCGGACCTCGGCGTGCTCGCCGATCCTGTCGGCCGCGCGGCGCAGCGCGTAGAGCGCGCGCAGCACGCCGCGGTTCGGCTCGTGCGACCACGGCACGGGGCCGGCGCCCCGCCAGCCGGACCTGCGCAGCGCGTCGAGGCCGCGATGGTAGCCGACTCGCGCGAAGGCGTAGGCATCGAGCTCGCGGCCCTCGGCATCCGCCAGGTCGGCGAGCTCCGCCCAGGCTCGCGGGGAATCGGGGTGCGCACGCGCGACTACGTCGGGCGCCTCCCCCGCGGCGAGCGCGGCCGCGACCTCCGGTTCCTCGGGCAGCAGCGTGGGCTCGGGTCCGAGCAGGTTCTCGCCGATCATCGATGCGTCTCCTGAACCGCCGGCCGTTAGCGGAAGTTCACGAACTGCAGTGCGGTATCGACGTCCGCATCCTTGAGCAGCGCGATCGTGGCCTGCAGGTCGTCCCGGCTCTTCGAGCTGACGCGTAGCTCGTCGCCCTGGATCTGGCTCTTCACGCCCTTCGGGCCCTCGTCGCGGATCAGCTTGTTCAGCGTCTTCGCGGTGGCCTGGTCGATGCCCTCCTTGAGCTTCGACTCGATGCGGTACTCCTTGCCGCTGGCGAACGGCTCGCCGCTGTCGAGCGCCTTGAGCGAGAGCCCGCGCTTGATGAACTTCGACTGCAGCACATCGAGCACGGCGAGCGCCCGCTCCTCCGTGTTCGCCCGGATCAGGATCACCTGGTCCTTCAGGGTCACCTCCGCACCGACGCCCTTGAAGTCGTAGCGCTGCTCGACCTCCTTGCGGGCCTGGTTCACCGCGTTCTCGACCTCCATCGAGTCGAGCTTGCTCACAACATCAAATGAAGAATCAGCCATACGCCCCAGCGTAGACGAAATGCCGCGGGGCCGATGCCCGAAGGCACCGGCCCCGCAGCGATCCGTGTCTGCTCGCTCTACTCGGCGAAGTGCGAGTAGAGGAACCAGCGATCCTTATCGAGCTGCTCGGCGATCCCGATCACGATGTCCTGGCTCACCAGATCGATGTCGTCCAGTCCCTTGATCGCCGCGTAGATCGTGCCGAGCACGGCGTCGAGCTGCGCGACGACCTCGCGCACGGTGACGGTCGACTGCTGGAAGCCCGGGCTGAGCTCGGGCGTAGTCGCGCGCGCCGCGACCGTGCCGATGCGCGCATCGACGGGGAGGCCGAGCGCGACGATCCGCTCCGCGACCTCGTCAGAACCCGCCTGCGCGTGCGCGACGACCTCGTCGAGGAACTCGTGCACGCCGACGAAGTTCTGCCCGCGCACGTGCCAGTGCGCCTGCTTGCCGTTCACCGCGAGAGCGACCAGATCCTGCACCACCGGGGTGAGATACTGGGCCACGCCGCTCGGGCGAGCGAGATCGCCCTGCGCCGCCGGAACCTGAACCTGCGGAGTCGTCATACGAATTCTCCTTCTCTTCGTTCGCGTGGCCTCGGATCCACGCCCTTCGTAATCCCCACTGTACGCTCCGCAGCAGGATCCGCAAGCAAGGTTAGGCTTGGCTGAGTAAGCGGAAACCGCAGATCAGGGCATGAATATGCGAAATGTTCGCCCAGAGCTTCTGGGAACATGCCGAGCAGGATCCGGCCTCCATTACCCGGGGTGACGCGATCACTGCAGGGATCGGCCCGCATGTGCTCGAATGGGAACATCATCCCGCCCGGCGACGTTGAGGCGGTGTGAGGTGAGGAGCAGCATGAGCGAGACGACACCCGAGGAGTTCGCGGCCGCGCACGCCGCCTGGCATGCCGAGGTCGAGGCGGGTCGCACCGCGCCCTTCGGCCCGTTGAGCGCGGTCGCGTTGCACTGGCTGACCGACGAACCGCAGACGTTCGATGCGGTGCCAGGGTCATGGAGCGCCGACGCGCAAGGTCTCGTGACCGCGACGCTCTCTGCGGCGGAGGGGGTGACGCGCGACGGTCGACTGCTCGAGGGGACGATCCGGCTCGGCCCACTCACGGGGCTCTCGGGGCTCGTGCTCGACTGGGGCGAGCGGCGGATCGAGCTCGCCGCCCGGAGCGGTCACGTGATCCTGCGCCCTCGCGATCCGGCATCGCCCGATCGCGTCGACTACCGGGGCACCGCCGTCTTCCCGCCGAGCGAGCACTGGGTGATCGCCGCCCGCTTCGTCCCGGCGCCCCGCGCCGAGGTCGAGATCGCCTCGGCGGCCGGAGCCGACAAGACCCAGCACTACGACTCCCCCGGAACGGCGGAGTTCGAGATCGACGGGCAACCGCTGAGCCTCACCCTCTTCGGCTCGGTCGACGACGGCGACCTGCGCGCGATCTTCGCCGACGCGAGCGGCGCAGACCTGACCTTCCCCTCGACGCGCGCCGTATCGGTGCGGTCCGTCGGGGACGGAACGGTCGAGATCGACTTCAACCGCACGGCGAACCTGCCCTGCGCCTACTCCGCGAGCGCGACCTGCCCGTTCCCGCCGCCGGAGAACCGGTTGCCGGTGCGCATCGAGGCCGGCGAGCTGCGCCCCGGGCTCGAGCCGCCTGCGGCGGCCGCCTGACGGACGGCGGACTGACGGGGTGCATGCCAAGGCGGCGGTACTTTTCGCCTGTTGACCGACACTGTACGAGATCGTCGGCGCGGTAGGGAATCGTGCATCCATCTCATACAGCCCCGACGATCTCGTACAGTCCGGAGCTGCGGAGCCGGAGGCGCGGGGTGTCCGGGCGCGCTCGGGCCACGGCGGTCGGATACGTCGGAAGCGGGTTATAGGCCAAAAAGAGTGGATGGAAACCCGGTCTAGCCGCATCATCACGCCGTAAAACAGGGCCCGTCATTCCCCGGCACCCTTAACTGTGCCGAACACCCTGAACACGACTCGTTGTCTGCTATGCGGGGCAAAGCTCGTGAAGAACGGGAAACACCCCTCGGGCACCCAACGGTGGAGATGCACGCAATGCGGCACCTCCTCAGTTCGCAAACGCCCCGACCTCACCCAGCGTGAGCAACTGCGTGAGTTCGTATCCTGGCTCACCGGAAAGCACTCACAGCCCGAGATCGACGGCACCCAGACCGGGCGCTCGTTCCGCCGGAGTGTCAAGTGTCGAGTTTCGTAGAGAGTGCTTTAGTTGGTTTTGGACAGGGCAAGTGAGGGCTGACGGGTCGCCCAGTACGCACCCTCGATCTCGGCCGG
>NZ_CAJVAP010000017.1 GCF_910593785.1 Leucobacter soli | reverse complement strand
TCCGCGATGAGTGCCCATTGATCATCGGAGAGGAGCTGGAATCGCGACATGGTTCCACGATCCCACCCCCATCACAAATCAATTAACAGACACGCCCTACGTCACCATCGACGACTCGCTGCAACTGCGATCCAGCAGTACCTTCGGCCAGGAGCTGCCTCCGCGCCCGCATCCCGGTCGTGCGGAGGGGAGGCTCGACGCGCTGCTCGTCGCGAGCTGGGTCGCACCGCGCACGACCCGCATCGGGCTCATCCCCACGGTGACGACCACCCACACGGAACCGTTTCATGTCGCCACCGCACTGCAGACCCTCGACCACATCAGCCTCGGCCGCGCGGGCTGGCAGCTCCGCTTCTCCGCCGGCTCGGCCGAGGCGGCGGCCTTCGGCCGCAGATCCGCCCCGGAGATCGACCTCGACGCCGTCCTCGCGGGTCGACCCGATGCCGGTCTCGACGGGCTGATCGACGACGCAGCCGATGCAGCGGAAGTCGCGCGCCGTCTCTGGGACAGCTGGGAGAGCGACGCGATCATCCGCGATGTCGCGAACGGCCGTTTCCTCGACCGAGACCGGCTCCATCACATCGATTTCGCGAGCGAGCGCCTCTCGGTGATCGGCCCGTCGATCGTCCCGGGCAGCCCGCAGGGGCAGCTCCCGATAACGCTCCTCGCCCACTCGGCGCACATCTTCGCGCTCGCCGCCCGCACCGCCGACGTGGTGTTCATCACTCCCGAGAACGACGCCCCCGGGACCGGTGCCTCGCGGGGGAAGAACGCGGCGCAGCTGATGGCCGAGGTGCGAGCCGCAGAGGCCGTCGAGGATCGTGCCGCGACCGGCCTCGCCCCGCTGCGCATAGTGGCGGATCTCGTCGTGGGCCTCGATACCGCTACGGAGCCCGGCTCCGCGCGACTGCGACGACTCGACGATCTGCTGGAGACCCCCTCCTCCGGGGACGCCCGGATCGTCGCCGGGAGCGCAGAGGAGCTCGCGGACCTCATTGCGGGCTGGCACGAGGCCGGCGTCGAGGGCGTGCGGCTGCGCCCCCTCGCGCTGCCCGACGACCTCGAGCGGATCTCTTCGGATCTGCTGCCGTCGATCCGCGCGCGGATCCCCGAGCTTCCGGCCGGGGACGGGATCGGGGTTCGGCTGCGCGACCGCTTCGGGCTCCCGCCCGCGATCAACCGCTACACCCGAGCACGAGAGGAGCGCGTCGCATGAGCACGGCCACGAATGCCGCCCGGGAGGTGCACCTGGTTGCACATTTCCCAGGTGTGAACAGCACCACCGTCTGGAGCGATCCCGCGTCGGGGAGCCAGATCGACTTCGCCTCGTTCCGCCACTTCGCGCAGACGGCCGAGCGCGGACTCTTCGACTACCTCTTCCTCGCCGAGGGGCTCCGGGTCCGCGAGCACGGCGGGCGGTTCCACGACCTCGACGTCGCCGGCCGCCCGGCCACGCTCGCCATCATCACCGCGATCGCGGCCGTGACCCGGCACCTCGGCGTCGTCGGGACGCTCTCCGCCACCTTCAACGAGCCCTACGAGCTCGCCCGGCAGTTGGCAAGCATCGACCACCTCTCGGACGGCAGAGTCGGCTGGAACGTCGTGACCTCGTCGGACGCCTTCCACGGCGCCAACTTCCGTCGCGGCGGCTATCTGCCCTACGAGGACCGGTACGTCCGGGCGGAGGAGTTCGTGGGCCTGGCCAAGGAGCTGTGGGACTCGTGGGACCCGGATGCGGTGCTCGCCGACCGTGCGAGCGGGCGCTACCTCGACCCCGCGCTCGTGCGCAGTGTGGTCCATCGCGGTCCGCAGTTCGACATCACCGCGACCAGCACGGTGCCGCGCAGCCCCCAAGGCTACCCCGTGATCGTGCAGGCGGGGGATTCGCCCGATGGTCGCGACTTCGCGGCCGCGAACGCCGAAGTGATCTTCTCCCGGCATACCGGCTTCGACGAGGGGCGAGAGTTCTACCGGGACGTCAAGGCCCGACTCGCCGCAGCCGGTCGGGCGGAGGACTCCCTGCTGATCCTGCCCGGCGCGACCTTCGTGCTCGGAGACACCGCAGCCGAAGCCCGGGAACGGGCCCGCGAGGTCGCCTTCCAGCAGATCAGCCCGCAGACCGCGGTGGCATGGATCGAAGCGATCTGGGGTCGACCCATTCCCGGGCTCGACCCCGACGGCCGCCTTCCCGACGAGGACCCCGGCGACGGCGAGCAGCGGCAGGGGCAGGTGAGCACCCAGGTCGCCGATCGCATCATCCGAGCGCGCGAGCTGCGGGAGCGCGCCGAGGCGGAGCGCCTGACGCTGCGCGAACTCGTCGTCGCCGAGACGGCCGAGCACACCTTCGTCGGTACCCCGCAGCACGTCGCGAGCGAGATCGACCGGTACGTGCAGGGCCGCGCCTCGGACGGCTTCGTCCTCGTGCCCCACCTGACACCAGGCGGGCTCGACGAATTCGTGGACCGGGTCGTGCCGCTGCTGCAGGAGCGCGGCGTGTTCCGCACCGAATACCCCGTGGACCCGAGCAGCGGAACCACCACGCTCCGGGCCACGCTCGGGCTCCCGAAACCGCCCCGTCACGCTCAGCATCGCCTGGAAGAGGAAGGAGCGCTCGTATGAGCACCATCACCGAGCCGCTGCGAGAGGAATCGCAAGCCGCGGCCTACACCTTTGCATACGTCCGCTCGAGCGACCCGCTGGCGCAACCCCTCTTGCAGGATCTGGTGCGGGAATACGATTGCCGTTACGGGTTCGAGGTGTTCGGGGAATCTGCGACGGACGAGATCAACCGGTATCCGGAGGCGGCGTTCGCCGAGCCCGAGGGGGCATTCCTCCTGCTGCTCGAGGACGGCGAACCGGTCTCCGGCGGCGCCTTCTTCCGCCTGGACGAGCGCACTGCCGAGTTCAAGCGGATCTGGACTCGCACCGATCGGCGCGGGCGGGGCCTCGCCCGCGTGGTGCTCACCGAGCTCGAGCTCGAGGCGAAGCGACTCGGCTACGAGCGGATCTTCCTCACCACGGGCCCGCGCCAGCCCGAGGCCGTCTCCCTGTATCGAGGGCACGGCTACACCCCGCTCTTCGACGTGACGCAACCGGCTTCGGCGATCGGAGTGCACCCGTTCGAGAAGTCGCTGGCCGAGACCGAATCGCTGCCGCGTCGCGTCCGCGCCCGCGTGCCCGAGCGGTCCGCTCGCCGCGTCGTCCCACCCGAGGCGGCCGGTGCAGCCGATGTGCCGGTGACACCCGCCACTGTCGACGTGCCGGTGCAGCCCGCCACCGCCGAGGTGCCGGCGAGGCCCGCCACCGTCGACGTGGCGGTGAATCCCGCCGCAGTAGTCCCCACCCCTAAGAAGGTTGATCGCGCGGCGCCGGCAGCGCGAAAAGTCGTGCCGCTGAAGCACTGGACGCGCTGGACTCTCAGTGCGATCGCGGTGTTCTTCCTCGCCCAGCTCGTGTGGACGTTCTTCACCAATCCGCAGTGGCGCTGGCCGGTCTTCGCGGAGTACTTCTTCAACGAGGCCGTGCTTCGGGGCCTCTGGCTGACGCTCTGGCTGACGGCCGTCTCCACTGTCATCGGCTTCGCGCTCGGAGCCCTGCTCGCGCTCGCGCGACTCTCGGGCTCCCCGTTGCTGAACTCCTTCGCCTGGGGATTCATCTGGTTCTTCCGTTCCGTGCCGCTGATCGTGCAGCTGGTGCTCTGGTACAACCTCGGCTATCTGTTCCCGACCCTCGGCATCGGCTGGCCGTTCAGCTACGACTTCTGGCTGGTGGAGTTCAACACCGTGCACCTCATCTCGGCATCGGCCGCGGCCGTGCTCGGCCTCTCGCTGCACCAGGCCGCCTACTCCGCGGAGATCATCCGCGGCGGACTCCTCTCGGTCGACCAGGGGCAGATCGAGGCTGCGAAGGCGCTCGGCATTCCCCGCTCGCGCCGCTTCTTCCGCATCACTCTGCCGCAGGCCGCGCGAGCGATCCTGCCCAATGCCTTCAACGAGGTGATCGGCCTGCTGAAGGGCACCTCGGTCGTGTTCATCCTCGCGCTGCCCGAGCTCTTCTACACGGTGCAGGTGATCTACAACCGCAACGCGCAGGTCGTCCCGCTGCTCCTCGTCGCGACGGTGTGGTACGCCCTGTTCACCTCGGTGCTCAGCGTGCTGCAGTACTACATCGAACGGCATTTCGCTCGCGGCTCGGCCCGCGAGCTGCCTCCGACGCCGCTGCAACGCGCGAGGCGCGCGATCCGCGCCGGCATTCTCGGCCGTGCGAACGGCTCCGATCCGCAGATCCCGCCGGCCTCGGTCGCGGCGATCACATCGAGTCAGCACTAGGAGACCGACATGACCACAGGCACCGCCACCGCTGCCGAGGCGGCAGCAGCAGACACCCCCGAGCACGACCTCGGGTCCCGACCCGGAACCGGGCTGGTCGAGATCGCCGGCGTCCACAAGTCGTACGGCCCCCGAGAGGTGCTGCACGGCATCACGCTCACGGTGGAGCCCGGACAGGTCGTCGCCCTGCTCGGCCCGTCGGGATCCGGCAAGTCGACCCTGCTGAGGGCGATCAACCATCTCGAGACGATCGACCGCGGCGAGATCACCATCGATGGCGAGTTCATCGGCTACGAGCAGCGCGGCGACCGCCTGTACGAGCTGCCCGAGAAGGAGGTGCTGACGCGGCGCACCCGCGTCGGCATGGTGTTCCAGAACTTCAACCTCTTCCCGCACCTCACCGCGCTCGAGAACATCATCGAGGCGCCGGTCGGCCTGAAGCGCGCGAGCCGGGCCGAGGCGACGGCGCGGGCGCGCGAACTGTTGGAGAGAGTCGGCCTCGCGGACCATGCCGAGCACTACCCGCGCCAGCTCTCCGGCGGGCAGCAGCAACGCGTCGCGATCGCCCGGGCGCTCGCACTCGATCCTGCCGTTCTGCTCTTCGACGAGCCGACGAGTGCGCTCGACCCGGAACTGGTCGGCGAGGTGCTGAGCGTGATCAGGGACCTCGCCCACAGCGGTACGACCCTGATCATCGTCACACACGAGATCGGCTTCGCCTCGGAAGTCGCCGACCACGTCGTCTTCCTCGACGCGGGCCGCGTCGTCGAGCAGGGTTCGCCGGAGCAGGTGCTGCGCGCACCCGAGCAGGCGAGGACCCAGGAGTTCCTCGACTGGGTCATCTGACTCGCGACCCCATCCATCCACCATCCATCCATCCACCATCCGCTCACTCATCCACGAATAGGAATCTCATGACCATCACGACCCCGAACCGAAGAACCGGCCGCCTGAGCCGTGCCGCGGCAGCGACCACCGCGATCCTCGCCCTCTCCGGTCTCGTCGCGTGCAGTTCGACGTCGGTGGCCGACGATACGGCCCCCACGACGCCGGACGCTGCAACCGCATCGCCCTTCGACCTCACCTCCGCGAACGCGGAGAGCCGACCGAGGATCGACCCGATCCCGGAGGCGGTCGCCGCGCTCGAGGCGAGCGGCTTCTCGCCCGTCGACGCAGGGAAGCTCACCGTCGCCAACGGTGCGTTCGTTCCCCCCATCAGCTTCCTGGCGGAGGACGATAACCAGACGCTGCTCGGCGGGGACCCCGACATCTCTCAGCTCGTCGCCGACGGCCTCGGTCTCGAGTACAGTGCGCAGAACGTGGCCTGGGCGGACTGGCCCCTCGGCGTCGAATCGGGCAAGTACGATGTCGTGATCTCGAACGTCACCGTCACCGAGGAGCGGAAGGATCTCTTCGACTTCGCCACCTACCGGGACGACGTCCTCTCCTTCGCGGTGAAGGCCGACAGCGAGATCGACTCTATCTCTGAGGCCGCAGACGTTTCGGGCTTGACCGTCGTCGTCGGCAGCGGCACGAACCAGGAGAAGATCCTGCTGGGCTGGTTCGAGGAGAACGAGAAGAACGGCCTCGAGCCCGGTGAGGCCGTCTACTACGAGGACACCGCGGCAGCCGCCCTCGCCCTCGCCTCCGGTCGCGTCGACGCGATCTTCCAGCCCAACTCCACCAACGCCTACACCGCCGCTGTGAACGGTGAATCGAAGATCGTCGGCACCCTCAACGGAGGCTTCCCCGAGAATGCGCAGATCGGCGTCGCCACGGCCAAGGGCAACGGCCTGATCGAAGCGGTGTCGATCGTGCTGAACCACATCATCGAGAGCGGCGAGTACCAGGACGTGCTCGATCGCTGGGCGCTGCAGGACGAAGCCGTGCCCGAGTCGCTCGTGAACCCGCCCGGACTGCCCCGGCCGTGATCGATATCGGACCGTCGGCCGCTTCCTCCGCCGCATCGGCGGAGGAAGCAGCCGTGCGCATCCTGTTCATCGGCGCCGGGCCAGCCTCGGCGATGGTGCTCGAGCGCCTGCTCGCCTCACATCGTCGAGATCATCCCGAGCTGCGCCTGGATATCCGACTCGTGGATCCGTTCCCGCCGGGCGGCGGACGGATCTGGCGCAGGGAGCAGTCCCCGCTGCTGAAGCTCAACACGATGCTCGAGGACGCCGCGTTCTTCACCGACGACTCGTGCACGATCGAGGGGCCGATCGAGCCGGGACCGTCGCTCGCGGACTGGGTGCGCCTGGTGCGCGAGGGGGCGCTTCCCGGCCCTGCGTGGGCCGATGCCGCGCTGGAGCGAGAGATCGGGACGATCACCGACCGCGGCTTCCCGACCCGACGGCTGAACAACGCCTACCTCAGCTGGGCCTACGAGGAGGTGCTGCAACGCGCCTCCGATCGCGTGAGCGTCGCCTGGCAGCAGGGCTTCGCGACCTCGGTGGAGGCACCGGATGAGGCGACTCGCGTCGTACGACTTCGTTCGGGCGAGGTGCTGACCGCGGATCTCGTGCTGCACGCGCTCGGCCACAACGGTTCGCAGCCCTCGGCCGAGGCGATCCGGATAGGCGAGTTCGCGGAGCAGCACGGGCTCGACTACGTCGCCCCCGCCTTCACCGCGGACATCGATCTCGACTGGGTGCCTGCGGGCGAGGACGTGGTCGTGCGCGGGATGGGTCTCGCCGCGGTCGACCTGGCCGTGCTGCTCGCCGAAGGCCGGGGCGGCCGCTTCGAACGCGACGCCGACGGCGCGCTGCGATACCTGCCGAGCGGGCGCGAGCCGGTGCTGCACTTCGGCTCGCGCCGCGGCGTGCCCTACCGTTCCAAGGTCACGAGCAGCCCGATCGGCGACCCCGTGCAGCTCGAACTCTTGGGCGACGACTTCCGCGAGCGGATCGCCGCCCGCGACGAGCCGCTCGACTTCGAACGCGATATCTGGCCCCTGGTGGCCGCCGAACTGCTCCTCGGCTACTACCGCGAACTGTTCACCGGCCACCCCGACCGGGTGCTCGGCGACTGGCCGGGCTTCGCCGCCGCCCTGCGCGGCATCCTCGCCGCCGATGGCGGCTTCGAGTCCGACGCACTCACCCGGCTGATCGCGGACCACGTGCCCGAGCCCGAGGATCGCTTCGAGATCGCGGAGTTCGACCGCCCTCTGGATTTCGCCGGAGTCGATGCCGCGGCCGTGGCTTCGAGCGCGGCATCGAGCGCGGCCGCCACAGACGCTGCTCCCGCGACCCGGGTCCCTTCCGGCAGAGAGGGCGCCGGCGCCGTGCACCGACGCGTGATCGCCCACATCGAGCGCGACCTCCGCCAACGCACCCGCACCGAGAACAGCGCTGCACAGGCGCTCTTCCTCACCATGCTGTTCTCCTTCATATCGATCGCCGAGATTCCTGCCGAGAAGTGGAACGCCCGCACCCGTACCCGGGTCCTGCCCGGGCGGTGGCACACCTTCTTCAGCTATCTCGCCAGCGGGCCTCCCGGCGAACGCCTGGAGGAGCTGGTCGCACTCGCCGACGCCGGCATCGTCCGGTTCCTCGGAGGCGACGTCGAGCTGCGGCTCGACGAGGCGCACGGGCGCTTCGTCGCCTCCGGTTCTGCCGAGACTCCTGGGGGCCGCACGCGCTCCCGGATCGACTCCACCGTCCTCATCGACGCCTGGCTGCCCGAGGCGCAGGCCGTTCGCAGCGACAACCCGCTGCTGCGCGGACTCGTCGCCGACGGAATCGCGGAGGAGGTGCGGATCGCGGACGCGGAGCACGACGGCAGCACGGGGCAGATCGTGATCGAGTCGGGTGGGGTGCTCCCGGGCGACCCCAGGCAGTTCGCGTTGGGCCCCTTCACGTCCATCCCGGGCGCCGGCGCGTTCACCCGGCCCGGGATCGACTCGCTGTCGTTCCGGCTTCACGACCGCTGCGCGCGCGCCATCCTCGCCGCTGCTGCCCGCTCGGCATCCCTGCAGCGGGCGGTGGAGCCGCAGCTCGCGATCCGTTGAGCGGTATCCTTGGTGACCCCCCGCCCGCCCTACCAGCCCCGAATGGAGCATCTGATCGCATGAGCCGCACGATCGAACTGAGCGCCGACCGCATCGTCGTGGGCGGTGGTGCGATGGGACTCGCCGCGGCCGCTGCGCTCGCGTCGCGCGGCGCATCGGTGATCCTGTTCGAGCGCTTCGGGCCGTCGCATCGACGTGGGGCATCCCACGGCGCGACGCGAAACTTCAACAACGCCTATGCCGAGCCGGACTATCTCGACCTCTTCGATGAGGCCCGCGCGCTCTGGCGGCACCTGGAAGAGGAATCCGGCCGCACCCTCCTCGATCTGCGGGGGTTGGTCACCCACGGTCCATCGGAGGAGGTGGAAGTCGCGTTCGCGGCCCTGCACCGGCGCAAGGCGCAGGTCCAGATGCTCACCCCCGAGGAGGCGCACCGGCGCTGGCCCGGGATGCGCTTCGACGACGACGTCCTGTTCAGCCCGGACGCAGGTGCCGTGCTCGCGGCGGAGGCGCTCGCCGCGCTGCGCGACGTGTCGACTGCCGGCGGCGCTCGATTGCTCCACGGGCACCGGGTGACGGGGATCGATCCTGCCTCTCCGGGCCTCGTGCGCGTGACCGCCGAGACGAGCGAGGGCGTCCCGGTCGTCGCTTCGGCCGGTGGTGTCGTCGTAGCGGCCGGCGCCTGGAGTTCGCCCCTCCTCGAGGGCCTCGCCCCGCTGCCCGAGCTGGTGGTCACGGAGGAGCACCCGGCTCACTTCCGACCCCGGGATCCGGGCATCGCCTGGCCGTCCTTCAACCACCTCGCTCGCGACGAGGAGCTCGTCGCCCGCGGCGGCCACGTCTACGGCATGTTCACGCAGGGTGAGGGAGTGAAGGTGGGCTTCCACGCGGTCGGCGAGACCGTCGATCCGGACCATCGCCCGTTTCGCGCGACGGAGGAGAAGCGTCGGCAGCTGCGCGACTACGTCGCGGAATGGTTCCCGGGCCTCGACCCCGAGAGTGCGGAGGAGATCAGCTGCACCTACACGAGCACGCCCTCGGGCGACTTCGTGCTCGATCGCGTGGGGGCGGTGACCGTGGCCGCTGGATTCTCCGGGCACGGATTCAAGTTCGTGCCCGCCATCGGGCGGGTGCTCGCCGACGCCAGTCTGGGCGTCGGCGCCCCTCCGGAGCGCTTCCGCCTCGCCGCGCATGCGCGCTGAAAGGCTCGGCCGTGCTGCACCGGGAGGAGTCCTCGAACCGGGCGATCGAACCATGCCGACGCCTGCCTCCGGCCCGTACGATTCTGTTCCCGCGCTCGCACTCGCCCAGCGACAGATGCGAACATAGAGGGCATCGGCGCGGATCTTCCGCGCCGACGACGTACGGGAGTACAGACAGGAACAGATAGACCATGGCGAAGTATCGAGTTCAGAACCCCGCGACGGGGGAGATTGTCGAGACCTTCGAATCAGCCACCGACGAGCAGGTCGAGCAGCAGCTCGCCGCCGCCGAGGGCGTCTACCGGGAGTGGCGCGAGCGGAGCGTGCAGGATCGCGCCGCCGTGGTGAAGCGCGTCGCCGAGATCTTCGCGGAGCGCCGCGAGGAGCTCGCCGAGATCATCGCGCTCGAGATGGGCAAGTCGATCGCCGAGAGCCTCGACGAGGTCGATTTCGCGACCGACATCATCGAGTACTACGCGGTCTACGGCCCGGGCCTCATCACCGACTACGAGATCCCGTCCACGATCCCGGGCAAGGCCGTCGTCGAGCATCTGCCGATCGGCGTGCTGCTCGGCGTGATGCCCTGGAACTTCCCCTACTACCAGGTGGCCCGCTTCGCCGCGCCGAACCTCGTGCTCGGCAACACGATCCTGCTGAAGCATGCGGACATCTGCGCCAAGTCGAACCTCGTGATCCAGGAGATCATGGAGCAGGCCGGCGTGCCGGTCGGCGGCTACCAGGCGCTCTTCACCTCGCATGATCAGATCGCGACCATCATCGCGGACCCGCGCGTGCAGGGCGTCTCGCTGACCGGGTCCGAGCGGGCCGGCGCGATCATCGGCGCCCAGGCCGGCACGCACCTCAAGAAGTGCGTGCTCGAGCTCGGCGGCATCGACCCGATGGTCGTGCTCGACGCCGATGACGTGGCCGAGGTCGCGAAGACGGCCTGGGACTTCCGCACCTACAACGGGGGCCAGGTCTGCAACTCGAACAAGCGACTGATCGTGATGGCCGACATCTACGACGAGTTCGTCGATGCGCTGGTGCAGCTCGCCGACGGCCTGAAGCCGGGCGACCAGCTGAACCTCGGCGAGGGCGAATATGTGCCGCTCTCGACGCGCGCCGCGGCTGAGACCGTCGACGCGCAGGTGCGGAAGGCCGTATCGGAGGGTGCACGCCTGCTCGCCGGCGGCGTGCTGTCCGAAGGCCCCGGCGCGCACTACTCGCCGGCGGTTCTCGTCGACGTGCCGCGCGACTCGGAGTCGTACCGCGAGGAGATCTTCGGCCCGGTCGCCACCGTCTACAAGGTGCACTCCGACGCGGAGGCGCTCGAGCTCGCCAACGACTGCGCACTCGGTCTCGGCGGCTCGGTGTTCTCGACCGACGAGGCGCGCGCGGCGGCGGTCGCCTCGAAGCTCGAGGTCGGCATGTCGCACGTCAACATCATCGCCGCGGAGGCCGCCGAGATCCCGTTCGGCGGGGTGAAGCGCTCCGGCTTCGGCCGCGAGATGGGGCCCGTCGGCATCGGCGAGTTCGCCAACAAGCGCCTCTACTTCGTCTCGAAGTAGTCGGCAGTCCGCTGTCAGCATGCCGCGAACGGCACCCCGTTCGCGGCATGCTGGAGCTGTCGCTCCGCACTCCACCCCCTTGAGAGAGGACCAGCACAACGATGTTCGAGAAGATTCTGGTCGCCAATCGTGGTGAGATCGCGATCCGTGCGTTTCGTGCGGCGAACGAACTCGGTGCGCGGACGGTGGCGGTGTTCCCCTACGAGGACCGCAATTCGCTGCACCGGCTCAAGGCCGACGAAGCGTACCTGATCGGGACGGTCGGGCATCCGGTGCGCGCCTATCTCGATGTCGCGGAGATCGTGCGCGTGGCCGTCGAGTCGGGTGCGGATGCGATCTACCCCGGCTACGGATTCCTCTCGGAGAACCCGGAACTCGCGGCGGCCGCGGAGGCGGCGGGGATCCGGTTCATCGGCCCGGGCCGCACGGCGCTCGAGATGGCGGGCAACAAGGTCGCCGCGAAGGAGCATGCGATCGCTGCGGGGGTGCCGGTGCTGGCCTCCACCCCGCCGTCGACCGACGTGGACGCCCTGATCGCGGGCGCGCGCGAGATCGGCTTCCCGGTGTTCGCGAAGGCCGTCGCGGGCGGCGGCGGGCGCGGCATGCGGCGAGTGGAGCGCGAGGAGGATCTGCGCGATGCGCTCGAGTCGGCGATGCGCGAAGCGGACTCCGCGTTCGGCGACCCCACGATGTTCATCGAACAGGCCGTACTGCGGCCCCGGCACATCGAGGTGCAGGTGCTCGCCGACAAGACGGGCGAGGCGGTGCACCTGTTCGAGCGCGACTGCTCGGTGCAGCGCCGGCATCAGAAGGTCGTGGAGATCGCGCCGGCCCCGAACCTCTCGCAGGCCAAGCGCGACCAGCTCACCCGCGACGCGATCGCGTTCGCGAAGTCGATCGGCTACGAGAACGCGGGCACGGTCGAGTTCCTGCTCGACACCGAGGGCGTGCGGGCCGGCGAGCACGTGTTCATCGAGATGAACCCCCGCATCCAGGTGGAGCACACGGTGACCGAGGAGGTCACCGACGTGGATCTGGTGCGGGCCCAGATGCGGATCGCGGCCGGCGAGACGCTGGAGGAGCTGGAGCTCACCCAGGACCGGATCCAGCTGCGCGGAGCCGCGCTGCAGTGCCGGATCACGACGGAGGATCCGGCGAACGGCTTCCGGCCCGATCTCGGCCGCATCACGGCCTATCGCTCGCCGGGCGGCGGCGGGGTGCGCCTCGACGGCGGCACCATCAACGCCGGCGCTCAGATCAGCCCCCACTTCGACTCGATGCTCGCGAAGCTCACATGTCGCGGCCGCACCTTCGCGGATGCCGTGGTGCGCGCACGGCGCGCGCTCGCCGAGTTCCGCATCCGCGGCGTCGCCACGAACATCCCGTTCCTGCAGGCGGTGCTCGCCGATCCCGATTTCCAGGCCGGCGACGTCTCGACCCAGTTCATCGAGGAGCGGCCCGAGCTGCTGCAGATGAACAAGCCGAAGGATCGCGCCACGCGCCTACTGCAGCACGTGGCGAACGTCACGGTGAACCAGCCGAACGGGCCGCGTCCGCAGGTCGCGGATCCGGCCTCGAAGCTGCCCGCGCTGGATCTCACAGCGCCCGCCCCGGCAGCGGGCCGGCAGCGGCTGCAGGAGCTCGGCCCCGAGGGCTACGCCGCCGCGCTGCGCGCGCAGACCGCGCTGGCCGTGACCGAGACGACGTTCCGGGACGCGCACCAGAGCCTCCTGGCGACCCGGGTGCGCACGAAGGACCTCCTCGCCGTCGCGCCGCATGTCGCGCGGATGACGCCGGAGCTGTGGTCGGTCGAGGCCTGGGGTGGGGCGTCGTACGACGTCGCGCTGCGCTTCCTGGGCGAGGATCCGTGGGAGCGCCTCGCGGCCCTGCGCGAAGCGCTGCCGAACGTGCCGATCCAGATGCTGCTCCGCGGGCAGAACACCGTCGGGTACACGCCGTACCCGGCGCAGGTGGCGCAGGCGTTCGTCGAGGAGGCCGCGGCGACCGGGGTGGACGTGTTCCGCATCTTCGATGCGCTCAACGACGTGAACCAGATGCGGGTCGCGATCGATGCGGTGCGGGAGACCGGTACCGCGGTCGCCGAGGTGGCGCTGTGCTACACGGGGAACCTGCTCTCGCCCGCCGAGGACAAGTTCACCCTCGACTACTACCTGCGACTCGCGGAGTCCATCGTCGACGCCGGCGCGCATGTGCTCGCGATCAAGGACATGGCGGGGCTGCTGCGCCCCGCGGCGGCCGCGAAGCTCGTGACCGCGCTGCGGGAGCGCTTCGAGCTGCCCGTGCACCTGCATACGCATGACACGCCCGGCGGTCAGCTCGCGACGCTGCTCGCGGCGTCGGCTGCCGGCGTCGATGCCGTGGACGCGGCTTCCGCCCCGATGTCGGGCACCACCAGCCAACCGTCGCTCTCGGCGCTGGTCGCGTCGCTCGCCGACACCGATCGCGACACGGGTCTCGATCCCGACGCCGTGTTCGCGCTCGAGCCGTACTGGGATGCGGTCCGCACGATGTACCGGCCGTTCGAGTCCGGGCTGCCGTCGCCGACGGGGCGCGTGTACACGCACGAGATCCCCGGCGGGCAGCTCTCGAACCTCAGGCAGCAGGCCATCGCGCTCGGACTGAGCGAGAACTTCGAGAAGATCGAGGACATGTACGCGGCGGCGGACCGGATCCTCGGCCGCATCCCGAAGGTGACGCCCTCCTCGAAGGTCGTCGGGGATCTGGCACTGCACCTGGCCGCGGTCGATGCGGACCCGAATGATTTCGAGGCGAATCCCGAGCGCTACGACGTGCCGGACTCGGTGGTCGGATTCCTCGCGGGCGAACTGGGGGAGATCCCGGGCGGCTGGCCGGAGCCGTTCCGGTCGCGGGTGCTCGCCGGCCGCGACGTGAGCGTCGAGATCGCGCCGGTGTCGGATGCGGATCAGGCGCTGCTCTCGGGGACGAGCCAGGAGCGGCGGAACACGCTGAACCGGCTCCTGTTCCCGGCGCCGACCCGCCAGTTCGAGGCGGCGCGGGAGCAGTTCGGGGATCTCTCCGTGCTCGATACCGCCGACTATCTGTACGGCTTGAGCGTCGCCGACGAGCACGCGATCGATCTCGCCCGCGGGATCAGGCTCTACGTCGGCCTGGAGGCGATCGGCGAGGCAGACGACAAGGGCGTCCGCACCGTGATGGTGCGCGTGAACGGGCAGCTGCGCCAGGTCTTCGTGAAGGACGACTCGGTCGCCGTGTCGGCGCCGGTGGCGGAGAAGGCCGACCGCACGATGCCCGGTCACGTGGCCGCACCGTTCTCGGGCACCGTGACGGTGAAGGCCGTGGCGGGCGACACGGTCGAGGCGGGCCAGCCGGTCGCGATGATCGAGGCGATGAAGATGGAGGCGGCGATCACCGCACCGATCGCCGGAGTGGTCGAGCGCGTCGTGTTCGGCGGGACTCGTCCGGTGGATGCCGGGGACCTGATCCTCGTGATCCGCGCCGCGGAGTAGGCGCGCGATCCGGCAGGAACAGGCGGGCGGGCGGCTTGCGGAAACAGGCGGCGAGATCCGACGGAGAAGGACTAGGATCGTGCCTATGACCGACTTCCTGAAGATCGACGGCGCCTTCGCCGACTCGCCCGCCAAGCCGCTCGAAGCCCCCCTCGGCGTCTCGTCGACCGGACCGACGGACACCTGGGTCGACGAGTTCCACGAGAACGTGGAGCGCGGCGTATTCACCGGATACTGGCGTTGCGCGCCCGGGACATCGTACTGGGACTTCAGCGACAACAACGAGGTCATCTACGTCATCGAGGGATCGCTCACGGTGCAGCGCGAGGGCGAGGAGGCCCAGACCTTCGGTCCCGGCACCTCCGTCGCTTTCCCGCAGGGCTGGAAGGGCACGTGGGAGATCACGGAGACCCTCACCAAGTTCTACGTGATCTTCTGAGCCGCCGATTCGGCCGCCCGTCGGGCTACGATCCACCGATCCGTGCCCGTGCCTGCGATCCCGCAGCGCGATCTGCGCGTCAGCGCGGGAGCGCGAGGAACATCTCCCGGCGCAGCGAGCCGACATGCGCGCGGGTGATGGCCACGGCGGCTGCAGGATCTCGGGTGCGGAAGGCGGTCACGAGCGCCCGGTGCTCGTCGCGACCCTCTTCGAGCTGCTCCATCGGGTAGGGGACGAAGTACTTGAGCAGTGCCTCGTAGACGACGAGGTAGGCGGGTGCTTCCGATAGTCCGCTGATCTCTGCGCAGAGGTGATGGAATCGGCTGTCGGGCACGTGATGCTCCAGCCAGTTCGCCGCCTGCTGCGATTGCTCGATCAGCTCGTCCAGCCTGTCGCACTGCTCGGGTGTGGCGACCAGGGCGGCCTGGTGCGCGATCGCGCTCTCCATGAGCACTCGTTGATCGATGAGATTGCGGATGGCCTGCTCGTCGGCACGGTAGGCCGAGACGGACGAGTCGTGCAGTTCGGGGGGCGTCTCCGCGACGAAGGTGCCGCCACCGCGGCCCGGACGCCTGACGAGCACGCCGTCGTCCATGAGGCTCTCGAGGCCTCGGCGCGCGGTGATGCTGCTCACCTCGAGTCCTGTGGCGATGAGTTCGAGACGCGGGAGGCGGCTGCCCGGTGCGAGCAGGCCGTGCTCGATGGAGAGCAGGATGCGAGCCCGTACCGTCTCAACCGCGGAGAGACGCGTCAGCGCTGCGGAGCCCGGAGGCGTGAAGAGCACGCCGTCCGCGTCGTTCGCATCCGGGCCCGTCGAGCCTCCGACGCCTTCGGCCGTCGATGAAGCCTGCTTCGCGACCATGTCTTGCAGTCTACCCGGCGGCCGCTTATAGTGATCAAATTGATCATGATCAAAGTGATCAATTTAAGACGCGACTCGGGGTAGCCGAGACGAACGAAGGAGTCGAGATGTCGGAGAGCAATCTCACGATCGCGCTGGCGCAACGCACCCCGCAACCGGTAGACGCCCCCCTCGACGGATTCTCCGCGGATGTCGTGTCCACGCTGCAGGCGCACCCCGGAGTCGACATGCTCGTCTACCCCGAGCTGCATCTCTGCGGGACCGAGCACCTCCCGACCGACGAGCGCGCCGCAGCGCTCGAGCGAGCAGCCGTCCCGCTCGACGGCTCGTTCGTCGCCGAGCTCGGGTCGATCGCAGCGAAGCACGGTGTCTGGCTCTGCCCCGGAAGCATCGGCGAGCGCGGGCCGCAGGGCGAGTTCTTCAACACCCAGCTGCTCTTCGACCCGAGCGGCGCACTGCGCGAGGCCTACCGGAAGATGTTCCCCTGGCGACCGTTCGAGCCGCACCGGCCCGGGACCGAGTTCGCGGTGCAGGATCTCGACGGCCGCGGGGTCGCCGGGCTCTCGATCTGCTACGACGCCTGGTTCCCCGAGCACGCCAGGCAGCTGGCCTGGCTGGGCGCCGACCTCGTGCTCAACGTCGTGAAGACGACGACGCCGGACCGCGAGCAGGAGCTCGTGCTCGCCCGCGCCAACGCCATCGTCAACCAGAACGTCGTCGCGAGCGTGAACTGCGCCGCACCCGTCGGACGCGGCCGCAGCATCGTCGTCGATGCCGAGGGCTTCACGATCGCCGAGGCCGGTGTCGGCGAGCAGACCCTGGTCTTCGACTTCGATCCCGCGCGGGTCGCCGAACTGCGCGAACGCGGCACGATGGGCAGCAACCGGATGTGGGCGCAGTTCCGCGAGGACGACAATCCTATCCCGCTGCCGCTCTACGCCGGCCGGATCGACCCGATGACCTGGGCGCCGCGCGATCTCCGCCCGTGAACCACGGCGCGTCCCACCCATCCGACACACCCACCCAGACAGAGGAGTCACCCGTGTCCATCACCTCCACAACCCCGACGCTCACGCGAACGCTGAAACTGCCGTCGCTCGTGCTCTTCGGGCTCGCCTATCTCACGCCGTTGATCGTGCTCGGCATCTTCGGCGTCATCGCGTCGGAGACGGGCGGCGCCAGCGCGAGCGCCTACCTCGTCGCGCTCATCGCGATGCTCTTCACGGCCAACAGCTACGGTCGCATGGCGCGGGCGTTCCCGGTCGCGGGCTCGGCCTACACCTACGTGCGACGCACGATCGACGGCCGTGTCGGATTCCTCGTCGGCTGGGCGATCATGCTCGACTACCTCTTCCTCCCCATGGTGATCTGGCTGATCGGCGGATCCTATCTGCAGGCGCAGTTCCCGGGCGTGCCGATGCCCGTCTGGATCCTCGGCTTCATCCTGATCACCAGCGTGCTGAACATCGTCGGGATCAAGGTCGCGGATCGCACCAACCTCGTACTGATGACCTTCCAGATCCTGGTGATCGCCTTTTTCGTCGCCCTATCGATCGGCTCCGTCGTGAGCACGGACGGTGCCGGCGGGCTCGTCAGCGCCTCGCCGTTCGTGGGCATCGATGCCGGGTTCGCCGGGATCGCCGGGGGAGCCGCGATCGCCGCCTATTCGTTCCTCGGGTTCGACGCGGTGACGACCCTGACCGAGGAGACGGTGGAGCCGCGGCGCAACGTCCCCCGCGCCATCATGCTCGTCGCCCTGATCGGCGGCGGCATCTTCGTGGTGGTCGCCTATGTCACGCAGCTCGTCCACCCGGGAGGGGTCTTCGAGAACTCCGACACTGCGGCGTTCGAGATCGCCACGAGGATCGGCGGCAACGTCTTCGGCGCCGTGTTCCTCGCGGCGCTGGTCATCGCGCAGTTCACGTCTGGGCTTGCGGCGCAGGCTTCGGGGAGTCGACTGCTCTACGCGATGGGCCGCGACGGCGTGCTGCCCAAGCGGATCTTCGGAGCGCTCAGCGGGCGGTTCCACACTCCCGTACTGAGCATCCTCGCGATCGCGGTGGTCGGCCTGATCGCCATCTTCATGGACGTCGCGACCTCGACCTCGTTCATCAACTTCGGCGCGTTCGTGGCGTTCATCATGGTCAACGTCTCGGTCGTCGTCTACTGGGCGAAGGAGCGCCGCGACGGTCGCCGTCACAGCGCGCTGCTCTACCTGGCGGCGCCGATCATCGGCGTCGTGGTCATCGCATACCTGCTGACCCAGCTCGACATCCACGCCATCACCCTCGGCTCGATCTGGATCGCGCTCGGCGTGATCGTGCTCGCGATCACCACGCGCGGGTTCCGCGCGCAGCCGCCCGAGCTCGCCGTCGACGACGCGGAGTGAGTCGGAGCCGGCCCCGGGCTCGGCCGCATGCCGCCCGGGCGCCGGCCCGCGTGACACCCTCGGTCACCCGTCGCGGTAGATTGGCGAGAGGCAGAGCAGGGAGAGGGCGGGAACGGAATGACCGACCACACGGGTCCGCGCGGAGCGATATCGACGTCCCACCACCTCGCGACCGAGGCGGGAGCCGATGCGCTGCGTGCCGGTGGCAACGCCATCGACGCGGCACTCGCTGCGGCGGCGACGCTCTGCGTCGTCTACCCCAATAACGTGGCGCTCGGCGGCGATCTGGTCGCCCTGGTGCGCAGCCCCGAGGGCGAGATCCGGTTCCTGAACGCGACGGGTGCGGCCCCGGGCGAGCAGTCGCTCGACGCGCTCCGCGAACGCCACGGCGCCGAGCTGCCGTCGCGCGGCATCGACACGGTGACCGTGCCGGGGGGCGTCTGCGGGTGGAACTCGCTCCACGAGTACGGCGCGAAACTGGCCTGGGCCGAGCATTTCGCCGCCGCGATCCGTCACGCCGAGGGGCATCCGACCGCGCGCTCGGTCGCTGCGGCGTTGATCGAGGATCGCGACTCGCTGGCGCAGGATCCCGGGGCCGCCGCCGTGTTCTATCCGAACGGCGAGCCCCGCGGGGAGGGGGAGACGCTCGCCCAGCCTGCGCTCGCGCAGACGCTCCGGCGGCTGGCGGCCGGCGGCTCGGCCGAGTTCTACACGGGCCTCACCGCGGACCTCTGGATCGCCGGGCTGCAGAAGCTCGGCTCCAAGATCACGAAGCGGGACTCGGACGAGTTCCAGGCGTACTGGACGGAGCCGCTCGAAGGCCGATTCGCGGGTCTCCGCGTCCTGACCGGACCGCCGAACACCTCGGGCTTCATGCTGCTGCGCGCACTCGAGGCCGTCAGCGCCGGCATCGACGACCCTCTCGGAGCGGGGGCGGACGACCTCGCTCAGGCATTCCACGAAGCGAACCTGGTGCGGGCGGCCGAGCTGGCAGACCCGCGCTTCGGCGGCGCGAGCGGGGCCGAGCTCGTCGCGATGCCGGCCCCGGATGGCCGCGTAGGCGGTGCGCGGACCGCCAGCGGCGACACCGTCGGACTGTCGGCCGTCAGCTCCGACGGCTGGGCGGTCTCGCTCATCAACTCCGTCTACTGGGGCTTCGGCGCGCACATCCTCGAGCCCGAGACCGGCATCATCTTCCAGAACCGGGGCACCGCCTTCTCGCTCGATCCGGACTCGCCGAACGCGTTCGCTCCGGGCAAGCGGCCCAAGCACACCCTGATGCCGGTGCTCGTGCTGCGCGGCGACGAGCCCGTGTTCGTGCCCGCGACCATGGGCGGGTCGGCTCAGCCCCAGATCCATGCGCAGCTGCTGCTCCGATGCCTCGCCGGAGCGGATCCGACCGAGGCGACCCATGCGCCGCGCTGGATCGTGCGGGAGTCGCGCGGCGGGGCTCCGGCGACGGTGATGATCGAGGAGGACGTGCCGCAGCAGGTCGTGGACGCCCTCGGTGCCGCCGGGTTCCCCCTCGAAGTCGTTCCCCGGTACACCGAGAGTCTCGGGCACTCGAACCTCATCCGCGTCGATCCCGAGGGCTACGCCGCAGCGAGCGATCCGCGCTCCGACGGCTCGGCCATCGTCGTCTGACCGCCGCGGGTGGGGGCGCCGCAGAGGCGTGGGGTCCCTCGCGGCGGCGATCCTGGTGCGGACGATCGGGCGGAAGCCGAGGACCGACGGGGGCAAGTAGACTCGCATCCATGCCCAGCGCTCGCGAACAGCTCATCGAACTCATCACGACCGAGGCCGTGTTCCACGGCGACTTCACGCTTACGAGCGGCAAGAAGGCGACGTACTACATCGACCTGCGGAAGCTCAGCCTCGACCATCGTGCGGCTCCGCTGATCGGCCAGGTCATGCTCGACCTCATCGACGACGTCGACGGCGTCGTGGCGGTCGGAGGCCTCACGATGGGCGCCGACCCGATCGCGTCGGCGATCCTGCATCAGGGCGTGGCCCGAGGCAAGGTCTATGACGCCTTCGTGGTGCGGAAGGAACCGAAGGATCATGGCCGCGGTCGGCAGGTGGAAGGGCCGGATCTCGCCGGCAAGCGCGTGATCGTGGTCGAGGACACCTCGACGACCGGGGGATCGCCGCTCGCGGCGATCGCGGCCCTCGAGAAGGTCGGCGCCGAGGTCGCGGGCGTCGCCGTCGTGGTCGACCGTCAGGCGCCGGCCAAGGAGCGCATCGAGGCGGCGGGCTACGACTACCGCTACGCGATCGGGCTGTCGGATCTGGGGCTCGACCCGCAGTAGGGTTCGCGTTGCGCGCCAGGCGTCGAGCCGATCGGCCAGTGCGTCGAGCGTCTCGTTCGTCCCACCGTCGACCCGGTGGTCTCACTTCGCTGCGAGAAGCTTCGACGGGGCCCCGCCGGTGTCGAGTATGCCGGGCAGTACCCGGCCTGCTTGCAAGATGAACCGTCCCGAAAGGAACCCATGAGCCCCGCGCGCCCGCATTTCGTCCCGTTGCTGTTCATCGGTGCGGCCGCGGGTCTGCTCTCGGGTCTGTTCGGGATCGGGGGCGGCACGATCATCGTGCCGGCGTTGGTGCTGTGGCTGGGGATGAACCAGCGGCTGGCCGCAGGCACCTCGGTCGCGGCGATCCTGCCGACAGCGGTCGTGGGCGCGATCTCGTATGCGGTGCAGGGGCACGTCGACTGGATCGCGGCGATCTGTCTCGCGGTCGGCATCATCGCGGGCGCGCAGCTCGGCAGTCATCTCCTGGTGCGGCTGCCGGTGGGGGTGCTGCAGTGGGGGTTCATGGGGTTCCTCGCGGTGGTGATCGTGAGCCTGTGGTTCGTGGTGCCGGCGCGCAGCGACCGGATCGAGGTGACGCTGCTCACCGGGGCGCTGCTGGTGGTGACCGGGTTCGTGACGGGGATCCTGTCGGGGCTGCTGGGTGTGGGCGGTGGGATCGTGGTGGTGCCGGTGCTGATGTTCTTCTTCGGGTCGAGCGACCTGATCGCGAAGGGGTCGTCCCTGGTGATGATGATCCCGGGGTCGATCTCGGGGACGTTGGGGAATCTTCGGCGGCGGAACGTGGATGCGCGTGCGGCGGTGCTGGTTGGGCTCGCGGCATGCGTGTGCGTGCCGTTCGGGTCGCTGTTCGCGGCGTGGATCGATCCGTTCTGGGGGAACCTGGCGTTCTCGGCGTATTTGGTGCTGATCCTGGTCCAGATGGCCGTGCGGAAGTTGCGGCCGGGAAGGTCCTGACCCCGGTCCGACCACCGCGTCAGACGCCGAGGCGTTCCGCGAGCGCGCTGAGAGTCTCGCTCGTCCCGCCGTCGATCCGGACGCGGACGGAGCCGCGACCGTCGATCGACGTCGGCCCCCGATTGATGACGGCGACCGGGATCCCGCGCCGTTCCGCCCGGTGCACGAGCCGTACCCCGGTGTTCACGGCGAGGGAGGATCCGGCGACGACGAGCCCGTGAGCGTGCTCGATGAGGTCCCCGGCCGCGGCGAAGACCTGCGGGTCCACGTGTTCGCCGAAGTAGACCACATCGGGTCGTAGCATGCCGCCGCACGCGGGGCAGACCGGCACGACCGTTCCCGCGGTGTCCGCCACGTCGGCGTCGCCGTCGGAGGTGATCTCGGCGTCGGCGCTCCGTTCCACGAAGCCCGGATTCGCGACGTCGAACCAGGCGAGCACTTCGGCGCGCTGCCAACGGTGGCCGGCGGGCAGACAGCGGACTGTGGCGCCGCTGCCGTGCAGTTCCACGACGGTGCGGGATCCGGCCCGCCGATGCAAGCCGTCCACGTTCTGCGTGATGACCCCGTTCAGGAGGCCCGCCGCCTCGAGTGCGGCGACGGCCCGGTGCCCGGCATTCGGCTCGATCCCCTGCCTATGGAGCGCGCCGACGCGGGCTCCCGCCCAGAACCGTTGCCGGTAGCGCTCGTCGTCGAGGAACTGATCGATGCGCATCGGTGTCCGCGGCGGGCTGCCGGCGCCCCGGTAATCGGGGATGCCGGAGTCGGTGCTGATGCCGGCGCCGGTGAGGATCGTGGCCGGGCCGGCACCGAACAGGCTGGTCAGGGGATCGAGCGCGTCGGCGGTGCTGGAGGTTCCGAAGGGCTCACTGCCGGCCTGCATGGGCGCTCCTCGGGTCAGCGGTCTGCATAGTCCCCAAGGTACCGTGCGCGCGTTCGCTCCAGGTGCTACGCCTCGAGCAGGTCGGCGACCGAGTTCAGGACCTCGTCCGGCCGGAACGGGAAGCGCTCGATCTCCGCGCGATCCGCGATGCCGGTCATGACGAGCACCGTGTGCAGACCCGCCTCCATGCCGGCGACGATGTCGGTGTCCATGCGGTCGCCGATCATGCCGGTGTTGTGGGAGTGCGCGCCGATCCGGTTGAGCGCCGAGCGGAACATCATCGGGTTCGGCTTGCCGACGATGTAGGGCAGCTTGCCCGTCGCCTTGGTGATGAGCGCGTTGATGGCCCCGGTGGCCGGCAGGGGACCCTCGGCGCTCGGGCCGGTGGCGTCGGGGTTGGTGGAGATGAAGCGGGCGCCCCGGCCGATGAGCCGGATCGCCTTGGTGATCGCCTCGAACGAGTAGTTGCGGGTCTCGCCGACGACGACGAAATCGGGATCGGTCTCCGTCATGACGTAGCCGGCGTCGTGCATGGCGGTGAGGATCCCGGCCTCGCCGATGACGAACGCCGAGCCCTCGGGCTGCTGCTGCTTCAGGAACGCGGCTGTGGCGAGCGCACTGGTCCAGATCCGATCCTCGGGAACCTCGATGCCGGAGGCGGTGAGGCGTGCACTCAGGTCGCGTGCCGTGAAGATCGAGTTGTTGGTCAGCACGAGGTAGGGCGTCTCGCTGTCGCGCCAGTGCTGGAGCAGTTCGGCAGCCCCGGGGATCGCGCGGTTCTCGTGCACGAGGACCCCGTCCATGTCGGTCAGCCAGCACTCGATCTCGCTGCGCCTGGGGTGCGCCTGGGTGTCGCTCATGCTGCAAGCCTAGGACGAACGCGTGAACGGGAGGTTTCCGCACACGGCCGTGGTCGGAGCATCATCGCGCTGTCGTGCCTGCCCCGCCGTGTCCACGCACCGTGCCCATCCCGCCCCGTCGGGCCCCGCCGCGTCGCCCGCCCCGCCGTCCCGGTTTGTTCCGGCATACGTGCCCCGCCGCGCGGCAGGTGGCAGACTGGAGCCATGCATGAGCGCGCGGGAATGCTTGCAGGCGAGCAGGATCTCATCGATCTCGACGAACTGCTCCGGGCCTTCGACGAGGTCGTCCCGGATCCCGCGGATCCGGCGCAGCGCGTCGTGTTCGGCACGTCGGGGCATCGGGGCAGTTCCCTGAGCGGCTCGTTCAACGCCGCCCACATCGCCGCGATCAGTCTCGCGATCGCCGAGTACCGCGCCGCCGAGGGGATCGCCGGCCCGCTCTTCCTGGGAGCGGACACACACGCGCTCTCCGCCCCTGCGGCGCGTGCGGCAACCGAGGTGCTCTCCGCGGCAGGCGTGCACGTCCTGCTCGCCGCGGGATCCGGCGACGAGACCTTCGTGCCGACCCCCGCGCTGAGCCACGCGATCCTGACCCACAACCGCGATCGTGCCGCCGACGACCCCGGCCGCGCCGACGGCATCGTCGTGACGCCGAGCCACAATCCGCCCCGCGACGGCGGCTTCAAGTACAACCCGCCCCACGGCGGCCCGGCCGACACCGATGCCACGAAGCGGATCGCCGATCGCGCCAACGAGCTGCTGGCCGCGGGGGTCGAGATCCCGCGCGGCGGCCCGGCGACGGTGCCGCCCGGCAGCTACGACTTCCTCGGAGAGTACGTGGAGGGCCTCGACGACGTGATCGACCTGGCCGCGATCCGCGACGCCGGAGTCCGGATCGGCGCCCATCCGCTCGGCGGCGCCAGCACCGCCTACTGGGCCGCGATCCGCGACCGGTACGAGCTCGATCTCTCGGTGCTCGGCCCGGGCGTGGACCCGCGCTGGGCGTTCATGCACCTGGACTGGGACGGCAGGATCCGGATGGATCCGAGCTCCGCCCAGGTGATGAGCACGGTGGCCGCCTACCGCGACGACTTCGACATCGTGACCGGGAACGATGCCGATGCGGATCGCCACGGGATCGTGACCCGCGACGCCGGGCTGATGAACCCGAATCACTTCCTCGCAGTCGCGATCGACTACCTGCTGACGCACCGCCCCGACTGGCCGGCCGCTGCGGGCATCGGCAAGACGCTGGTCTCCTCGGCGATGATCGACCGCGTCGTCGCCGCGCACGGGCGCACGCTGCTCGAGGTGCCGGTCGGGTTCAAGTGGTTCGTGCCCGGGCTCTCGGAGGGCAGCGTCGTCTTCGGCGGCGAGGAGAGCGCGGGCGCCTCGTTCCAGCGCTTCGACGGGTCCGCTTGGAGCACCGACAAGGACGGGATCCTGCTCGCCCTGCTGGCCGCCGAGATCCGCGCCGTCACCGGGCAGTCGCCGTCGGAGCGGTATCGCGGGCTCGTCGAGCGATTCGGCGACCCTGCCTACGCGCGCATCGACGCGCCGGCGACGGCCGAGCAGAAGGCCCGGCTCGCAGCGCTCGATGCCGACGCCGTGACCGATACCGGACTCGCCGGCGACCCCATCACCGCGGTGCTGACCGACGCGCCCGGCAACGGTGCAGCCATCGGCGGGCTCAAGGTGCAGACCGAGCACGCCTGGTTCGCGGCCCGCCCCAGCGGCACGGAGGACGTGATGAAGATCTACGCCGAGTCGTTCCGCGGCGAGGATCACCTCGTCCAGGTGCAGGCCGCCGCCCGCGCACTGGTCGAACGCGCCCTGGCCTGACCCTCCGCGAAGGGTCGTCGGGATATCTGCTTCGGGCCTCGGTTTTTGGAATCCCGGTTTCGGGCCTCGGTTTTTGGAATCCCGGTTTCGGGCCTCGGTTTTTTGGAATCCCGGTTTCGGGATCTCTGCTGAGGCATCCCGGCTTCGAGATCCCGGCGTCGGGATCCCGGCGTCGCGAGCCCCTATTCGGGCCCCGGCTTCGTGTTCCCTGCCGCCCCCTTCCTCCGCACTTCGGGCTGATACCGCAGTTCTGGCTGACGTTCCCCGCCGGATTCGTCAGCCAGAACTGCGATATCAGCCGCAACTGTCGGGCGCGGAGGGCGGGAACGCGGAGGTCGGCGGCCACGCGGCCGGCGGCAGCCGGGCGGCGACGCGGAGGGGCGGCGAGCGGAGCGCGGCGGTACGCTTGTGGACATGTCGAACGCGCCCGCCCCGCCCCGCCGGTACAGCTATCTCGGCCCGGCCGGGACCTTCACCGAGGCCGCACTGCGCCAGGTGCCCGAGGCGGCAGGCCAGGAATGGCGGCCCGTCGCGAACCTGGGCGAGGCGCTGAACGATGTGGTGACCGGCGCGAGCGATGCCGCGATGATCGCGATCGAGAACTCGATCGACGGCGGCGTCTCGGTCGCGCAGGATGCGCTCGCCACGATCCCGGATCTGCGTATCATCGGCGAGTACCTGGTGCCGGTGCGCTTCGTGCTCGTGACTCGGCCGGGGCGCAAGCTCGAGGACGTCGAGGTCGTCGCGGCGCACCCGGTCGCCTACGGGCAGTGCCGCGCCTGGCTCGACGCGAACCTGAGCGGGCATCGGCATCTGCCTGCGACGTCGAACGTGCAGGCCGCGGCGGATCTCTTCGGCGAGGCGGGGATCGACGCCGGCGTCGACGCCGCGATCGCGCCGCCAGGCATCGAGGAGTACTACGACGTCGATGTGCTGGCCGAGGGGATCGCCGAGAATCCCGACGCGGTGACGCGCTTCGTGCTCGTCAGCCGCAACACCCCGGTGGGGCAGCCGACCGGCGCCGACAAGACGTCGCTCATCGTCGAGCTGCCCGAGGATCGCGCCGGTGCGCTGCTCGACCTGCTCGAGCAGTTCGCCACCCGTGGCGTGAACCTGACGCTGCTGGCCTCGCGCCCGATCGGGGACCGCATGGGGCGGTACCGCTTCGTGATCGACGCGGAGGGGCACGTGCGCGACGAGCGGGTCGCCGACGCCCTGCTGGGTGTGAAGCGCTTCAGTCCGAAGGTGGTCTTCCTCGGTTCGTACCCCCGTGCCGATCGGATCGCGGCGACCACGCACGACGTGCACGACGACGAGCGCTTCCGCGACGCCCGCGACTGGCTGCGCGAAGTGATCTCGGGCGCCGGAGCTTAGCGCCCCGACCCGGTCTCCCTAGCCTTCGCGCCCCGGCCCTCGCGCCCCTCCCCTCCCTCCCCGGACTTCGAGTCTCTCTCCTCTCGCGTCCCTCCCCTCTCGCATCCCTCTCCTCTCGCGTCCCTCTCCCTGTCCCTTCCCCCGCCCGCCCCTCAGCAGAAATGCACCGATCAGCAGAATCGCACCTGCGAAACGGGGCCACGGTGTGCGATTCTGCAGATCGGTGCGATCCTGCAGCTCAGTCGGGCTGCAGCCCAGCTCAGTCGGGCTGCGCCTCAGTCGCGCTGCAGCGACAGCGTGCTCCTGCGCCACCACCTGCCGCGCGCCAATCCGGCCAGGCGCCCCGCGACACGCCGCCGCGGATTCTTGACGGCACACTACTGCGTAACGCACACTAGTGTGCATGGAAGCGACACAACTGCTCAAGGGCGTGCTCGACGCCGCGGTGCTCGCCGTCGTGCAACGCGAGGACGGCTACGGCTACGACGTGGTCCGCCGCCTGCGCGAGGCCGGGCTCGAAGAGGTCGGCGACGCCTCGGTTTACGGCACCCTGCGGCGGCTCTACGCGGCGGGCGCGCTCAGCACCTACGTCGTGCCGAGCGACGACGGCCCGCACCGCAAGTACTACAGCGTCACGCCGAGCGGCGAGCAGGTCCTCGAGCAGCAGCGCGAGGACTGGCGGAGCTTCTCGAGCATCATCACCGCGCTCATCACACCCGGAGCCGGTCACGACACCACAGTCGGCGCCCCGCGTCCCGCCGCAGCGAAAGGAGCAGGCGCATGACCGCCTCCGCATCCACCCACACCCACGACGAGCGCGCTACCGCTTTCGCCGCGGCCGTGCGCGAGCGGCTCAGCGACCTGCCCGCAGACGAACTCGACGACCTGCTCGACGGGCTCCAGGCGGACCTGGCCGATCGGCTGGCGGACGGCGGTGAGCTCGGAGATCCGAGCGCCTACGCCGAGGAGCTCCGCCAGGCCGCCGGCCTTCCCGCGCGCGAGGAGGCCGGCGAGAAGCGGCGCCGCAGCATCCGCGGCGCCTTCGCCGAGACGGCGCGGGATCTCACCGCGCGCACCCGCGCCTTCTGGGACGCCACGCCGGCCCGCCGCGGGATCCGCGACTTCGTGCTCACCCTGCGCCCGCTCTGGTGGGTGATCCGCGGCACGGTGATCGCGTGGGTCGGCGTACTGGTGCTCTCCGTCCTCTTCGGCGTGTGGATCAGCTCGGCGTTCGGCGCACTATTCGGCAGCATCCCGGGTGTCCTGCTGCTCGTGTCGTGCGTGGTGGTGAGCGTCCAGTGGGGTCGCGGAGCCTGGTTGCCCCGGAGATGGCTGGTCTGGTTGCGCGGAGCGGTGAGCGTGGTGGCCGTCCTCGCGCTGATCCCGGCGATCGGCATGGCCCGCGACAGATTCGTTTCCGGGCCGGAGGTCTACGCTGAGCCCGCGTACTACGGAGGACTCACGCTCGACGGCATGCAGATCGGCAACATCTTCGCCTACGACTGCACGGGTCAGCCGCTCGACGGGGTGCAGCTCTTCGCCCGCGACGGCACCCCGCTGACGACGCTGGAGGGCGAGCAGCCGCCCTACTTCTTCGACGAGGAGTCGGGGATCGAGTACCGCTACGCGCGCAACCCGCTCGCGGCGCTGCCCAACGGGTGGAGCGGCTGGAACGTGTTCCCGCTGCAGCAGGTCGAGGGCTACGACTACTACGACGATTACAACGGCGAGGAGGCCTATCCGGAGGGGAGCAACCAAGCGGAGCCGGCCCCGCTGCCCTTCACCCGGGTTCCGGCGGTCAGCGAGAACTGCCCGGCCGCCGGCTCCGGCGCGGCCGCGAACGGCGCCGAGGATCCCGATGCGGCCGAGGATCCCGACGCGGCGGAGGATCCGGATGCCGCCGAAAAGACCACCGAGAAGACCGACGAGCATGCGGAGAACCGCGGATCCGGCACGAGCAGCTCGAGCGCCGCTGGAACCGGAACGGCAGGATCCGACGCGACCCGCACCGATACGATCCGAACCGACACCGGGGAGCGGTGACCATGGATGCGCCGCAGCCGCTCAGCGCGCGGACCCATGCGGCCGCGAAGGCGTTGCGGCTCTACAGTCGGTCGCGCCCGCTCACGCTGCTTCCCTGGACCCCCGCGGTGGAGGCGGTGCCGGATGCGCGCGAGGCGAGCGGCTCAGGCTCGGCCCCGTCCGGTGGGTCGGACCTCGCGAACGCTTCAGGCCTGGGGCGGCGCCCACTCGGGAAGCACGCGGATGACCAGTGCGCCGGGATCGACCGAGCCGCTGGCCGCGAGCGCGAGCCCGAAGTCGTCGCCGTCGAGCTGGATCGGTTCGGGGTGCGGCACCGAGAGGGCGTAGCGGGCCGCGCGCAGGTAGGTGACGTTGCGGGTGTCGTGCACGAGGTCGATCATCCGGCGGCCGACCTTCGACTTGCGGAGCACGCCGTTCTCCCAGCCGATCTTGTGCCAGATGCGCAACCAGGAGAAGGGGCCGAGCGGGCGGAGGGCGACGACGTCGAGCAGCCCGTCGTCCAGCTCCGCCTCCGGGATCAGCAGCACCCCGCCGGGAAGCACGCCGCAGTTCCCGATCATCACGGTGTAGACGGTCAGCGACTGTACGGCTGAGCCGTCGACCGAATAGTGGATGCGCAACGGCGCGTCCTTCACCATCGTGCGGAACCCCGCGTCGACATAGGCCAACCAGCCCACGCGTTTCTTGAGCTTCGAGCTCGTCGCCGTGATCGCCCGGGCGTCCAGTCCCATGCCGGCCAGCACCAGGAAGACGTGCTCGTTCTGGGCCTCCTCGTCATCGTCCCCGGGCGGGCGGGTGATGGTGATCACTCCGAGGTCGATCGATCGGTTGCGCCCGAGGAATGCGGCCCGGGCCGCCTCGTCGATGTCGCCGAGCGGCAGGCCGATGTTGCGGGCGAGGAGGTTGCCGGTGCCCTGCGGCACGATCGCGAGCGGTACGCCGCTGCCGCGGAGGGCCTCGGCCACGGCGCGCACCGTCCCGTCGCCTCCCGAGGCGAGGATCACGCTCGCCCCGGCCTCGACCGCGCGTCGGGTGGCGGCGATCCCCGCATCCGCCTCGTCGGTCTCGTACCAGCGCGTCGCCGCCCATCCCGCGCGAGCCTCGTAACGTCGCACCGAGACGCGCAGCCCCTCGAGGTCCGTTTTCATCGGATGGTAGACCACGGCGGCGCGCGGTTGGGGGCTGGCTGGGGTGTCGGCCATGCCTCTACGTTACTCGGAAACCCCTGTGCGGCCGATGCGGCGGTACCCGGGCTCACGTCCCGCAGTAGGTGACGTAGCGGCCGCGGCCGGGATCCGCGGGGCGGGCGAAGCGCGCGAGCTCCGGATCGGTGTCGACTCCGGCCTCGAACGGATGGGCGACTGCCTCGAGCAGCGATGCGAAGGGAGCAAGGTCGCCCGCGCTCGCCGCCTCCAGGGCGTCGTCGATCACTCCGTTGCGCGGGATCCGGAGCGGATTGACGCTATCCATGGCGTCGCCGTCGGGGCGGAGCGCCGTCCACGCGGCGAACCAGGGGCCGAGCCGGTCGGGTTCGGGGAGGCGCGACCCCTCCTCGCCCGGCGACTCCTCGTGGGCGAGCCGTGCGAGGTCGCGGAACGCGAGCGTGTAGTCGACGGCGTGGTCGCGCAGATCCTGCAGCAGGCCGGCGCTGAGGTCCGCGACGCGCGCGTCGTCGGCATCGCCGTCCGCGAGCCCGAGTTTGGCGCGCATGCCCGAGGTCCACGCGCGCTGGTACGCGGGTGCGAACTCCGCGAGCGCCTCCTCGGCGAGGCGGATCGCGGCCGGGTCGATCTCGCGAGCGGCGGTGGGGGCCGTGTCACTGCCGCCGTGACGCTCTGCGTCGATCAGCGGGAGCAGCGCCTCGGCGAACCGGGTGAGGTTCCACAGCATCACCCCGGGCTGGCCGCCGTACGCGTAGCGGCCGCCGTGGTCGATCGAGCTGAAGACGGCGGCAGGATCGTAGGCGTCGAGGAAGGCGCACGGCCCGTAGTCGATCGTCTCGCCGGAGATCGTCGCATTGTCGGTGTTCATCACTCCGTGCACGAAGCCGACGAGCATCCACGAGGCGACCAGCTCGGCCTGCGCGGCGATCACCGCCCGCAGCAGGTCGAGGGCGGGGGTGCCGGATCCGAGGAGCCGAGGGTAGTGCCGCCGAATGGCGAACTCGGTGAGTCGGCGCAGCAGTCCGATGTCCCCGCGGATCGCGGCGTACTGGAAGGAGCCGATCCGCAGGTGGCTCGCCGCCACGCGCACCAGCACGGCGCCCGGCAGCAGTTCGCCGTCGCGCGGCACCCGGCGCCCCGTGCCGATCACCGCGAGCGCACGCGTGGTGGGGATCCCGAGCGCATGCATGGCTTCGCCGACTGCGTACTCGCGCAGCATCGGCCCGACGGCGGCGAAGCCGTCGGCGCGGGCGAACGGCGTGCGCCCGGAGCCCTTCAGATGCAGATCCCGCACCCGGCCGGCGGGGTCGACGATCTCGCCGAGCAGCAGCGCTCGCCCGTCCCCGAGTCGGGGTGAGAGCCCACCGAACTGATGCCCGGCGTAGGCCTGCGCCACCGGCCGGCTTCCGGCGGCGAGCTCATTGCCCAGCAGGAAGCGGATGCCCGACTCCGAGCGGAGTTCCCCGGGATCCAGGCCGAGCTCGACGGCGAGCGGCGCGTTGAGCGCGAGGAGGGTCGGATGCTCGGGCCTGGCCGCGCTCCACGGCACCGCGAGCTCGGGGAGCGCGCGGGCGAAGCCGTCGTCGAGGCGCACGTCGACGCTCGACTGCGGCAGGGCCTCGAGGGTGCCGCTATCGCTCGCTCCGGCAATGCTCATGCCGGCAGGATACGCCGCGCGCCTCCACCCGCGTTCAGTTCGAGCGGATGAGCCGATCCGGCGCGTCGATCCGGCGCGTCGATCCGGCCCCGTGATGCGGCCCGGCGACGCGGTATCCGATCCGCTCGAACACCGCAGCCCGGCACGGCGTCGTCGGACCACCGGCCCCGGCCTTTTCCACGCGGCCCCTGGATAGACTGGTCGGGTGATCGATCCCGTGCTGCTCCGTACCGACCCAGACGCCATCAAGCGCTCGCAGAAGGCTCGCGGGAACGACGAGTCGAGCGTGGACGCCGCGGTCGCGGCTGACGAGGCCCGGCGGGCAGCGCTCGGCGAGTTCGAGCGGCTCCGGGCCGAGCAGAACGAGTTCGGGAAGCAGGTCAAGGCGGCGTCGAAGGACGAGAAGCCCGCACTGATCGCCCGCGCGCAGGAGCTCGCCGCCGAGGTGAAGGCGGCGGACGCCCGCGCGAAGGAGGCCGATGCCGCCTTCGGCGCCGCGGTGATGCTCCTCGAGAACGTGGTCATCGAAGGGGTGCCCGCCGGTGGCGAGGAGAACTTCGTCACGCTCCGCACGCACGGCGAGATCCCGAGCTTCGATTTCGAGGCGCGGGATCACCTCGAGCTCGGCGAACTGCTCGGCGCGATCGACATGCAGCGCGGGGCGAAGGTCTCGGGAGCGCGCTTCTACTTCCTGCGGGGAGTCGGAGCCCGACTCGAGATCGCGCTCATGAACCTCGCCCTCGACCGCGCGCTGGCGAACGGTTTCACCCCGCTCATCACCCCCACGCTCGTGCGCCCCGAGGTGATGCGCGGCACCGGCTTCCTCGGAGAGCACGCCGACGAGGTGTACCACCTGCCGGCCGACGACCTCTACCTGACGGGCACGAGCGAGGTGGCGCTCGCCGGCTACCATGCCGACGAGATCCTCGATCTCGGCGAGGGGCCGCTGCGCTATGCCGGGTGGTCCACCTGCTACCGCCGCGAGGCCGGATCCCACGGCAAGGACACGCGCGGGATCCTGCGCGTGCACCAGTTCAACAAGCTCGAGATGTTCGTCTACGCCGACCCGGCCGAGGCGGAAGCCGAGCACGACCGTCTCGTCGCCTGGCAGGAGGAGATGCTGCAGGCGCTCGGGCTCTCCTACCGCGTGATCGATGTCGCCGCAGGGGACCTCGGATCCAGCGCGGCGCGCAAGTTCGACATCGAGGCGTGGGTGCCGACGCAGGGCACGTTCCGCGAGCTGACCTCGACCAGCAACTGCACCACCTTCCAGTCGCGCCGTCTCGCCACGCGGTTCCGCGACGAGTCGGGCAAGAGTCGCCCCGTCGCCACCCTCAACGGCACGCTCGCCACCACGCGGTGGATCGTCGCGATCCTCGAGACCCATCAGCGGGCCGACGGCAGCGTGCGCGTGCCCGAGGCGTTGCGCCCCTATCTCGGCGGGCTCGACGTGCTCGCCCCGGTGGGTGCGTAGCCGTGCGGGTCTCCAAGCAGGATCGCCACCTGATCGCCCTCGACCTCGACGGCACCGTGCTGCACCACGACAGCACCATGGACGCGGAGGTCGCGGACTCGATTCGCGCGCTCGCCGATGCCGGGCACGAGATCGTGATCGCGACCGGCCGCTCGGTCGATGCCACGCTGCCGGTGGTCGAAGAATTGCGGATCCGCCCGACCTGGGTCGTCGCGTGCAACGGCGCCGTCACGCTGAAGCGCGATACGCTCGCCGACCGCGCCTACCGCAAGGAGTACGTCGAGACCTTCGACCCGAGCGAGGTGCTGCGGCGGATCCGGTCGCGGCTCGTCACCGCCCGCTTCGGCGTCGAAACGCCTGAGGGCGAGTTCCTCTTCACCGAGAACATCCCGGCCTCCACACTGCCCGGCCGCAAGCGGGAAGTCCCGTTCGACGAGCTCCTGAAGGTGCAGGCGACCCGCATGGTCGTGGTCTCGCCCGACCATGTGCTCGAGGACTTCCTCGCGCTCGTCGACACGATGGGGCTCACCCGAGTCTCGTACGCCATCGGCTTCACGGCTTGGCTCGACATCGCCCCCGAGGGCGTGTCGAAGGAGAGCGCACTCGAGGTCGTGCGAGCGAGGCTCGACATCCCGCGCTCGCACGTGTTCGCGGCCGGCGACGGGCACAACGACATCCAGATGCTGCGCTGGGCCGGCCGCCACGGCGAGTCCGTGGCGATGGGCCAGGCGGCCGACGACGTGAAGGTGCACGCGACTCGCGTGACCGGCACGGTCGAGGACGGGGGGCTGGCGGCCGCGTTCCGCCATCGCTTCGCCGCGCTGCTCGGCTGATCCGCGAGGCCGCCTCGGCTAGGATTGCCTGCGGAGGGTTGTCCGAGCGGCCGAAGGAACTTGTCTTGAAAACAAGCAGGCGGTAACCCCGTCTCAGGGGTTCAAATCCCCTACCCTCCGCTGCAGAGCCTGTCGCATTGCGACAGGCTCTTTGCGTCGGGAAGGGGCTCATCGAGAACCCCTCGACTGGCGCCGTGTGCGGCGCCAGCGCCGTGGCCGCGCGAAGCGATGCTTCGCTCTGAGCGGCCGGGCGGGGTTCAGATCCCCTACCCTCCGCCAGTGTGATGAGTCGGGACATGTGTCTCGAATGAGTAGCGAGATATGTCACAGTCGAGAGCCCGGCCATCGGCCGGGCTCTCGTTGCGTCCTGCGCCAGTGGCTTCGACCGTGCCCCGATCCTTGGTTCGGCGGCCTCGGATCGGGGCCTCGGACCTGTGGTCTCGGATCGGCGAGGCTGCTGCACGGAACCGAATCGAATCGCACGGGAAAGTCGAGACAGTACGTGATCGTCGAGACTGTACGAGATCGTCGATCGAAGGCGTGCAGTGCGGACGATCGCGTACTGTCTCGTGCGTGCGTGCTGCATGCCTGCGAGCTGCGGGTCGGTGGCGATCGCGGCCCCGATCCCGATTGCACGCCAGGGGGATCCTCGCGGCGAGCACGGGCTCATCGTGAGCCTTCGGGAGCGGGGTGCGCCGACCCGCGCACGCCGGCCCGCGCACACGCGGCGATAGAGTCGGCCCACGGCTCGCGCATCGGCGGGAGACCGCGATGGTCGCCGCGGCGCTCGTGCTGCTGCTCTCCTCGCCCGGCAAGCGGAAGGCGGCGCCCACCCAAGGCGCCCGCCCCCTCGCGGCAGTCGCCGTCCTCGCCCTGGGGATGGCCCTGTAGCCGCACGAGAGGACTGTCGGACAGCCCGCTCCCAACCCGACTGCCCCGGCGTTTCCAGGTTTCTCAAACATACGCCGGTAAAATCTTGAGGATGCGCCGCCGGCGCAACGAGTTTCAGAGCATGGGGGAGCATCGCATGGCGCGAGAGAAGAGCGGGTCCAAATCGACCCGGGGCGGGGTGCGCCACGGCAGCCTCCGCCGCTCCAGCGCGTGGGCGAACGCCGGCAAGGTGCTGCTCACCGGCGTGCTCGCCGTGGTCCTGAGCGGTGCGGCGGTCGCGGCCTACGCCGTCTGGGGGCTCGTGCAAGAGGTCAACACGATCGACCTGCCGCAGAACCCGGACTCCGTGGACGCGGGGGACCACAACATCGACGGCGCCTTCTCGATCATGCTGGTCGGCTCCGATTCCCGCCAGGGCCAGAGCATCGACGACGGCGAGACCGGTGAGCTCAACGACGTGAACCTGGTGCTGCACGTCTCCGAGGACCACAAGAACGCCACCATCATCAGCTTCCCGCGCGACCTGATGCTGGCGATCCCCAGCTGTCCCGGCCCGAACGGCGAGCCCGAGTACTACCCGGCGATGAGCGAGCAGCAACTCAACAGCGCCCTCATGTACGGCGGTCTGCCCTGCGCGGTCGCCACGATCGAGAACCTTACCGGGCTCGACATCCCCTACGCCGGTCTGATCACGTTCGACGGTGTGATCGCGATGTCGAACGCGATCGGCGGTGTCAAGGTCTGCCTCACCGAGCCGATCTTCGACGAGAAGACCGATCTCGATCTGGCTGCCGGCAACCACAAGCTGAAGGGCAAGAAGGCTCTGCAGTTCCTGCGCACCCGCTACGGGGTCGGTGACGGCGGCGACAAGAGCCGGATCAGCAACCAGCAGGTCTTCATGTCGGCGATGGTGCGTCAGCTGCAGAGCGCAGAGACGCTCTCCAACCCGGTGACGGTGTATGCGCTGGCCAAGGCCGGCCTCGAGAACATGCAGCTCTCGAAGAACATGGCCGACGTGCAGTTCATGCAGGCGCTCGCGGGGACGGTGAAGGACATCGACCTGGAGCGCATCAACTTCGTCCAGTACCCGACGTCCAGCCATCCGTACCAGTCCGGCCGACTCACCCCGAATTACGAGGCGGGGCAGATGCTGATCGAAGTCGTCGAGAGCGGCGAACTTTTCACGATCACGGGCACGGGCACGGGCGTCGTGAAGGACGGCGACGAGCCCGCGGACGACGGGAGCGACGCGGACACCGATGCCGAGGGTACCGAGGGGTCGGACGGCGAGTCGACGGAGTCCGACGGTCCGGTCGAACTGCCCGAGAGCATCTCGGGGCAGTCCGCCGCCGACAAGACCTGTTCCGCCGGTCGCACCGTCTACTGAGCCTCGACGCCGGTCCCGATTTCCGGGCCGCGCGCCCGTGCCCTAGGATGGTCTGCGGAGCCATGCCGGAGCGGCCGAACGGACTTCACTGCTAATGAAGGGTCGGGGTTAAACTCGACCGGGGGTTCAAATCCCCCTGGCTCCGCGGTGAAACCCCTGCCTCGGCAGGGGTTTCTTGCTTCACGGATCAGCCCGGTAGATGGATCGGGCGCGGATCACGCGGGCGCACCCGGCACATATCGAGATCGCGCGCGGAGGCAAGACCCGCCTCAACCTCTTTCGCACTGCAGACGGTCAGCTGCGTCCATCCCGCACCTATTACCATCGGAACATGCCCCACAGCCGCGACCCGCTCGAGCCGAGCGCGGACGACTTCGAGCGCGCGGGGCGCATCGGTCGCCCCATCGGCCGATGGATGGCGCGCTGGCGCAGGATCATTCGCCGACGGCCGTGGTTGAACACGGTCTACAAGGTGATCGTCACCGTCATCGGCGTCGCGGTCATCATCATCGGCCTGATCCTCGTGCCGCTGCCCGGCCCCGGGTGGCTGATCGTCTTCATCGGGCTCACGATCCTCGGCTCCGAGTTCCACTGGGCCCGCAGGTTCACGGGATGGCTGCGCATGCAGCTCGCCCGTTTCTGGGCGTGGTGGCGGGCTCGTAAGGCGCGCAAAGCCGGAGAAGATGGAGAAGGGGGAACCGACGTCGACGGCACCGGAGAATCGGGCGGCGCGTACACGGACTCCGACACGGATCCCACGGCGCCGGAACGCCCCGGCCCGCAAGACTGAAACGGCCCCGCCGGCGTGCTGCCGACAGGGCCGATTCTGCGCGGTCGCGTCTACTTGACCATCGGCACGTTGAAGATGAACGGGTCGGTGCTGCCACCGTTGCGGTAGGCGTCGGCGGCCTTGGCCGCAGCCATGATGTGGAACACGAACAGCACGATCGAGGCGATCCAGAGCAGGATCGCGATGATCCAGCCGAGGTAGGGGATCAGGCCGAGGATCGAGATGCCGATGCCCACTGCGGTCCGCAGCAGCGAGAAGTTCAGGTTCGCGACATGGAACGCGGTGGCGCGCTGATCGCCCTTGTCCTTCTCGATGATCCAGAAGATCAGCGCCGGGATCCAGGCGAAAAACACCGAGAGCCAGTAGTTGAGCTGGATGTTGCTGACCGGATCGGCCGCCGGCTGCTGATAGCCGCCGGCGGGCGGAGCCTGGTACTGGGGCGCGGCGGGCTGCTGCGGTGCCGCAGGCTGCTGCGTCTGGGCTGGCGTGCCCTCGGGCTGCTGCTCGCCGGGCACGTTGGGGTCTGAGGTGCTCATGCTGCTCTCCTCGATGGGGGCGTCGGAACAGCCGATTCTCGGGCTGCCCTACGAATATACCCTAGGCCGTCGGTGAGGCGATAGAGGCGCACCCGGCACGGGCCGAGGCGCGTGCCGGGTGCGATCGATCGGCTCGGGGCGGCTGAGTGCGGCCCTGGACGAGGCGTGAACGGCTGGTGGCGGCCCTAGAAGAGATCCGGGCTCGGGGTGGAGGTCTGCAGGATCGCGACGTCCGCGTGGCGGTCGAAGCGGTAGCCGATGCCGCGCACGGTGCGGACGATGTCCTGGTAGTGCGCGAGCTTCACCCGCAGGCGGCGCACGTGCACGTCGATGGTGCGCTCGCTGGGCGTCTCGGACTCGGGGGCGTCGCTCCACAGGCCCTCAATGAGCTCCTCGCGGCTCACGGTGCGACCCTCGCGCAGGACGAGGAACTGCAGGAGCTCGAACTCCCGGTAGGTGAGCGCGGCCGGCAGGCTGTCGAGCAGCACCCGTTTGCGGGTGAGGTCGATGGTCACGCCGCCGGCGCGATCCTGCTCGTCGTCGATCTCCTCGACCTTCTGCTTGGTCGCGGCCGCGGGATCGCCGAGTGCCAGGCGCACCACGTCGATGTCGCGGCCGCCGCTGCTTTCGGGGGCGAGTGCGACAGCGGCGTAGGTCTCGGCGGCGGGGGCGAGCTGCGCGACGAGCTGCTTGATCTGCGAGACGATGGCGCCGAGCTTCGGGTCGTTCTCGCCGATCTTGTCGTCGGCCAGGCCGACGTAGAGGGCGAAGCCGCGAACCTCCGTGCCCTCGGGCACGTGGCGTCGGGGGGTGGTGTCGTGGGCGGGGCGCTGGGTGAGGGTCTGCGTGGTCATGATGATGAAGTCCTTCGGAAGCTGTCGTGCGGGTGGAGGACACGAGCGGGGGATCCCTGCGAATCGTGTCGCCGGCGGCTGGGCCGCGGGCACCGTTTCCCGCGGATCGCGAGGGGCCGGTGCAGGCCGTGCATGTCGTCGATTCCGGATCGAACCGGACTCGACAGGAGGCGCCAGAACGAGCGTTGCCGCTACGAGCCCTGTCAGTGCGCCATGAGCATTCGACAGCACATGACGATGCGCCCGGCCATCATCATGCCGGTCTTCCCGAAGTTCACCTCGCTGGCGGACTGGGGGCGCGTTATGTCATGCAT
This sequence comes from Leucobacter soli, assembly GCF_910593785.1. Lineage (GTDB taxonomy): Bacteria > Actinomycetota > Actinomycetes > Actinomycetales > Microbacteriaceae > Leucobacter > Leucobacter soli. Next base: position 33,096 of record NZ_CAJVAP010000017.1, on the reverse strand, counting down.
AAGGAGGATTTTTACAAACTATGTCGGTGTTTGTCAAGTCAGCGACGAGGCTTGAGGCTCGGACGCGCCGACCTCTTTCGCCGAGGGTTCACCGGCGCGGGACCGATCCGACACCTGCAGAACTGCATCGATCTGCAGAAAAGCACCGATTCGCGCAGGATCCCGGTGCGATTCTGCAGATCAATGCAAACTTGCAGCGAGGGCAGGGCCGTGCGGTACCAGCCGTGCGGTACCAGCGGCCCGAACCAGCCGCCCCGAATCAGTCGATGGTTCCGTAGAGCCGATCGCCCGCGTCGCCGAGGCCCGGCACGATGTACGAGCTCTCGTCGAGCCCCTCATCCAGCGCGCCCAGCACGAGGGTGACGTTGTGCTGGCCGACGGCCTCGCGCATCGTCGAGATGCCCTCGGGCGTGCCGAGGATGCAGACAGCCGTCACGTCTTCGGCGCCGCGGTCGAAGAGGAACTGGATCGCGGCCGCCAGCGATCCGCCGGTCGCCAGCATCGGATCCACCACGAAGCACTGCCGCCCGGCGAGGTCGTCGGGCAGGCGCTCGGCGTAGGTGGCCGGTTGCAGCGTCTGCTCGTCGCGCTTCATCCCGAGGAACCCCACCTCGGCGGTCGGCAGCAGCTTGACCATGCCCTCGAGCATGCCGAGGCCGGCGCGCAGGATCGGCACGATCAGCGGCGCGGGGCGGCTCAGGCGCACACCGGTGGTCCGGGCGACCGGCGTCTGGATCTCGACCGACTCGACGCGGACATCGCGGGTGGCCTCGTAGGCGAGCAGGGTCATCAGCTCCTCGACCAGCAGCCGGAACGTCGGCGGCGGGGTCTGCTCGTCGCGAAGGATCGTAAGCTTGTGAGTGATCAGCGGGTGATCCGCGATGATGACGCGCATGCGTCAATCCTAGCCAGAGCACCGGGGCCCCGAGTCCCCGGGCATCGGCGACCGGAGTGCCGGCGCCCCGGAGCGACAGCGCCCCTGAGCACCGGAGCCGCAGAGCGAGAGGATCGCATGGCCACCATCCCACCGACCGCACCGCAGCTCGACGCCATGCGCACCGCGCTCGAGGAGGCGCGGCAGGCGGCCGTCGAGGGGGAGATCCCGGTGGGCGCGCTCGTACTGGCCCCGGACCGCGAGGTGATCGCCCGTGCGCGCAACGGCCGGGAGCGCATGCCGGATCCCACCGCCCACGCCGAAGTGCTCGCGCTGCGGGAGGCCGCCGCTGAGCTCGGCGATCGCGTGCTCGCCGGCTGCACCCTCGTGGTCACCCTCGAACCCTGCGCCATGTGCGCCGGGGCGATCCTCGCCGCGCGGGTGCCGACGGTCGTGTTCGGGGCCTGGGATGAGAAGGCCGGGGCGGCGGGAAGCGTCTACGACCTGCTCCGCGACGGCCGGCTGCCGCACGCCGTCCCCGAGGTCATCGGCGGAGTCCTCGCCGAGGCGAGCGCCGAGCTGCTGGAGGCGTTCTTCCGCGCGCGCCGCTGAGAGCGGTGGTCAGAAGCGTCGTCCGAACCTACCGCTCGAATCGTTCGATTCAGTCGAGCCCGAGCATCACGATGCTGCTCGTCGTCGGCGGCACCGCATCGGGATCGACCCACACGTCGGGCTCGATGTAGACGATCCTCGCCGCCGGGAGCGCGGTCTGCACCCGCCGCTTCGCCTGCGCGAGAATCGTCGAAACCTCTTTCATGGTGAGCTCCTCGTCGAGGTCCACCTTCGCGCCGACCACCAGGTCGGCCCCCGCGGTCGCCACCTGCAGATCGATCACTCGCCGGATGCTGGCGCCCTCGAGCAGCGCCGCTTCGATCGTCGCCACGTTCTCGCTGGTCGCGCTCATGTGCTCCGCTCCCTCTCCGTCGGTGATGATTCCATCCTAGGCTTGTCCGCATGAGTACGAGGGATGAATCAGAGACGCTGCCGCGCATCGCCATGCTGGGCGTCGGATCGATGGGCGGCGCGATCCTCGCGGGGCTGCGCTCACCGGGCGTCCGTGTCGACGGCCCGATCGCGGTGACCGCGAAGTCGGCGGCCAGTGCCGAGCGCTACGCGGATGCCGAGGGCGTGATCGCCCATGCGACCGAGTCGGACCCCGAGGCGAACCGAAAGGCCGTGCGCGGCGCAGGGCTCGTCGTGCTCGGCGTGAAGCCGTGGCTGATCCACGATCTGCTCCGCGAGATCGCCGAGGATCTGGAGCCCGGCGCGATCGTCGTGAGCGTCGCCGCGGGCGTCACGATCGCGAGCATGGAGGCGATCGTGGGCGACCGCGTCTCGGTGGTGCGGGCGATGCCGAACACCCCGGCGACCGTCGGGCTCGGCGTGACGGGCGTCGCGGGCGGGCCCTCGGCCGGCGCCGAGGCGGTCGAGACCGTGCGCAGCCTGTTCGCCACGGTGGGGCAGGTGCTCGTGGTGCGCGAGGACCAGATCAACGCGATCGCCGCCGTGTCGGGATCCGGCCCGGCCTACCTCTTCCTCTACGTCGAGGAGATGACGGCCGCCGCCCGGCGGCTCGGCTTCACGGAGGAGCAGGCCGCGGCGCTCGCCGAGGGGACCGTGGTCGGGGCCGCCGAGCTGCTGCGGCGATCGGGCGAGGACCCGGCCGAGCTGCGCCGCCGCGTCACCAGCCCGAAGGGCACGACCGAGCAGGCCGTCAACGTCCTGCAGGACGGCGGCTGGCCGGAGCTCTTCGACCGGGCGTTCGCCGCGAACATCCGCCGCTCGGAGGAGCTCTCGGCAGGCTGACCCGGGCGCGATCACCCGATCGTGGCGAAGCGCTCCACGTCGGAGGCGGAGCCCGAGACGATGATGAGGTCGTGCGGCGAGACGACCGTGTCCTGGGTCGCGTGCTGGAAGTCCTGTCCCGGGGTCTTCACCCCGACGACCGTCACGCGGTAGCGGCTGCGCACCCCGCTGTCCTTGAGCGCGCGCCCGCGGATCGAGCGCGGCGGGTACATCTTCGCGATGACGTAGTTGTCGTCGAACTGGATGAAGTCGAGCATGCTGCCGCTGAGCAGGTGGGCGACGCGCTCGCCGGCCTCGCGCTCGGGGTAGATGACGTGGTTCACTCCGATCCGCTCGAGGATCTTGCCGTGGGAGAGCGAGATCGCCTTCGCCCAGATCTGCGGGACGCCCAGGTCGACGAGGTTCGCCGCGATCAGCACGCTCGCCTCGACCGAGGCGCCGGTCGCGACGACTGCGATCTGGAACTCCTCGGCCCCGATCTGGCGGAGGGCCTCCATCGACCGCGCGTCGGCCTGCACCGCGTGGGTGACGCGATCCGCCCACTTCTGCACCAGTGCAAGATCGGTGTCGACTACGAGGACCTCGCGATCCTGCCGGTCGAGCTGACCGGCGGTCGCCGCACCGAAGCGGCCCAGCCCGATCACGAGTACGGGGGCGTCATTCCTGATGTCAACCAACGATCGGCCTTTCTTCGGGGAAGCGGAACATGCGCCGGCGGCTGGTGGCGGCGACCGCGGCCGCCAGCGTCACCGTTCCGACGCGCCCCGCCCACATGGTCGCGGCGAGGACGTACTTGCCGGCGTCGGGCACCTGCTCGGAGACGCCGGTGGTGAGACCGCACGTGCCGAAGGCGGAGATCACCTCGAAGAGCACGTGGTCGAGCGGGAGCTTCGTCATGTGCAGCAGCGTGATGGTGGCCGCGGCCACGATGGTGGCGCCCCAGATCACGATCGACACGGCCAGCCGCAGGACCTCGACGGGGATGCTGCGGCCGAACACCTGCATGTCCCGGTAGCCGCGAGCCTCGGCGTAGGCGGCGAGGAAGAGCACCGCGATCGTGGTCACCTTGATGCCGCCGGCCGTCGAGGCGGACCCGCCGCCCATGAACATGAGCATGTCCATGATGAGCAGCGTCGATCCGTTCATGTCGAGGGGGTCGACCGTGCCGAGCCCTCCCGAACGCGTCATGACCGACATGTAGCCCGAGCTCATGATGGTCTGCCAGAAGTTCTGCTCACCGAACGTGCCGGCGTTGTCGGCCTCGAGCGCGGCGATCGCGAGCCAGCCGAGGATCACGAAGGCGATGGTGGTCGTCAGGGTCAGCTTCGCGTGCAGGCCGAGGTGGCGGTGCTTCTGCTTGTGCGCGCCGCGCCCGGTCACGTAGCGGTACAGCGCGAAGATGACGGGGAAGCCGATGCTGCCGAGGAACACCCCGATCGCGAGGACGATGAGCAGGTACGGATCGGTGGCGAACGGCTCGAGCCCGCCCCGCATCGGGACGAAGCCGGTGTTGGTGAAGGCGGAGGCGGCGAGGTAGAAGCCGTACCAGAGGGAGTGGGCCAGGTCGTAGCCGGCGGCGAGCATGCGCGGGGTGATGAGGAGCGTGAGCGCGGCCTCGATGACGAGCAGGCTCAGCGCGACGGCCGCGAGCAGCCCGCCGATCTCTCCGAGCCCCACGGCCTGGCTCTCGCTCGTGCCCTTCGCCGTGCGCGCCGGGTTGGTGTCCGTCGCGGCGAGCAGCCGCTGACGCAGGCCGAGGCGGCGGGTGACCGTCAGGCCGAGAATGCTGGCGAGCGTGAGCACGCCGATGCCGCCGATCTGCAGGCCGGCGAGGATCACGAGTTCGCCGTACAACGACCAGTGGGCGGCCATATCGACGGTCGTGAGGCCGGTCACGCAGATCGCCGAGACCGCGGTGAAGAGCGCGTCGGCGAGCGGGGTCGGGGTGCCGGAGCGGGTGGCGATCGGCAGGGAGAGCAGGGCGGTCCAGACCAGGATCAGCCCGCTGAAGATGAGGAGCGCGAGGCGTGCCGGCGACGACTGGATCATCACGTGCAGCCACGATTTCTGCGACAGCGGCGCCTGCAGCCGCCGGGTCGCCGAGTGCGCCGTCACGTCACCTTCTTTCCGCCGCCTGGCCGAGCGCCGCGGGAACTCGCGGTGCCGATCGTTGTCATGCTACTCCCGATCCCGGCTACTCTTGAGGTCATGCCAGACATTTTCGGAGTCATCGCCGACGCGACCCGGCGCGACATCCTGCGGGTGCTGCTCGACCGCCACGTGCAGGGCGCCGAGATCAGCGTCTCCGAGATCGTGGCACAGCTCGAGATCAGCCAGCCGACGGTGTCCAAGCATCTGAAGGTGCTGCGCGAGTCGGAGCTCGTGACCGTGCGCGAGGAGGGCCAGCACCGCTTCTACTCGCTCGACCCCGAGCCGCTCGAGATGGTCGAGGATTTCGTGATCCCGTTCCTCTCCGCCGGCTTCGACACCGAGGTCACCTTCGAGTACCGCTCGGAGACGGGCGAGCTGCTGCCCGACCCCGAGGCGGAGTGGGACGATGCCGAGGTGCTGCCCGACGAGATCGCTTCGGCGGCGGGTCGGCTCGGTCGTGCGGCGGCCAACGCCGAGCATCGGGTGAAGGAACTCGTCGCGAGGTTCAAGCTGCGCGGTTGACGCGCGCGGTCGACGTGCGCGGCCGACTCCGGCGGCGGTGCCTGTTCGTCCGGGTGCGCCGAGGCTCGTTTTCGCGCTGGATCGCTCGGCGCTGTAAGATTGATGTTTTGTGGGCCGTGTTCGCGGCCTCTGAGACTTTCCGCTCCACGATTCTGCGAGGTAACCGATGGGTTCAGTCATCAAGAAGCGCCGCAAGCGCATGTCGAAGAAGAAGCACCGCAAGCTGCTTCGCAAGACGCGCCACCAGCGCCGCAATAAGAAGTAGCAGCCCTCGCGGGTTCGCTTCGGGCGTCGGGCCTGCCCGGCGCCTTTTGCATGCCCTGGCGCGCCCGCTCGGCCGGGGCCGGTCGTCCGCCGCGCACCGTTCCCGGTAGGGTGAGCCTGTGCCGAAGCCCGTCGCCCTGACCCTGCTCTCGAAGCCGGGCTGCCACCTCTGCGAGGACGCGCGGGCCGTGATCGACGGGGTGCTGCGGGATCTCGAGGATCGGAGCCTCGAAGTGTCGCTCGAGGAACGGAACATTCTCGACGATCCGGAGCTGGCGCGCGTGCACGCCGAGGACATCCCGGTCGTGCAGATCAACGGCCGTCGCCACGCGATCTGGCGGGTCGACCCCGTGAAGCTCACCGCCGCCATCGAACGGGCGGCCGCGAAGAGATGGAGGATCCATTGACCCTGCGCCACATCGTCACCTGGAAGCTGAGCGGCGAGAGCCGTGAGACGCGCGACGCCCAGGCCGCCGAGATCGTCGCCGCGCTCGCCCCGCTCGCGCGGACCGTGCCGAGCGTCCGCGCGCTGAGCGTGCACCGCAACGAGTTGTTCGACGGCGAGAACTGGGACGTCACCCTGATCGCCGACTTCGACGACGCTGAGGGGCTCGCCGCCTACGCCGTCCACCCCGAGCACGTCGCCGCCGGCACCGTCATCAAAGGCCACGCCGTGGGGCGGGTCGCGACCGACTTCACGCTGTAGCAGTAGTCGGCGTTCCTGCGCCTCGGTGTCCGCTTCAGTGTTCGCCTCAGGCGACGGTTGGCGAGCTACGGTCGGCCGTGGTGCCGCCCCGCCACCGCCCCGACGCGATCCTGCAGCCGCTTCCGGTAGTCGCTCGGCGGCATCCCGAGCAGGGCGGTGAAGTCCGTGGTGAAGTGCGCATGGTCGGCGTAGCCGAGTTCGCTCGCCAGCCGCGAGATCGTCGCTTCGGGGTCCTCCCGCAGGCGTGCGGCCGCCTCCTGCAGCCGACGGCGCCGGATCATCGCGTGCAACGGCACCCCGAAGCAGCGCTCGGCGATCCGCTGCAGCGTGCGCGTCGACGTGTGGAGACGGGGCTCGAGCTCCGCGACCCGGGTGATCGCGGGATCGGCGATGGCGTCGGCGAGCGCGTTCGCGAGCGCTGCAGTCGAGCCGTGCGGCGGGGCGGGCACGCGATCGCGGATCCATGCCGCCAGCGCCGCGGCGGCGGAGTCCCGGCGCGCGTCGCCGTCGCGCGCCGCATCCGACATCGCCGCGGTCACCGCGCGGAGCAGTTCGAGGTCGTCGAGCGGGCGGACGGCGTCCCGAAGGGCCACCGCATCGATGCCCAGCGCCGGGACCGACGCCGGCCGGAGCAGTGCGCCGACTGCCCAGCCGCTCCCCGTGAGCACGCGCTCGGAGCGCGTCGTCGGCGGGCCGACGATGGTCGCCCTGCCGGGCTCCACGACCAGGTTGCAGGCGGGGAAGGGCAGGATCTCCTGCCGGGATTCCTCGCCGGGCGGCAGCGCCCATTCGGGGATCCAGAACCACGCCACCGCATGGTCGAGCCCGGGAGGCGGGCCGATCCGGTGGAACTCCGGCAGGCGCCGGGGGTACAGCACGCCGCGCTGATCGTCGGGGGCTCTGCCGGCGGAGTCGTGGGCGGGGCTCCTGCCGGGTTCGTGCGCCATGCGTCGTCTCCTCCCGGGCGGTGCGCCGCCGATCCTGCCCCCGGCGCCGACTCGCGCCGGGCTGCGAGCACGGACTGCACGCGGGCTGCGTGCGGACTGTCGCGAATCTGCAAGCTCCGGCCGCGGTACGCTCCTACGCTAGCCCCATGGAAGACGAAACGGCACTGCCGGCGACCGGCGCGCACACGACGAACGGCGTCCCGCACGGGTCGACCAGCCTGACTCCGTTCCTCTCGGTACCGCGGGCCGGCGAGGCCGTCGAGTTCTACACGACCGTCTTCGGGGCGCGCCTCGTCGATGCGACGGAGTTCGGCGGCGTCATCGCGCACGCCGACCTCGACTTCGGCGACGGCCACCTCCAGCTCGGAGAGCCGATGCCGGACTACCACATGGTCGCCCCTCCGACGGGTGACGACGACTGCTACTCGCTGGCGCTCTACGTGCCCGATGTCGACGCGACCGTGGCGCGGGCCGTCGCGGCCGGTGCCGCCGTGCGCGAGCCGGCGACGAACTTCGTGTCGGGCGACCGCTTCGCGAGCATTCGCGACCCCTTCGGCGTGCGGTGGTCGATCATGACCCGCGTCGAGGACCTCTCGGAGGAGGAGAGCGTTCGTCGCGTGCGGGAGTGGGCGGCCGAGGCGGGAGCCTGAGGAGCGACTCAGGAGACGGACGCGCCCGCGAGTCGTCGTGCGGCCCGGCCGTCGGCGGCGAATGGGGTCGCGGCTACACTGACCCTGTGTGCGTGCGACGGATGGGAGCGCCGGCGGTGACCCCGGCGGTGCGGCGGGGGGATCGCCCCGAGTGATGTCGTCGATGCAGCGGATCGAGGTGGTGGGCGCGGGCCGGATGGGGACGGCGCTCGTCCGCGCGCTGCGCGGTGCGGGCCGGGACGTCCCGGATCCTTCGCCGCGGGGTGCGACCGGCGCCGGAGCGGACATCGTGCTCCTGGCAGTTCCTGATGCCGCGATCGCCGGTGCTGCGCGGTGCATCGTCCCCGGGCACCTGGTCGGCCATCTCTCCGGGGCGACGACGCTCGATCCGCTCGAACCGCACGAGCGCTTCAGCCTTCACCCGCTCATCACGATCCTGGCCCCCGACCCTGACCCCGACCCCGGTTCCGGCGCCGGCGTCGCGGGCGCGTCGCCGTTCATCGGCGCCTCGGCTGCGGTGGCGGGCTCGACCGACCGCGCGCTCGCCGTCGCCGAGGGGTTGGCCACCGAGCTCGGGATGCGGACGCTCCGGGTCGCGGAGCAGGATCGGGCGCTGTACCACGCGGCCGCCTCGGTGGCCTCGAACTTCCTCGTCGCCCTCGAGTGGTTCGCCGAGCGCCTCGCCGCGAGCGCCGGCGTCGATCGCGCGGCGCTCGCGCCGCTGGTCGCCGCCGCGGAGCGGAACTGGGCGGAGGTCGGCCCGGAGCTCGCGCTCACCGGCCCGATCGCGCGGGGAGACACGGCGACCGTCGCGCGTCAGCGCGCCGCGATCGCCGAGCACCTGCCCGAGCGGGTGGCGCTCTTCGACGAGCTCGTGCATCTGACCGAGGACCTCGCCCGTACCGGCCGGGGCCCGGTTCCGTCGGAGTCGGGAACGTCGGAGTCGGGAACGGAGGATCGCTGATGCGCATCGCCCGCACCGCGGCCGAGCTGCACGAGCACCTTTCCGCCATGCGCCCCCGATCGGGTGAGGCCGACGGCGTCGGCCTGGTGCCGACCATGGGCGCCCTGCACGAGGGGCACCTCTCCCTGATCCGCGCCGCCCGCGCGGCGCACGCGGCGGTCGTGCTCTCGATCTTCGTGAACCCGAAGCAGTTCGACGACGGCGGCGATCTCGCGGCCTACCCCAGGGACGAGGAGCAGGACATCGCGCTCGCCCGAGCCGCGGGGGTCGACGTCGTGTTCGCGCCCTCCGCCGACGAGATGTACCCGAGCGGCTTCGCCACCACGGTCAGCGTGCATCCCCGCCTGACCGGCGTCCTCGAGGGCGCGGTGCGCGGGGCCGGGCACTTCGACGGGGTGGCGACGGTCGTCTGCAAGCTGCTCGCGATCGCGCGGCCGGACGCGGCGTACTTCGGCGAGAAGGACTTCCAGCAGCTCCTGGTGGTGCGCCGGATGGTCGAGGACCTGGCACTGCCCGTGCGGATCGTCGGCTGCCCGACCGTGCGCGAGGCCGACGGTCTGGCGCGATCGAGTCGCAACGCGCGGCTCTCGCCCGAGCAGCGCGCCGCAGCCGCGGCCGTGCCGCAGGCGCTGAACGGCATCGCCGACGCCGTCGGGCGCGGCGTCGTCGGCGTCTCCGAGCTGCGCCCTCCGGCGCTCGAGACGCTGGAACGGGCCGGTCTCGCCTGCGAGTACCTGGCTTTCGTCCACCCCGAGACGCTCGTGCCGGTCGATGCCGTCGACGGCCCCACGGTCTGCGCGGTCGCGGCCGAGGCCGGCCCGGTGCGCCTCATCGATAACCTGTTGCTGAATCCTCCCGCACCAGAAGGGATCGGGCATGCCTGATGTCGCGAAGCCGAAGCTCACCTTGACCCGACTCCTCGAGATGAAGGCGGCGGGCGAGCCGATCGTCATGGTCACCGCCTACGACTTCCCGGGGGCCCGCGCTGCGGAGCGTGCCGGGGTGGATGCGATCCTGGTCGGCGACTCCGCCGCCCAGGTCGTGCTCGGGTACGAGTCGACCGCGCAGATCTCCGTCGACGAGCTGCTGACCCTGGCGCGCGCGGCGCGGCGCGGCGCCCCTGCCACGTTCCTGGTCTGCGATCTCCCGTTCGGTTCGACCGAGGTCTCCGACGCGCAGGCGATCGAGACCGCGGTGCGCTTCGTCCGCGAAGCCGGAGCCGATGCGGTGAAGCTGGAGGGCGGCGGACCGGAGCGGCTCGAGCGGATCCGCGCGATCGTGGCGGCCGGCGTACCCGTGGTCGGGCATCTGGGGCTGACGCCGCAGACCGCGACGATGCTGGGCGGGTACCGCGCGCAGGGGCGCACGGTCGAGAGCGCCCGTCGGCTGGTCGCCGAGACGATGGCCGTGCAGGATGCGGGGGTGTGCGCGCTCGTCATCGAGGCCGTGCCGACCGACGTCGTGGCCAAGATCCTGCCGCGGGTCGCCGTGCCCGTGATCGGGATCGGGGCCGGCCCGGCCGACGGCCAGGTGCTCGTGCTGCACGACCTGATCGGCATCACCGAGGGGCGCACGCCGGTGTTCGTGAAGCGCTTCGCCGAACTCGGAACCGCGATGGCCGACGCGATCGCCGACTACTCGGACGAGGTGCGCGGCGGCCGGTTCCCCGCGGACGAGCACCAGTACCGGTCGGCTCCTGAGGCCGTGGCCGCCGCGCGGGCGGCGATCGAGGAGGGCGGCGGGGTGCGCTGACCGGTGGCGGGCCGGCGCATACCCGGCGAGGATCGGGCCGTCCGCCCGCCGTTTGCGATGAGCGCCCGCCTCGGTTAAGCTATCCCTTGGCCCAAGACCGCCGGTAGGGCTCGCAAGAGCCCCGGAACGTTCGCGAAAGCGAAGACCTGCGCAGGTACGACTCAGAAGTCGAAGGATCTCCTTCGCATTTTGAAGCTCCGTGCGTGCGCGCCGGAGCTTTTCTCGTTTTTCGAGTCGAGTCCCGGAGGCGGCAGGGCGCCGGGCGGCGACCGTCGCCCGGGCACGACAAGCTAGGGAGCGCCATGGCTACGAAGGATGCTACGGTCGCCGATCTTCAGCAGAAGTTTGAAGAGTCGAGCGCCGTTCTGCTGACTGAGTACCGCGGTCTCACGGTTGCCGAGCTGCGGAATCTCCGCAACAGCATCCGCGAGCACGCGACGTACGCCGTGGCGAAGAACACGCTGACCAAGATTGCGGCCAACAACGCCGGGATCACCGCATTCGACGACGAGCTGACCGGTCCTTCGGCGCTCGCCTTCGTGCACGGTGACACCGTCGCGGTCGCCAAGGCTCTGCGTGACTTCGCCAAGGCAAACCCTCTTCTGGTGGTGAAGGCGGGCTACTTCGATGGCAACGCCCTGACCGCCGCTGAGGTAGGCAAGCTTGCCGATCTCGAGAGCCGCGAGGTGCTGCTGGCCAAGGCCGCCGGCGCGATGCAGGCTGCTCTGGTCGGAGCTGCACAGCTGTTCGCCGCTCTGCCCGCCAAGGCCGCTCGCGGCTTCGGCGCGCTGCAGGAGAAGCAGGACGCGTAAGGATCGGCGCTCGCCGATCCGGTATCAATAGGACCCGCCGATCACGCGCAGCGTGAGGGCACACATCAAGGAGAAACATCATGGCTAAGCTTTCGACCGAGGAGCTGCTGGAGCAGTTCAAGGAGCTCACCCTCATCGAGCTCTCGGAGTTCGTCAAGGCGTTCGAGGAGACCTTCGACGTCTCGGCCGCCGCCCCCGTGGCCGTCGCCGCCGCCCCGGCTGCCGGCGCCGCCGCTGAGGCCGTCGAGGAGAAGGACGAGTTCGACGTCGTCCTCGAGTCGGCCGGCGACAAGAAGATCCAGGTCATCAAGGTCGTGCGCGAGCTGACCGGCCTGGGCCTGGGCGAGGCGAAGGCCCTCGTCGAAGAGGCTCCGAAGACCGTTCTCGAGGCTGCCAAGAAGGACGCCGCCGAGGAGGCCAAGGCGAAGCTCGAGGAGGCCGGCGCCGGCGTCAAGCTGGCCTAAGGCTTCCGCGCGCACCCGCGGCCCCGCAACGTCGGGAGCAGCGGGGCGAGGATGAGGGCGGGGTGCTTCGGCCCCCCGCCCGTTCGACGGCGCGCCCGGGCACCTCGACCAGACCGCATTCCGCGGCGGGCGAACACGCGATGAATCAGGGGAGAATCAGGGTCGGACTCGGGGTCGGATCCGCTCGCCCGGGTGTACGCTGACTGGGATTTACGAACCGAAAGGCATGCGATGGCCCTCCTCCGGCTGACCTTGCACCACTCTCGCCCGTACTGGGCATGGATCGCCGCTGTACTGGTGCTGCAGCTGCTCGCCACGATCGCCGCGCTCTGGCTCCCGAGCCTCAACGCCGACATCATCGACCAGGGCATCGCCAAGGGCGACACCGACTTCATCTGGAGCAACGGCGGCGTGATGCTGGCGGTCTCGCTCGCGCAGTTGATCTGCGCGGTGGCCGCGGTCTACTTCGGCGCGCGCACGGCGATGTCGGTCGGCCGCGACCTGCGCCGCGAGGTCTACCGCAAGGTCGACTCGCTGTCGACGCTCGAGGCGACCCGCTTCGGGGCGGGCACGCTGATCACCCGGGGCACCAACGACGTGCAGCAGGTGCAGATGCTCGTGCTGATGACCTTCAACTTCATGGTCTCCGCGCCCATCATGGCGATCGGCGGCATCATCATGGCGCTGCGCGAGGATGCGGGCATGTCGTGGCTCGTGTGGGCTTCGGTGGCGGTGCTCGCGGTGATCGTAGGGTTCCTGGTCCGGATCCTGCTGCCGCTGTTCCGCCAGATGCAGGCGCGCGTCGACGACATCAACGGCGTGCTGCGCGAGCAGATCATGGGCATCCGCGTCGTGCGGGCGTTCGTCCGCGAGCCGTTCGAGTCGGACCGCTACCGCGTCGCGAATGAGAACATCACGCGGATCTCGGTGAACGTGGGCAACGTCTTCGTGCTCATGTTCCCCGTCATCATGATGGTGCTGCACCTCGCCACGGCGGCGGTGCTCTGGTTCGGCGGCCACCGGGTCGACGCGGGCATCGTCGAGGTCGGCTCGCTGACCGCGTTCCTGCAGTACCTGCTGCAGATCCTGATCGCCGTGATGATGGGCGTCTTCATGGTGATGATGATCCCTCGCGCCGTCGTCTGCGCCGAGCGCATCCGCGAACTGCTCGACACCGAGTCGGAGCTCGCGTTCCCGGACACCGCGACCGAGCCGACCCCCGTCGCGGGGCGCATCGAGTTCGACGACGTCACGTTCGGCTTCCCCGGTGCCGAGATCCCGGTCATCAAAGGCGTCAGCTTCGTCGCCGAGGCGGGCGAGACGACCGCGATCATCGGTTCGACCGGGTCCGGGAAGACGGTGCTGCTCAACCTGATGCTGCGCCTCTACGACCCGCAGCGGGGATCGATCACGGTCGACGGTTCCCCCGTCTCCGCGCTCACGCGCGAGCAGTTGGCCGACACGCTCGGCCTGGTGCCGCAGCGCCCGTACCTGTTCTCGGGAACGATCGGCTCCAATCTGCGCTTCGGCGATGCGCAGGCGAGCGACGAGGAGCTGTGGGAGGCGCTGCGCGTCGCCCAGGGCGAGGACTTCGTGCGCGAGAAGGAGAAGCAGCTCGACGAGCCGGTCTCCCAGGGAGGCACGAGCGTGTCGGGCGGCCAGCGGCAGCGTCTCTCCATCGCGCGAGCGCTCGTGGCGAAACCGCGCGTGTACCTCTTCGACGATTCGTTCTCGGCGCTCGACGTCGCGACCGACGCCCGCCTCCGCGCGGCGCTGCCGGCGGCGACGGCCGGGGCGACGACGATCATCGTCGCCCAGCGGGTCTCGACGATCACCGAGGCGGACCAGATCCTCGTGCTCGAGGACGGCGAGCTCGTCGGCCGCGGCACGCATCACGAGCTGCTGGCCGGCAACAGCGTGTACCAGGAGATCGTCAGATCCCAGTTGACCGAGGCGGAGGCCGTCTGATGGCGAGCGATGAGACGCAGCGGACGACGGGCGCCGGCGCGACCGAGGCGGGGGAGCTCGGAGAGTTCGAGCTGCCCGACGACTACACGCCCGACGGCGACGACTGGTTCGGCGGCCAGCCGACCAAGAAGGCGAAGCACTTCTGGCCCTCGGCGAAGCGGCTGATCGGGCTGCTGGGCCCGGAGAAGTGGCTGTTCGCCTTCGTCACGCTGCTGGTGGTCGGGTCGGTGGTGCTGACGGTCATCGCGCCGAAGGTGCTCGGCGCGGCGATGGACGTCATCTTCAACGGCATCCTGGGGGCGAGACTGCCGGCGGGCGTGCCGCTCGACCAGGTCATCGCCGGCCTGCGCTCGCAGGGCCAGGATCAGTACGCCGACATGCTGGCGGGCACCGACGTGGTGCCGGGCGAGGGGATCGACTTCGGCCGCCTCGGCGAGCTGATCCTGATCGTGCTCGGCCTCTACCTCGTCGCCTCGTTCCTCATGTGGCTGCAGGGGTACCTGCTCAACGGGCTCGTGATGCGGGTGGTGTACAAGCTGCGCCAGGACATCGAGGAGAAGATCAACCGGCTGCCGCTCTCGTATTTCGACGGGCGTCAGCGCGGCGACATCCTCTCGCGGGTCACGAACGACGTGGACAACATCCAGCAGGCGCTCCAGCAGGCCTTCTCGCAGCTGGTGCAGTCGATCCTGACGATCATCGGCATCGGCGCGATGATGTTCGTCGTCTCCTGGCAGCTGGGCCTCATCGCGCTGATCGCGCTGCCGCTCTCGGGGATCATCGTCGGCATCGTCGGCGTGCGCGCCCAGAAGCTCTTCACCGCGCAGTGGAAGCGGACGGGCGACCTGAACGGGCACATCGAGGAGTCGTTCACCGGTCACGAGCTGATCCGGGTCTACAACCGCGACGCCGAGATGACGAGCGAGTTCGACGAGCGGAACGAGGCGCTCTACGACGCCTCGTTCAAGGCGCAGGCGCTCTCGGGCACGATGATGCCGGCCATGCAGTTCGTGCAGTACCTCACGTACGTGCTCATCGCCGTGGTCGGTGCGCTGCGCGTCACGGCCGGCCAGATGACCCTCGGCGACGTGACCGCGTTCATCCAGTACTCGCGCGAGTTCGCGCAGCCGATCGGCGAGGTCGCCGGCATGGCGAACATGCTGCAGTCGGGCGTCGCGTCGGCAGAGCGCACCTTCGAGCTGCTCGACGCCGAGGAGCAGGAGCCCGAGGACGCCGCCGAGCAGCTGCCGGAGCGGGCGACCGGCGACGTGCGCTTCGAGCAGGTCGGCTTCAGCTACGATCCCGAGCAGCCGTTGATCGAGGACCTCTCGCTCGAGGTGCAGCCCGGTCAGACCGTCGCGATCGTCGGCCCGACGGGTGCCGGCAAGACGACGCTGGTCAACCTGATCATGCGCTTCTACGAGCTGCGCGGCGGCAGGATCCTGCTCGACGGCATCGACATCACGCGGCTCTCCCGCGCCGAGCTGCGCGGGCATATCGGCATGGTGCTGCAGGACGCGTGGCTCTTCGACGGCACGATCCGCGAGAACATCCGCTACGGGCGCCTCGACGCCACGGACGAGGAGATCGTGGAGGCCGCGAAGGCGACGATGGTGGATCGCTTCGTACGCCAACTGCCCGAGGGATACGACACCGTGATCGCGGAGAACGCCTCGGCGCTCTCCGCGGGCGAACGGCAGCTGCTGACGATCGCGCGCGCGTTCCTCGCCGATCCGTCGCTGCTGATCCTCGACGAGGCGACCTCGTCGGTGGACACCCGCACCGAGGTGCTGGTGCAGCAGGCGATGCGAGCGCTCCGGCAGGATCGCACCTCGTTCGTGATCGCCCACCGGCTCTCGACGATCCGCGATGCGGACACCATCCTGATGATGGAGAGCGGGCGGATCGTGGAGCAGGGATCGCACGAGGAGCTGCTCGCGGCGCAGGGCGCGTACTACCGGCTGTACCGGGCGCAGTTCAGCGGCACCGACGAGAGCGAGGATGAGAGCGGCGACGAGAGCGGCGACGCGGTCGGCGGTGCAGCCGGCGGAGCGCTCGATGGGGGCGGTGCCTCCCTCCCGGCGCGGGGAGCCCCTGAACCGGGGTGACGCCAGCCTCCGAACCTGCGGTAGGCTCGTAAGGCCCCTCACGTGGCGATATCCCGGTGAACTCCCCCAGGCTGGAAACAGAGCAAGGGTAGCCGGGCTCTATCGGGTGCGTGAGGGGTCTTTCGTTCTGCGGACTCGCCCGCGCCGCAGGTGCGGCGGCAGCGGCGTCGCCGGAGGCCGGATGAACGGGTATCGGGGTTGTCGGCCTCGGCGCCCCGATCCACCCCGCGCGGCTAGGCTGGGTGCGTGGTCGCATCCCTCTATCTGACGTCTGCGGAAGGCCGAACGGGCAAGAGCGCGATCGCGCTCGGCGTGCTCGACGCCCTGCTGGTCGATGCGCCGCGGGTCGGCGTGTTCCGGCCTCTCATCCGCGATCGGCGTGCGCGGGATCGTGTGCTCGAGCTGCTGCGCTCGAAGGCGACGGCCGAAGCGCCCTACGAGTCGTGCATCGGCGCGACCTACGAAGAGGCCCACGAGGACCCCGACGCCGCGCTCGCGAGGATCGTGTCCGCCTATCGTGAGCTGCAGCGCAGCTGCGACGCCGTCCTCGTCGTCGGCAGCGATTTCACCGACGTAGCCGTGCCGACGGAATTGACCTTCAACGCGCGGATCGCCGCGAACCTCGATGCGCCCGTGATGCTGATCCTCGGCGGGCGCTGCCACGACGGCCCCGAGACGCTCGGCCAGTCGAGCCCGCGTTCGGCGGCCGAGCTCGCCCGGGTTGCGGAGCTCGGACTTCACGAACTGCGCGCGGCGCACGCGACCGTGCTGGCGGTGCTCGTGAATCGGGCCGACCCGGAGGCGTTGGACGGCATCGTCGAGGCGGTGGCCGAGGCGCTGCCACCGGAGACGCCCGTGTGGGCGGTGCCGGAGGAGGTCGCACTCGTCGCGCCGCCGGTGGCGACCGTGATCGACGCCGTCGAGGGGGAGTTGCTGTGCGGCGGCGGGACCGACGCGGGTGACGGATCCGGCGGCGAGATGCTGAGCCGCGAGGTGCGCCGGATCGTCATCGCCGGCATGGCGATGGAGCACGTGCTGCCGCGTCTGCTCGAGGGGTCCGCCGTGGTGGTGGCCGCGGATCGCGCCGAAACCCTGCTGGCGGTCGTCATGGCGCACGAGGCGCCCACGTTCCCGTCGCTCGCGGCGGTCGTGCTGAACGGCGACTTCGAGCTCTCGCACGACGTGGAGCGGCTGCTCGACGGCATCGGCTCCTCGCTGCCGGTGATCCGCACCTCGCTCGGCACCTTCGACACGGCGCAGCGGATCACCCAGGCGCGCGGCCTCCTCTCCGAGGATGCGCCCGCGCGGCTCGACACGGTCATCGGGCTGTTCCGCGAGCACGTCGACGCCGCGCTGCTGCGCGAGCGCCTGCAACTGCACCGCGGGGGCGTCCGCACGCCCACCATGTTCGCCTACGAGCTCTTCGAGCGCGCCGCACTGGCCGGCTCCCGCATCGTGCTGCCGGAGGGGTACGACGACCGGATCCTGCGCGCCGCGAGCGTGCTGCTGGCTCGCGGCACCGCACGGCTCATCGTTCTCGGAGACGAGGCGGAGGTGCGAGCCCGTGCGGCTCGGCTGGGCCTGGTGCTCGACGGGGCCGAGGTCGTGGATCCCGCGACCTCCCCGTTGCGCGAGGAGTTCGTCGCGGAGCTGCTGCGGCTGCGCGGCGCCAAGGGACTGACCCGTGGCGCGGCGGAGGATCAGGTCGCCGATGCGACGGTCTTCGGGACGATGATGGTGCAGCTCGGCCTGGCCGACGGCATGGTCTCGGGCGCGGCGCACACGACGGCGCACACGATCCGGCCCGCCCTGCAGATCATCAGGACCCGGCCGGGCGTCTCCGTCGTCTCCAGCGTCTTCTTCATGGCGCTGGCGGACCGGGTGCTGGTCTACGGCGACTGCGCCGTCAACCCCGACCCCACGGCCGAGCAGCTGGCGGATATCGCGATCTCGTCCGCCGAGACGGCGGCGCAGTTCGGCGTAGAGCCGCGCGTGGCGATGCTCTCCTATTCGACCGGCGGCTCGGGAGCGGGCGCGGATGTCGACAAGGTGCGCCGTGCGACGGAGCTGGCCCAGGCGATGCGCCCGGACCTGCAGATCGAGGGCCCGATGCAGTACGACGCGGCGGCGGATCCCGCCGTGGCGGTGGTGAAGCTGCCGGGATCCCGGGTCGCCGGCCGCGCGACCGTGTTCGTCTTCCCCGACCTGAACACGGGCAACAACACCTACAAGGCGGTGCAGCGCTCTGCCGGCGCGGTCGCCGTGGGTCCCGTGCTGCAGGGACTGAACCGGCCGGTGAACGACCTCTCCCGCGGCGCCACCGTCGATGACATCGTGAGCACGGTCGCGATCACCGCGATCCAGGCGGCGGCTTCTTCTCCCCGTCATCCTGCGGCCGCCGAAGCACCCTTCCCCCGTCATCCTGCGGCCGCCGAAGGCGGATCGCAGGATCCGACCCGGCTCGAGACGGGGGTCTGAGGAGATGAGCGCGATCCTCGTCGTCAACGCCGGGTCATCCTCCATCAAGTACCAGGTGATCGAGGTCGGGAGCGAGCGGCGTCTCGCCTCGGGGCTCGTTGAGCGGATCGGCGAACCCCTCGGGCGGCTGATCCATCGGGGCGAGTCGGGATCGATCTCCGTCGAGACCGAACAGGCGATCGGCGACCACTTGGAGGGCTTCGCTCTGCTCGCGCAGGCGTTCGCGGAGGCGGGCCGGTCGCTCGAGTCGCTCGGCATCGCGGCAGTGGGGCACCGGGTGGTGCAGGGCGGCAGCGAATTCGTCGAGCCGACCGTGATCGATGACCGCGTCGCGGCGCGCATTCTCGGGCTCGCGGAGCTCGCACCGCTGCACAATCCGGGCAACCACCAGGCGATCGCGGCGGCAAGGACGGCGTTCCCCGGGATTCCGCACGTCGCCGTGTTCGACACCGCCTTCCACCGGACTCTGCCGCCCGCCGCCCGCACCTATGCGCTGGATCCGGCCGTCGCCGCCGAGCACGGGGTGCGGCGCTATGGATTCCACGGTATCTCGCACGAGGTGGTCTCGCGCCGGGCCGCCGCGTTCCTCGGGAGGCCGGTGCATCAGCTGAAACAGGTCGTGCTGCATCTCGGCAACGGGGCCTCGGTCTGCGCCGTCGACCGGGGCCGCTCGGTCGCGACCTCGATGGGGTTGACGCCGCTCGAGGGGCTCGTCATGGGGACGAGGAGCGGAGACATCGACGCGGGCGCGCTGCTGCACCTGATGCGGGCGGGGTACGACGAGAATCGCCTCGACCGCCTGCTCAACACCCGGTCGGGACTGCTCGGCCTCGCCGGTTCCAACGATATGCGCGACGTGCGCGCCGCAGCAGACCGGGGTGATGCCGCGGCCGTGCTCGCGCTCGACGTCTACGTGCAGCGGATCCGCCACTACCTCGGCGGCTACCTCGCGCTGCTCGGCGGAGCCGATGCGATCGTCTTCACCGCCGGAGTGGGCGAGAACAGCGCACCGCTCCGCGCCGAGGTCTGCGCGGATCTCGAGTGGTTCGGGATCCGCATCGACGCCGCGCGCAATGCGGTGGCGAGCGGCGAGGCCCGGGCGATCAGCGCTGACGACTCCCGCGTCTCCGTCCTCGTCGTCCCGACCGACGAGGAGGCGGAGATCGCCCGCCAGACCTGGGTGCTCGTCTCCGGGTAGGCGCGCTCGTCGAAGCGGCCGGCAAGCCGTCCTGACCGACGCGCCGCACGTACGAAGCCCGGATCCGCGCCCTCACCGCGCCGATCCCGGCGGAGTGGAACCCGTGATCGGCGGTGCCGGGAGGGCGATCCGCGGCGCGTCGGTGCCCCGGAACCTTCGCCTGTCCTGCGCGTTATCGAATCGTGAACAGCGGACTGCGTCCCGATTCGCGCGCAGCTCCACGGATTCCGCGGCCCGAGCTGGTTGTAGCGCTGCCGGATCGCGGGCTCGGAGAAGTTCAGGCGTCGACCGATCTCGCCGAAGGAGAGACGTCCGTCGACACGGAGCTGGTCGATGATGTCGCGATCGACGTCGTCGAGCAGCTGACCGTTGCCGTGAGCGGAAGCCTCCATGGCCCCGAGTGTACTGCTGCACGTCGGTCGCGCAGCGGGATGATTGTCGGACGCCGCCGGTAGCATGGACCCCGTGGCTACCGCACTGTACCGCCGTTACCGGCCAGAGGCCTTTTCCGAGATGATCGGGCAGGCTCATGTGACCGAGCCGCTGATGACCGCGCTGCGCACCGGGCGGATCGGGCACGCCTACCTCTTCAGCGGCCCGCGCGGCTGCGGCAAGACCACGTCGGCGCGCATCCTGGCCCGGTGCCTCAACTGCGCCGAGGGGCCGACCGACACGCCGTGCGGCACCTGCCCGAGCTGCACCGAGCTCAGCCGGGCCGGCGGCGGGTCGCTCGACGTGGTCGAGATCGACGCGGCGAGCCATGGCGGCGTCGACGACGCGCGCGATCTGCGCGAGCGCGCGGTGTTCGCGCCGGCGCGGGACCGTTTCAAGATCTTCATCATCGACGAGGCGCACATGGTCACCGCGGGCGGCTTCAACGCGCTGCTCAAGATCGTCGAAGAGCCCCCGCCGCACATCAAGTTCATCTTCGCGACGACCGAGCCCGACAAAGTCATCGGCACCATCCGCTCGCGCACCCACCACTACCCGTTCCGCCTGATCGCCCCGGGGGCGCTGATCGACTACGTGCAGCAACTGTGCGACAGCGAGGGCGTGCAGGTCGAGCCCGGTGTGCTCCCCCTCGTCGTCCGATCCGGTGGCGGCTCCGTGCGAGACACCCTCAGCATCCTCGATCAGCTCATCGCTGGCAGCGAGGGCACCCAGGTGACGCTCGAGCGCGCGACCGGACTGCTCGGCTACACGAGCACCGAACTGATCGACGAGACGGTCGTCGCGCTGGGTTCGGGCGATGCCGCGCAGGCGTTCGCCGCGACCGACCGCGTGGTGCAGACGGGGCAGGATCCGCGCCGCTTCGTGGAGGATCTGCTCGAGCAGCTGCGCGACCTCATCGTGATCGCCGCCACCTCGGTGGAGGGGGCATCGGCGGTCTTCCGCGGGGTGCCCGCCGATCAGCTGCAGCGCATGTTCGAGCAGTCCCAGCTCTTCGGCCGCGGCCGGCTCTCGCCGATCGCCGACACGGTGAGCGAGGCGCTCGACCGGATGACCGGCGCGACCGCGCCGCGCCTCCACCTCGAGCTCATGATGGCGCGCGCCCTCGTCGGCCCCGCGCAGCCGGCACAGGCGCCGGCCCCGGTCCAGGCTGCTCCGTCCACGACCGAGCCGCCGCGGCAGCCGGCACCTGCACCCCGGGTAGCGGCATCTGCTCCGCCGCCGGCTGCCGGCTCGGCTTCGGCGCCTGCGCCGGCCTCGGCCCCAGCACAGGCTGCGACCCCGGTTGCGGCACCGGCTCCAGCTTCATCCTCGGCCCCGGTCGATGTGGTCGCCGCGATGAAGTCGGCACGCGAGTTCCTGAACGGCGGCGCGTCGAAGGCGCCGATGGTGCCGCTCGGCGGCCACCCGCCGGCTGCGAAACCGGGCGGCGATGCGCCCGCGCCTCAACAGACCGCACCGCGGGATCCGCAGCATGGCGCGCAGTCGGGTCATCGGCCGGAGTCGACTCCGGGAGCAGGATCGGCGGCGGAGACCGTGCCGGCGGCATCGGATGCCGGGCCCGCTCCTGCCACGCAATCGGCGGGCTCGAACGCGGACGTCGGCGAGTCCGTCGACTTCGACGAGCTCAGGGAGCTCT
Source organism: Leucobacter soli (assembly GCF_910593785.1). Taxonomy (GTDB): domain Bacteria; phylum Actinomycetota; class Actinomycetes; order Actinomycetales; family Microbacteriaceae; genus Leucobacter; species Leucobacter soli. The sequence goes on along the minus strand of NZ_CAJVAP010000017.1, from coordinate 11,283 downwards.
GGCCCCAGCTGCTCGAGGAGTTGCTCGAAAGCGATCGCGAGGCCTGGAACGCGGTGCGGAACGCGCAGCCGCTCGGCCTCGAAGGCAACCTGCTCACCATCGGTTTGGCGAACCGCAGCGACCTCGAGGTGTTCAAGAGCGCCGGCTCCGGCCCGCTGCGCGAGGTCATCGCCGCGGCGATCGGCATCACGGTGAAGTACCTGCCGGCCCCGATCCCGGCCGGAACGCTGCCCGGCGGCGGCACCCACACGGGCGGCGACGCCGGTGGCAGCCCCGCAGCGGCGGATCCGCGCGATGCGGAGCCCTCTCCAGCGGCTGATCGCGCACCGGCGGCGGTGCCCGCCGATTCCGGGCGCGCCGCACCCGGGGCGGCCGTGCCCGTGCCCCAGCCCGCGTCCGTGCCTGAGCCCGTCTCCGAGCCCGAGCCCGAGGGGCACGCATCAGCGTGGGGACTGCCCCCCGACGAGCCGAGTGACTCCGATGACGACCCGTACGGTGCGGCGCCCTCCGAGGGCGGGATGCGCGGCGAGTTCGGCGACCCGGGCTTCGACCCCGGCCGCGATCCGGGCGCGGACCCGAGCTACGATCCCGCGGTCGGCGGCGACGGCGCGGATCCGGCTGCCCGGCAGGGCGTGGATCCGGAATCCGACGAGTCCGCGGTGACGGCACCGGAGCCCGTGCCCGCACCGGCTGAGCCCGCGCCGGCCGTGCCCGCGCCGGCCGTGCGCTCGCAGCCGACGTTCGCCGAGTCGTCGGCCGACTCATCCGAGAGAAAACCCTCGGGCGCGCCGGCAGTCGCGCCGGCGCCCTCGTACGCATCGGGTCCGGCCCCGGCGGAGAGCACCCGCTACGGGGAGTCCGTCGTGCGCGAACTGCTCGGCGCGCGGTTCATCGAAGAGCGGCCGTTGCCGCAGAGCGGGGAGTAGCCCATGTACGACGGCATCGTGCAGGACCTGATCGACGAGTTCGGCCGTCTGCCGGGCATCGGGCCCAAATCGGCGCAGCGGATCGCGTTCCACATCCTGCAGACCCAGAACTTCGACGTCTCCCGCCTGGCGGAGCTGCTGACCGTCGTGCGCGAGAAAGTGCGCTTCTGCGAGGTCTGCGGAAACATCACCGAGGAACAGCGCTGCTCCATCTGCCGCGACCCCCGTCGCGATCAGACCCTGATCTGCGTGGTCGAGGAGCCGAAGGACGTGGTCGCGATCGAGCGGACCCGCCAGTTCCGCGGCCTCTACCACGTGCTCGGCGGGGCGATCAGCCCCATCGACGGCATCGGCCCGGACGACCTCAGCATCCCGCAGCTCATGCGTCGGCTGAGCGCCGGCGACGGCGGGGAGCCCGTGCGCGAGGTCATCCTCGCGACCGACCCGAACCTCGAGGGAGAGGCGACGGCGGCGTACCTCTCCCGGCTCCTCAACGCCATCGAGATCCCGGTCTCCCGACTCGCCTCCGGGCTGCCCGTCGGCGGCGATCTCGAGTTCGCGGACGAGGTCACGCTCGGCCGGGCCTTCGAGGGGCGCACCCGGCTCTCCTGACACTCCCGCCGCCCGGAGCTCAGCGGCACTTCGAGGTGTCGCCCGGCGCAGCGTCAGTAATCTGCGCAGCGTCAGTAGTTTCTCAAGATTCTGGTCGACGCTGCGCAGATCCCAGACGCTGCGCAGATCCCAGATGCTGCGCGGATCTCTGACCCTGCCTGCATGTGCGGCGCGATAGACTGGTCGTTCCCATATATTTTGCGCCGTACCGCTGGAGGCTCCGTGGCATTGATCGTGCAGAAGTTCGGCGGCTCATCGGTCGCGGACGCCGAGAGCATCAAGCGTGTCGCGAAGCGGATCTCCGAGACCCGTCGGGCCGGCAACGATGTCGTGGTCGCGGTCAGCGCGATGGGCGACACCACCGACGAACTGCTCGAGCTGGCCGACGAGGTCACCCCCATCCCGGCCCCGCGCGAGCTCGACATGCTGCTGACCGCCGGCGAGCGGATCTCGATGGCGCTGCTCGCCATGGCGATCAAGGGCATGGGCTTCGAAGCGCTCTCGTTCACCGGCAGCCAGGCCGGCATGATCACCACCGCGGACCACGGTTCGGCGAAGATCGTCGACGTCACCCCGAAGCGGGTGCGCGAGGCCCTCGACCAGGGCGCCATCGCGATCGTCGCCGGCTTCCAGGGGTTCAACCGCGGCACCGGCGACATCACGACCCTCGGCCGGGGCGGATCCGACACGACCGCCGTCGCCCTCGCCGCGGCGCTCGACGCCGACGTCTGCGAGATCTACACCGATGTCGACGGCGTCTTCACCACCGACCCTCGGGTCGTTCCGCTGGCGCGCAAGATCGATCGCATCACCTTCGAGGAGATGCTCGAACTCGCCGCATCGGGCGCCAAGGTGCTGCACCTGCGCGCCGTCGAATACGCCCGCCGTCACGGCGTCGAGCTGCACGTGCGCTCGTCGTTCTCCGGCGAGCCGGGCACCGTCGTCTACGACCCCGAGAAGGGCCTCTCGGAAGGGGAGCACATGGAAGAACCGATCATCACCGGCATCGCGTTCGAGAAGAGCGAGGCGAAGATCACCGTCGCCGGCGTCCCCGATGTGCCGGGCAAGGCCGCGCAGATCTTCGAGGTCGTCGCCAAGACCAACGCCAACATCGACATGATCGTGCAGAACGTCTCGGCGGCCGACACCAACCTCACCGACATCTCGTTCACCGTGCCGATGGGCGATGGGCGACGGGTCGTCGAGGCGCTCGAGGCCGAGCGGGAGGCTCTCGCCTACGGCAGCCTGCAGTACGACGACCAGATCGCGAAGATCGCCGTCGTGGGAGGCGGGATGCGGGACGCCTCGGGTGTCTCGGCGCAGCTCTTCCGGGCCCTCTACGAGGCGGGGATCAACATCGAGATGATCTCCACCAGCGAGATCCGCGTCTCGGTCGTCACCCGCGTCGACCACATGGAGAAGGCCGTGCGCGCCCTCCACACCGCATTCGGCCTGGACGCAGAGGCGGAGGCCACCGTCTACGCCGGCACCGGCCGCTAGCCCCGTCATCCTGCGTGACGCCCTGTCCTTAACCCGCCATCCCGCGGCCGCGCAGCGGATCGCAGGATCCATCACCCGCATCTATATCCTGCGACTTCGCGCAGGATGACGGATGGAACCGTAAGGAATTGTGAACATGTCTGAAGCCAAGGGTGTGAACGTCGCCGTCGTCGGCGCCACCGGCCAGGTCGGCGCCGTGATGCGCCGCCTCCTCGACGAGCGCGGCTTCCCGATCGCGAGCCTGCGCCTCTTCTCGAGCGCACGCTCGGCGGGCACCACGCTGGAGTTCCGAGGCGAGCCGATCGTGGTCGAGGACGTCGACACCGCGGATCCGAGCGGGATCGACATCGCGCTCTTCTCGGCGGGCGGCGCGGCCTCCCGGCAGTACGCGGCCAAGTTCGCCGACGCAGGCGCCGTGGTCATCGACAACTCGAGCGCTTGGCGCCTCGATCCCGAGGTCCCCCTCGTGGTGAGCGAGGTCAACCCGCACGCGATCGGTGAGGCCGCCAAGGGCATCATCGCGAACCCCAACTGCACGACGATGGCCGCGATGCCCGTCATGAAGGCGCTGGACTCCGAGGCCGGCCTCGAGCGCCTCGTCGTCACGACCTTCCAGGCGGTCTCGGGCTCGGGGCTCGCCGGTGCGCGCGAGCTCGCCGGGCAGGTCACGGCGGCCGTCGAGGCAGGCGGGATCGAGGGGCTCGTGCACGACGGCGCCTCCGTGGACTTCCCCGCACCCGAGGTGTACACGAAGACCATCGCGTTCGACGTGCTCCCCCTCGCCGGTTCCATCGTCGACGACGGCGAGGGCGAGACCGACGAGGAGAAGAAGCTGCGCAACGAGAGCCGCAAGATCCTCGAGCTGCCGGAGCTGCGAGTCGCCGGCACCTGCGTGCGCGTCCCCGTCTTCACCGGGCACTCGCTGTCGATCCACGCGGAGTTCGCGAAGCCGATCTCGCCGGATCGCGCCCGTGAGGTGCTCGCGGACGCTCCGGGAGTCGAACTGAGCGACGTGCCGACCCCGCTCGAGGCCGCCGGCAACGACCCCTCGTACGTCGGGCGGATCCGCGCGGATCAGTCCGCGCCGGAAGGGCGCGGGCTCGTGCTCTTCATCTCGAACGACAACCTGCGCAAGGGCGCCGCGTTGAACGCGGTGCAGATCGCGGAGCTGGTCGCCGAGAAGCTGCGGGCCGCGTAAGCGGGCGCGCAGGGCGGTCCGCAGCGCGGAGCGCCGAGCCAGAGCGCGCGGTTCTGCGCGGCGGTCCGCTCGTGCTTCAGGGCGGCGCCTACGCCGGTAGGGTCTCCCGTGCCGTCTCGAGCGTGATCAGCGACGCCTCCGGTCGGCAGGCGAAGCGGATGGGCGCGTAGATCGACGCACCGAGGCCGGCGCTGACGTTCAGGTAGGCGGCGTGCTCCGCGTCGTACCAGGCGCTCAGCCCGCGCGCCTGGCGCACGGGCAGGTCGCAGTTGGCGGTGAGCGCCCCGACGCCGGGGACCCGCACCTGGCCGCCGTGGGTGTGGCCGGCGAGGATCGCTCCCGCGCCGGCGGTGAGTAGCGCGTCGAGGGCGCTGCGGTACGGGGCGTGGACGGCGCCGATGCGCACGGGGTCGCCCTCGTGCGGGCCGAGATCCGTCAGTGCGGCGCGCATCCGGTCCGCGTCGTCGTAGCGGATGTGCGGGTCGCCGAGTCCCAGGAGCTCGAGATCGGTGCCGCGCACGCGCAGCCGCGCGGCGGAGTTGTTCAGATCGGTGAAGCCGAGGTCGACGAGCCCGCTGGTGAGGGCGGCGTTGTCGATGTCCTGCTGCCGGGTGGAGAGCCGGCTCGGCTCGAGGAGGTACTTGACCGGGTTCTTCAGGATCGGTCCGTAGTAGTCGTTCGATCCGTGCACGAAGACGCCCTTGGCGCCGGAGTCGGCGAGCGGTCGCAGGGAGTGCAGGAGCGGCTCACGGGCTTCCACATGCCCGAGGAGGTCGCCGGTCAGGACGACGAGGTCGGGCCGTAGCGCGGCGAGCCGACGCACCCAATCGATCTTGCGGTGCTGCCAGGGCGCCAGGTGCAGATCGCTGAGCTGCAGCACGCGCAGGGGCGCGGCATCCGGCGGCAGCAGCGGCAGTGCGTGCCGGCGCAGGGTGAAGAGCCGCGGCTCGACGAGCGTGCCCCACGCGAGGGCGCCGAGGGCGGCGCCCCCGAGCAGCTTCACCACCCGGGTCATGAGCAGTCGATGCGCAGCGTGATCTGACTCGAGCGTTTCGCGTCGTTCCCGGCGCCGGGATTCATCGATCTGACGGGGTCGTTGTTCTTGGGGCGGCCGTCACCGTTCGAGCACTGGCCGACGACCGAGCCGAAGCCCGAGGCGTTCAGCGTCTGCACGGCGTCGCGATAGCTCATGCCCACCACATCGGGCAGCTCGGTCATCTTGCCGTTGCTGCGGTAGATGGTGATGGCGCTGCCCACGGGCACCGAGGCGCCGCCCTCCGGGTCGGTTCCGGCGACCAGTCCCTCGGACACGGACGAATCCTTCGTGCCGCCGTCGGTCACGCCGAAGCCGGCAGCGGTCAGCAGCTGGGATGCCTCGTCGAAGCTCTTGCCGCGAACATCCGGCACCTTGGCGAGGGTCTGCTTGAGTGCATCCGCCGAGGGCTCGGGGAACGCCTTGCCGCCGTACTTCTGGTCGGCCATGTTCATCATGGCGGGCCAGATGACCTGGTCGCCGGCCATGAGGCCGCTGTACCCGCCGAAGTTGATGGTGGGGACGCGGCGGCAGTCGTTCTTCGAGAAGCAGTACGGGCCGGCGTTGCCGAGCCAGGTGGCCGTGGCGACCTCGGTGCTGGCGCCGACGGTCCAGTTGTCGAGGGTGTCGTCGGTCGTGCCGGTCTTGGCGAGGTGCGGGGTGCCGTACGCGGAGCGCGCGTGGCTCACGAAGTTCACCGTGTCGACGGCGAACTTCAGCACGTAGGCGACGCCTGCCGCCACGTCGGCCGAGATGGCCTGCTTGCACTTGCTGCCGGTGAAGGGCACGTCCTCGCCGTCGGGCCCCGTGATGCTGTCGATCGGGCTCGGGGTGCAGACCTTGCCGCCCCCGGAGAACGCGGCGAATGCCGAGGCCATCGTGATCGGCGCGATCTCGTCGATGCCGGCGTACACGTTCGAGAGCGCCGGCGTGAGGTCGGTCGTGCCGTAGGTCGACCAGTTCTTGTTCTCCTGCGGTGCGGCGCGCCGGATGCCCAGATCCTCCGCGAGCTTGATCGTGTCGCACAGGTCGAGCTTCTGCTGCATCGACATCACGGCGCCGTTCAGCGACTGGGCGATGCCGGTCTGCACGGAATGGTTGCCGCGCACGCCCAAGTTGTCGTTCTGGAAGGTGAAGGGGCCGTATCCGTAGACGCCTTCGCTCGAGCAGGAGTCCTTGAAGTCCTGCTGCTGCACGGTTCTACCGTTCACGTTCACGATCTCGCGCACGGAGTGCCCGGTTCTCAACCACTCCGCGAGGGTGATCGGCTTGAACGTCGATCCGACTTGGAATCCGCCGGATCCGCCGTCCTCGAAGTTCGTGTTGTAGTTGATGCTCGTGTAGTCCTTGTGCTTCTTCAAGAAGTCCGTGTCGTCGGCGAACGGCCGGTTCTGCACCATGGCGAGCACCCGCCCGGTGCCGACTTCGACGCTGACGCTCGCGGCGCCCAGGTTGATGCCGTCCATCTGGGCCGGGGCCTCCTGGCGCATGGCGGAGAGGCCGGCCTTCTGGATGTCGAGATCCACCGTCGTCATGATCTCGTAGCCGCCGCGCAGGAAGTTGAAGTTGCGCTCCTCCGCGGTGTTGCCGAAGCTCGAATCCTGCTCGATACGGCGCTGCACGTAGTCGCAGAAGTGGCCGAGGCCGTACTTCTCCTCGGCGACCGTGCAGCCCGAGTAGCGCGGGGTGATCTTCGGCTTCACCTCGGTCGCGACCGCCTTGTCGTGCTGCTCCTGCGTGATCTTGCCCGTCTCGAGCATGCGACCCAGGATCCAGTTGCGGCGGTCGGTGTTCGGCTCGATGTTCTCCTCGAGATCGAGCTGCAGCTGCGACGGCCAGTAGACGATGGCCATCAGGCTCGCGGACTCGCTCAGCGTCAGCTTCTTCGCGCTCTTGCCGTAGTAGTACTGCGCGGCCGACTCGATGCCGTAGACGGTGCGGCCGAAGAGCGCGATGTTCAGGTAGCCGAGGAGGATCTGATCCTTCGAGTACTCCTTCTCGATGCTGATCGCGTAGCGCATCTCCTTGAGCTTGCGGTCGGCATCGCGTCGCGTGGCGTCCTTGTACGCCGCGTCGCGCTCCGTCTCGTCGGCGATCGACTCGGCCTGCTGGATCAGGACGTTGCGCACGTACTGCATGGTGATCGTCGAGGCGCCGCCGGCGTCGTTGCCGCTCAGCTCGCCGATCGTGGCTCGGCCTACGCCGAGGATGTCGACGCCGCCGTGCGTGTAGAAGCGCGGATCCTCGGCCGCGACGGCCGCATCCTTCACGTACTGCGAGATGTTGTTCCAGTCGACCATCTCGCGGTTCTGCGCATAGAACGTGGCGATCTCGACGGTCTTCTTGCCCTTCTTCGCGTAGAGCGTCGAGGGCTGGGCGAGCTGGCCCGGGTTCAGGTGGTTCGGGAGGTTCTCGAAGACGCCGATGGCGGAGTTCGCGGCGAGGCCGCTCATCGCGACGACCGGGGTGACCGCGACCGTGACGAGGATGCCGGCGACCACGCTCATGATGATCGCACCGATGAGCCCGCCGATCGCGCCGCCGGCGCTGCGGGGCTTGGCCGTGCGGACAGCGCTCTTCGAGGGCCGAGAGGAGGGAGAAGCCATAGAATCAATCGTAAGCGACGCACCTGACAAATCCCTTCTGCGGCTGATTTCGCGAGATTTCTGGACGCGCAGGTGCTCGCATCGCCGGGGCGCCGCCATCGCCTGCCCCGAGAAGGCCCCCGAGAATGCAAGGAGTCGCCGTGAGCGAGAACACCGAACCGGAGCAGCGGAACTGGGAGTACTTCGTCACCCCCCTGCTGCTCCACAACGAGGCCCAGATCCTCAACAACTGGGGCGCCCAGGGGTGGGAGCTGGTGCAGATCATCGAGGGCCCCGCCGGGGGCAACGTCGCATACCTGAAGAGAGAGAAGGCCTGAATTGTCAGTGATCGAAGACCGCCTGCGCGAACTGGGCTACGAAGTCCCCGAGGTCGCGGCCCCGGTGGCCGCCTACGTGCCCGCGCTCCGTCGCGGCGACGTCGTCTACACGTCGGGCCAGCTGCCGTTCGTCGACGGGGCACTGCCCGCGACCGGCAAGGTCGGCGCCGAGGTCACGGCGGAGCAGGCCGAGGATCTCGCTCGCCTGTGCGCGCTCAACGGCCTGGCCGCGGCACGCGGCATCCTCGGATCGCTCGACAAGATCACCCGCGTCGTGAAGGTCACCGCCTTCGTCTCGTCGGATCCGTCGTTCACCGGGCAGCCCGCGGTCGCGAACGGCGCGTCCGTGTTCCTCGGCAAGGTCTTCGGCGACTCGGGCATCCACGTGCGCTCGGCCGTCGGCGTGAGCGTGCTGCCGCTCGACGCGCCGGTGGAGATCGAGTTCGTCTTCGAGGTCGCCGACTAGCGGATCGGATCGGCCGCGGGCGCGATTCGTCGCCCGCGGCCCGGCTCACGGCGAAGGGGCGGGATCGCAGGGTCCCTCCCCTTCGCCTTCCGTCCTTTCCGGGTCGCTCGCCGGCCCACTCCCGACGTAGTGGCGTCAGCGCGGATCGCGGCGAAACGCGATGCGTTTCACTCTGAGCGCTCCGCGCGCATTCTCTGCGAGATGGTCTGCATGACCGAGGTGTCGGCGAGGGTGGTGGTGTCGCCGATCTCCTTGCCCTCGGCCGCATCCTTGAGCAGGCGGCGCATGATCTTGCCCGAGCGGGTCTTCGGCAGCTCGTTCACGACGAAGACCTGCCGCGGCCGGGCGATCGCGCCGATCGCGCTCGCGACGTGCTTCTTCAGCGCGGCCTCGGCCTCCTCTTCGGAGAGGAGCGTCTGCTGCGACTTGAGGATCACGAAGGCGACGACCGCCTGACCGGTGGTCTCGTCATCCGCGCCGACCACCGCGGCCTCGGCGACGGCGTTGTGCTCGACGAGCGCGCTCTCGATCTCCGCGGTCGAGAGACGGTGCCCCGACACGTTCATCACGTCGTCGACGCGCCCCAGCAGCCAGACGTCGCCGTCCTCGTCGACCCGTGCGCCGTCGCCGGCGAAGTACTGGTCGCCGAACTTGGCCCAGTAGGTGTCGATGAAGCGGGCGTCATCGCCCCAGATCGTGCGCACCATGGACGGCCACGGGCGTCGGATCGTGAGCAGACCGCCCTGGCCGCGATCCACTCGGCCGCCCTGATCGTCGACGACGTTGACGTCGATGCCCGGCTGCGGCACCTGCGCGCTGCCCGGCTTGAGCCGGGTCAGACCGGGCAGCGGGGCGATCATGATCGCACCCGTCTCGGTCTGCCACCAGGTGTCGACGATGGGCGCCCGGCCGCCGCCGATGACCTCGTGGTACCAGCGCCACGCCTCGGGGTTGATCGGCTCGCCGACGCTGCCGAGGACCCGAATCGCCGAGAGGTCGTACTTCTCGGGCACCTGGCGGCCGACCTTCATGCAGGCGCGGATCGCCGTCGGCGCGGTGTAGAGGATCGATATCTTGTACTTCTCGATCAGGCTCCACCAGCGCCCCCAGTCCGGGGTGTCCGGGGTGCCCTCGTAGATGACCTGCGTGGCGCCGTTCGCGAGGGGACCGTAGACGACGTAGCTGTGCCCGGTCACCCAACCGATGTCGGCGGTGCACCAGTAGACGTCGGTCTCGGGCTTGAGGTCGAACACGTCGCGGTGCGTGGCGGCGGCCTGCGTGAGGTATCCGCCCGAGGTGTGCAGGATCCCCTTCGGCTTGCCCGTGGTGCCGCTCGTGTAGAGGATGAACAGCGGGTTCTCGGCGGGGAAGCCGACGGCGGTGTGCTCGCCGTCGTACGAGGCGACCTCGTCGTGCCACCAGAGGTCGCGGCCCTCCTGCATCTCGATGTCGTTCCCGGCGCGCTTCACCACGAGCACCTTCTCGACCGAGAGCGGCTGACCGTCGCCGGCGAGCGCGAGCGCGTCGTCGACCGTGGGCTTCAGCGCCGAGACGCGGCCCTTTCGGTAGCCGCCATCCGCCGTGATCACGAGCTCGGCACGTGCGTCGTCGATGCGGGCGCGCAGGCTCTCGGCGCTGAAGCCGCCGAAGACGACGGAGTGGGCGGCGCCGAGGCGGGCAACCGCGAGCATCGCCACGATGGTCTCGGGGATCATCGGCATGTAGATCGCGACGCGGTCGCCCGCGGTCACGCCGAGCGCAGTGAGCATGTTGGCGGCCTGCTTCACCTCGTGGGTGAGCTCGCCGTAGGTGATGGTGCGGGTGTCGCCCGGCTCGCCTTCGAAGTAGAAGGCGACGCGGTCGCCGAGGCCGGCTGCGACGTGGCGGTCGAGGCAGTTCGCGGTGACGTTGAGCTCGCCGTCGGCGAACCACTTGGCGAAGGGCGGATTCGACCAGTCGAGGACCTCCTCGAAGGGCTTCGTCCACTTCAGCTCGCGGGCGCGCCCCGCCCAGTAGGCCTCGGGATCCTGAGCCGCCTGCCAGTAGACCGCCGGATCGTTCAGGTTCGCCTGGGCCGTGAACTCGGCGCTGGGCGGGTAGCTCTCGACCTCGAGGGAGTGGCTCTCGATGGTGCCGTGGGTCGTATCAGTCATGGACGCCGTTATCCTGTCTGCCTGCTATGGGCTCGTTCACTACGTGTGCGGTACCCGTCGCGTGCGCCCCTGCGCCCGTGCGAGCCCCGGCGGCGCGTCGCTCTCACTGGCCCGCGCCGGGTGTTAGCAAGCGTAAAATATATTCTCGGCGCGGGCAAGTGCATCGGTGCCTCGGAGCCGGGCGGCGGTCCCGGCGCTCTGCGTTCCTCCTCCGATTCGCTCCTCTGGCTCTCTCTGCTCTCTGGGTCTTTCTCTCTGGGTCCCTCGCTCTGCGGCTCTTCTTCCTTCGCGCCTACCTGGTTTTGCGCCTTGCCCTCGCGTCCGCCTTCATTCGCGTCCTTCCTCCCATTCTTGCTTTCGCGTCCTGCTTCCGCTTCCTGCTTTCGCTTCCTGTCTTCGCGCGCTTCCTTCGCTTCCTGTCTTCGCGCCTTCCCGCCTTTCCCGTCTTCCGTTTCCTTCCTTCCTTCCTTCC
>NZ_CAJVAP010000016.1 GCF_910593785.1 Leucobacter soli | reverse complement strand
AACTCCCGCCTCCATGGTGAGCTCGGCTATCGGACGCCGGTCGAGGTCGAGCAGGCGTATTACGCTGGCCAGGAATCACCCTCGCTTGCCCTTGCCGGGTAAGCCTCCCGATAGGAACGAAACCCAGGGCGATTCAGTTTCGCCTCGTTCCGCGAGTCGATGGCGTACGAAGTGCCGGCGAGCTGCTCGATCTCTACCGACGCGGCCCCCGAGTCGATCGTGGCGCTCAGGCTGTAGAAGCCCTTCGCCGTATCCGGGGTGAAGCTCAGCACCACGCCCGACAGCAGTCTCCCGCCGCTGAGCTCGGAACCCAGCACCTCGACATCGGCCCAACCGCCCAGGGCGCCACTATTCCGGGTCGCGGTGATCTCATCGATCGTGATGGTCATCTTCTTTGCCACCGAGCAGCTTCATCGTCACCCGCTTCTTCGCCGGTTTGAGAGCGACCGGCGTGTCGAGCTTCAAGCCTTTGAGCCGCTTTTTGGTGACCAGTGTCTGCAGCAGCTTGTCGGCGTTCGCCGTGGCGATCCGGCGCTGTTTCACCGTAGAAGGCGGCTCCTTCAGATCGGCCTGAGGGCCGTTCGCATCGAACCACACGCCGCTCGCGGCGTGTGCGGGGGCCGGAGCGGACGGGCTCATGCCGAATGACAGCGCGGCCAGGGTCACGGCGACGAGCGGGGTGCAGAGAAGCTTCTTCATCGGCATCTTTTCTTCTGTTTTCTATGGGAGAGCTTCTCTTCCCCATTTCTTCCCCAAAAGAAAAGCAATGCTGAGTATTGCAGTCATGCGTGCGTCCGCGCAAATTCACCGCTCGCAGGCTTGGCGCAGGGCACTATTCGCGCACTGCACGATTCACACACCTCGGCGAGCGAAGTGCCGTCATCGATCGGTGCCACGTCGGCCGATTGCAGATGCGTCTCTGCGCGGTCAGCACACCTCTGCGCAGACCGCCCGGGAGCCAGTCATCCGTCGCTTCAGGCGGTGGTGGCCTCGAAGGCCTCGTCGAGCACGCGCACCACGGTGGCGCAGAGCTCATCGGTGAACTGCAGCGAGGGCAGGAAGCGGATCACGTTGCCGTAGATGCCGGCGCTCAGCAGCAGGATGCCGCGCTGCACCGCGAAGTCGATGACCCGCTGCGTGAGTTCGGGGTCGTGCTCCAGCGTGCCGGGCTTCACGATCTCGATGGCGAGCATCGCGCCCTTGCCGCGTACCTCGGCGATCGCGGAGTGCTTCGCCGCGAGGCCGCGCAGGCCGTCGCCGAAGACCTCTTCGATGTGCTTCGCGCGGGCCAGCAGGCCGTCGCGCTCGATCTGATCGAACACCGCCACGGCTGCCGCGCATGAGACGGGGTTGCCGCCGAAGGTGCCGCCGAGCCCGCCGGGCAGCGAGGCGTCCATGATCTCGGCGCGGCCGGTGATGCCGGCGAGCGGCAGGCCGCCCGCGATGCCCTTCGCCGAGAGCACGATGTCGGGCTCGACGCCGAACTGCTCGATCGAGAAGACGGTGCCGGTGCGCGCCATGCCCGCCTGCACCTCGTCGGCGATGAAGACGATGCCATTGGCGCGGCACCACTCGGCGAGCGCCGGCAGGTAGCCGTCGGCCGGCACGATGAAGCCGCCCTCGCCCTGCACGGGCTCGACCACGAGGCAGGCGAGATCCTCGGCTCCCGCCATCTTCTCGAGGTAGGCGATCGTGCGCTTCGCGGCTTCGGGCCCGCTCAGGCCGTCGCGCAGCGGGTACGAGTTCGGCGCCTTGTAGATGTCGCCGACGCGGGGGCCGTAGCCCTGCGCGTAGGGTGCGCCCTTGTGATTCATGCTGCTGGTGAGCGCCGTGCGGCCGTGGTACGCGTGCTCGAGCACGGCGACGCCCGGGCGGCGGGTGTAGCGGCGGGCGATCTTGACGCCGTTCTCGACGGCCTCGGCGCCAGAGTTCATGAGGAGCGTCTTGTAGGGGCGCTCCGCCGTCGAGCCCGGCACGTTCCGGGCGAGGTGCTCGGCGACCTGCACGTACGGTTCGTACGGGGTCATGGTGAACAGGGTGTGCGTCACCTTGCCCAGCTGCGCGGCCGCCGCCGCGACGACTGCGTCGTCGGTGTGCCCGATCGTGGTCACGCCGATCCCGCCGCAGACGTCGACGATCTGGTTGCCGTCGACGTCAACCAGCACCGATCCGTGCGCGCGCTCCACGTAGACCGGAACCACGCTGTGCACCCCTGGCGGCACGACTGCCTGGCGCCTGGCGTGCAGTTCGCGGCTCTTCGGGCCGGGGATCTCGGTGACGATGCGGGGCTCTTGTGCGATCTGGTCTTCGGCAACGCTCATATGCGCAAGCCTACTCCCGGCGGCCGCCCCGGCACGGTCGCGATCCGCTGCGTCGCGATCCCGGGCAGGGGAGCGACCGCGATCCCGACCAAAAACGCACCGATCTGCGGAATCGCACCGCGAACCCGGGACACGCGTGTGCGATTCCGCAGATCGGTGCGATCCTGCAGCCGCGTCACTACGATGGGCGCATGGCAGACACGCACGAGTACACGGTCGGCATCGAGTGGCTGGGCAACCGGGGAACCGGCACGAGCGGGTACCGCGATTACGGTAGGCAGCTCGTCGTGCGCGCGGCGGGCAAGGAGCACACGATCGAGGCGTCGGCCGATCGCTCCTTCCACGGGGACAAGGATCGCTGGAACCCCGAGGAGCTGCTGGTCGCGGCCCTCGCCCAGTGCCACCTGCTCTCTTACCTGCACATGGCCGTGCGAGCCGGGGTCGTCGTCACGGCCTACACCGACGAACCGCGTGGGACGATGGTGCAGGAGGGCCTCGGCGGGCGCTTCACCGAGGTCGTCCTGCGCCCGGTCGTGACGGTTGCGGACGAGGCGATGGCGGATCGTGCCCGCGCCGCCCACGCCGAGGCGTACGAGCACTGCTTCATCGCGAACTCCGTGAACTTCCCCGTGCGGCACGAGCCCACGATCCTCGTCGCCGAGTGACATCCGTGCTCCCGGTCGTCCGGTGTGCCGCGCCGCCGCGGCGGCGACGGTGGGCGAGCCGTCATACGGCCGAACGGCGCGCCGATCCGCCATACAATTGAACTTATGCCCGAACCCAAGCAGTTCTTCCTCACGACGCCGATCTTCTACGTGAACGACGCCCCCCACATCGGGCACGCGTACACCGAGGTGGCCTCCGACGTGCTGGCGCGCTGGCATCGACAGGCCGGCGACGACACGTGGTTCCTGACGGGCACGGATGAGCACGGCCAGAAGATCCTGCGCACCGCGACGGCGAACGGTGTCGCGCCGAAGGAGTGGGCCGACCGCCTCGTCGAGACCGCGTGGAAGCCGCTGCTCGACACGATCGACATCTCGAACGACGACTTCATTCGCACGACCGACGCGCGCCACGAGGAGGGCGTCGCGAAGTTCCTGCAGAAGCTCTATGACGACGGGCACATCTACGCGGGCGAGTTCGAGGCGCTCTACTGCGTGGGCTGCGAGGAGTTCAAGCCGAAGAGCGAGATCCTCGACGGAGAGGGTGCCTTCGAAGGCGAGAAGGTCTGCGCCATCCACTCGAAGCCGCTCGAGCTGCTGCAGGAGAAGAACTACTTCTTCAAGATGAGCGCGTTCCAGGACCGCCTGCTGGCGCTCTACGAGGAGCGACCCGATTTCGTGCAGCCCGCCAGTGCGCGCAACGAGGTCGTCGCCTTCGTGCAGCAGGGACTCGAGGATCTGTCGATCTCGCGCACCTCCTTCGACTGGGGCGTCCCCATCCCATGGGACTCGTCGCATGTCACCTACGTCTGGTTCGACGCGCTGCTCAACTACATCACCGCCACGGGCTACGGATCCGACGAGGTCGAGTTCCAGCGCCGTTGGCCGGGCAACCACATCGTCGGCAAGGACATCCTGCGCTTCCACGCGGTGATCTGGCCGGCCATGCTCATGGCGGCAGGGCTGGAGGTGCCGGAGCATGTCTTCGCGCACGGCTGGCTGCTGGTCGGCGGCGAGAAGATGTCGAAGTCGAAGCTCACCGGCATCGCGCCGAACGAGATCACCGACACTTTCGGTTCCGATGCGTTCCGCTACTACTTCATGCGCGCGATCGCCTTCGGGCACGACGGATCCTTCAGCTGGGAGGACCTCTCGGCTCGATACCAGGCGGAGCTGGCGAACGGATTCGGCAACCTCGCGAGTCGCGTGCTCGCGATGAACGCGAAGTACTTCGACGGAGTGATGCCGGAGCGCGGCGCGGAGCAGGACGCCGATCGTGCGATCCGCGAGCTGGCGCAGTCGGCCGCGACCGCGGCGGACGAGCGGATCGAGCGCTTCGCGATCCACGAGGCGATCGCCGAGATCTGGCACCTGGTCGACGCGCTGAACGGATACATCACCGAGCAGGAGCCCTGGGCGCTCGCGAAGGATCCCGCCGCCCGGGAGCGGCTCGGCACCGTGCTCGCCACCGCGACCGAGGGCCTGCGCGCCCTCGCCGAGCTGCTGCATCCGGTCATCCCGATCGCGACGCGGAAGCTGTGGGCGGCGCTCGGCGCGGAGGAGGCGCTCGGCGCCCTCGCCGAGCAGCCGCTCCGCCGCGCCGGCGAGTGGGGACGGCTGCCCGCGGGCGCGCCGCAGCAGACGATCGACGTGCTCTTCCCGCGGATCGAGAACGAGGCAGCGGCGAAGTGAGCGAGTCGCTGCGCGAACCCGGCGACGGCGGAGGCGCGCCGGCGGGAGGCCTGCGCAAGCGCAAGGGCGGTGAAACCCGCGATCTGAC
The DNA here is from genome assembly GCF_910593785.1 of Leucobacter soli. GTDB lineage: Bacteria > Actinomycetota > Actinomycetes > Actinomycetales > Microbacteriaceae > Leucobacter > Leucobacter soli. The sequence goes on along the minus strand of NZ_CAJVAP010000016.1, from coordinate 68,030 downwards.
CCGTCCGCCGGCACCCGAGCCTCTGCCGATCCCGGTCTACGACAACCACACGCACCTCGAGTTCGAGGATGGGCTCGACCTGCTCGATCCGTTGGACTCGCTCGGCCGCGCCGATGCGGTCGGCGTCCGAGGCGTCGTGCAGGTCGGCACCGACCTCGAGACCAGTCGGTGGGGGGCCCAGCTCGCGGCGAGCGATTCGCGCGTGCTCGCAGCCGTGGCGCTGCACCCGAACGAGGCGCCGCGGCTGTTCGCCGAGGGGCGCCTCAGCGAGCACCTCTCCGAGATCGCCCGGCTCGCCGCGCAGCCGCGGGTGCGCGCCGTCGGAGAGACCGGACTCGACTTCTTCCGCACGGGCGAGGACGGGCGGGACGCGCAGCTCGAGTCCTTCGAGGCGCACATCGACATCGCGAAGGCGAACGGCATCGCCCTGCAGATCCACGACCGCGACGCGCACGACGAGGTTGTCGCGACGCTGCGCCGGGTCGGGGCGCCGGAGCGGACGGTCTTCCACTGCTTCTCCGGCGACGTCGAACTCGCGCGGATCTGCGCCGAGCACGGCTGGTACCTCTCGTTCGCCGGGACGATGACCTTCCGGAACGCGCCGGCTCTCCGGGAGGCGCTCACCGTGGCGGATCCCTCGCGCGTGCTGGTGGAGACCGACGCGCCGTTCCTCACCCCCGAGCCGTTCCGCGGCCGACCCAACGCCCCCTACCTGCTGCCTCACACGGTGCGCCGCATGGCCGAGGTTCTGGGAGAACCGCTCGACGGGCTCTGCGCGCGGCTCGCCGCCAACACGGAGCGCGTCTACGGGTCGTGGGAGATGGACGACGATGGCTGAGGTCGATGGCGAGGCCTCGGCCGAGACGGCCGAGGGACGTACCGGGGCAGCGCCCCGCCCCGAGCTCCTCGGTCCCGTCGAAGTGCGCGAACTCGCCGAGCGGCTCGGCGTCTCGCCGACCAAGAAGCTGGGCCAGAACTTCGTCATAGACCCGAACACCGTGCGGAAGATCGTGCGCGCCGCCGGCGTGGACGCCGGCGACCGCGTCGTCGAGATCGGGCCCGGGCTCGGCTCCCTCACTCTCGGGCTCACGGAGTCCGGCGCCGACGTGACCGCGATCGAGATCGACGGGCGGCTGGCGGCCGAGCTGCCTCACACGGTCGCCGAGATGCAGCCGGGGGCGCGGGATCGCCTGCGCGTGATCCGCTGCGACGCCCTCGACGTCACTGCCGAGCAGCTCGCCGACGCCGAGGGGCGCCTGCCCGAGATCCTCGTCGCGAACCTGCCCTACAACGTCTCCGTCCCGATCCTGATGCACCTCCTCGAGCTGATCCCGGCGCTCAGACGCGGCCTCGTGATGGTGCAGTCCGAGGTGGGGCACCGGATTGCCGCGGCTCCCGGAGGCAAGGAGTACGGATCGCCGAGCGCGAAGGCCGCCTGGTACGGCGACTGGCGGATCGCCGGGAACGTGAGCCGCCGCATCTTCTGGCCCGTCCCGGGCGTCGACTCCGTGCTGGTCGGCTACGAGCGCCGCGAGACGCCGCTCGGCGACGAGACGGAGCGGGCGGCCGCGTTCGAGCTCGTGAACGCCGCGTTCGCGCAGCGGCGCAAGATGCTGCGCCAGGCGCTGCAGCCCGTGCTGGGGCCGAGCGAACGGACCGTCGCGATCCTCGAGGCCGCCGGGGTCGACCCCACGGCGCGCGCCGAGCAGCTCGGCATCGAGGCCTACCTGGCCGTCGCCCGGGCCGCTGCCGCAGCAGCCTGAGCGGCTTCAGACCGAATCGAGAGGGTACGCGCCGGGCCGTGCAGTGCAGTAGCGTGGAACCGTGAATGGGGAGCACGGAGTCCGGTCGGTGACCGTGCGCGCCCCGGGCAAGATCAATCTGCTCTTCCGGGTCGGCGCGCGCCAGCCCGACGGCTACCACGACGTCGCCTCGCTGTATCAGGCGCTCTCCCTCTTCGAGGAGGTCACGGCGAGCCCCGCGGACGAGGTGTCGCTGCGGTTCACCGGACCGATCGACGGGTCGGAGCTGCCGCTCGACGAGTCGAACCTGTGCGTGCGCGCCGCGCGCCTGCTGGCGGAGGCCACCGGCCAGGACGCGGGTGTCGCCCTGACCGTGCACAAGCGGGTGCCGATCGCGGGGGGCATGGGCGGCGGATCCGCAGACGCTGCGGCCACACTGGTCGCCTGCGACGAGCTGTGGGGGACCGGCCTGGGGCGCGTCGGTCTCCTGCCACTCGCCGCGCAGCTCGGCGCGGACGTGCCGTTCGCGCTCGAGGGCGGCACCGCCGTCGGCACGGGGCGCGGGGATCAGCTGAGCCAGGCGCTCGCGAAGGGCGAGTTCCACTGGGTGCTGGCGCTGTCGGACGGCGGGCTGTCGACGCCGGCGGTCTACGCCGAGCTCGATCGGCACCGGGAGCGGCACGCCCGAGAGCTGCCCGAGGCGCGGGAGAGCGTCGCCGTCGACGTCGCCGCCCTGCAAGCGGTGCGTTCCGGCGACCGGGAGGCGCTGGCCGAGGCGATGCACAACGATCTGCAGGCGGCCGCGCTGAACCTCATGCCGGAGCTCGCCGACGTGCTCGAGCTGGGGGAATCGCACGGCGCGCTCGCGGGCATCGTCTCGGGCTCGGGCCCCACCTGCGCGTTCCTCGTGCCGACGACGCTCGCGTCCGCCGAGCTGCAGGCCGCGTTCGCCCGTGCCGGGATCCGGGCGCTCGCCGCCACCGGGCCCGCCCCCGGCGCGAAGATCCTCGAGGCGAAGTAGGCCGTCGAGCCACCGGCCCCTGTTGCCGGATCCCTGCACCTGGCTTCCTGCACCTGGATCCGTGCACCGCGGATCGGGTAGCGCAGGACGCGCAGGGAAGGGGAAGGGGCGGCGGAATGCGGCGCCGTACGGGGGCGTTGCATGGAGTATGAGCGACGAGGCTGCGTGTCCGGCATCGGATCCGGAAGCTGATCCCATGCTCGGTGCGGCGTCGGGTGCCGCGCCGGATGCGGCACCGGCGGCGGGATCCGCCGCCGAACCGATGCCGGGGATCCGGGTGGAAGTGTGGTTCGACGTGCGCTGCCCCTGGTGCTTCCTCGGCAAGCACCGGCTCGAGCGCGCGATCGAGCTCTTCGCGGCGGAGCGGCCGGGGGTGCCGGTCGCGGTGCGGCATCTCAGCTTCGAACTGGCGCCGGAGATGCCGGAGCGCTTCGACGGCACGGAGGCCGACTACCTGCAGCGCTACGAGGGGGCACCGCTGGAGCACTCGCGGCGTATGCTCCCGGAGCTCCGCAACCTCGCGGCGGCCGAAGGGGTGGAGCTGCGCTTCGACGGACTGCGTCTCGTGAACACGCGCCGGGCTCACCGGGTCTTCCAGTACGGGCGGGCAGCAGGGCGCGGCGAGGAGCTGCTGGAGCGGCTCTTCACCGCGTATTTCTCGGAGTGCCGCGACCTGGCCGATCCCGGGACGCTGGCAGATCTCGCCGCGGAGGCGGGCCTGGACCGATCCGCCGCGCTCGCCGCGGCCGAGTCCGGATGGGGCGAGCGCTGGGACGAAGCGGTCGACGCGGATCACACCCGGGCGCAGATGCTGGGGTCCGGCGGGGTTCCCTTCGCGCTGCTCAACGGGAAGTATCTCGTTCCGGGCGCGCAGACGGCGGAGGTGTTCGCGGGCGCCCTGCGCGAGGTTGCCCGGCGGGACTTCGGTGCGGGAGCTGGGACGGGACGGGAGTAGCATCGGCGCCTGCCTCCGGCGGCACAGCACGGGATCGTCGAGGCGGTACGAGATCGTCGGCGCGGTATGCGTTTGCGGCACGATCCCATGCAGCGCCGACGATCCCATACAGCGTCGACGCTCTCCTGAGGTCTCCGCGGGAATACCGGGGCCGCTCCGGCGGTTCTACCCGCTGTGACGGAAACTATCAAAGTCGACATCTGGTCCGATATCGCCTGCCCCTGGTGCTACCTCGGCAAGCACCGCTTCGAGGCGGGTGTCGCGGAGTTCCGCAAGACGCACCCGGACGTCGAGGTGGAGGTCGAGAGCCACAGCTACGAGCTCGCACCCGATACGCCGGACGACTTCGCGGGCAGCGAGGTCGAGTTCCTGACGAAGCGCAAGGGGATGCCGGCCGAGCAGGTGGAGCAGATGCTCGGGCAGATGAGCCGGCTGGCGGAGAGCGAGGGCATCGAGTTCGACTTCGGCAACCTGCGCCATGCGAACACGCGCCGCGCGCACCGGGTGCTGCACCTGGCGAAGGAGCAGGGGCTGCAGTCGGAGATGCAGGAGCGGTTGTTCCGCGCATACTTCGCCGAGGGCAGGACGGTGTCCGACCCGGACACCCTCGCCGCGCTCGGCGAGGAGGTGGGGCTGGATCCCGACGAGGTGCGCGACGCCTTCGACGACGACGATCTGGGCGAGGCGGTCGACCGCGACATCACCCGGGCACGCATGCTCGGCGTGCAGGGCGTGCCGTTCTTCCTGTTCGAGCAGAAGTACTCGGTCCCCGGGGCGCAGAGCGCCGAGGTGTTCGCCGACGTGCTCGGCCAGGTGATCGAACTGCAGCGCGGGGGCGGATCCGAATGATCCCGCCGCTGAGGCGCAGACGCGCTGACGTGCTGACGCACGGCTAAGTGGCCGAGCGACCGCGTGCGGCCAGGGGTACGTCAGGAGAGATGCGAGAAGATGGATCAGAGAGACGAGGAGACCCGATGAGTGACACGACCCATGCTGCGGCCGGTGAAGCGCCGGAAATCGAGCTGAACCCCGATGCGGGCATCGAGGGTGCTCTTGCCGGGTTCGGCGCCGCCGGTTCCGCATCCGCGGAGAGCGCGGAGATCCTGAACCTGCTCGGCGACCAGGAGTCGGGCGGGGCGTGCTGCGGCGGGAGCTGCTGCAGCGTCTGAGGCGCGCGGACGTCGCCGAGCGCTCAGAGCGGCGTCCGACCGGCCGTTCGCTCGACCATGCCCGGGCGACCGGCGCCGTCGGGTGCGATCTTCCGCAAGGACCCGGTTCACGCGGCTACTCGGCGGTGCATGCGCGCGCTGCGGGGGCCGAGGCGGGCCGCGTGCGGGCAGGGACGAGTCGACGGGTCGCAGCGCGGTAGACTCGTGAGGATATGGCGCATCTCCTGGGGGCCGAAGCCCTGCACCTCGAAGTCCCGACCAAGGTCGTCTTCGACGCCGTGACCCTTGGCGTCGCCGAAGGGGATCGGATCGGCATCGTCGGCCGCAACGGCGACGGCAAGTCGTCGCTGCTCGGCATGCTCGCCGGGCGGCGTGAACCGGATCGCGGGCAGGTGACGGTGCGCAGCGGCACCACCATCGGCGTGCTCGATCAGGAGGACCGGTTCGAGCCGGGGGAGACCGTCGGCGGTGCGATCGTCGGAGACGCGCCCGAGCACGAATGGGCGGGCGACGCCCGCGTACGCGAGGTGATCGCGGGCCTGGCCGGCGATCTCGATTGGGAGGCCGAGGTCGAGTCGCTGAGCGGCGGCCAGCGTCGCCGCGTCGCGCTGGCGAGGTTGCTCGCCGGGCAGTGGGACGTGCTGGCGCTCGACGAGCCGACCAACCACCTCGACGTCGAGGCCATCGCCTGGCTCGCCGAGCATCTGAAGCGGCGCTGGCCCGCCAACCAGGGGGCGCTCCTCGTCGTGACGCACGACCGCTGGTTCCTCGACGAGATCTGCACTGCGACCTGGGAGGTGCACGACCGCATCGTCGAACCGTTCGAGGGCGGGTATGCGGCGTACATCCTGCAGCGGGTGGAGCGGGACAGGCAGGCCGCCGCGATCGAGCAGAAGCGGCAGAATCTCGCCCGGAAGGAGCTCGCCTGGCTGCGCCGCGGGGCCCCGGCGCGCACGTCGAAGCCGAAGTTCCGCATCGACGCCGCGAACGTCCTGATCGAGGACGTGCCCGAGATCCGCAACGCGACCGAGTTGAAGTCGCTCGCGGTCTCGCGGCTCGGTAAGGAAGTGGTGAATCTGCTCGATGCCGGCGTCGCATACGGCGAGCGCGAGGTCCTCCGCGATGTCGAGTGGCGGCTCGCGCCCGGCGAGCGCACCGGCATCCTCGGCGTGAACGGTGCCGGCAAGTCGACGCTGCTCGGGCTCATCGCCGGCACGGTGGAGCCGACGAGCGGAAGCGTGAAGCGCGGCAAGACCGTGAAGGTCGCGACGCTGACGCAGCGGCTCGACGAGCTCGAGGAGCACCTGAACGACCCGGTGCGCGTCGTCATCGGGCGGCTGCGCACGAGCTTCACAGTCGGTGCAGGATCGAAGGCGCAGGATCTCACACCGGGCCAGATGCTCGAGCGGATGGGGTTCACGAGCGCGCAGCTCTCGACTCCGGTGAAGGACCTTTCCGGCGGGCAGAAGCGACGCCTGCAACTGCTCCTGATCCTGCTGGATCAGCCGAACGTGCTGATCCTCGACGAGCCCACCAACGACCTCGACACCGACATGCTCGCCGCGATCGAGGATCTGCTCGACTCGTGGCCCGGCACGCTGATCGTGGTGTCGCACGACCGGTACTTCCTCGAGCGGGTGACCGATCAGCAGTACGCGATCCTGGATCGGCGGCTCAGGCACCTGCCCGGCGGTGTGGACGAGTACCTGAAACTGCGGGCGACGCAGGATCGGGTGAAGGCGGATGGCGGGCGGCGGGCGTCGGCGTCTCCGGCGCCGCACCGGGCCTCGCAGCCGGCGCTGTCGGAGCCGGCACTGTCAAGGGCGGCGCTGTCGGGTGCGGAGCTGCGCGCCGCGGAGAAGGAGCTGGCCGCGGTCGAGCGCAAGATGGAGCGACTGCAGAGCGACACGGCGAAGGCGCGGGACGGGCTTGCCGCGCTCGACCAGTCCGACTACGCGCTGCTGAACGCCGAGATGGTGAAGATCACTGCGCTCGAGGACGAGGTCGCCGCACTCGAGGATCGCTGGCTGGAGCTGTCCGAACTCCTCGGGTGACCGCCGTGCCGGGTCGGAGTGCGGGGGCGGAGCCTCAGCTCCCGCTCAGGCCCGGGTCGGGCGCAGGATCCCGATGCGCACCAGGATCAGGTAGATCTCGCAGCCCAGGCAGAAGCCGAAGGCCGCATTGAGGAACGCTGCGACGAAGGCGGCCGCGCCCGCCGCCACGAGCGCCCAGGGGACGCCGGCCAGGTGCAGGAGCAGGCCGACGCCGACTACGAACAGCCCGACGCCCTGCGCGAACCGCGGCGGCCGGGCATCCTCCCACTCGTCAGGTGCGGCGAGCCGGGGGCGGACTGCTCGGCGGAAGAGCGCGGTCAGCGGTTGGGTGCGGGCGGACACCAGGGACCAGGTGAAGAGCACGGCGGCGATGGCGAGGACGAGAAAGCCGGGATCCAGCACGCGCAGGGAGATCGGGGTCGATCCAAGTGTCGAGTTCGTCGACGTCCCGATGAGCGCGAGGAAGGTGCCGACCAGCAGGATCGCGGCGGTGATGCCGGCTCCGAAGCGGGGCTGCCGCGGGTCGACGGTTCCGGGTGGCGCGGTTCCAGCCGGTGCCGTATCGGAGGTCTGGGTGGTTCGCGGTTCGGTCATCTCGGGGCTCCCAACGTCGTCTCGATGCTCGAGGCCAGGGTCTCCCGCGAGAGCGGCCCGGCCAGACGGGTGCGCGGGGTGCCGGAAGGATCGAGGATCAGGACCGTCGGCGTCTGATTCAGCCGGAACCTCGAGGCGAGCTCCGGCCGCGCGGTGACGTCGATGTGGATGAACTCGACCCCGCGGCGGCCGTCGAGGGATTCGGTGATGATGCGCTCCGTGCCCGGGCACCGGGTGCAGTAGGCGGTGCTGAACTGGATCACGGTGCCCTTGCTGCCGAAGTCCCGCGGCGCGAACACCTCGGGATCGAGCCGCTCGCCGGCGGCCTCCACGCGGACGCTGGCGGTGCGATTCGCGAGGATGGTCCCCGCCAGGGCGGCGAACGCCACGAGCGCGCCGATGAGCGCGAGTGCGAGCGTCGGAGTCATCGCCGTGCGCCGATCGGCTCCGCGCCGGTGTTGCGGCGTGGGGCGTCAAGCTCGATCATGCAGGTTCCTTCTCCCCGAAGATGAAACACTGGCTTATGCCAGGAATACGTATTGATTATATGTGACGGGTAGTGCAATTCGTCATCGCGACTGTAATGCGGCGTCGCAAAGCGCGCGAGAAGGATCCGGAGCGGTGCGCAGCCCGATTTCTGTACCGTGACGTTCGATTGATTTACCGAACACCGATAGCCTGGAGGGAGTGTGCACGGGCGCCCGCCCGCGCGCGCGTCGACCGTAATCAGGTGTCTGAGAGGAGCCCACAGGTGGCCTATCGAGTTCAGGGCGTCGTCGTCCGAGAGAAGTTCGCCCCCGCCACGATCGAGACGATCATCGTGCCCGAGCCCGGGCCGGGCGAGGTCGTCGTCGACGTCCTCAGCTGCGGCGTGTGCCATACGGACTACCACTACCAGCAGGGCGGCATCAGCGACGAGTTCCCGTTCCTGCTCGGTCACGAGTCCACGGCGCGGGTCGCCGTCGTCGGCGAGGGCGTGACCGAGGTCGCGGTGGGGGATCGAGTGATCCTGAACTGGCGCGCGGTCTGCGGGCAGTGCCGCGCATGCGCCAAGGGCCAGCCCCAGTACTGCTTCGCGACGCACAACGCGACGCAGAAGATGACGCTCGAGGACGGCACAGAGCTCTCGCCCGCGCTCGGTATCGGGTCCTTCGCGGAGAAGACGCTCGTCGCCGCCGGCCAGTGCACGAAGATCGACGAGGATTCGGACGCGGCGGCCGTGGGCCTGCTCGGCTGCGGCATCATGGCCGGCATCGGTGCGGCGATCAACACTGGCGAGGTGAAGCGCGGCGAGTCGGTCGCGGTGATCGGCTGCGGAGGTGTGGGCACGGCGGCGATCGCGGGCGCCCAGCTGGCCGGCGCGACCACGATCGTGGCGGTCGATATCGACGACGCGAAGCTGGAGCAGGCGAAGCGCTTCGGCGCGACGCACACGGTGAACTCGCGCGGCACGGATCCGGTCGAGGCGATCCGGGAGCTGACCGGCGGCAACGGCGCCGACGTGGTGATCGACGCGGTCGGTCGCCCCGAGACCTATACGCAGGCGTTCTACGCGCGGGATCTGGCCGGCCGTGTGGTGCTCGTCGGCGTGCCCACCCCCGACATGAAGCTCGAGCTGCCGCTGCTCGACGTCTTCGGACGCGGCGGATCGCTGAAGTCGTCCTGGTACGGGGACTGCCTGCCGAGCCGCGATTTCCAGATGCTCATCGACCAGTACAAGCTTGGCCGGTTGGATCTCGACGGGTTCGTGACCGAGCGGATCGGCCTGGGCGACGTAGAGGCGGCGTTCGGCAAGATGGCCGGCGGCAACATCCTGCGTTCGGTGGTCGTCCTGTGAGCGCGCGGATCGAGAACCTGGTCACGCACGGCACGTTCTCGCTCGACGGCGGCACGTGGGATCTCGACAACAACGTCTGGATCGTCGGCGATGATTCCGAGGTGATCGTCATCGACCCGGCGCATGACGCGACGGCCGTCGCCGCCGCGGTGGGGGATCGTCGCACGCTCGCGATCCTGCTCACCCACGGCCACGACGACCACATCAGTGCGGCGCGGGATGCGGCGGCCCGACTGAATGCGCCCGTCTACATCAACCCGGCGGACCGCATGCTCTGGGATGCGGTCCACGACACGGCCCCCGACGCGGAGATCGCGGACGGCGATGCCTTCGAGGTGGCCGGGACGACGCTCACCGCGGTGCACACGCCGGGGCATTCGCCGGGTTCGACGTGCTTCGTCGCGCCGGCGCTCGGCGCGGTGTTCAGCGGCGACACCCTGTTCCAGGGCGGGCCGGGAGCGACCGGTCGCTCGTACAGCGACTTCCCGACGATCATCGCGTCGATCACGGATCGGCTGCTGACGCTGCCCGCCGAGACGGTCGTCCACACCGGGCACGGCCCGACGACGACCATCGGCGAGGAGGCCCCCCACCGCCAGGAATGGATCGATCGGGGCCACTGAGTCGACCGGGCGAACTGAGCCGACCGGGCGAGAGGCCGTAAGCCTGGAACCCCCGGTGTTCGGCGCACTCGCTGCGACGAGTGAGCGGCTTGCTGACGAGTGGCCCCCGTATGCACGGCGCATACGGGGGCCACTCGTCGCATACGGGGCTACTCGTCAGGAACGGGTGCGTGCGTCGGTGCGGACAGGCCGGGCCGCGCCCCGCAGCGTCGAGCCGAACCGGGCCGGGCCCGCCCGGTTCGCTCCCGGGTCGCACCGGGTGGCGTCGAGGCCCACCGAGACTCCTGGACCCGCCGCACCATTGCGGCGCGGGCTCGGCAGTCGTAGGGTGTGAACAGCCGGGGGCTCATCGGGGAACCCTCGCGGCGCATCGGTCCCTGATGCGCCGGTGTTCGAGGGGGAACGCAGATGCCGGATTCGCGCGGTTCACACGTCTCCACTCCTCGAGGCCGTACCCGGCTCCGAACGGTGCTCGCGCTGCTCGCGAGCGTCGGGCTCGCCTGCTTCGGCGCCGCTCTGCCGGCGCAGGCGGACGAGAGCGTGACGATCTCGGGCGTGATCCAGTTCCCCGCGAAGTCGGCGCCGCCGTACGACATCGAGGGGAATCTGATCGAGTTCGGCGACTTCGGCGCAGACGACGAGGTGACCCGATACGAGATCTTCGTGCACACGCTGATCGGGGTCGTCGATCCCCAGGCGGATCTCGCCTGGGACGCCGCGACCAAGCGACTGCGCTGGTCGTTCGCCGGAGCGGCCGACGGCCACTACACCCTGAGCGTCGACTGGACGCACTACGCGCATGTCAACGACTGGGAGGCCGAGCAGCAGACGCTGTGGCTGTCGGGCGCCGGCACGCGACTCTCCGCGGATCCTCGAGATCCAGGAGTCTTCAGCGCGAGCACCGGCACCGGGTTCTTCCATTGCGCGTACGGGAACGAATCGTGCATGGGGGCGGGCGCGCCGAAGGTCTCCGGCGCCGCGAAGGTCGGCAAGCGGCTCACGGTGGCTCCCGGCGCCTGGCTGCCGGCGGAGGAAGACGGGGCCGCGGTCGAGTACAGCTATCTGATCCAGTGGCTGCGCAACGGGGTGGCGATCCCCGGGGCGACCCGGGCGAGCTACACACCGGTCGCGGCGGATGCCGGGAAGCAGCTGAGCGCACGGGTGCTCGGTGCGGCCGAAGGGCTCAAATCAGCGACGGCCGTCAGCGCGGCGAAGACGATCGCGAAGGGCACGCTCTCCGCGCCGAAGCCTCGCATCTCGGGCACCGCGAAGGTCGGGAAGAAGCTCACGGCGAAGCCGGGCACCTGGAAGCCCGCCGGCGTGAAGCGCAGCTACCGGTGGTACGCGAACGGAGTGAAGATCCCCGGGGCGACGAAGTCGACGTACACGGTCGCGAAGAAGTACGCGGGCAAGAGGATCACGGTCGCGGTCACCGGGACGAAGTCCGGCTACGTGAAGCTGAGCAAGACGAGCGCGAGCAAGCGGGTCGCGAAGTAGCGCCCGGCTCCCGTGCCCCGCACCCCGCCCGGGCGCGGGTCCGTCAGACGACGACGGGGCGGCCGACCCCGGCGGGGACCGACGCGGGCTCGAGCCGCACGATCACGGCCTTCGACGCGGGCGTGTTGCTCTCCAGCGCGGTGCTGTCGAGCGGCACGAGCACGTTCGCCTCCGGGAAGTAGGCCGCGGCGCATCCGCGCGCGGTCGGGTAGGCCACTGCGCGGAACCCGCGCAGCACCCGATCCGGCTCGTCCTTCCACTCGCTGAAGATATCGACGCTCTGCCCGTCCTCCAGTCCGAGATCGGCGAGGTCGTCCGGGTGCACGAAGACGACGTAGCGCCCCTTCTTGATGCCGCGGTAGCGATCGTTGAGGCTGTAGATGGTCGTGTTGAACTGGTCGTGCGAACGCATGGTCTGCAGGATCAGGCGTCCCGGCGGGCAGTGCACCGGCTCGAGCTCGTTCGTCGTGATCCGAGCCTTGCCGGTCTCGGTGTCGAAGCGGCGCTCGTCGCGCGGGCCGTTCGGGAGCACGAAACCGTCGCGCTGGCGGGTCTTCGCGTTGTAGTCCTCGCAGCCGGGCACGACGCGGGAGATGTGATCCCGGATCACGTCGTAGTCGTCGATCATGGCGAGCCAGTCGATGCCGTGGCGGTCCCCGAACGTCGCGTGGGCGATGCCGGCGACGACGGCGGTCTCGGAGCGCACCGTCGACGCGATGGGTTCGATCTGGCCGTGCGAAGCGTGAACGGCGCAGACCGAGTCCTCGACCGTCACGTACTGCGGCCCGGCGGCCTGCATGTCGACCTCGGTGCGACCGAGAACGGGCAGGATCAGGGCCTCCTCGCCGGTGATCACGTGCGAACGGTTCAGCTTCGTGGAGAGCTGCACGCTGAGCTTCGTCTTCCGCATCGCCGACTCCGCGAGGTTGGTGTCGGAGATGGCTCCGAGCAGGTTGCCGCCGAGGCCCATCCACACCTTGACCTCGCCTCGATCGAGGGCTCGGATCCCGTGCACGGCGTCGAGGCCGTGGCTGCGCGGGGGCTCGAAGCCGAACTCCTCGCCGAGCGCGTCGAGGAACGAGTCGGGCATCTGCTCCCACACGCCCATCGTGCGGTCGCCCTGCACGTTCGAGTGGCCGCGGATCGGCGAGGCGCCGGCCCCCGGCTTGCCGATGTTGCCGCGCAGCAGCAGCAGGTTGATGATCTCCTTGATGGTGTCGACGGACTTGCGGTGCTGCGTGATGCCCATCGCCCAGCAGATGATCACGCGGTCAGCTGCGATGTAGGCGTCGGCGAGCGCGTCGATCTCGGCCCGGCTCAGGGCGGTGGCCTGCTCGACCTCGCGCTCGTCGAGCTGCAGGATGTGCGCTTCGAACGAGTCGAAGCCGTCGCAGTGCTCGTCGATGAAGGCGCGGTCGAGCACCGTGCCGGGAGCGCGCTGCTCGGCCTCGAGCACGCGCTTCGACACGGCCTGCAGCAGCGCCATATCGCCTCCGAGGCGGATCTGCAGGAAGTCGTCGGCGATCTCCGTCGGCTTGCCGAGGTAGCCGCGCACGCGCTGCGGATCCTTGTAGCCGATGAGGCCGGCCTCGGGCAGCGGGTTCACCGCGACGATCCTGGCGCCGTTCTCCTTCGCCTCCTGCAGGGCCGTCAGCATGCGGGGGTGGTTGGTGCCCGGGTTCTGCCCCATGACGATGATGAGGTCGGACTTCGCGAAGTCGTTGTAGGCGATGGTGGACTTGCCGATCCCGACGCTGTAGCTCATCGCCGTGCCGGTCGATTCGTGGCACATGTTGGAGCAGTCGGGGAGGTTGTTGGTGCCGAGGACGCGCGCCAGGAGCTGGTAGAGGAACGCGGCCTCGTTCGAGGCGCGGCCGCTCGTGTAGAACGCGGCCTCATCGGGATGATCGAGCGCGTTGAGGTGATCCGCGATGATCTGGTACGCGCGATCCCAGCCGATGGGCTCGTAGCGGTCGGAGCCCTTCGCCTTGTGGAGCGGCTCGATGAGGCGGCCCTGCATGCCGAGCCAGTACTCGGTCTTGTCCTCGAGCGACGAGATCGTGTGCTCCTGCCAGAAGGAGCGCTCGACCTTGAGCGGAGTGGCCTCCCAGGTGACCGCCTTGCCGCCGTTCTCGCAGAACTCGGCGATCTTGCGGTGGTCGGGGTCGGGCCACGCGCAGCTCATGCAGTCGAAGCCGCCCTTGTGGTTGATCTTCGTCATGAGTTTCGCGGTGCGGGCGAGTCCCATCTGCGTGATCGCCGGCTCCATCGAGTGGAAGACGCCCCCGATTCCGGCTGCGTAGGTCTTCGGCTTCGTGACCTCGATGTCCGCGTCTGAGAAGTCGTCGCGGAGCGGCTTGGGGGACATGATCGCATCCTTCGTCGGGGCAATTTGGGGGCTCCTCCCACGATACCCCCCGATCAGTGCGATTGCCTGCCCGTGCAGATGGGGACCGCCGTCCGAGGGGGCGGATCCGACGCGCCGGTGGAGTTACGCGGACGCGGACCCGGCCCCGTGGTCAGGGCAGCACGATGTCGAACGCCGGGTCCGGGGCGTCCAGCACCGCGAACAGCCGCCCGAGCACCTGCGCGTCGCCGGCGATCTCGATGCCGGGGGAGGCGTCGTCGCCCGCGAGCAGGGCGAGCAGGCGCAGCGTCGTCACGGCTCGGATCGTCGCGTCGGCAGGGCCGTCGCGGTCGATCCGCCGGCGGTGGATGAGCACGCCGTTGCGCAGCGAGAGACGGTGGGTCTCGTCGAGATCGGACAGCGCGATGTCGAGCACTATCCGTTCGTCCCACGCCTCCGGCCCGTTCACACGGATCGCGAGCGAGTCGAAGATCTGGGCGGGCGAGAGCCGGCCGAGCAGTTCGGGCGAATCCACGTTCGTCGGGGATCCGAAGTTTCCGCCCCGCAGCTCCGCCGCCCCGGAGAGGAAGAAGTTGCGCCAGGTCGCGTTCTCGATGCCGAACGCGAGCTGCTCGAGCGAGTCGGCGTAGAGCGCGCGACCGGCCGCGTGATCCCGGTCGGTGAAGACCACGTGGTCGAGCAGCGTCACCGCCCAGCGGTAGTCCCCCGCGTCGTACGCGGCCTGTGCGAGCTCGACGACCCGATCGATGCCGCCCATCGCCTCGACGTAGCGCGCGGCCTGCTCGGCGGGCGGATGCGGCCAGAGCCGGGCGGGGTTGCCGTCGAACCATCCCATGTACCGCTGGTAGACGGCCTTGACGTTGTGGCTGACCGAACCGTAGTAGCCGCGGGTGTGCCACGCGTTCTCGAGGGCAGGCGGCAGCCGCATCTCTTCGGCGATCTCGGCCCCCTGGTAGCCCTGGTTGATCATCCGGAGCGTCTGATCGTGCAGGTAGGCGTAGAGATCGCGCTGCAGCGAGAGGAACTCGAGGATGCGCTCGGAGCCCCAGGTCGGCCAATGGTGCGGCGAGAAGACCACGTCGCTGCGCTCGGCGAAGGTCTCGATGGCCTCGGTCAGGTAGCCGGCCCAACCGCGCGGGTCGCGCACCAGCGCGCCCCGCAGCGTGAGCAGGTTGTGCAGCGTGTGCGTCGCGTTCTCGGCCATGCAGAGCGCGCGGAAGCGCGGCAGATAGATGTGCATCTCGGCAGGGGCCTCGGTCCCTGGAGCGAGCTGGAACTCCATCTCCACGCCGTCGACGGTCAGCGTCTGCCCGGTCCGCGTGATGAAGTCGGTGGGCACGATCAGCCCGATGGTGCCGGTCGAGGGCGCCTGCCCGAGGCCCGAGCCCACGCCGCCGTCCACCCCGCGTTCGAGCGCCGCGCCGTACATGTAGCCGGCGCGGCGGCCCATCGCCGTACCGGCGTAGACGTTCTCCGAGACCGCGTGCTCGGTGAAGCCCTCCGGCGCGATGATCCTGACCTCGCCGCGATCCACCGCCGCCTGGTCCGTCACGCCGAGCACGCCGCCGAAGTGATCGACATGGCAGTGCGTGTAGACCACAGCCGTCACGGGGCGGTCTCCGCGATGCTCGCGGTACCAGGCGAGCGCGGCGGCGGCGGGCTCCCTGGTCGTCAGCGCATCGATGATGACGATGCCGGTGTCTCCTTCGACGATGCTGAGGTTCGAGAGATCGAAGCCGCGAACCTGATAGATCCCGGGTACGACTTCGAAGAGCCCGTCGATCGCATTGAGCTTCGACACGCGCCAGAGGCTCGGGTGCACGGTGTCCGGGGCCTCGCCCTCCAGGAATCCGTAGGAGTCGTTGTCCCACACGACCCGCCCGTCGTCCGCACGCACCGTGTTGTGCACGGGTCTCGCGATGAACCCGCGATTCGCATCGTCGAAATCTCGCGTATCGTCGAAGGGCAGCGTGGAGCGCGCGCGGGCATGGGCCGCGCGGACGAACGAGCTCGCTTGCGGATGCGACATGGACGACTCCTGACTATTGGCGATCCGTATTGGTCGTACGGCAAGTATTCAGCACGGGCTCGGAGATGGGATCCGGGCCCGGCGGATCTCCGCCGGAATCGAGGGCTGCATTGTGGAGAAGCTACGAGTCCCTTGCCTTCGGGCTGTAGCGGGTGCACGATCGGCGGAGAGCGCAACGCAGCCGCCACGGCGCGGCGCGACGGTCACGCGACCATCGCATGATCGTCGCGCCGCCGCCGTATCCGAAGGGAGTCATCGATGACCGCAGCCCCCGAACGCACCCCGCAGGGGACCGCCGAGCCTGAGTACGAGCTGTGGGAGCCCCTGGATCCGGACGTCGCGGGCGTGTTCCGCGGTCTGCCGGCCGAGGATCTCGCGTATCGGGATCGCGCTCGCGCGTTCGTGCAGGACGAGGTGCGGCCGGTGATCGACGGCTACTGGGATCGGGCCGACTACCCGCTGGAGCTCGCGGCCAGGCTCGGCGAGCTCGACCTGCTGCGCGACGGCGTCGACGTGCCCGGTTTCCCCGAGCAGAGCCTCCTGGCGGCGAGCCTTGCCACGATGGAACTCTCGCGCGGCGACGGATCGATCGCGACCATCGTGGCGGTGCAGGGCGGCCTGGCGCTCCGCTCCGTCGCGCTGTGCGGATCGGAGGAGCAGTGCGATCGCTGGCTCGCGCCGCTCGCCCACGGCACCGAGCTCGGCGCGTTCGCGCTGACGGAGCCCACGCACGGTTCGGACTCCGTGAGCCTCGAGACCCGCGCCCGAGCAGTCGACGACGAGCACGGCGCCGGATACGTGATCGACGGGCACAAGAAATGGATCGGCTCCGGCAGCGTCGGCCGGGTCGCCGTGGTCTGGGCGCGCGGCGACGACGGGCAGGTGCAGGGGTTCCTCGTGCCGCAGGACGCACCCGGCTACCGGGCGACCACGATCGAGGGGAAGATCTCGCTGCGTGCGATCTGGCAGGCGCACATCGAGCTCGACGGCGTGCGCGTGCCCGCCTCGGCCCGGATGCCGAGGGCGAACAGCTTCAAGGATACCGCTCGCGTGCTCCAGGCGACCCGGCTCGGCGTCGCGTGGAGCGCCCTCGGCCAGGCGACGGCCGTCTACGAGACCGCCGTCCTCTACGCGAAGCAGCGGGTGCAGTTCGGTCGGCCGCTCGCCGCGTCCCAGATCGTGCAGAGCCGGCTCTCCGCGATGCTCTCGAGCCTCACGAGCCTGCAGACCCTGCTCATGCAGCTCACGCGCGCCGAGGAGGCGGGGGAGCTGAGCGGACCCGGCGCCTCGCTCGGCAAGTACACGGCGACCCGGGCGGCCCGGACCATGGCTGCGGATGCGCGCGACCTGCTCGGCGGCAACGGGATCCTGCTCGAGAACCGAGTGGCCCGCCATTTCGCCGACATCGAGGCGCTGCACACCTACGAGGGGACGGAGACCGTTCAAGCGCTCATCATCGGGCGCGAGATCACGGGCTTCTCGGCATTCGCCTGAGTGTGGGAGTCTGAAATCGAGCATGAGGGCCGTCGCCCGACGCGGGCGGGGCAGGAGAGGGAAGGTGCCGGAGATGCAACGCGATGTCTACGACGAGGATCATGACGCGTTCCGCGACATGATGAAGGAGTTCATCAAGCGCCACGTCACCACCGAGAAGATGCAGCAGTGGGACGAAGCCGGCGAGGTCGACCGCGAGACGATGCGGCTCGCGGGGGAGCACGGCGTCATCGGGCTCTCGGTCCCCGAGGAGTTCGGCGGCGCCGGCATGCTGACGGACTACCGCTTCCGCTCCGTCGTGAACGAGGAGCTGGTGCGGGTCGGCGCAGGTTCGTCGCTCGCCGGAGCGGTCGGCATTCAGGATGACCTGGCGGTGCCCTACATCGCGCGTTTCGGCACCGACGCCCAGAAGCAGAAGTGGCTCCCGCGCATGGCGACCGGCGAGGTCCTCGGCGCGCTCGGCATGACCGAGCCGGGCGCCGGCAGCGACCTGCGCGCCGTCTCGACGACCGCGAAGAAGGTGGACGGCGGGTACCTCGTGAACGGCGCGAAGACCTTCATCTCGAGCGGTAGGACCGCCGACATGGTGGTCACCTTCGTGAAGACCGGCGAGGGCAATCGGCCCGACGCCTTCAGCCTGATCATCGTCGAGGACGGCATGGCCGGTTTCGACCACAGCCGGACGCTCCACAAGATGGGGTTCCAGGGGCACGACACCGCCGAGCTCAGCTTCAGCGACGTATTCGTGCCCGACGAGAACCTGATCGGCGGCGTCGAGGGCCGAGGCTTCGTGCAGCTGATGGAGAATCTGCCGCTCGAACGACTCTCGATCGGCGCGGTGGCCGCGGCCGTCGGTCAGGCAGCGCTCGAGTGGACCCTCGAGTACACGGCGAATCGCGAGGCCTTCGGGCAGCCCATCGCCGACTTCCAGAACACCCGCTTCCGCCTCGCTGAGATGGCGACCGCCGTCGACGCGATGTGGGCGTTCGTCGATCGCGCCATGCGGCTCTACGAGCGGGGCGGGCTGACTGCGGACGAAGCGGCGAAGATCAAGTTCTGGTGCACCGAGCGGGAGTGGGAGATCCTCGACCAGGGCGTGCAGTTGCACGGCGGCTACGGCTACATCACCGAGTTCCCGATCGCCCGGGCGTTCCTCGATGCGCGGGTGCACCGGATCTACGGCGGCACCAACGAGGTGATGCGCGAGATCGTCGCGCGCGCCGTCACCGGGCGGAAGTAGCGGAGCGTTGTTGCGCCGGCGTCGACGCGACGACGCGGAACTGGTCGAGCGAGGGATCTGCCGCGCCGCGCACGTATCCGGATGGCGCGGCGGCCGTCGCGCGCAGGAACGCGACGACCTCCGCGCTCAGGGTCTCGCCGGGTAGCACGTTGGGCACGCCGGGCGGGTAGGCGGCGAGCGAATCCGCGGAGACGCGGCCGACGGCCGCGGTGTACGGCACGAACTCGACCGGACTGAAGAACGCCTCCCCGAGGCCCATCGCGCGCTCGCAGCTCGCGGGGAGCGAGACGGGCCGCTCAGGCTCGGTCTCGGCCTCGGGCAGCGACTGCAGCGCTCCCCAGAACCGGTCGACGTCGACGGGGGAGGTCGCTCCCACGAGCAGCAGCAGCGCCGCGGGCGTGGAGAGCTCGCAGTACACCCGGTGATCCCGGAGCAGCAGGTGGTGCGCGTCGCCTCCCGTGATGCCCGCGCCGCGCGTGTCGATCGCGATCTTGAACGGATCGTTCGCGATCGAGTCAGGCACCGCGAGGATGTCGGGGGTGGCGTCCCGGAACCTGCGGTCGCCGCGCACCAGCTCGCGGATCCGGCTCGCGGACGCGAGCGCGCGCTCGATCATCTCCGGGTGCGTCACGAGGTGGCGGCGGGCCTCGTCGAGCGAGGCGAGCAGGATCGAGCTGGTGCTGGTCGACTGGTAGGAGCGGACGACCCGATCGACCAGCTCCTCGAGCCGTTCCGCTTGCGCACCGTGTCCGAGCTGCAGCATTGCCGATTGGGCGAGCGAGCCGGCACCCTTCTGGGTGCTCGAGATCACGAGGTCGGCGCCGAGGCGCACGGCGTTCGTCGGCAGCGCCGGGTGCAGGCCGAAATGCGCGCCCCAGGCCTCGTCCACGACGAGCGGCACGTCGTGCCGGTGCGCGACGTCGGCGATGGCGGCGATATCCGCCACCGCGCCGAAGTAGCTGGGGGATACGAGGTAGACGGCCGCGCTGCCGGGGTGGGCGGCGAGCGCCGCCTCGACCTGCGACGCGGTCACGCCGTGCGCGGCTCCGAGACCCGTGTCGACGGTGCCGTGGACGAAGTGCGGAGTGAGGTCGAGGCGGGTGATGCCGTCGATCACGCTGGAATGCACGCTGCGCTGCACGATGCATTCGTCGCCGAGGCCTCGGACGACGGTGGTCGCGATGTGGTTGCATCCTGAGGCGCCAGTGGTGACGAACCAGGTGCGGCTCGCGCCCCAGGCCTCCGCGGCGAGTTCCTGCGCGCGCATCAGCGGAGTGACCCGTCCCGGGGTGACGAGTCGCCAGGTCGACTGGTCGACGTTGCTGAAGAGCATGGGGAAGTCGATCGCCAGCCCCTCCGCGCCGACGAGACCGGAGACTCCCGGCGCGTTCTCGGCGCTGCCATGGTGGGCCGGCACGTGCATCCGCTGCCAGTCGTGCGCGGCGAGCGCCCGCAGCCCGTCGGCGAAGGGCGCCTCGAACTGCTGCGGGGGGATTTCGGCGTCGCCCGTCGGCTCGGCGACGTCGGTGGCATCGGCTACTCCGGCGGCTCCTGAGAGTCCGGCGAAGAGGAGGTCATCGGTGATCCGGACGTCGGTGGCATCGGTGACATCGGCTGCGGCTGCGGCGGGAACGGTCATGATCCCCAGCGTAGGGAGCGCGGGGCATCGCCGATATATCAGGAATTGGTGCATATAGACATACGATGTATGCCATGCTCAACCTGCAGCAGTTCCGCGTCCTGCTCGCGATCCGCGAGAACGGCAGCCTGACCCGGGCGGCCGAGGCGCTCCGCTACGGCGTGCCGACCGTGACCCACCACCTGAACGCGCTGGAGGCGCATCTGGGAACCGCGCTGGTCGAACGGGCCCGAGGCGGAGCACGGCTCACGCCGTTGGGGGAGTACTTCGCCGATGAGATCGAGCCGGTGCTGGCGCGCATCGACCGGGCGGAGCGCTCCCTCGTGGAGCGACGAGATGCCGGCCTCGCGACCCTGCGGATCGGCACCTTCGCCTCGCTCGGATCCCGGCTCCTCCCGGCGGCGATCGCGGCGCTCCAGCGCCGAAGCCCGGTCCGCATCGAAGCGATCGAAGCAGAACCGAGGGAAGTGGTGCGCCTCCTGCGCAACGGGGACGTCGACGCGGGTCTCATCTACGACACCTCGGCGGAGCCCGCGTTCGATGCGCCCGACCTCGCGCTGCACCCGCTGCTGTCGGAGCCGTACCGGGTGATGCTCGCCGCATCGAGCCCCTGGGCGGAGCATGCGGAGCTCGACTTCGCCGACCTCTCCGAGGTCGCCTGGGTCTGCAGCCGGAGCGGGGACGAGGCGTCTGACCGCGTGCTGCAGCGGACGTCGCAGGCGGTCGGCGGCGAGATCCGCGAGCTGATGCGGACCGACGACCTGTACATGATCCACGGACTGGTGGCAGAGGGACTGGGCTTCGCGCTCACCACGGAGGCCGCGGTCGACGCGGACTTCGACGTCGTACTCCGGCCCGCCGCACAGGATCTGGGCGAGCGCCGGGTGTCGTTCGTGACGCGGAGCGGTCCCGTACCCGCGGTCGTGCGGTGGCTCGGTCGGATCCTCCAGGCGCGGACTCACGACGGTGACGAGGGCGGCTCCTCGGGCTGAGGGATCCTCCGCGTGCGGCGCGCTACAGTGGCAGCATGAGCGACGAAGCAGCACCCCGGTTCGACCCGATCGAGGCGAGTATCGAGCAGACGCTGGCCGCACTCGACGAGGGGCGGGTGAACGCCGTCGAGCTCGCCGAATGGTGCTTGCGCCGCATCGACCGGCTCGACCGGAACGGTCCGCGGCTGCATGCGGTGCCGGTGCTGAACCCGGAGGTGCTGGAGCAGGCCGCCGAGAGCGATCGCCGACGCGCCGCCGGGCACGCCCGTCCGCTCGAGGGCGTGCCCTTCACGGTGAAGGACTCCTACATGGTGCAGGGGCTCACGGTGGCTTCCGGATCCCCGGCCTTCCAGGAGCTCGTCGCGCAGTGGGACGCCTTCTCCGTGGAGAAGCTGCGCGAGGCCGGAGCGGTGCTCATCGGCAAGACGAACATGCCGCCGATGGCGGACGGCGGCATGCAGCGCGGCGTCTACGGGCGCGCCGAGAGCCCCTACAACCCGGGATACCTCGCCGCGGCGTACGCCTCCGGCTCGTCGAACGGATCCGGCGTCTCGACCGCGGCGAGCATGGCGGTCTTCGGCATGGGGGAGGAGACGGTGTCGAGCGGACGGAGCCCCGCCTCCAACAACGGGCTCTGCGCCTACACGCCCAGCTGGGGCATCCTCTCGATCCGGGGCAACTGGCCGCTCTTCCCGGCGCGCGACGTGGTCGTGCCGCACACGCGGTCGATGCCCGACATGCTGCGCGTCCTCGACGTGCTGGTGCAGGACGACCCGATCACCCGCGGCGACTTCTGGCGGAACCAGCAGGCGGTCGCGCTGCCGAAGCCGAGCGAGCACCGTCCCGGCTCCTACCGCGATCTCGTGGACCCCGACGCGCTGCGGGGACGGCGCTTCGCGGTGCCGCGGATGTATCTGGGCCGGGATCCGCGATTCCCGATCGCCGTGCGACCCTCGGTGCTGGCGCTCTGGGATCGCGCGCGCGAGCGGCTCGAGCGGTTGGGTGCGGAGGTCGTGGAGACGGATTTCCCGCTGATCGAGCAGTACGAGGGGGACCGCCCGGGGCAGGAGAACGTGGCCGCGCTCGGTGTGCTGCCCGAGGGCTGGATGGACACCGAGTTCACCGACTTCCTCGCCTTCGGCTGGGACGACTTCCTCCGCGCGAACGGGGACCCCGCGATCCCCGACCTCTCGGTCGTGGATCCGGATCTCATCTTCCCGACCCCGCCCGGCACGCTGCCCGACCGCTACGAGGAGATCGACGACTACGAGAACCGGTACCGGGCGACGGTCGCCATGGCGAAACAGGGCATCCCCGATCCGCGCGAGCGGGCCGATTTCGCCGAGGGTCTGCGCGCACTGGTGCAGCTGCGCGAGGAGCTCTTCGAAGCCTGGCTCGGCGAGCAGGGCTTCGACGCGATCGTCTTCCCCGCGAACGCCGACGTGGGGCGCGAGGACGCCGAGCGGGATCCCGAGGCTGCGGATCACGCCTGGTCGAACGGGGTGTTCTTCTCCAACGGGAACTACGCGTTGCGGCACCTCGGGATCCCGAGCATCACTGTTGCGATGGGGGTGATGACCGACATCGGTATGCCCGTCGGGCTGACCTTCGCCGGCCGCGCCTACGACGATCCCGCGCTGCTCGGCTATGCGACGGCCTTCGAACAGCAGGGGCCCGCCCTGCGGCAGGCTCCGCCGCTGCCCGAGGACTGAGCCCGCGCGCCGCAGCCGAGTGCCGTGCCGCGGTTCCGTTCCGGTGCCGGGCGGACGGCTGGGGGCTCGCCGGTGGACGAGGCGGCGTCCCGCGCGGCCTAGGATAGAGAGCATGTCTAAGGTGCTTTCCTCCCTGCCCGTCGGCGAGCGCGTCGGCATCGCGTTCTCCGGCGGCCTCGATACCTCCTGCGCGGTGGCGTGGATGCGCGACAAGGGCGCCATCCCCTGCACCTACACCGCCGATATCGGCCAGTACGACGAGCCTGACATCGACGGCGTCGCGGATCGCGCCAAGGAGTACGGGGCCGAGATCGCCCGCTTCGTCGACGCGAAGCGCCCCCTGGTCGAGGAGGGCCTCGTCGCCCTGCAGACGGGTGCGTTCAACGTGCGTTCCGGCGGCAAGACCTACTTCAACACGACGCCCCTCGGCCGCGCGGTCACCGGCACGCTGCTCGTGCGCGCCATGAAGGAGGACGGCGTCGACATCTGGGGCGACGGATCGACCTACAAGGGCAACGACATCGAGCGCTTCTACCGCTACGGGCTCATGGCGAACCCGGCGCTGCGCATCTACAAGCCGTGGCTCGACAAGGAGTTCGTCGAGGAGCTCGGCGGTCGCCAGGAGATGAGCGAGTGGCTCGTCGCCCACGGCTACCCCTATCGGGATTCCGCGGAGAAGGCCTACTCGACCGACGCGAACATCTGGGGCGCGACCCACGAGGCCAAGCGCCTCGAGTTCCTCGACACCGGCCTCGACATCGTCGAGCCGATCATGGGGGTCGCCGCCTGGCGCGACGATGTCGAGGTCGCGACGGAGGAGGTGTCGGTGCGCTTCGAGGCCGGCCGACCGGTCGCGATCAACGGCGTCGAGTTCGACGACCCGGTGGCGCTCGTCTACGAGGCGAACGCGATCGGCGGGCGCCACGGGCTCGGCGCCTCCGACCAGATCGAGAACCGCATCATCGAGGCCAAGAGCCGCGGCATCTACGAGGCGCCGGGCATGGCGCTGCTGCACATCACCTATGAGCGCCTCGTGAACGCGATCCACAACGAGGACACCCTCGCGAGCTACCACAACGACGGACGCAGACTCGGTCGCCTCATGTACGAGGGCCGCTGGCTCGATCCGCAGTCCCTCATGCTGCGCGAGTCGCTGCAGCGATGGGTCGGCTCGGCCGTCACCGGCGAGGTCACCCTGCGCCTGCGCCGCGGCGACGACTACACGATCCTCGACACCTCGGGCCCGAACCTCAGCTACCACCCCGAGAAGCTCTCCATGGAGCGCACCGTGGGCGCCGCATTCGGACCGGAGGACCGGATCGGCCAGCTCACCATGCGCAACCTCGACATCGCCGACTCGCGCCAGCGCCTCGAGCAGTACGCCGCGCTCGGCATGGTCGGCGGTGCGACCGCCGAACTGGTGGGTCGCCTCGAGGCCGGCGGGGCCGAGCAGATCGCCGACGCCGTGGGCGGGATCGACGAGGAGGCCGACGAGCTCGGCCTCAGCGCGGCATTCGACGCGGGCACCGACTGAATGCCGCCAGGGCGTGTCTCGTGGATCTTCGTCGTTGCGAGACACGCCTTAGCGCTGGTACTCGTGGCGGACGAGGTTGACCGTCGTCGTGTAGGTGAGCTCTGGCCTCCATTGACTGTACATGCCGGTGAGGGTCAGATTGATCGTCGGGCGTGTGATCAGCAGAGGATTCAGCGCGCCTTCGAAGTACGCGGTGCTCCACATCTGCGGGTTCACGCCGGAGGTCGTGGTGTCCGGTGGGCAATAGGTTCCGCCGTCTCCTGAAACCGGTGTCGTCTTCACGGTCTGCGGAACCGTGCCGATGGGCACGCCGTCCCGGTCGGTGGCGAAGTTCGGCGAGTCGTAGCCGTTGAGGAACCACGCCTCGGTCGGGTTGTCGGGGTTCCAACCCACGGTACCGGTACCGGTGGAGGTCGTCTCGGCCTGGCAGAGTATCTCGCCGCAGCCGAGACCGGCCCAGCACGGGTCGTGCGACCACTTCGCATAGTCGTTCTGGGAGTACTGCCACGTGTAGGGCTGCGAGATCGGGGCTCCCCAGGGCCCCGAGGTCCAGTCGTAGAACCTGCCGAAGTCGGCGGCCTGCCCGATCAGCGTCTTGGTCATCGTGCGATCGATCCGCTGTTCCAGGCCGCAATGCTCAGCGGTACAGCTGCCGGTCGGCGCTTCGGGCCACGAGATGACGGTCGTGACCGTGCCGGTGTAGCCGATGCATGGGCCGGCGTAGAGGAGCCTGGGATCGCCCTCGATCGGATCGAGCTCGAACGTGATGTCGGGGGCGAGCACGATGGCGACCTTCGCTCCGAACTTGACGAACGGCGTGGCGGTGAGATCGATGCAGCGGGGGCCGCGCAGCGTGCGGTGGTAGGGGTCGTCGTTCGGCGACGGCGCTTCCATCCTGAAGCTCACGCCGGTCGTCAAGCCCGCTTCCACCTCGTAGGGCTCCGGAACGAACGGCACATCGGCGATCGTGACCGACGTGGTCAGCCCGAGGTCGAGCTGAGCGGTGGCCTCGCGATCGTCGGCTGCGCGGAAGACCGCGAACGGGTTCGCCGTGCCGGTCCCGCCCTTCTCCCCGTCGATGTAGTAGAAACCCGTGTACGCGCGGATCCCACCGGTCACGGAGAGGGATCCGCCATCTTCCGAGCTCGGATTGCTCACCTGAACGACGCCCTCGCCACCGAATTCTATCGTCAGTCCGGTGCCCGGGATCGGGATGCCGCCCGGGAACTCGCCGGAGACCGTGCAAGAGACCGAGGCACCGCCGAGGAAGGTGAAGGTGATCGAGATGGCGCCCTTCGACGAGAAGTCGATGGAGCGCCCGGACAAACTGACGTCGAGGTTTACGGATCCCTCATAGGCGACGCCGACGGAGATGATCTCACGCGGGTCGACGGATCCACCGCAGTTCCAGTGCTCGGATTCGAGGAAGTCCATGCCGATGGATCCGGGCATTCCCGGGATCGCGGAAGCCCCCGGCACCACGCTCCCGGAGGCTGCCGGGCTCGCCACCTGCTGAGAGTCCTCGATCTCGCCGGCGAAGTGGGCGTCGTACTCGTCGAACGACTCCGACAGCGAGTTGATGCTCTGCAGCGTGACGCGCGTCCTCCCGTTGCCGAGCGCCTCGCTCGCGACGACGCGGCCGAGATAGGGGGCGCTCTGCGCCGAGCGGACGAAGAGGTGATCGCCCACCTGGGCGCCGCCGGAACTGGCCGCCAGATCGATGATCCCTCCTTCGCGCTCCGCCAGGACGTCGCCTGCGGAGAGCAGGTGCGTGCCGGCCTTCGGCGTGATCGAGAGCATCTGATCGGCAGAGGCGGCATCGATGTACCCGCCGAACATCGTGGTCGCGACGGCATTGGTCTTCTTCTTCGACTTCGTCTTCGGCGCCTTTGCCTGCACGGCGATGGCGCGATCCTTCGGCACCGGCACCCAGACCTGCTGCGCGGCCCCGGTGGAGACTGCGGAGACGAGCGGCGTGCCGGTGCCGCGAGAGTTCGCCCATATCTTGACGCTCCACCCCTTCGGTGCGTTCAGCGTCACGGCCACGGCTTTCGCCGACTTCGGGATGCCGCTGGTCCCTGCGATCGTGATCTTCTTCTTCGAGGTCGACGACAGCTTTCCGCCGGTGGGCCGGGCGGGCGCGACGAGCGTGGTCGTCCCCGCACTCCAGCCGAGCACCTGGAGTCGCACGCTCGCCTTCCCGCTCAGCGCGCTCAGCGAGATCCGGCCCGACGCATCCGGGGTGACGACGGCGAAGGAGGTCTGGCCGGCCGTCGCGAAGCCGATGCCGCGCGCCGGCCTGCTCGCCCCGCGCGTCGAGAGCGCCAGCGTGCCCGCCTTGGCCTTCGAGGTCCGCACGGCGACGATGACAGAGGCCGCTCCTTTGGGAATGCCGGAGATGCCGGCTACCTTCACCGTCTTCGTCGACTTCGACACCGAGACGGCCGCGAGCAGGGGCGCCTTCTCGGGCACCACCAGCGCCGAGGTGGTCGGAACCCAGCCGAGCACCTTGACGAGGACCTTCGGGCTGCCGGCGCTCGCACGCACCTGGATCGCGCCGCCGAGACCGACCTTCACGAGCGAGAGATTGGTCGCGCTCGCCGTCTTCCTGTAGCTCACCACCACCGCGCCGCTTCCGGTGTACCCCTTCGCCCGGATCGACACACTGCCGCTCTTCTTCGCTCCGGATGCCTTCACCGAGACGAGCACCGAGCCGGCCAGCGCGTCGGGCAGCGACTTCTGCGTCGTGATCGCCACCGACGACCACGACGAGCCGAGGGTCTTCGACCCGCGCACGGTGAGCGGCTTCGACAGGGAGACCAGGTCTCCGCCTTTCGCGGTCTCGGCTCCGCCGGCCGTCACTTCCAGAGGTTCCGGGCGCGGCTCAGACTGCTCGGCCGCGGTGTCCGGCTCTTGCGGTGTCGCCTCGGCCGCGGGCGTCGGCGGCGATGGCGTCTGTTCCGCAGGTGCCTCAGGGGAGGGTTCGTCGGCGAGTGCGAGCGAAGGAGCGAGCGCGACGACCAGTGAGATCGCGAGTATCCCGCTCAGCGCGACCACCGCAGTTTTCCGCTGTTTCATGCGGCGAGTGTATGGCTCGGTGCGGGAGTACCCGTGACAGATCCGTAATTCGTACGGCCATAGGTTCTCGATGACCTTCGGCTGATGGCCGGGCGCGATGCGGGTGTGCATGACGAGGGGCTCCGGATCATGATGATCCGGAGCCCCTCGTCTCGTCGTCGCGGAGCGCTCAGGAAGCGCGGCGGGCGCGAGCGGCGCGGCGCTTCAGGGCGCGGCGCTCGTCTTCGCTGAGGCCGCCCCAGACGCCGGAATCCTGGCCGGTGTCCATCGCGTACTGCAGGCACATCTCGGTCACCTTGCAGCGGGCGCAGACGGCCTTCGCTCGCTCGATCTGGTCGACCGCCGGGCCGGTGTTGCCGACTGGGAAGAAGAGCTCGGGGTCTACGGTGAGACAGGCTGCCTGTTCGCGCCAATCCATGGGTTCCTCCTTGTGTGCACGTGCGCGCGCGAAAAACCCACCGGTGGCCGGTAGCCTGATCTCGCGCGATCAACTGGTTGTGGCTGAGCATGCTCACACCAGCGTGCGCGAAACTCGATGAAATATATGTTTCCATGAAACATTACGTAAGGCAATAGTTTTTTTGTCACTTATAGGAAAGGTCCCAGTCATGACCGCTTCTCCCGCCGGCCAGCTGCGCTCCCGACGGGCCTGGGGGATCCTCCTCGCGCTGCTCGGAATCGAGACCGTGGCGGGCGTGATCGCGCTGATCCCGCTGGGGGTCGCCTTCTTCGCGGCTGACGGCGAAGAAGCCGGTCAGCGGGTCAGCGTACTGCTCGGCGGGCTGCTCGCGATCGTCTGGATCGCCGTCACCTTCACCGGCGCCCTGCGCGCCCGGGCGAGCTGGGCGCGCGGTTCCGCGCTGACGCTGCACGTGCTGATGTTCGCCGCCGGGACCGGGATCCTCCAGTACGGGCTCGCCGATTCGTGGATCGGCTGGTCGCTGGTGATCGCGGCCTTCGTCGGCTTCTTCTCGGCGCTCGCCGCGCGGCCCGAGTACACGGCCGCGGCCGATGAGGACGGCACCACCACGGAGGTGTGACCCTCGCGAGTCTCCGAGGCAGGGCACGAGGCTGTCGCCCCGGTGTCACCCCGAGGCGCAACCGCCGGGCCGCTCAGACGCCGAGCAGTTTGCGCACGCGCCCGACGTGCCCGGTCGCCTTCACGTTGTAGAGGGCGTGCTCGATCCTGCCCGCCTCGTCGATCACGAACGTCGAACGGATCACGCCGATGTAGGTGCGACCGTAGTTCTGCTTCTCCCCCCAGGCGCCGTAGGCCTCGAGCACGGTGTGATCGGGGTCGGAGAGCAGCGGGTAGGTGAGGCCGTCGCGCTCGGCGAAGCGCGCCTGCCGCTCGGGCTGGTCGGGGGAGATCCCGAGCACCGTGTAGCCGGCCGCCTCGAGCGGAGCGATCGAATCGCGGAAGTCGCATGCCTCGGTGGTGCAGCCCGGGGTCATCGCCTCCGGGTAGGTGAAGAGGATCGCCTTGCCGCCGCGCAGTTCTGCGAGGCTGCGGATCGCCCCGGACTGGTCCGGGAGGGCGAAATCGGGGGCTGGCGTTCCGGGCTCGAGGATCACACGTGCGGTCATCCCACCAGCCTAGCGAGGTTCGGGCAAGCGCTCGGTCACCCGATCGCCCGCCGTGCGAGACGGTGCGAACCCGCGCTCGTTCCCGCCTATTTGAGGAGCCGGCGCAGCGAATCGACCCGGAGCGCTCCCGCCGCGTCGAGGCGTCCGTCGGCGATCGCCGCGTCGAGCTCGCAGTCGGGCGCGTCCTCGAGATGGGTGCAGCCGCGGGGGCACTCCTCGATGATCTCCGCGAGATCCGTGAAACCGCGCAGGATCCCCTCGCTCGTCACATGGCCGAGACCGAACGAGCGTACGCCGGGAGTGTCGATGACCCAGCCGGAATCACCGCCCGCAGCGCCGGGCGTCGCGGCGCGCAGAGCGACTGAGGAGGAGGAGGTGTGGCGGCCCCGACCGGTGACCTCGTTGACGCGGCCGGTCTCGCGTTCGGCCTCCGGCACGAGCGCGTTGATCAGCGTCGACTTGCCGACGCCGGAGTGCCCGACGAACACCGTTGTCCGGCCGGCGAGCGATTCCCGGATCTCGGCGAGGGGCTCCGATCCGCGGGCCGAGCGGAACACGGGCACGTCGAGCGCCGCGAAGTGCCCGAGGAACGGTTCGGGGTCGGCGAGGTCCACCTTGGTGATGCAGAGCAGCGGCCGGATCCCGGCGTCGTAGGCGGCGACGAGATAGCGATCCACCAGGCGCACCCGGGGTTCGGGGTTCGCGGCGGCGATCACGATCAGCATCTGGTCGGCGTTCGCCACCATGACCCGCTCGAGCCGGTCGCTGTCGTCGGCGCTGCGCCGCAGCACGGTGCGGCGCTCCTCGAGCCCGACGATGCGGGCGAGCGAGCCCTCGTCGCCGCTCGTGTCGCCCACCAGCTGGGCGCGGTCGCCGATCACGATCGCGGTGCTGCGGAGCTCGCGGGCGCGGGCGGCCAGCAGCGAGCGCTCGCTCGGATCCTCGGGATCGGCGCCGGCCTCGACGAGCGCGGTGTACCGGCCGCGATCCACCGCCGTCACCATCCCGGTCACGGCGTCGGCGTGCTCGGGTCGGCGCTTGGTGCGGGGCCGATTGGCCTTCGGGTTGGGGCGCTGGCGGACGGCGTGGTCGGCATACGCCGCGTACGGGCCGTCCTCGTCCTCGTCGTCGTCGGCCGAGTCCAGCCAGTTCATGCCCCGCGCGCTCATGCCCAGCGGGTTCCGTCCGGGGGCTCGGGCAGGGTGAGCATCCCGGGAAGGGACGTGCCGATCGAAGCGCCCGATGAGCTCGGCGTACCGGTGCCGCCCTGCGCCGCGTCGGCCGGGGCGACGCCGAGCATCCGCCCCCACAGCTCGGGGAACTCGGGCAGCGTCTTCGCGGTGGTGCCGATGTCGTCGACCTGCACGCCCGCGA
Organism: Leucobacter soli; assembly: GCF_910593785.1. Lineage (GTDB taxonomy): Bacteria > Actinomycetota > Actinomycetes > Actinomycetales > Microbacteriaceae > Leucobacter > Leucobacter soli. The sequence continues at coordinate 37,491 of NZ_CAJVAP010000016.1, read as the reverse complement.
CGCGCAACCCGACGAGGGCTCCCGTCGTCGCCATGCGGTGGTCGGCGTAGGCGCGCCAGGTCCCGCCGTGCAGTTCCGCCGGGCGGATCTCGATGCCGTCCTCGAGCTCGTGCGCGTCGCCGCCGAGTCCGTTGATCTCTGCGACCAGCGCCGCGATCCGGTCCGTCTCGTGATGCCGGATGTGGCCAATGCCGGTGATCCGGCTCGTCGCCCCCGGCTCGCCGCCGGCGCCGGGCAGCGCCGCGATCGCCGCGAGCCCGACGAGGGTCGGCGCGAGCTCGCCGCCCTCGGGCACGTGCAGCTCGACGCCGCGCACCGCGCCGTCGCCGGTCACCGTCAGCCGGTCGCCGTCGAGCGCGACCGTCGCGCCGAAGGCGGGGAGGAGCTCTCGCAGCCGGTCGCCCACCTGCGTGGTCGCGGCAGGCCAGCGCGGCACGGTGACGCTGCCGCCGGCGGCGATCGCCGCGGCGAGGAAGGGGGCCGCGTTCGAGAGGTCGGGCTCGAGCACGACGTCGCGCGCACGGATCGGACCGGGCGAGACGCGCCATTCGCCGGGAGCGGGGGAGTCCGCCTCTACGCCGCGCTCGCGCAGAGCCTCGAGCGTCATCTCGATGTGCGGCAGGCTCGGGACGCGATCGCCCGTGTGCACCACGTGCACGCCCTCCTCGAAGCGGGCGGCGGAGAGCAGCAGGGCCGAGACGAACTGGCTCGAGAGCGAGGCGTCGAGCTCCACGCGGCCGCCGCGGAGCGAGCCGGTGCCGTGCACGGTGAAGGGCAGGGCGCCGCGACCGTCGTCCGAGATGTCCGCGCCGAGCGCGCGCAGGGCGTCGAGGACCGGTCGCATCGGGCGCTTCCGCGCGTAGGGGTCGCCGTCGAACGCCGTCGGTCCGAGGGCCAGCGCCGCCACCGGAGGCACGAAGCGCATCACCGTACCGGCGAGCCCGCAGGCGATCGTCGTCGACCCGATCAGCTCCTCGGCCGGCGTGATCCGCAGCACCTCGGGTGCGTCATCCTCGGCCTCGATCCGATCGAATCCGGTGCCGAGCGCCTGCAGTGCGTCGATCATCAGCTGCGAGTCCCGCGAGTGCAGCGGAGCGTGCACGGTGCCGGGAGCGTCGGCGAGCGCGCTCAGGATCAACTCGCGCCCCATCAGCGACTTCGATCCCGGCAGCGAGACGGTCGCGTCGATCCGCGTCTCGGCGACGGGCGCCGCCCAAGGCGGTGCGCCGCCGTCGAAGCTCTCGCCCTGGCCCGCCGGGTCCTCGTCGTCGCGACCGTGGTTGAGTTTGGCTTCGAGCATGGAAAAGGGCGCCTCCGTTGGAATAGACGTCTGGTGTCTCTGGTTGAAGATTCTACGGCAGTGGTTCGAGAGAGGTCGGTGCGATGGCGTTGGCGATGCAGGAGGCGAGCGGGCGCGCTCCCATCCGGGCAGGCCGAGGGATGCCGCCGCTCTTTGTGCGATCCGTGCGCGATGCGGTGGCGGGCCGCCGGGTCGCTCCGGCGCGCACGCGCGCGCACTGGAGCGACCCGGTCCGGGGACGCCGCCGCAGGTCTGCGCCGCGCGACGCGGTAGCATCGGGTGTTGTGACTCGGAGCCAGACCAGCGACGCGCGCGAACTCGAAGCGCGCTTCACGCGCGACGCGCTGCCCTTCCTCGATCAGCTCTACGGCGCCGCCATGAAGATGACGCGCAATCCTCAGGATGCACAGGATCTGGTGCAGGAGACCTTCACGAAGGCGTTCAGCGCGTTCGACAGCTTCACGGAGGGCACCAACCTCAAGGCGTGGCTGTACCGGATCCTCACGAACTCGTACATCAACACCTATCGGAAGCGGCAGCGGGAGCCGTTCCTCGGCGCGGTCGACGAACTCGAGGACTGGCAGCTCGGCGGTGCGGAGTCGACGACGGCGATGGCCTCGCGCTCCGCCGAGGCGGAGGCGATCGACCGGACGCCCGCGACCGTCGTCACCGATGCGCTGAACGCCCTGCCCGAGGACTTCCGCATGGTCGTCTACCTGGCCGACGTCGAGGGCTTCAGCTATCAGGAGATCGCCGACATCATCGAGCGGCCCATCGGCACGGTCATGAGCCGGCTGCACCGCGGCCGGGCGCGCCTGCGCCAGTCGCTGGGGGACTACGCCAGGGAGCAGGGCTTCGGCGTGCCGTCGGCCGCCGAGCCGGCTCGTGGATCTGGCACCTCCGGGCGCCGGTCGAAGGGCCCGTCGAAAGCGGCGAAGGAAGGGAGTGCGGAATGAGCGGATGCGATTGCGGGCACGCCCGCGCCAATCTCGAGGAGCTGATCCGCGGCGAGCTGTGCGATGCCGATTGCGCGCCGATCCGCGAGCACCTGGAGACGTGCAGCGACTGCCGCGACGAGCAGCAGGTGTTCGAGAAGCTGACGGTCGCCGTGCGGCGGGCGTGCGAGGGCGCGGCGCCGCCGTCGCTCCGCGATGCCGTGCTCGGCTCGCTGCGCGACCTCGACTGAGCTCCCCGGGCGACTGCCCGGCCCGGGCCGGATCGGGCGCGCCCGAAGCTACGGCAGGCGGGGGAGTGCCGCGATCAGTTCGCGTGTGTAGCGCTCGCGGGGCGCCTCGAAGATCTGCGCGGTCGGTCCGGATTCGACGACGCGGCCGGCTCGCATCACCACGATACGGTCCGCGATCCGGGGCACGACGCCCAGATCGTGCGTCACGGTGACGAGCGTCAGGCCGAGCTCGCGTCGCAGTTCGGCGAGCAGGCCGAGCAGGCGGCCGCGCACGAGCACGTCGAGGGCGCTGACCGGTTCGTCGGCGAGCAGCAGCTCGGGCCGGTGCACGAGCGCGCGTGCGAGAGCGATGCGCTGACGCTGTCCGCCCGAGAATTCGTGCGGGTACCGGTCGGCGGTGTCCGCGGGCAGCTCGAGGCGCGCGAGGATCTCGGCGACGGCGGCCCGGTGGTCGCCCTCCGCCCCGGTGGCCACGAGCGGCTCGGCGACCGTCAGCCCGATCGTGCGTCGCGGGTCGAATGTGGAGTAGGGATCCTGGAAGACCATACCGGCGCGCCGCCGCAGCCAGAGCAGGTCGTCGCGGGCGGGATCGACGGTGCGGGTCTCCGTGGATGCCGGATCGCCGGCCCGCGCCGGATCGTCGGTGCGCACGATGTAGTGCACCGACCCCGAGGTCGCGCGGCTGAGCCCCAGCAGCAGCCGCAGCAGGGTCGACTTGCCGGATCCGGATTCTCCGACGATCGCCACGCTCTCGCCCCGGCTCACCGTCAGATCGACGCCCTCGACGGCCGTGGTCGTCCCCGCGCGCTGGAACAGCCGCGTCGGGGGAACGCGGTAGCGCTTCGTGAGGCCGCTCGCCTCGACGAGGGGCGATCCCGCGGTCATCGTTCGGCTCCCGCGGCCGGAGGACCCTCGAATGCCGGGCCGGCCGCAGACCCGGAGGAATGCTCGGAGGTCGGAGCGGCCTCGGACGCCGCGGCCCCGATGAGCGCCCGCGTCACCGGATGGGTCGGCGCGGCGAGGATGTCGGCGACCGCGCCCTGCTCGACGATGCGGCCGGCGTCGAGAACGAGCACCCGATCCGCCACCTCGGCCATCACCGCCAGGTTGTGAGTGATGAAGAGCAGCGAGCAGTCGTCGCTCTCGGTGATCTCGCGGAACAGCCGCAGCACGCCCTGCTGCACGGTCACGTCGAGGGCCGTGGTGGGCTCGTCGGCGAGCAGCAGCCCGGGCCCGGCCGAGATGGCGGCGGCGATCGCGGCGCGCTGGCGCTGGCCGCCCGAGACCTCGTGCGGGTAGGCGCGCACGATCCGCGCGGGATCGTCGAGCCCGACCCGGGCGGCCAGGCGCAGCGCGGCCTCGTGCCGCTCGGCGCGCGTCAGCGAGTAGTGGAGGTGGAGCGACTCGGTCATCTGCCGGCCCAGGCGGCGCAGCGGGTTGAGCGCGGCCTTCGGCTCCTGGAACACCATGCCGATGACGTCGCCGCGCAGCGCCGCGAACCCGCGGTCGTCGAGATCGATGAGCTCCTGCACGCGCCCGTCGTCGAAGCGGAGACGGACCGACCCGGTCACCTCGGCGTGCTCGGGCAGCAGCCCGGCGATCGCCAGGGCGGTCAGCGTCTTGCCCGATCCCGAGCCGCCGATCAGTCCGAGGCGCGCGCCGGCCTCGAGCTCGAAGCTCAGACCGTGGAGCAGCTCGCTGCCGCCGATCGATACCGAGAGGTCGTCGACGAAGAGGTGCGGGGCCGTCATCGCGCTGCTCCAGTGTCGTCGGGCGTCGCAGGTCCGGGCACCGCGGTGATCGGCTCGGGGCCGCCACCGGCTCCGCCCGCGCGGCGAGTGCGGAGCGATGGATCCATCGCCTCCCGCAGCGCGTCGCCGAGCAGGTAGAAGGCGAGCACGGTCAGCGTGATGGCGAGGCCCGGCCACAGCACGACCTCGGGATGCACGGAGATGTAGCCTTGCGTCTCGGCCAGCATGCGCCCCCACGAGGGCATGCCGGGCGGGGCGCCGAATCCCAGGTAGCTGAGGCCGGCCTCGGCGAGGATCGCGAGTCCCATCGAGAGCGAGAGCTGCACGGTGAACACGGGAGCCACGTTCGGCAGCAGGTGGGTGCGCAGGATCGCGCCGCGCCCGAGGCCGGCGGCGCGCGAGGCGAGCACGTAGTCCTCGGCCGCGATCTGGCGCAGCTCGGCGCGCACGACGCGCCCGATCGAGACGCCGTAGCCGATGCCCACGGCTGCCACCACGATCGCGAGCCCGCCGCCGAACACCGCCGCGAGCATGATCGCGAGCAGCAGCGTCGGGAAGGCGATGAGCACGTCGATGAGGATCGCGAGCGACTCGCGCAGCCAGCGCGGGCCGAGGGCTGCCGGAACCGCGAAGAGCAGCCCGATCGCTCCCGAGACGACGGCCGCGCCGAGCACGACGAGCACGGTGACGCGGCTGCCGGCGATGAGGCGAGCGGCGATGTCGCGTCCGCTGCCGTCGGTGCCGAGCCAGTGCTCGGCGGAGGGAGCCAGCCAGGCGTTGTAGGCGCTCGCGTGGTTCGGGTCCGCGGGCAACCAGACGAAGGAGAGCAGGCAGAGCGCCACCACGAGTCCGATCACGGTCAGCGCGTAGACGCCTCGCGGGCCGGATGCGAGCACGCGCAGAGGCCCGCGCCGATCCGCCCAGCTGCTCGTCGTTCGAGTGCCGTTCGTCGCTCGCGCGCCGACTTCCGCCCGGTCGTCACTCATCGCTCATCCTCCGCGTCCACCCGCAGTCGCGGATCGATCAGCCGGTGGAGCACGTCGATCAGCGCGCCGAGCACCAGGATCACGGCGGTCAGCACGAAGAGCGTGCTCTGCACCTTGAGCAGATCGCGATTGCCGACATCGGTCACGAGCATCCGCCCGAGCCCGGGCAGGTTGAAGAGCTGCTCGACGACCACGGCGCCGACGAGCAGCTCCGCGAGCTGCAGCCCGAGCAGGGAGACGATCGAGAGGCCCACCCCGGGGAGCCCGTGCCGCACGAGGGCGCCGAGCCGGGTGCGACCCTGCGACATCGCGGTGCGCACGTGCTCGGCGTGCAGCGCGCCGAGGGTGGCGCTTCGCACGAAGCGGAAGAGGATCGCCCCCACGAGCAGCCCGATCGTGAGGGCCGGCAGCGTCAGGGCGCGGAGCGCGGCGAGCGGATCGGCCCAGCCGGCGCGCGGGAAGCCCTGCGCGGGCAGCCAGCCGAGCCAGCCGGAGAACACGATCGCGCCGAGCAGACCGGCCCAGACGATCGGCACGGCCGCCGCGCCGACCCCGAGGACCGAGAGCGCCCGGCTCGCGAGCGCGTCGCGCCGGTAGGCGGTGAGGATGCCGAGGGGGAGGGCGATGAGCAGCGCGATGAGCAGCGAGTAGATCGTCAGCGGGACGGTGACCTGGGCCTTCTGCGCGAGCTCGCCCGCGATCGGGCTGCCGGAGACGATCGAGCGCCCGAGGTCGCCGGTGAAGATCCCGCCGATCCAATCGGTGTACTGCAGGAGCATCGGCCGGTCGAGGCCGAGCTGGGCGCGCAGCTCGGCGATCCGCTGCGGGGATGCGGTCGTGCCGCCGATGACCTGCGCGACATCGCCGGGCAGCAGGCGCAGCGCGGCGAAGATGATGAGGCTCGCCAGGAAGAGCCCCGCGGTGAGCGTCACGGCCCGGATGGCGAGGAAGCGGCTCACACCTCGATCCTACTTATCGTCGGCATTCTGCGCGGTACTCCTTGCCGTCAACCGGCGTCGGCAACGCGCCGCGACTTCCTGAGCGGGGCTTCCTCTCGTCATCCTGCGACCCCGAAGGGGATCGCAGGATCCACCTGCGCAGCGTCCTGAGTCTGCGCAGCGTCAGAGAACTGCACAGCGTCAGCTATTCTTCGAGAATTTCGCCGACGCCGTGCAGATTTCTCACCGAAGGTCGGTCCGAAGCCGCGCGATCGCGCGTCAGTCGACCGTGACGCCCTCGAGGCTGATCCGCGAGTTCGTGTTGCTCGCGGGGAAGCCGTGGACGTGCACGCCGATGGCGTTGGTCGGCGTGTAGTTGATCAACCACTTCGCGGGGGCGTCCTCCGCCACGACGCGGGCGGCCTGCCGCACCAGGTCGACGGCCTCCGCCGGGTCGGTGCTGGCGACGGAGCTCTCGAAGAGCGCCTTCGCCTCGGCGTTCACCGCGCCGAAGTAGTAGCCCTCGGTCACGTAGTTCACGAAGTCGTTCGCCTCGGCGTGGTTGATGTAGCTGAGGTCGAAATCACGGGGGCTGCCGTCCTCGGGCGCCGAGTAGACGTCGCTCAGCCAGGTCGCGAACTCCACCTCGTCGATCGTGAGGGTCACGCCGATGGCCTGGAAGTCGGAGACGATCTGATTCGCGGCGTCGGCGGGGTAGAAGTTGGGCAGGGTGAGCGTGAGCTCCAGATCCTCGACTCCGGCCTCCTCGAGCAGCGCCTCGGCGCCCTCCGGGTCGTAGGCGTTGATGGAGGAGAGATCCTCGTATGCCGGCTCGATGTCGGTGATCGGGCCGCCGAGCGCCTTGCCGTCGCCGTAGAAGGCGGCGATGATCGCGTCGCCGTCGACGGCCTTCGAGAGCGCCGTGCGCACGCGCACGTCGTCGAGCGGCGCCTTCGCCGAGTTGTAGGCGAGGGTGAAGACATCGGTGCTGTCGGCGTGCTCGAGCGCGAAGTCGGCATTGCCCTCGAGCTGCTCGACGAGGCTCGAGGCGACCGGAGCCAGCACGTCGACGTCGCCCTCGGCGGCGGCGTTCACCGCGGCGTTGGCGTCGGTGAAGTAGCGCCAGATCACGCGGTCGAGCGCGGGCGCCTCCCCCCAGTAGTCGGCGTTCTTCACGAAGGCGATGCTGTCGCCCTGCTTCCAGTCCTCGAGCAGGTAGGGGCCGGTGCCGTTCGCGGTGTTCGCAAGATCGCCGGTGTAGGCCGTCTCGAAGACGAGCCCCGGCCGGTTCGCGAGGTGCCAGAGGAGCTGGCTGTTCGGCTGCTCGAGCGCGATCTCGACGGTGCGCTCGTCGGGCGACGAGACCGCCGCCGGTGCTCCGAGCAGGGCCTCGGTGAGCGTCGCGGTCAGCGAGTCGACGACGTCCTGCGCGCCGAGCGCGTTGCCCGAGCCGAAGCTCACGCCCTCGCGCAGGGTGAACGTGTAGGTCAGGCCGTCGTCGGAGACGGTGGGCAGCGCCTCGGCGAGCACGGGCACGAAGTCCGACACCGAGCCGGGGGCGAGCCCGACGAGGCCCTGGTAGATGTTGTCGATCAGGATCTGGTCGAGTGCGACGCCGCCGGTGCTGCGGATGTCGAGGTTCGTCGGCTCGAGCTGCAGCCCGATCGTGAGCTCGCTCGGGCCGGCAGCCGGTGCGCCGCCGCCCGAGGGCTGCGACCTGTCGCCGTCGCCCTGGTTGAGCACGAGCGCCAGCACGGCGATGACGGCGGCGACGACGACGATGCCGACGACGATGAGGATCCTGCCGGCCGATCGGCTGCGCCGACGATATGCGGGCGCGCCGCTCGGCGGGGCGTCGGTGGCGGGCTCGGTCACGGGGTCTCCCTCGGGTCGTGCGCGAGCGGAGTCGCCGCGCGCGGAATGCGACGGCGGCGGCGATGCACGGACGTCATCGCGAGATTACGCCGAAACCTCGGAGTCTGTCGCGCGCGCGACGACCTTGTTAACGTCTTGTTACGTTCGATCGCCTATCCGCTGACGTTGTGAGTGACGGTGGCGGAGGCGGTTCACCGCGTGTTCACCGCGTGCGAGGGCGCACGTAGCCGCCGTCCTCGAGACCGGCCTCGATCTCGAAGCGGTTGCGCAGCGGGTCCCGGCCGGCCAGCAGATAGAGGATCGGCAGCGCCATGCCGTAGTGCCGCCACTGCTCGCGGTGCACGCGCTCGTGGCGCAGCACAGCCTCACCGGTGTTGCGATCGGTCAGGTAGCAGGATCCGACGCAGCTGCCGCCCCGGCCGAAGGCCCACGACGGCATACCGGTGAAGACCCAGAGGCCGCCGACCCGGCGCACCTCGCCCGTGCTCCAGATCGACCCCCAGACGAAGCCGACCGCCGTCGCGTAGAGGTAGCCCAGGCGGGCGAGGGGCCAGGGGCGCGGTGCGCGTGAGGACTGCTCGCTCATCCGGCGGACCCCTGCTCCGGGTCGGTGACGAAGTCGATGAGCTGCTCGACGCGGCCCAGCAGGCTCGGCTCGAGGTCGCGGTACGAGCGCACGCGGCCGCGGATCCGCGACCAGGCGTCGGCGATATCCGCCGGCTCATCGGCCGGCCAGCCGAGCGCCCGGCAGATGCCCGCCTTCCACTCGACCGGCCTGCCGTCGACCATGCGCGGGATCTCCGGCCAGGCCTGCAGTCCGAGCCGCTCCGGCTTCACCGCCGCCCAGATGTCGACGAAGGGGTGCCCGACGATCAGCACGTGGGCGCCGCCCGCACCCCGTGCCACGCGCTCCGCGATCCTCGTCTCCTTGCTGCCTGCGACGAGGTGATCGAGCAGCACGCCCGCCCGGCGCCCCGGTCCCGGGCCGAACTCGGCGAGCACCTGCTCCAGGTTGTCGGCGCCGTCGAGCAGCTCGACCACGACGCCCTCGACGCGCAGGTCGTCGCCCCAGACCTGCTCGACGAGCTCGGCGTCGTGCTTGCCCTCGACGAAGATGCGGCTCGGCATCGCCACCCGGGCGCGCTGCGGCGCCACCGCGACGGAACCCGAGGCGGTCACCCGCTTCTGCGGCGCGCGCGTCGGCATCGCCAGCTCGACCGGCCGGCCGTCGACCAGGAACCCGTCGCTCAACGGGAAGGATCGCAGCGCGCCGCCGAAGTCCTCGAGCTGCACCACGCCCTCGCGCACGCCGACGACCGCCCCGCAGAACTCCGTCGTGCTGTGCTCGAGGACGAGCCCCCGGGTCAGGGTCACGCGTTCGCGCTGCGCGGGTCCGCGCCGTGGCTTCATCGCGGCGATCGGGTCGTTCGCGTATCGGTCATCCCACACGCCTCCTACGCTACCGTCCCGCGAGCCTGCACCCGGGGAAGCGGATACGACGAAGGAGCGAGGCGGGTCGCGCGGAGCTGCGGCGGCGCGACCGGGCAGCGCAAACGGGCAGCGCTGACGGGTGGCGCAGGCGGGTGGCACAGGCGGGCAGCGCTGACGGGCGGCAGGCGCCTCGATCCGCCGGGAGCACGACGGGGTGTAGTGTTCGAGAGTGCAGGAGAGCGGAGACGACGACGAGCCCGGATCGGGCGGATCGCCCCGACGCAGGATCCGCGACCTGCTCGTCGACACGACCCCGCTGAAGCACAGCCCGGCGTTCGCGCGCCTGTGGTTCGGGACCTCCGTCTCGCAGATCGGCGCGCAGGTGACGATCGTCGCGGTCGGCCTGCACATCTACGAGCTCACGCAGTCGACGCTGGCGGTCTCGTTCGTCGCGCTCTGGGCGCTCGGCCCCATGATCCTCTCGGGCTTCGTCGGCGGCGCGCTCGCCGACCGCTACGACCGGCGCACCGTCGCCCTCGTCACCGCGTGCGTCGCCTGGGTGAGCATCGCCACGATGACGACGATCGCGTTCCTCGGGGTCGAAGCCACCTGGCCGTACTACGCGCTCGCCGCCGTGAACGCGGCGTCGGCCACGATCCTGGGCACGGCGCGCGGCGCGATCCAGCCTCGTCTCCTGCCGGTGCAACTGCTGCCCGCGGCGGCGGCCCTCGCCGGCATCACGATGGGGGTCGCGATCACGCTCGGCCCCGCGATCGCGGGCGTGCTGGTCGCCGCCGTCGGTTTCGCCTGGACCTACCTGCTCGACGCCGTGCTCTTCATCGGCGCCTTCGTCGGGATACTCGGCCTGCCGTCGATGCGACCGGAGGGCGGTCGATCCGCGCCCGGGCTCGCCTCGGTTCTGGAGAGCCTCCGATTCCTGCGCCGCGCTCCCAACGTCCGGGCGACCTTCATCTTCGACCTGATCGCGATGACGCTCGGCCAGCCGCGCGTCGTGTTCCCGGCGGTCGGTGCGCTGCTGATCGGCGGCGGGGCGGTCACGGTAGGCCTGCTGACCGCGGCGTTCGCGATCGGAGCGCTGCTCAGCAGTCTCGTCTCGGGTCCGCTCGGCCAGGTGCGACGGCAGGGGAGGGCGGTCACGCTCGCGATCGCGGTGTACGGCGCCTGCATCGCGCTCTTCGGTCTCGTGCTCCTGGTGAGCCGATTGATCGGTGCCACGGGGTCGGCCGATCGGACGATCGTGCCGGCGCTCGTGCTGGCCGGCATCGCGCTCGCGGGTGCCGGTGCGGCCGACAACATCAGTGCGGTGTTCCGCACGACGATCCTGCAGGCCGCCGCCCCCGACGACGTGCGCGGCCGGATGCAGGGCATCTTCTACGTCGTCGTGGCCGGGGGGCCGCGCGTCGGCGACCTGATCGCAGGCGCACTCGCCACGCTGATCGCGCTGTGGGCGCCGGCGCTGCTCGGCGGCCTCGTGATCGTGGTGCTGATGCTGGTGGCGCTGCGGGTCGCCCGCGGCTTCCAGCGCTACGACGCGCTGCGTCCGACGCCGTGATGCCGTGACGCGGTAGCGGCCGCTGGCAGAATGGGCCCATGCAGGATCACCCGAGCGCGGCAGCCGAACTGCCGATCGTGCTGGATCGGGCCGCGCCCGAACCGCTGCCGGCGCAGCTCGCCGGTGCGCTCCGCGAGGCCATCGATCGCGGCGCGCTGCGCGCAGGGGAGCCGGTGACCGCGACCCGCGAGTTCGCGCGACGACTCGGGGTCGCGCGAGGCGTGGTCGTGGCCGCGTACGAGCAGCTGATCGCCGAGGGCTACCTCGCCGCGGGCCAGGGGCGCGGCACGCGCGTCCAGCCCGAGCTGAAGCAGCCCGATCCGGCGACCGGACGCCGCGCGCCGCAGCTCGCGACGGCCCGGCAGGCCCCGCCCGCACCGCGCCCGGCGATCCGACCGCTCGCGCCGGGCGTCCCCGACACGAGCGCCGTCGACACCCCGGCCTGGCGCGCCGCCTGGCGCGGGGCCGTGGCGCGCGCCCACCTCGAGGCGCCGGAGCTCGGCGACCCCGCCCTGCGCGAGCAGATCGCCGAGCATCTGCGCCGCATGCGCGGTACCGCGCGGTCGGCGGAGGACGTGATCGTGACGGCCGGTGCGCGCGAGGGGCTGACCCTGCTGCTGACCGCGCTCGGCAGCACGCGGGGGAAGCGCCTCACGGTGGGCGTGGAGGACCCCGGATACCCTTCGCTGCGCCGCGTCGCGATCGGGCACGGCGCGGAGATCGTCGCGCTGCCGGTCGACGCGCAGGGCCTCGACACCGGGGCGCTCCCCGAGAGCGGTCCCGAAGGCGGCCTCGACCTCGTGATCGTGACGCCCAGCCACCAGTACCCCCTCGGCGGCTCGCTGCCGCTCTCGCGTCGCCGGCAGCTGCTGGACTGGGCGGCGCGCAGCGGCGTGGTGGTGGTGGAGGACGACTACGACTCGGAGCTGCGGCACACGGGTGCGCCGCTCCCGGCGCTCGCCGCGCTCGACGACCCGGTCGACGGATCGGTGGTGCTGCTCGGCACCTTCTCGAAGACGGTCTCGCAGGCACTCGCAGCGGGGTTCCTCCTGGCCCCCGCCGGGCTGCGCGCCCGGATCGAACCGGTGCGCGCGGACCTCGGCGGCCCGGTGCCGGCGGTGGTGCAGAGCGCTCTCGCGGCCTACCTCGGCAGCGGGGAGCTGCGGCGGCACACCGCACGGATGCGGCGGCGGTACGCGGCGCGGCGCGAACTCGTCCTCGAGCTGCTGCACGGGCTGCCGGGTGCCCGGGTGCGACCCATGAGCGGTGGCCTGCACGCGGTCGTGCAGCTCGAGGCGAGGCCGGGCGCGGGCGCGGGGGATGCCGCGGAGCTCGAACGCCGGGTGCTCGCGGCCTCGGATGCGGCGGATCTGGGCGCGATCCCGCTCAGCGCCTACTGGCAGCGGCGCGGCCCGGGCGGAGAGCTCTTCGGCCTCGTCATCGGGACCGGGGGCCGGAGCGGTGACGAGGAGTTCGAGCGGGCCGTGCGCGCGCTGCGCGCGATCCTGCGCGACGAACTCGTGGTGTAGGGATCGAGACGTAAGAATCGCGGGGTCGGGATCGTGGCGGCAACGCACCGACCAGCGGGCCCGGATCTGCCGCGCCGGATCGGCCGGCGCGGATCGGCCGGCACGGAGCGACGGGCTCCGGTCAGCCGGTACCGAGCAGCTCGAGCAGCGCCTCGCGCAGCACCACGGCGTGGTTGGTCTGCTCGTCCTTCGCTCCGTAGAGCAGCGTCAGCCGATCGTGCTCGCGCGCGGTGGCGGCGAGCTGCTGCAGGGACGCGAGCGCGGGCTCCTCGCCGAGCTCGGCCCGGTACTCTGCGGCGAACGCCGCGAAGTGCGACGGCTCGTGCCCGTCCGGGTCGTGATGCCAGGCCGTCCGCAGCGCCGGGCTCGGGGCGACATCCTTGGCCCAGAGGTCGAGCTGCGCGTCGGCCTTCGAGACGCCTCGCGGCCAGAGGCGATCCACCAGCACCCGCATCCCGTCGGACGGCTCCGCGGGCGCGTAGATCCGCTTGATAGCGACTTCCATGACTTCAGTCTCCCACCGCCGGGCGCTGTACGCGATACTTGAAAGGTATTTCAGCGAGGGGGAGGTGGGGCCGTGGCCTTCGACTGGTTCAAGCGCAAGTCGCGCCCGCGGACGCGCCGCCGCCTGCCCAAGCGGGAACTCGCACCGGTCGAGGAGATCATCGAGCAGGGCATGCTCGTCGCCGATGTCGCCGTGCGGATGACGGTGAAGAACACCATCATCATGAACGCGCTCAAACGGCGAATGGACTACGACGAGGAGCAGATCGTCGACATGGTGCGGGACGCCATCGACGAACTGGCGCGCGAGCGGGAGCGGGACGCCCGGCACATCGAGCGGGTGCGGGACGAGATCCGCAGCACCGGCCGGAGCTCGTGGAGCGAGTCCGAGTACGGCAACGACGACAACCGCACGCTTCGGCACCGGCAGGAGGTGTACGAAGGGGTCGCCGACGAGCTGCGCGCATGCGCCGCCGACGCGGAGTACCTTGCGCGCACGGCCGAACGCGCCCGTGCTGCGGCCTGGGACGAGATCGGCGACTCGCTGAAGGAGCGCGCCACCCATCCGTACTACGCCGGAGGCGCGACCCCCGAGTACCGGCGCGCGCGGGATGAGCGGATCCAGCTGTTCATCGAGCGGGATCTCACCGAGCTGATGCAGCAGCAGGCGGGGAGACCCGGCGTCTCGGCGGGCTCAACCGACCTCACCGGCGCGGGTGAGGAAGGCGACGACGGCGCGGCCGTGGAGAAGCCGAAGCGGAAACGCTGGAAGTAGCGGGCGCAGGAGCTACGCGCCCGGCCTGAGATCCGGGTGCTGAGCGAGGAACTTCTCGATGAACCAGCACGAGGCGCGCACGTGCCGCCCGAGCACGATCTCATCGGTGACGGCGCGACGGGCGAGGATCTCGGAGAGCCCGGTGCCGCGGAGCCGCGGAATGACCATCGTGTGGTCGAAGTCGATCGCACCGTCCTGCCCGCCGATCAGCCGGTAGTGGGCGACGCCGACGACGCGATCCGCCTCGACGACGACGAATTCGTGCCGATCCGCGTGATGCTCGATCGTATAGCCGGCGGCCTCGGCGTCGGCCTCGGTGACGTATGCAGCCATGCTGCCAGCATAGGCGGCTCGCCCGGGTGCCGCCCGGGAATCGCGGCCCCGATACGGTGATGCTTCGCGAGCATCGTGACGCGAACACCGCCCTCCTCGGCGGGCGGGAATGGTGGAGAATGAACCCCATGACAGCAACACAGCCTTCGACCGGCGGCGGTTCGCCCTGCGCGCCCGGGACCGGGACCGGTGCGATCCGCGCCGAGAAGGGACTCAGCAGCGGCGCCCTCGGCGTGGTCGGCTCGACGGTGATCGGCCTCGCCTCGACGGCGCCCCTCTACTCGCTCGCCGCCACGCTCGGCTACGTGATCCTCGCGGTGGGCGCGCAGGCCCCGCTGGTCTTCATCGTCGCCTGCATCCCGATGATCTTCGCGGCCTTCGCCTATCAGGAGCTCAACCGGGAGATGCCGGACTGCGGCACCACCTTCGTGTGGGGCGCCAAGGCGTTCGGCCCGGTGACCGGGTGGATCGGCGGCTGGGCGGTCGCGGTCTCGGCGATCATGGTCCTCGCCAACGTCGGCGAGATCACCGGCAAGTACTTCTGGCTGCTGCTCGGCAACACCGAGTTCGCCGACAACCGCGTGATCGTCGTCGCCACGGCCGTCGTCTTCATGGCGATCATGACCTTCATCAGCACGATCGGCGTGCAGATGGGGGAGCGCCTGCAGATGGTGCTGATGACGATCCAGATCCTCGCGATGGTGCTATTCGGCGGTCTCGCCCTGCTGCAGGCGCTGAACGGCGGTGTCGCAGATTCCGTCGCGTTCGACTGGAACTGGTTCAACCCGGCCGAGCTGACCTCGTGGTCGGGCTTCATGGAAGCGGTGCTGCTCGCGCTCTTCATCTACTGGGGCTGGGACACCTGCCTCGCCCTCAACGAGGAGACGAAGAACCCGCGCAAGACCCCGGGCCGGGCAGCGCTCTCGAGCATCGTCGTGCTCATCATCCTCTACGTCGGCGTATCGGTCGCGGTCATGATGTTCGCCGGCTTCGGCGACACCGGCTTCGGGCTGACCAACCCGGAGAACCTCGACGACGTGTTCTCGGTGCTGAGCGGAGTGCTCTTCGGTCCGTGGGGCTGGTTCCTGATCCTCGGCGTCATGCTCTCCGCCGCCTCGTCGACGCAGACGACGATCCTGCCGACCGCCCGCGGCACCCTCTCGATGGCGATCTACCGGGCGCTGCCGGCGAAGTTCGCCGAGCTGCACCCGAAGTTCAAGACGCCGTGGTTCTCCACCACGCTCATGGGCGTCGCGGCGATCCTCTACTACGTCTCGATGTCGATCATCTCGGAGGACGTGCTCGCGGATTCACTCACCTCGATGGGGCTCGCGGTAGCGCTCTACTACGCGATCACTTCGTTCGCCTGCGTCTGGTACTTCAAGGGCACGCTCCGCGATAGCGCGCGCAACCTCTGGATGCGCGGCATCCTGCCCCTCCTCGGCGGTCTGCTGCTCGGCTACGCGTTCGTGCAGTCCGCGATCGACATGTGGAGCACGGACTACAGCGAGACCGTGCTGCTCGGCGTCGGCGGCGCCTTCGTCATCGGTGTCGGCGCGATCCTGCTGGGCTTCGTGCTGATGGGGATCTGGTGGCTGCGACCGAACTCGAAGCACTACTTCCGCCGGGAGAGCCTGAACCGCGATACGCCGGTGCTCGTCCCAGACGAGTGAGCCGCGGGCCGGGCACCGCGGTTCCCGGCCGGGCTCGGAACGGGGGCCGCGGTTCGGGCGATCAGGCGGCCGCGTCGCCGTCGGTGCCGCGCACGGCGCGCTTCCCCCGGCGCGCGGCGCGCACGATCAGCAGGACGACCAGCGCGGCCGCGCCGACGAGGGCGAGCCAGGGGAGCAGGATCCCAAGCCCGACGAGGGCTCCTGCGCCGGCCGCGACCAGGGAGTGCCAGCCCGCGACGAGACCGTCCCAGAAGTTCGCGGGCCCGCCCGGCAGCGTGCTCGTCGAGCTCAGCTGCACCCAGATCGTGGCCTCGTCGATCTGATCCTCGAGCGCGGTCAGCTGGGCGGTGAGCCCGTCGAGCTCCTGCTGACGCTCGGAGAGCGCGGCCTCGGCCTCGAGCAGGTCGCTCGTGGTGGCGGCGCCGCTCATCAGCTTCGTCAACCGCTCGACCGAAGTCTCGAGCGCCGCGACGCGAGCCCGCAGGTCGACGTGCTCGGCGGTGACGTCGGTGGTGTTCCGGCTCTCGGACACGACGTCGCCGAGCTCGGCGAGCGCGGCGAACGCCTCGTCGATGCGCGACGCCGGCACCCGCAGCTGCAGGCTCGCGCCGGCGCCGGAGCCGTCGCCTCCGCGGTCGATCGACTGGGATGCGACGTGCCCGCCCAGGTCCTTCGCGACGTCGGCGGCCTGGGCCGCGACCGCGTTCGGGTCGGCCACCCGTATGGAGATGTCGCCGGTCCGGATCACCGAACGCCCCGCCGCATCGACCTGCGCGTCCTCGCTCGCATAGGAGCCGTCGCCGATCGCGTCGGCGCTCATCGGGGAGCCGGCCATCATCTCGATGCCGTCGGCGCCGCCGCTGTCGCCCGAGGACGACGCGCACGCGGAGAGGGGGACGAGCAGGAGCGCCGCGAGCAGCGCGGGGGCGAGGGTCCGTCGTCGTGTCATGGCCACACCGTACGGGAGGGACGCTGCGAATCGACCCGGGGGATCGGTGCCGTGGCGAGATCGTTATGCGACGCCCGTGTCGGGGGTCTGGTGAATAATGGTGCCGGGAACGACCCCGAGGAGGCGGCGATGACCGGGACGATGACGCAGGATCCTGCCGGCGAGGGCGCCTCGGCGGACCGGCGGTACGACGTGGTGGTGGTCGGCGCGGGCGTCAGCGGGCTCGCAGCCGCACGCCTGCTGGCGGATGCGGGCCGCAGCGTGCTCGTGCTCGAGGCACGGGACCGCCTCGGCGGCCGGCTCCGCACGGAGCGGGAGGGCGGCCGGATCACCGATATCGGCGGGTCGTGGATACACGGCATCACCGAGAGCCCGGTCTACGAGGCCGCGCGCGCATTCGGCCTGCCGATGGTCGAGTTCACGGTCGGCAGCTTCCAGGCCGGCGGCCGGCCGATCGCGTACTACGGGCCGGACGGCGAGCGGCTGAGCGAGGCGGATGCCGACGCGTTCATCGCCGACGTGGCCGCATTCGACGACCGGCTCGCCGAGGTCATCGCGGCCTCCGCGCCCGCGACGTCGTACGAGGAGGCGATCGACGCGGCGCTCTCGCGGTTCGACTGGGCGCCGGCGCGCGCGGCGCGCGTGCGCGAGTTCCTGCGCCACCGGAGCGAGGAGCAGTACGGCGCGGACGCGCGGGATCTCGACGCGCACGGCCTCGACGACGACGCGGTCGAAGGCGACGAGGTGGTGTTCCCCGAGGGGTACGACCGACTGCCGGCCCGGCTCGCCGAGGGCCTCGACGTGCGCCTGGAGCACGTGGTCTCGTGCGTGCGCTGGTCCGGGGCTGGTGATGGCGGCGCTGGTGATAGCGACGGCGGAGGTGCTGATGCCGCCGCTGATGCGGGCACGGGCACGGGCGCCGGGGTGAGCGTCGAGACGGATCGCGGCGCGTTCGAGGCAGATCGCGTTCTGGTGACCGTGCCGGTCGGCGTGCTGCGGTCGGACGACTTCGTCTTCGAGCCGCCGCTGCCCGAGCCGGTGGCCGGGGCGCTCGCCCGGTTCGAGATGAACGCGTTCGAGAAGGTGTTCCTGCGCTTTCCCGAGAAGTTCTGGGCCGAGGGCGTCTACGCGTTCCGCAGGCAGGGCCCGGCTGCGGAGTGGTGGCATTCCTGGTACGACCTCACCCCGCTGCACGGGACGCCGACGCTGCTCACCTTCGCCGCGGGAGCGTGCGCTCGCGAGATCCGCGGCTGGAGCGACGAGCGGATCGCCGACTCCGTCCTGGAGGCGCTCCGCGAGATCTACGGCCCAGACATTCCCGAGCCCGAGCACGTGCGAGTCACGCGCTGGCAGGACGACGCGTACGCGCACGGATCCTACGCGTACATGACCGTGGGCGCCGTTCCGGAGGACCACGAGGTGCTCGCCACCCCGCTGGGAGAGTCGCGGGGCGGTGCGTTCGGAGGTGCGCTGGGCGGTGGGGTGCTGCACCTGGCGGGGGAGGCGACCTGGCAGGAGGATCCGGCGACCGTGACCGCCGCCCTCTGCTCCGGTCACCGCGCCGCGGAGCGGATCCTCGGGGACCCCCTGCCCATCGACCGGATCTGGGCGTAGCGCCCGTCTCGCCTCTCCGCGGCGCCGCCATTAGAGTCGTCGTGTGAGTATCACCGTCTACAGCGCCGACCATGTGTTCCCGGTCGCGAGCCCGCGCATCACCGACGGAGCCGTCGCCGTGCGCGGCGACCGGATCCTGCACGTGGGCGACCGCCGGTGGGTGACCGCCGCCCTCGCGGAGCGCGGGGAGCCCTTCACCGAGGAGCGCTGGGACGGCGTCATCACCCCCGGCCTCGTCAACGCGCACACCCACCTGCAGTACACCCACATGCACGAGGTGGCGTCGAAGCACTACACGGGCTTCGAGGACTGGGGCCAGGCGTTCGACGCCGTCTACAACCGGCCCGGTCACTCCTGGGCGGCGGCGGCCGCCGACGGCGCCGCCAAATCGATCGCCGCGGGCGTCACCGCCCTCGCCGATGTCGTCACGGACCGTGCCGCGCTCTCGGCACTGCACGACGCCGGGCTGCACGGGATCGCCTACTGGGAGGTCTACGGCAAGAGCAACGCCGACTGGACCCCAGAGGAACGCGAGGCGGTGCGCGCGCAGCTGCGCGACATCCCCCGTCCGCCCGGCGGCGGCGTCTCGCCGCACGCCCCCTATTCGCTCGAGGTGCAGCCGCTCCTCGAGATCCCCGACATCGTGCGGGAAGAGGGGCTTCGACTCCACATCCACCTCGCCGAGGCGCACATGGAACGCGCATTCGACGGGATCGACGGCTACGCCGGCGGCGGCCCGGGCGGGCACGGCGGCTGGCCCGAGCTCGGCGCCGACAGCTTCCGCGCCCTGCGATCGCACGGGATCGGGGTCTCGTCGACGCAGTTCGTCGACCACCTGGGAGTGCTCGGCCCCGACTGCCACATCGCGCACGGCGTGTACGTGAGCGCCGAGGACCGGGCGCTCCTGCGCGCCCGGGGCTCGAGCGTGGCGCTCTGCCCGCGCTCCAACGAGGTGATCGGGCTCGACATGCCTCCCGTGGCCGACTACCTGCGCGAGGGCAACCCGATCGCCGTCGGCACCGACTCGCTCTCATCCTCGCCGTCGCTGGATCTGATGGCCGACGTCCGGGCGCTCTACCGGGTCGCCCGGCGCCAGGGCTACGCCGAGGCCGATCTGCACCAGCGGCTGCTCGGGGCGGCGACGCTCGGGGGAGCGGCGGCGCTCGGTCTGCACGTCGGCGCGGAGCGCATCGGACAGCTCGGTGTGGGGGCGATCGCGGATCTCGCCTTCTTCGACATCGACGCGGTGGATTCGGATGACGCGATCGCGGACCTCGTAGAGGATGGCGCTGGCCGGTGCGCGCGCACGATCGTCGGTGGTGTCGAGCGGTTCCGCCGCCCCTGAACCGGCCTGAACCGACACCGAACCGTCGCTGACCCGCCCCTGAACCGGCCGTCCGTGCACGACGCCCGCGCCGCGACCGCGTCGAGATCTTCCCGAGACCGCGGAGGGCTAGAATCGAGGCTGGCTCTCCGCCCCGGCCTCCGGCGCCGGGCGCGACCAGAATCCGACTTGCAAGGAGCATCCATGTCCCGCCTCACCCGTTTCAGCGCAGTGGTCGCCGCAGGCGCCGCTGCTCTCCTCGCGCTCTCCGCCTGCACCTCGGGCGGCGGGAACGCCGAGCCCGAGACGCCCGCCGCCTCCGACGGCCCGGCACTCGAGACCATCACCCCGGGCGTCCTGACGATCGCGACCGGCGAGCCCGCCTACGCGCCGTGGGTGATCGACAACGATCCCTCGAGCGGTGAGGGCTTCGAAGCGGCCGTCGCCTACGCCGTGGCCGAGGAGCTCGGCTTCGCGAAGGAGGACGTCGTGTGGGTCGGCGCCGCGTTCGAGGCCTCGATCGCACCGGGTCCGAAGGACTGGGACCTGAACATCCAGCAGTTCTCGGTGACCGAGGAGCGGGCGCAGGCCGTCGACTTCTCGAGCCCGTACTACACGACCACGCAGGCGATCGTCGCGAACGCCGGCAGCGCCGCGGCCGGTGCCACGAGCGTGGCCGATCTGGCCGGCGCTACGATCGGCGTCGCCTCGGGCACGACGTCGTTGACCGTCGCCGAAGAGGTGCTGGGGACCGACAACCTGAAGATCTACAACTCCGTCGACGACCTGGTCCTCGCACTGCAGGGCGACCAGGTCGATGCGATGGTCACCGACCTGCCGGGCGCGTTCTACGTGCGCGACGCGCAGCTCGACGACGGCGTGATCGTCGGCCAGCTCCAGTCGAGCCGGGGCGGGGACGACTTCGCCTTCGTGCTGCCGAAGGACTCGCCGCTGACGGCGGCGGTCTCGGCGGCGGTCGACGCCCTGCGCGACAACGGCACGCTGGATCAGCTGGCCGCCGAGTGGATCGCCGACCAGGGCGCCCCGGTCCTCCAGTAGATCCGACGCATCAGTGACCGACACCGGGCCGCGCGCGGCGCGTCCGTTCGAGCCGAGCGAGATCGAGCTCGAACGCCGCGCCTACCGGCGCGCCCGGGGTCGGCGCTCGGTGCTGATCAGCGCGGTCAGCACCGTCGTCTTCGCCGCGGTCATCTGGCTGGTGCTCGTGAACAGCCCCGGCTGGGCGCGCGTGCGCGAGACGTTCTTCGACCCGCAGGTCGCGATCGCCTCGTTCCCGCGCGTGCTCGAGGGTCTCTGGCTGAACGTCCAGGTGCTCGTCTTCGCGACGATCGGCGTCGCGATCCTGAGCACCCTGCTCGCGGTCGCCCGCACCCTGCGCGGTGCCGTGTTCACGCCGCTCCGCCTGCTGGCGGCCGGGTACACGGACCTCTTCCGCGGCATCCCTGTGCTGCTCGTGCTCTACCTGATCGGGTTCGGCATTCCCGCGCTCGGTCTGACCGGGCGGGTGCCGGCGCAGGTCTGGGGCACCGTCGCGCTCGTGCTCTGCTATTCGGCCTACGTGTCCGAGGTGCTGCGCGCGGGGATGGAGGCCGTGCACCCGTCTCAGCGCTTGGCTGCGCGCTCGCTCGGCCTCAGCCACGCCGGCACGCTGCGCCTCATCGTGATGCCGCAGGCGGTGCGCAAGGTGACGCCGGCGCTCATGAACGATTTCGTCTCGCTGATGAAGGATGTCGGTCTCATCTCGGTGCTCGGCGCCGTCGACGCCGTGCGGGCCGCGCAGATCGAGGTCGCCACGAGCTTCAACTTCACGCCATACGTGGTGGCGGGCCTGTGCTTCGTGATCCTCGCCTGGCCCTTCATCCGAATCACCGACGCGGTGTCGGCGCGGGCGCAGCGGCGCGAGCAGGTCGGGGGAGTCGTATGAGCGGGGCGGATCAGCGCACCGAGCCCGTGCTGCGCATCGAAGGCGTGGTGAAGCGCTTCGGGGAGCAGAGCGTGCTCGACGGCATCGACCTCGAGGTGGCGAAGCACGAGGTCGTCGTGCTGATCGGGGCCTCGGGCTCGGGCAAGTCGACGCTGCTGAAGACGATCAACCTGCTCGAGCAGGTCGACGACGGCAGGATCCTGCTCACCCGTTCGACTGAGGGTTCGACGGAGGGCGAGCCGCACACGCAGGACATCACCGATCCGCGCGTCGACGCCGACGCGATCCGGGCGCGTATCGGCGTCGTGTTCCAGCACTACAACCTGTTCCCGCATCTGCGCGTGCTCGACAACGTGACGCTCGCCGCGCGCAAGGTGTTCCGCACCCCCAGGGCGGAGGCCGAGCGCACCGGCATGGCGCTGCTCGAGAGGATCGGCCTCGGCGACAAGGCGCGCGAGTACCCGGATCGCCTCTCGGGGGGCCAGCAGCAGCGCGTGGCGATCGCCCGGGCCATCGCCACCGATCCCGAACTCCTGCTGCTCGACGAGATCACGAGCGCCCTCGATCCGCAGCTCGTCGGCGAGGTGCTCGATCTGGTGCACGAGCTCAAGACCCAGGGTTCCACGATCCTCATGGCCACGCACGAGATGAGTTTCGCGCGACGCGTCGCCGACCGCGTGGTGTATCTGAAGGATGGCCGGATCATCGAATCGGGCCCGCCCGCGCAGGTCTTCGATGCGCCGCAGCGCGAGGAGACCCGAGCCTTCCTCGCACGCGTGCGCGATCCCTTCGCCTGACCGGCCGATCCCGGGCCGCCGTGCGGCAAGCCGTGCCGCTGGGTCCGGAGAACCCGGTAGGCTAGACCTCTTATGCTCGAACAGTCTCCGTCGCCCGATCCCAGCGCGCGGAGCCTCGGTCCGCGCGAGAGCCTCGCCATCTGGCTGCTCCTCACGAGCGCCTTCGTCGTGATCCTCAACGAGACCGTCATGGGGGTCGCGCTGCCGCGCCTGATGGAGGATCTCTCGATCTCCGCCGCCGCCGGGCAGTGGCTGACCACCGCGTTCCTGCTGACGATGAGCGTCGTGATCCCGATCACCGGCATGCTGATCCGGCGCATGCGCACCCGGACCCTCTTCCTCACCGCGATGAGCCTCTTCACCGCGGGAACGCTGATCTCGGCGGTGGCGCCGGGCTTCGGCGTCCTGGTCGTCGGCCGTGTGGTGCAGGCCGGCGGCACCGCCATCATGATGCCGCTCCTGATGACGACCGTGATCACCCTCGTCCCGGCGAGCATCCGCGGCCGCCTGATGGGGCGCATCGCGATCGTGATCTCGGTCGCGCCGGCGCTCGGGCCGACCATCTCCGGGCTCATCCTGCAGTGGCTCAGCTGGCGGTGGCTCTTCATCTTCATGCTGCCGATCGCCGCGACCGCGCTGCTGCTCGGGGCGCTGCGCCTGCCGAACGTGGGCGAACAGCGGGTGGCTCCGATCGATGCCCTGTCGGTGCTGCTCTCCGTCGTCGGCTTCGGCGGCCTGGTCTACGGGCTGAGCGCGGTCGGGGAGCAGGCCAACGGCGGCTCCGGTGTGCCCCCGTGGGGGCCGATGCTGCTCGGGGCGATCGCGCTCGCGGCGTTCATCTGGCGCCAGATCGTCCTGCAGCGGGAGGACAGAGCGCTGCTCGATCTGCGCACCTTCACCTACCTGCCGTTCCGGCTCGCGGCGATCCTGTTCTCGTTCAGCTCGCTCGCGCTCTTCGGCACGCTGATCCTCCTGCCGATCTACGTGCAGAACGTGCTGGGATTCGAGACCCTCGAGTCCGGCCTCGTGCTGCTGCCCGGCGGACTGCTGATGGGCCTGCTCGGCCCCTGGGTGGGCCGGCTCGTCGACCGGCGCGGCGCGCGCTTCGTGCTGCTGCCCGGCACCATCGCGACCGCGATCGCGCTCTGGGGCATGGGCCTGTTCACGGACTCCACGAGCATCTGGCAGGTGGTCGTCACCTACCTGGTGCTCTGCCTGGGCCTCGCGGGCGTCTTCACGCCGCTCTTCTCGGTGTCGCTCGGCTCGCTTCCGGGCAGCCTCGCCTCCTACGGCAGCGCGACCATCTCGACGGTGCAGCAGGTGGCGGGTGCCGCTGGCACGGCACTGTTCGTCACGGTGATGACGCTCGTCTCGGCGTCGGTGGCGGGTTCTCCCGAAGCGGTCGACGCGCACGCGCTGGCTGCGGGCACGCGTGCGGCGTTCCTGATGGCCGGCGCCGCGGCGACGATCGGTGCGGTGCTCGCCTGCTTCGTCACCGAGGATCCCAGAGCGAAGTCGGTGAGCGCTCGGTCGACGCGCTGAGGGTGCGGCGGACGGCCTCGGCGAGCTGGCGGACGGCCGGCGGCGGGCCCCCGGGGGTGGCGGGCGCTGCGAGCAGGATCTCGCGGGCGAAGCGCGGATCGGTGATCGGGCGCAGGATCGCACCCGCCGGGACCGATCCGATGGCGAGGCGCGGGATGAGCGCCACACCGAGGCCGGCGGCGACGAGGCCGAGGGCGACGGCGTAGTCGTCGGTGCGGATCCCGGCGTCGAAGTGCCGGCCCTCGCCGGTGAAGGCATCGACGACCACCTCGTCGAGGGTGTCGCCGGGTGTCGCGCTGAAGACCCACGGGTCCTCGCTCAGATCGAGCAGCGCCTCGGTGGTGAAACTCTGGCGCCCGGCCTCGGGATGGCTCGCGGGCAGCGCGAGCATGAGGGGGTCGGTGAGCAGCGGAGTGGTGTGGACCTCGGTGCGGAACTGCAGCGGGTAGCCGCTGGCGGTGTAGACGAGCGCGGCGTCGACCGTGCGCTGGTTCACGCGGGCGACGAGCGGTGAGATCTCCTCGAGGATCACGTCGAGCTCGATGCCGACTTCGGCGAGGCGCGCGGCGATGCCGGGCAGCAGGCGCGCGGCGGCGGTGGGGAAGGAGCCGAAGCGGAGCCTCGTACGGCCGACCTGCGCGAACTCGCGGACGTCGGCGAGGGCGCGATCGGAGAGCGCGAGGATCTCGTCGCCGCGCTCGAGCATCAGCGCTCCGGCGGAGGTGAGCGCACTGCCGCGGGCGCTCCGCATGGTGAGTGCGCTGCCCACGAGACGGTCCAGGGCCTTGAGGTGGTAGTCGACGGTCGGCTGGCTCCAGCCGAGCCGTTTGGCCGCCCGGGCGACGGAGCCCTCGGCGGCGACTGCGGCGAGGGCCTGCAACTGTCTCGGGTCGAGCATCTTCGCCTCATTCCATCTGGAGCCCATAGCAAGGAATTCCCATCCTAGTTCCATATGCCATCTGGTGGGTAGGAGGGGTTTCGGGATTCCCCTCGCGAGGGATCCACGGGACGCTAGATGAATGCTCCACGTCGAACGCACAGAGAACGACCAAGACGCCTTCGCGCCGGGACCGCGCGTCGCCGGGCTGCGGGGGCACGCCATCCGCAGCGGCGTGCGGAGCAGCGATTCCGAGACGGACGCGCAGTGCCCGCAGAGCGATGCCCAGTGCCGCACGCCCTACCTCGACGCGGTGGCCGGCCTTGCCGATTCCCATCCACTGCAGATCATGGTGCCCGGGCACGGTGGCACCGCGGACCACGGCGGCCATCACCTGGCCGACGTGTACGGCGAGCGCATGGTGCAGCTCGACGTGCCGCTGATGCTCGAGGGCGTCGACCTCGGAGACGATTCCCCGCTGAACGAGTCGCTCGCCCTCGCCGCCGAGGCGTGGGGCGCCCGCCGGACCTGGTGGCTCACCAACGGTGCATCGCAGGGCAACCGCACCGCGGCATTCGCCGTGCGCGGGCTGGGCGAGCGGGTGCTGATGCAGCGCAGCTCGCACTCGAGCTTCACCGACGGCGTGCTGCTCGCCGGGCTGATCCCGGCCTTCGTGAACCCGAACGTCGACCAGCAACACGGCATCGCGCACGGGCTCACCCCCGAGATGCTCGAGGAGGCGCTGCGCGCCGAGGCCGAGGCCGGCCGGGCCGTGCAGAGCGTCTACGTCGTCTCGCCGAGCTACTTCGGCTCCACCGCCGACGTCGCCGGGCTCTCGCGCGTGGCGCACGCCTACGACGCCGCGCTCATCGTCGACGGCGCCTGGGGCGCGCACTTCGGATTCCACCCGGACCTGCCGGAGTCGCCGGCGCGGCTCGGGGGCGACCTCGTCATCTCGAGCACGCACAAGCTGGCAGGATCCCTCACCCAGTCCGCCATGCTGCACCTCGGCGAGGGGCCCTTCGCGGAACGCCTGGAACCGCTCGTGAAGCGCGCTTACACGATGACCGCCTCGACTTCGGCGAGCTCGATCCTGATGGGGTCTCTGGATGCGGCGCGGCACGCGCTCGTGCACGGCGGCGAGCAGATCTCCGAGTCCGTGAAGATCTCGGAGGAGTTCCGCGAGCGGCTTCGCGCCGACTCCCGCTTCTCCGTGATCAGCGACGGCTTCGACGCGTTCCCCGACATCGTCGCCACCGACCCGTTGCGGGTGCCGATAGACGTCTCCGCGCTCGGCCAGAGCGGCCACTGGGTGCGCGACCGTCTGATCGCCGACCACAACGTCTACTTCGAGATGTCGACCGGGACGAGCATCGTCGCGGTGATCGGCGCGCTCGCCACCCCGGATCTCGAGCGGATCATGGACGCGCTCACGGCGGTCGCCGATCAGGCCGACGCGCTGCGGGCCGCGGGTGGGGTCGCCGATCAGAACGGGTTCCCGCCGCTGCCGGCCGCCGGCGTGCTGCGCATGATCCCGCGCTCGGCCTTCTTCGGCGAGAGCGAGATCGTGCCCGCTTCCGAGGCCGTCGGCCGGGTCTCCTCCGACACGCTCGCCGCCTATCCGCCCGGCATCCCGAACCTCGTCCCCGGTGAGGAGATCACCGAGGAGACGGTCTCGTTCCTGCAGGCCGTCGCAGGATCGCCCACGGGCTACGTGCGCGGCGCGGTGGATCCGCGGGTGGCGCAGTTCCGCGTGGTCCGCGATCCGGTGACGGCTTCGCAGCAGGGCTGACGCCGCCGCCCGCGCCTCGCGTTCGCGTCGGCGATGCGGCTCCGGTCACCGGCCGGTGAACGCGGGGCGGCGCTTCTCCACGAACGCCGCCGTTCCCTCTGCCATGTCCTCCGTGCCGAAGCAGGCGGTGAACGCCGAGCGCTCGAGCTCGAGACCCTGGTCGGTCGGCAGCGCCTGCGCGGCCCGCACCGTGCGCTTCGCCGCGGCGACGGCGACGGCCGACTGGCGCGCGACGAGGCGCAGCGACTCGCGGACCGCCGTCAGCAGCGCGGCCTGGTCGGGCAGCACGCGGAGGACGAGCCCGAGGCGCAGCGCCTCGGCGGCATCGATCCGGCGGCCGGTGAAGATCAGCTCCCGCGCGGCCGCGACCCCCACCAGCTGCTGCAGGCGGACGCAGCCGCCGAAACCCGGGATGAGGCCGAGCCCGACCTCGGGCTGCCCGAAGCTCGCGGTCTCGGCGGCGAAGATGTAATCGCAGGACATCGCGATCTCGCAGCCGCCGCCCAGGGCGAAGCCGTTGACTGCGGCGACGACGGGCACGGGCAGGGTCTCGAGCCAGCTCGTCAGCTCCTGCGCCTCGGCGGTATAGGCATCGGCTTCGGCCGGGCTCATGCCGCGCATCACCGAGATGTCCGCGCCGGCGACGAACGACTTCTCTCCCGCACCGGTCAGGATGACGCCGCGGATCGACCAGTCGGGGCGTCCCGTCTCGTCGGCCCGGCCGAGTTCCGAGCGCAGCGGGCCGAAGACCCGGCGCAGTTCGGCGATCACCACCGGCGAGAGGGCGTTGAGGACCTCCGGGCGGCTGATCGTGACCGTCAGGATCTCCTCGGAGACCTCGAGGTCCAGCGTCTCGCAGGCGAGCGCCGCGATCCGCTCGGCGAGTGCCACGGGCTACTTCTTCTCGAAGGGCGCGCTGATGGCCTGCGCGAGGAGCAGCACGACGATCAGCAGCACGAAGCCGACGATGAGGATCGCGCCGACCTGCAGGGGCTCGCCGGCGTGCGAGAACTGCTCGGTCGGGTCGAACTTCACGCCCTCCTCGGAGGCGAGGGCCGGTGCGGCGACGAACACCGAGACGAGGGCCGCGGCGAGGGCGGTGGCGATGCGGGCGATGGTCTTCACGTCTGCTCCTTGAGGTGTGCGGCCGGGCGGTGCGCGGTGGATGGTGCGCGACCGGCACCGCGAATGCCGTGCGCGGGTGCACCGCGCGCTGCTCCTATTCTGCCCGGTTCCGCGGGTTCGCGCGAACCGTCCCGTAGGGTCGTTCGCATGAGCCTTCGATCCGAGCAGCCGTGCCCGTGCGAGCGCGGCGCCGCGTACGCCGAATGCTGCGGCCCGATCCACGGGGGAGCGGCCGCGCCGACGGCCGAGCGCCTCATGCGATCCCGCTACAGCGCATTCGCGTTCGGCCTCGAGTCCTACCTGCTCGACTCCTGGGATCCGAGTACCCGGCCGGAATCGCTCGACATCGATCCCGAGGTCGACTGGCGGCGCCTGCTCGTCGAATCGACCGAGGCCGGCGGCCCCTTCGACCGGGAGGGGTGGGTCGCCTTCACCGCGATCGCGCGCCGCCCGAGCGGGCGTCTGGTGCAACGGGAGCGCAGCCGCTTCGTGCGCTCGCCCGAGGGCCGCTGGCGCTACGTCGACGGCGTCGCGCTCGACCCGGAGCTCTGAACCGACGGTTGTCGGAGCGGCGGCGGCATCGCCACGATGAGGTACGTCGCCAGCGGCCCGAGGAGCAGGCCGATCGGCACGTCGCCGCTGATGCGGCTCGAGACGAGACTCAGCGCCCGGGTGAGCTGGTCGAGTAGACGGCTCCGCCCGGGTTCTGGGCGCGACGGCCGGCGCGGCGCTGGCCGCCGCCCTGACCTCCCTGGCCGCCCTGCCCCTGGCCCTGCTGCTGCGATCGACCCTGGCCCTGGCCCTGCCGGCCGCCTGAGCGCTGCGGCTGGGCTGATCCTGCGCCCTGCTGGCGCTGCTGCGAGCGGCCCTGATCCTGCCCGCGGCTCTGATCCTGCCCGCGGCCCTGGCTTTGACCCTGACCCTGACCGCCGGTTCGGCTGCGGCCGCCGCGCGACCGCTTGCGCTTCGCGTTCGCGCCCTGGGACTGACCGGCACCGGCCGGGTTGTGCCCCGCGGCGCGCTGCTGGGCGAGGTGAGCCGCAGCGCGCTTGCGCTCGGTCTCCTTCGGATCGACGCGCGGCGCCGCCTCGCCGATGAGCTCGAGCACCTCGGCATCCTTCGGGCTGGCCGGGCGCGGGGTGACGTGGATCTTCGCGGCGCGCATGATCTGGCGCATCTCGCCGCGCTGCTCGGGCAGCACGAGCGTCACGACGTCGCCCTCGTTGCCGGCGCGCGCGGTGCGGCCGGAGCGGTGCAGGTAGGCCTTGTGCTCGACCGGCGGATCCACGTGCACGACCAGATCGACGCCGTCGACGTGCACGCCGCGCGCGGCGACGTCCGTCGCGACGAGCACCTTCGCCCCGCCCGAGACGAACTCGGCGAGGTTGCGATCCCGCGCGTTCTGCGACAGGTTGCCCTGCAGCTCGACGGCAGGAATGCCCGCGGCGGTCAGCTGCTTGGCGAGCTTCTTCGCCTGGTGCTTCATGCGGGTGAAGAAGATGCGGCGCTCGGTGCCCGAGGCGAGCGCCTCGATCAGCGCGTCCTTGCCGGCCTTGCTCGCGACCTCGAACACGTGATGCGTGAGCTGCGGCACGGGGGACTCGGCGCTGTCGACCGAGTGCAGGATCGGGTTGTGGAGGTACTTCTTCACGATGTTGTCGACCCCGTTGTCCAGGGTCGCGCTGAAGAGCAGCCGCTGGCCCTGCTTCGGCGTCGCGTTCAGGATCCGCGTGACGACGGGCAGGAAGCCCATGTCGGCCATGTGATCCGCCTCGTCGAGCACGGTGATCTCGACGCTGTCGAGGCTGATGAGCCTCTGCTTCATGAGGTCGTCGAGGCGGCCGGGCGCGGCGACCACGACGTCGACGCCGGCCTCGAGCGCAGCCTCCTGGCGGCGTTGCGGCACGCCGCCGAAGATGGTGGTGACCTTGATGCCGGCGGGATCGGCGAGCATCTTGATGGTCTCGGCGATCTGGGTGACGAGCTCGCGGGTCGGGGCCAGCACGATCGCGCGGGGGCGGCTCGGGCGGCGCTTCTTGGCGGCCTCGTGCGCGGCGATACCGGCCTCGCCGCCGGCCAGGTTCGCGACGAGCGGGATGCCGAACGCGATGGTCTTGCCCGAGCCGGTGCGGCCGCGGCCGAGCACGTCGCGCCCGGCGAGCGTGTCGGGGAGGGTGTCGCGCTGGATCGGGAAGGGCGCGGTCTTGCCGTTCTTCTCGAGCGCGTGGGCGATGGGGGCGGGAACGCCGAGATCGGCGAAGGTCTGTGCAGTCACGTGTGCGATGTGCTTTCGTGTTGCGGCGCGGGCGGCGCTCGGCGCCGGACCGCGGCGCGATCCGACGCGGCCCCCGGGCCTGGTCGGCGAATGCGCGGGATCGCGCTTCGTTTCGCCGCAGAGGGTCTGCCGCACGGGTGTGCGCACATGGAGTGCGGCCCGGGCATCTGAACGTCGGCGACGATGGGGCCGGCGACGGCCCGTGGGATCAGCTTAGCGGGTACGGCCGCGCGGATCCTGAATGCGGTGCGGATTCCGGATTCTGCGATCCCGCGCGGCGGTGCCGATCCTGCGGTCGTTGCCGATCCCGGCCGGCGATCACCGGTACCATCGTTGCACCCGGGGTCTCCGGCGATCCTTCCCGAACTACTGGAGTCGGAGCAGTCAGATGAGCGCCCCACCGATCCTGCGCCCGTACCGCCTGCCGTCGGTGCCTGCTGCTGCAGCCCTCGTCGGCGCCTGGCTCGCGCTCACCCCGTCGCTGCTGCCGCGCGGACCGCTCTTCCAGGGCCTGCTCTGCGCCGTCGCGGGGCTCCTGGCCTACGGGCTCGGCTCAGCGGCGTCGTGGGCACTGCGCAGCGCGGGCGCGCGCCTCACCCCGGAGCACGAGCGTCTCGCCCGGCGTGCGCTGCTCATCGTCTCGATCGCCGGATCCGCGGTGCTCCTGTGGCTCGCGCACGGCTGGCAGCAGGCGCAGCGCGAGCAGATCGGGCTCGACCCGGCACCCGCCTCGGACCCGGTGCTGGCGACGGCTGTCGCGCTCGTCGCGTTCGGTGCGCTCCTGATCATCGCGCGGGGGATCCGCGGCGGCGGCCGCCGGCTCGGAAGGCTCATCGCGCGCGTGCTGCCGCTCAAGGTCGCCGTCGCGCTCGGGACGGTCCTCGCCGTCTGGGCCGCCTACGCGCTCGTGAACGGCGTCATGGTGGGTCGCGTCGCCGAGACGCTCGACGCGACGTACCTGGCGATCAACGACGAGTTCAGCACCGATGTGCCGGCGCCCGAGCTGGCGGAGGTCTCGGGCGGGCCCGGATCCGCCGTGAGCTGGGAATCGCTCGGCAGGCAGGGGCGCGTCTTCATCGCGAATACGCCGACGCGTGAGGAGATCGGAGGGTTCCTCTCGCAGACGGGTGCTCGCAACGATTTCGGGCCGTACTTCATACCCGCGCAGCCGATCCGCGTCTACATCGGATCCGGCCCCGAACATCAGGACCTCGACGCGCAGGTCGCGCAGGCGGTCGCCGAGCTCGAGCGCACGGGAGCGTTCGAGCGCGCCGTCCTCAACGTCGCGACCGGCACCGGGCGCGGCTGGGTCAACGAGAACCAGGCCCGCGCCCTCGAGTACCTCTGGCGCGGCAGCACCGCGACGGTCAGCGTGCAGTACTCGTACCTGCCGAGCTGGATGTCGTTCCTGGTGGACGGCGACCGGCCACGGCAGGCCGGCCAGGCCCTGTTCGACGCCGTCTACGCGCGCTGGTCGCAGCTGCCGGAGGACGCGCGGCCGAAGCTCCTGGTCAGCGGCGAGAGCCTCGGGTCGTTCGGCAGCGAAGGCGCGTTCGCGGGCGCGCAGGATCTGGCGACGCGCACCGACGGCGCGCTGTGGGTGGGCCCCACCGCGAACAACGTGCTCTGGCAGCGGTTCACGGAGGATCGGGATGCCGGTTCGCCGGTGTCGCTGCCGGTGCACGCCGCGGGCGATACCGTGCGCTTCTCGGCGGACGGCGCCGAATGGCCGGGAGCCGGGGAGTGGGCGGCCCCGAGAGTCGGCTACCTGCAGCACGCCAACGATCCGGTGACGTGGCTCGACTTCGGTGCCGTGTTCGAGCGGCCGGAGTTCCTCTCCGGCGAGCGCGGGCCCGGAGTGCCGGACCAGATGATCTGGATCCCGGTCGTCACCGTGCTCCAGCTGGCGGTGGACCAGCTCGCCTCCGGGATTCCCGACGGCCAGGGGCACGAGTTCGGGCAGGCGCCGGTGCGCGCCTGGGCCGAGATCCTGCCGCCGCCGGCGTGGGACGAGTCCGACACGGAGGCGCTCGCCGCGCATCTCGCCGAACTGCGGCTCGACGACCTGGACTCCGCTCCGGCGGAGTGAGGGCGCCGACCGCGGCGGTGCGTGCAGTGACGGTGCGTGCAGTGACGGTGCCTGCAGTGAGGGTGCACGCGGTGAGGGTGCACGCGGTGAGAACGCGGACCGTCGCGGCGCGTTTGTCGGAGGTGCGGGATAGCGTCGTCTCAGATACCCACCCGATCGATCCGAAGGGACGCGCATGTTCGTACAGGAGGCCGATGGCGGCGGCGTGCGGATCGTCACGAGCGCAAGCGACCTGACCGCAGCGAGCACCTGCGAGTTCGCGTTCCTGCGCCGGGTCGACGCGAAGCTCGGACGCGACGTCGAGGTGCCGGCGGACGACGACGCGATGCTCGAACGCGCCGCGCGGCTGGGCGACGCGCACGAGGAGCGCGTGCTGGCGGCGTACCGCGAATCCTACGGCGAGGGGGCCTCGGGCAGAGCCGGTGGCGTCGTCGAGATCCCGCGGCCCGCGTCGATGAGCGCCGTGGCGCTGGACGAGGTGGCCGAGCTCACGCGCACCGCACTGCTGGGCGGGGCCGGGATCGTCTTCCAGGCCACGTTCTTCGACGTCGCGCAGCGCCCGGAGGATCCGGAGGCAGGGGATCCGGCCCTCGCCTTCGTGGGATTCGCGGACTTCCTGCGCCGCACCGAATCCGGGGAGTACGAGGTCCAGGACACGAAGCTCGCGCGCCGGGTGAAAGTGACGGCGCTCATGCAGCTCGCGGCATACGCCGAGCAGCTCGAACGGGTCGGCATCCCGGTCGCTTCCGAGGCCGTGCTGATCCTCGGCGACGGCGCACGCTCGACGCACCGGCTGGCCGACATCTCCCCGGTGTTCCGGGCTCGGCGGAGCCGGCTGCACGAGATCCTGCTGGATCGTGCGCGCGCGGTCGGCGCCGACGGCCGCCGCGAGAGCGCGGCACCGGTGGCCTGGGGGGCTGCCGACATCACCGCGTGCGGGCGGTGCGAGGTCTGCGCGCCCGAAGTCGAGCGCACGCGGGACCCCCTGCTCATCGCTGGGATCCGCGGAGTGCAGCGGGATCGGCTCCTCGCCGCCGGGCTGCAGACGATCGACGCGGTCGCAGAGGCGCTACCGGCGATCGGCTCGGGGGACATCCAGGTCGAGGGGATCGGGCGAGCGGTGCTCGAGCGGCTGGCTTGGCAGGCGACGCTGCAGGTCGGCGCCGTACCCGGTGAAGCGCCGCCGGTGCGGGTCGCTGATCCCGGCGCGCTCGCAGCGATCCCGAAGCCGGATCCGGGCGACCTGTTCTTCGACTTCGAGGGCGACCCGCTCTACCGCGAGCCCGGGGAGGAGGGGAGCGCGCGCTGGGGCCTCGACTACCTCTTCGGCATGGTCGATGCGACCGAGCGCTTCACCCCGATCTGGGCGCACGATCTCGACGCCGAGCGACGTGCGCTCGAGGAGTTCCTCGCATTCGTCGCCGATCGTCGCCGGCGCCACCCCGGGATGCGCATCTACCACTACGCCGCGTACGAGCGCACGCATCTGCTCTCGATCGCGGCGCGGCACGGCGTGGGCGAGGCCGAGGTCGATCAGCTGCTGCGCGAGCACGTGCTGGTCGACCTGTACCCGATCGTGCGGCGCGCGCTGCGGATCGGCTCGCGCTCCTACTCGATCAAGAAGCTCGAACCGCTCTACATGGGCGACGAGCTGCGCGACCAGAGCGGGGTCACGAGCGGCGACCAGTCGATCACGGAATACGCGGAGGCGAGCGCGGCGCTGGGCTCGGGGGACGAGTCGACGCGGGCGGAGGGGCGCGCCCGGCTCGAAGCGATCGCGGACTACAACCGGTACGACTGCGTGTCGACGCTGCGCCTGCGGGACTGGCTGCTCCGCATCGCCGCTGAGCACGGCGTCGAGCCGGGTACCGATGCGCACGCCGATGCGGCCGAGCTCGGAACGCGCACCGGATCCGGCCGGGAGGACGAGGGCGGCCCCGAGCTCGAACTCAGCGCCGTCGCCACGGCGCTCGCCAGGCACGCGAGTCTGGCCTCCGATCCGCGCGACCGCCGCGCCGCCGCGCTCGCCGGGAGCGCGATCGACTACTACGAGCGGGAGCAGAAGTCCTTCTGGTGGGCGCACTACGCGCGGCTCATCGACCCGATAGAGGATTGGGCGGACACGCGCGACGTGATGGTCGTGGACGCCGAGAAGAGCGAGGTCGAGGAGGACTGGCAGGCGCCCGTGGGGCGGCAGCGGAAGCACCGGCGCAGACTCAGGCTGCGGGGCGGCATCGCGCCGGGCAGCTCGCTCAAGGAGGGCGGAGATGTCTACCTGGCCTACGACTATCCGCCGCCCTTCGGGCCGCAGCGGGGTGCCGCACCGGGAGCGCGGGGCGCGATGCTGGTGAAGATCCTCGAGCTCCACGACGACGGTGTCACGATCGAGGAGACCCGATCGGACGACCTTCCCGAGTACGGACGACTGCCCGTCGCGCTGACCCCCGGTCCGCCGCCGCGCCCCGGTGCCCAGAAGCAGGCCATCGAGGAGTGGGGCCGGGAGCTCGCCGCTGCGCTCGATCAGGGGCACTTCCCAGCCGACCCCGTCGTCGACATCATGCGACGCGTGCCGCCGAGACTGGTGGGCGGAGCTCCCCTCGTGGATCCCGGGTCCGCCGAAGCGCTCGCCGCAGCGGACGGTGCTGAGGACCATCGGACGATCGGGGCCGTCGTCGCGTCCCTGCGCGGTCTGCATCGATCCGCGCTCGCCGTGCAGGGCCCGCCCGGCACCGGCAAGACCTACCTCGCCGCTCGAGTGATCCGCACCCTCGTGGAACGGGACGGCTGGCGCATCGGCATCGTGGCGCAGTCGCACAAGGTCGTCGAAAACGTGCTCGAGGGCGTCATCAGCGCCGGCCTCGACCCCGCACGGGCGGGCAAGGTGCCGCAGGGCGGCCGACTCGACCCGGGCGCACCGCTGCCCGGGTACACCGTGCTGCGCCCCAACGGGCACGATGCCTTCATGCACGGGCACCGCCAGGCAGGCCGCGGCGCAGTCATCGGCGGCACCGCCTGGGACTTCGCCAACCCGGCCAGGGTGGCGCGCAAGAGCCTCGACCTCCTGGTGATCGACGAGGCCGGGCAGTTCTCGCTGGCGCCGACGATCGCCGCATCCGTCGCGGCGGAACGCCTGCTGCTGCTCGGGGACCCGCAGCAGCTGCCCCAGGTCTCCCAGGGCTCGCACCCGGAACCGGTCGACACCTCCGCGCTCGGCTGGCTGCTCGGCGAGCACGACACCCTCCCCGAGAGCGCCGGCTACTTCCTCGCAGAGACACGGCGCATGCGCACCGAGCTCGCCGACGTCGTCTCCGAGCTCTCCTACGAGGGGCGCCTGCACACCCATACCACGGCCGAACTGCGCGAGGTCGACGGCGCGGGAGCGGCGGGCCTCGTCTGGCACGCGGTCGAGCACTTCGGCAACTCCACCAGCTCGGTCGAGGAGGCCGCCGAAGTGGTGAGGATCGCACGTGCGTCGCTCTCGGGTACGCTCCACGAACCCGGAGAAGCGCCGCGTGCGCTGGGTTCCGAGGACGTCATCGTCGTCGCCCCGTACAACGCCCAGGTCGAATGCGTCGCGGAGGCTCTGATTGCCGCAGGCCTCGAGGGGATACGCGTCGGCACCGTCGACAAGTTCCAGGGCCAGGAGGCCGCGATCGCCATAGTCACGCTCGCGGCCTCGAGCGCCGACGACGTACCGCGCGGGCTCGAGTTCCTCCTCATGCGCAACCGGTTGAACGTGGCGATCAGTCGGGCGCAATGGGCCGCGCACCTCGTCTCGTCCACCCGCCTCGGCCAGGGCCTCCCCAGCACCTCCGAGGGCGTCGCCGCGCTGAGCGGCTACCTCCGGCTCACCGAGCGCGGAACGCGAGCGGCATGAGGGCGCCCGCGCCCGGGCGCGGCGCGAACGGCGAACGGATAGCGTAGGTCCCATGAAGCCCTCGAAGCGTTCGCACGTACCCGCGTTCCAGGTGATGAGCATCACCGACGAGATCGCCCGTCGACGGCTGGCAGGCCACGACGTGGTCTCGCTGTGCGCGGGTGAACCGAGCGCGCGCCCCGTCCCGGGCACGCTGAAGCCCGCCGGCTACACCGGTCCCCTCGGCACGACGCCGCTGCGGGAGGCGATCGCCGGACACTACCGCGCGTGGTACGGCGTCGACGTCGACCCCGGGACCGTGGCCGTCACGACCGGCTCGTCCGGCGCGTTCCAGCTCGTGTTCCTCGCGGCGTTCGACCCGGGAGACCGCGTCGCGCTCGCGAGCCCCGGCTACCCGGCCTACCGGAACATTCTCGCCGCGCTCGGGGTGCAGGTCGTGGAGATCCCGACCGGTGTCGAGACGCGCTACCAGCCGACACCCGCACTCCTCGACGCCGCGGTCGCCGAACACGGCGAGCTGGCCGGCCTCATCATCGCGTCGCCCGCGAATCCGACCGGCACCATGCTCGGCCGGGCCGAGCTCGCAGCCCTCGCCGACTGGTGCCGTGCCCGCGGTACCCGGCTCATCAGCGACGAGATCTACCACGGGATCACCTTCCCGCAGCCCGGCGACCCCGACCCGCGCGGCGTCTCCGCCGTCGAACTCGACCCCGAGGCGATCGTCATCAACTCGTTCTCGAAGTACTGGGGAATGACCGGGTGGCGGCTCGGCTGGGCGATTCTGCCGCCGGCGCTCGTCGCCCCGTTCGAGGCGCTCGCCTCCAACTTCGCGCTCTCGCCCCCGGCCCCCGCGCAAGAACTCGCGATGAACGCCTTCACCCCCGAGACGTACGCCGAGCGCGACGCCGTCGTCGAAGGCTTCGCGCGCGCCCGGGCGCTGATCCTGGACGCCGCGCCCGCCCTCGACTGGGGGACCGCGGCGCCGAGCGACGGGGCGTTCTACTACTACTCGGAGCTCGGGCCGCAGCTCGAGCGCCACGGCGGCGCGACGCAGTACGCCCGCGCCCTCCTGGAGCAGGCCGACGTCGCCGTCGTTCCGGGCGTCGACTTCGACCCCGTGGCCGGCGACCGCGCCATCCGGCTCTCCTACGCGGCGGGCGAGGCGGCCGTCGCCGAGGCGCTCGAGCGGATCCTCCGCTTCCAGGCAGGCTGAGCTGCCTGAGCCGGCCGCACGCCGTGCTCAGCGGGAGAGACGGATCGGCGTCCCCGCCGAGACGCCCGTGCGGGCCTGCAGCGGCGCTGGAGGCCGCGAGCTGATCCGTCCTGGCGCGCCGGCTCCGCCTGCACTTGTCCGCTCCGCGTGTGCTTGCCCGCCATGCCTCCGCCCGCGTCTGCCCGCCCACACCCGCGCTTGTCGGCTCCGTCTGCGCC